>NZ_VFWW01000002.1:0-530094 GCF_006442955.1 Mesorhizobium sp. B1-1-1
CTCCCCTACTCCCCTACTCCCCTACACATTGAGCAACAAATACTCCCTCTCCCAAGGACTGATCACTTCCATGAACGTCTCGAATTCCGCCCGCTTGATCGCCGCATAGGTCGCGGCGAAGGACTTGCCCAAAAGCGCGCAGAGTTCCTCGTCGCCCTCGAACAGGTCGACGGCTTCGAGCAGGCTGCGCGGCAGGTCGATCTCGTCGGCATTGGCGGTGGTCAGCACCGGAGGTTCGGCCTTGATCTTGTTGGTGATGCCGATCAGCCCGCAGGCGAGCGAAGCGGCCATTGCCAGATAGGGATTGGCGTCGGAGGAGGGGATGCGGTTTTCGACGCGGCGCGCCGCCGGATCCGAGCGCGGCACGCGGAATGCCGTTGTGCGATTATCGTAGCCCCATTTGTTGTTGACCGGAGCCGAGGCGGACTGCGTCAGCCGGCGGTAGGAATTGACGTAGGGCGCAAACATGACCAGCGCGTTCGGCACATGCTTCTGCATGCCCCCGATGAAATGGAAGAAGTCCTCGGTTTCCGAGCCGTCCTCGGCCGAGAAGATGTTCTTGCCCGTCTTCTTGTCGATGATCGACTGATGGATGTGCATGGCGGAGCCCGGCTGACCCTGGATCGGCTTGGCCATGAAGGTGGCGTAGATTTCGTGTTTCAGCGCCGCCTCGCGAATAGTGCGCTTGAACATGAACACCTGGTCGGCGAGTTCGACGGGATCGCCGTGGCGCAAATTGATCTCGAGCTGGCCGGCGCCCTCTTCATGGATGAGCGTGTCGATCTCCAGGCCCTGGCTTTCGGAAAAATGATAGATGTCGTCGATCAGCTCGTCGAACTCGTTGACGCCGGCGATCGAATAACCGGCGCCGCCGCCGATCGCCCGCCCCGAACGGCCGACGGGCGGCGTCAGCGGGTAATCCGGATCCGGGTTTTTGCGCACCAGATAGAATTCGATCTCGGGCGCCACCACCGGTTTCAGCCCGCGCCTGTCATAGGCGGCCAGAACACGCTTCAACACGTTGCGCGGCGTGAATTCCACCGAACGGCCGTCCTGGTGGACGAGGTCGCAGATGACGGCCGCCGTCGGGTCTTCCTCCCAAGGCACCACCGTCAGCGTCGACAGGTCCGGCATGAGCTTGAGGTCGCCGTCGTCCTCCGGATAATGGAAGCCGTTGCCGTCTTCGGGATAGCCGCCTGAGATGGTGGTCATGAATACGGCTGAAGGCAGCGCCAGCGAGGTGTTGGAGGTGAATTTCTTTGACGGCATCATCTTGCCGCGGGCAACGCCGGCCTGGTCAGGTGTAATGCATTCGATGTCTTCGATGCCGCGCCATTCCAGCCATTCGCTGACTTCCTTCCAGTTCTTCACACCACGCAGGTTTTTCACGAAGGCAGGCGTGCGGGCGCGCCCTCCGCGGTTCGACGGACGGACTTCCTTTTTTGCAGGCGGCATCATTCACCAGATTGGGTTGCGGATTTAGGAGTATAGCTGTGCCCGGCGACCGAAGGGAAGGGGAGCAGCCGGCATTGGCCGTTGCGGTTGAAAATCGCGGCTGCGAGATTAGGTTCAGCCTCGTTCACACACGAGAAGGCGTCGATGCAGAAGACCGGCGAACTGACCACCATAGGCTTCGATGCCGACGATACGCTGTGGCAGAACGAACAGTTCTTCCGCATGACCGAGAAGCGCTTTGCCGCCATGCTTGCCGATCACGGCGAAGAGGAACATATCTCGGCACGGCTGCTGGAGGCGGAGAGACGCAATCTTGCCGTCTACGGTTTCGGCATCAAGGGCTTCACGCTGTCGATGATCGAGACGGCGATCGAGGTCACGCAAGCCCGCGTCCCGGCTTCGGTCATATCGGAGATCCTCGGCGCCGGCCGCGAGATGCTGAGCCACCCGATCGAGGTCTTGCCGCATGCGCGCGAGACGGTGGAACGGCTCGCCGGCGCCTATCGCCTCGTGCTGATCACCAAGGGTGATTTGTTCGACCAGGAACGCAAGCTGGCCGGGTCCGGCCTCGGCGATCTGTTCGACGCGATCGAGATCGTCAGCGACAAGAACGCGGCTACTTATGCGCGCGTTTTCAGTCGCCATGGCGACGGCCCGGCCAGGAGCATGATGGTCGGCAATTCGCTGAAGTCCGATGTGGTGCCGGCCATCGAGGCCGGCGGCTGGGGCGTTCATGTGCCGCATGAATTGACCTGGGTGCTTGAACATGTCGAAGCGCCCATTGCCGAACCGCGCTTCCGGCAGATCTCCGATCTCGGACAACTGCCCGAACTGATTGAAAGCCTCGCCGGATAGGCTTGCTTGCCGCCTTCAGCGGTTGACCAGCCGATCAATCACCGGCTGCAAGCGCTCGGGCGTAATCGGTTTGGCCACCACCGCGTCGACGACGTTTGAAAGGCCAAGGCTCTCCGGCGTGCCGTTCTTGGTTGAAAGCAGTACCACCGGAGGGAGCGATTTACCCGAAGCCCGCCGCAACATCTCGATGCCGGGCATCAGAGTGTCGCAGTCCCTGTTATCGGCGCCGCCGTCCAGGACAATCACGGCCAGGACCAGCAAGCGCAAGGTCTTCGCCGCCATCTCGGGTGATTCCGAGATCGGCTTGAGCCCGGACCGCTCGACGATCTTGGAAATCACCACCCGATTGATCGGGGACTTGCCGACAACGAGCACCTGCGAGGTCTGGCGGATCGTCTCCGTGGCTGAATCGCGGGTCACCAGATTCGGATGTTTCGCGCTTTCGTCGTCACGCTTCACTGGGCACCCAAGTCAGCCAAGAAACTCGTCCCATTTCAATGCAGAGTTGAAATCAGGCGACAATTGGCGTGAGATCGCGGTCCCTGTCAAGCCGAAATAAAAAGCTGGGGAAAGCATTCCCGCAGCAGTCAATTCAAGCAACAGTACTGTACTGCTCTGTCCATTCCTTGGTTGCATGAAAATAAAATTCACCTGCGCATACACGGCGCAGGTGAGAGGCGGGCCTGCGCGATCTTCGATCAGCCATGGCTTTGCTGCGTGACGATGACCGGGATCAACAGGTCCCCCCAATTGCCGTCGCCGCCATGGTGTCGTGCCGAGCGCACCAGCTCGACCGAGACGCCAGCTTCCACCGCCTTCATCACCGACTGGTTGAGCCGGTGCAGATCGTTGGCCAGCATGCGGATCGTCGCTTGCTGGTCGATGCTCATCGTGGTCGACTGCTCTTCGGCCCGTTCCTTGACGCGGCTTATCGATGCCATTGGTCTTCTCCTTGCTGTATGCCCTTGGGCGTTTGCCGAGATCCCTGGTTTGCTATTCCGCAGCCGGTTTGAACTGGGCGTGCTCGGTCGATTCATGCATGGCCGTGGTCGATGACCGTCCGCCGGTGATCGCCATCGACACGGCATCGAAATAGCCGGTGCCGACCTCGCGCTGGTGCTTGGTCGCGGTGTAGCCGTTGGCCTCCGCCGCGAACTCGGCTTCCTGCAACTCGGAATAGGCTGCCATCTGCCGCTCCTTGTAGCCGCGGGCGAGTTCGAACATGCCGTAATTGAGCTGGTGGAAACCGGCCAGCGTGATGAACTGGAACTTGTAGCCCATGGCGCCGAGCTCTTTCTGGAACCTGGCGATCGTGGCGTCGTCGAGGTTCTTCTTCCAGTTGAACGAAGGCGAGCAATTATAGGCCAGCAGCTTGCCGGGGTGATGCCTGTGCACGCCCTCGGCAAATCTCCTCGCCTGCGCCAGGTCGGGCTTCGAGGTTTCGCACCAGATCAGGTCGGCGTGGGGAGCGTAGGCGACGGCGCGCGCGATGCAGGGCTCGATACCGTTCCTCACCTGGTAGAAGCCTTCCACCGTGCGGCCGGCGTCGTAGTCGACGAAGGGCTGGTCGCGCTCGTCGATGTCGGAGGTGAGCAGCTTCGCCGCTTCCGCGTCCGTGCGCGCCACGACCAGGGTGGGCGTGCCCATCACGTCGGCTGCCAGGCGTGCGGCATTGAGGTTGCGGATGTGGGCCGCGGTAGGGATCAGGACCTTGCCGCCGAGATGGCCGCACTTCTTTTCCGACGCCAATTGATCCTCGTAATGGACGCCGGCGGCACCTGCCTCGATGAACGCCTTCATGATCTCGAAAGCGTTGAGCGGCCCACCGAAGCCGGCTTCGGCATCGGCGACAACAGGTGCGAACCAGGTATCGACCGAAAGCCCCTTGCCTTCGGAGGTCTCGATCTGGTCGGCGCGCTGCAAGGTGCGGTTGATGCGCTTGACGAGTTCGGGGGCAGCGTTGGCCGGGTAGAGCGACTGGTCCGGATACATGGCCGAGGCGGTGTTGGCGTCGGCGGCGACCTGCCAGCCAGACAGGTAGATCGCCTTCAGCCCGGCGCGCACCTGCTGCATGGCCTGGTTGCCGGACATGGCGCCGAGCGCGTTGACGAAGTCCTCCTCGTGGATGAGCTTCCACAGCCGGTTGGCGCCCATTTCCGCCAGGCTCTGGCGGATCTGCACCGAGCCGCGCAGTCGCGTCACATCCTCCGGCGAATAGGGACGTTCGATGCCATCGAAGCGGCCCTCGGGGGCCGAGGGGACGAGGTTGTAAAAATCAGTCATGCTCTACTCCGGAGGATTGTTTCTTTGCGGCTCGGCGGCATTCCTCGCCGCGTTTGGATGTGACGGAATTTACAGTGCGAGGCGAAAAGAGCCATGCAAATCGAAGAATCAGGCCTTGAATAAGGGAAAATCTGTATTGTGTTTGACAGACGGGCGAGGTAAATTTGTGATTATTGTAAAAAGTCGCATGGAAGCGTAGCAGCGACTGCAATGTAAATTCCTGTCAAGGAGCCGTATGGCCGACCAGAAGATATTTGCCGGGCCGCGTATCCGCCGCATCCGTAACGCCAAGGGCCTGACCCAGACGGCAATGGCCGGAGGCCTGGGCATCTCGCCATCCTATCTCAACCTGATCGAGCGCAACCAGCGGCCGCTGACGGTGCAGTTGATCCTGAAGCTGGCGTCCGTCTACAAGGTCGATCCGCATGAGCTGCAGGGCGAAGCGGGCGGCTCTGTCGCGGCCTTGAGGGAAGTGTTTGCCGATCCGCTGCTGGCTGGCGAATTGCCGGGAGACCAGGAACTGATCGAGCTTGCCGAAGCCGCGCCCAATGCCTCCGCGGCCGTGATAAAACTGTTCCGTGCCTATCGCGAACAGGCCGAGCGCCTGTCCGATCTCAACGAGCTTCTTGCGCGCGAGGGGCGGGTGACGGCGCTTTCCAGCGCCCGCCTGCCGATCGACGAGGTGCATGAGATTTTCGAGCGTCGGCCGAACCATTTTGCGCATATCGAGGAAGAGGCGGAAGCATTCACTTCGGTGCTCGATCCCGGCGATGATTTGTCTGCTGCGCTGAAGGGCTGGCTGAAGCGCGAATACGGCATCGTCGTCAAGGTGCTGCCGGTCGCCACCATGCCGAACTGGCGCCGCCGCTACGATCGCCATTCGCAGCGCCTGTTCCTGTCCGAGCGCCTGTCGCCGTTCGACCAGTTACGCGAAATGGCGATGGAGGCATGCCTGATCCGCATGACCGTCGCGATAGCCGGCGAGATCCAGGCGTTGAAACTGTCCACAGATGAGGCCCGCCGCCTCGCCCGGTTCGAACTCGGGCGCTACGCGGCGCATGCGCTGATGATGCCTTACCAGGCTTTCCACGCGGCGGCCGTTCGTGCCCGCTACGATATCGACGTGCTGCGCTCGCGCTTCGGCGTTTCCTTCGAGCAGGCGGCCAACCGGCTGACCACGCTGCAGCGGCAAGGCGCCTCGGCCGTGCCGTTCTTCATGCTGGAGATCGACAATGCCGGCAATCGCTTCCGCAAAGCCGGCAGCCTGGGCTTTCCGCAAAGCCGCTTCGGTGGCGCTTGTCCCAAGCTTCCCGTGCACGTCGCCTTCAGCCAGCCCGGCCAGATTTTCGTGGAAGCGGTGGAAATGCCCGACGGCGCCGAGTTCCTCTGCATCGCCCGCACGCTGGAAGGGCCGCAAGGCGCGTTCTCCGAGCGGCCGCGCCGTACTGCGCTGCTGCTGGGGTGCGACATCGGCTTTCGCGACGACATCGTCTACGGTGCGGCACTTCCCGGCCCGACGGCCGGAAAAGGCGGAGCTGGCGCGGTAGCGGCGACGCCGGTCGGGCCCGCCTGCCGGCTTTGCGAGCGCGTCGGCTGCCTGACGCGCGCCGAGCCGCCGGTGACGCGCCCGCTTGGCCTCGACGAGATGGTGACAGGCCTGAGCGCCTTCGATTTCCAGTGACGCTTCGCAAGGCGGACTTGCCACAATCGCCGGCGGTCTCTGGATCACGCCGGGCCCGCGCCTTTGCGTTACGCGAATGAGGTACGTTTTTGTCGTCCCTTGCGCATTGTGCCGTTCTCAAACATCGACAGTCGTACCCATGACCGACACAGCATCATCGCCGATCGCTCGTTCATCGACCGTCCCGCAGCGGGAGGAGCGCATCGGCTTCCTGCTCGTGTTCCTGTCGGCATTGATGTGGAGTTTCGGCGGCACGATCGCCCGCTTCATCACCGCCGGCGACAGCTGGACGGTGGTGTTCTGGCGTTCCGTGTGGGCGGCCGCCTTCCTGCTCTGCTTCATGGTCTGGCGTGACGGCTGGCGCGGCATGCTGAGGTCGTTTCGCGGCATGGGCCTGCCCGGCCTTGCCGTGGGCTTCTGCTTCGCCACCGCGTCGACCTCTTTTGTCGTGGCGCTTGCCTACACCACCGTCGCCAACATCCTATTGATGCAGGCCGGCGTGCCGCTGCTTGCGGCGCTGTTTGCCTGGGCGCTCTTTCGCGAAAGAGTGGCGGTCGCGACCTGGCTGGCGATTGCCGCCGTCATCGCCGGTGTCGCCATCATGGTGTCGGAATCGCTGGATGGCGCCGTTTCGCCCATGGGCGACGGGCTGGCGCTGCTGATCGCCGTCATGTTCTCGATCGCCACGGTCATCACCCGGCGCTTTTCCAGCGTGCGCATGACGCCGGCGACCTGCCTCGGCACGATCCTGGCGGCGGGTTTTGCCGCCTCGCAGGCTTCGACCTTCGCCGTATCGGGCATCGACATGGGTTTTCTCTTCGTGTTCGGGGTGGTCAATCTGGGTCTTGGCCTCGCCTTCTTCGCCACCGGCGCGCGGCTGATCCCGGCCGCCGTTGCCGCGCTGCTAGGCACCTTTGAGCCGATCCTCGGGCCGATATGGGTGTGGCTGATCCACTCCGAGGTCCCGTCGGGCCGCACCATCGTCGGCGGCGCGGTGGTGGTCACGGCGCTGCTCGTCCATATCGGACTGGAGTTCAAGCGACAGACGCGGCCAGTCAGGGCAGGGGTCACCGGCGTGCCGTCGCCGAATTGATGCGGCGCCCTAGCTTTGCCATTGACAAGTTCGCTGCCGCGCGGGCAGGCTGGGACCACGGCAACAACAAGACAGGCTTATCTTGCCAAGTCTCCCCGGCGACCCGATCGAGACCGGATCATATTCCAGTATTTCTGCCTGCGCGGCGGCGAAAGCTTCTGACGATGCGGCGACTCCTTCCAGCCCAGGACAGTGGCGCGCGAGCATCGCTTGCGACAGCCGGCGGCGCGGCAATTGGCGCTTGTCGCCTCCTGGAAAGCTCAATAGTCTGAAGCAAATGCCCGGCCGCGCGGATACCGCGACGCGCCGGCGATGGAACACTCACAAAGGAGAATAACATGATCCGCAAAGCGCTCTGGCTTTCGGCGACTTCGGCATTTCTGGCGCTCTTTACGCTCGGCGGCCACGCCGAGGACCGCGTCGTCAATGTCTTCAACTGGTCGGACTATATCGACCCCTCGGTCATCGACGATTTCACCAAGCAGACCGGCATCAAGGTGGTCTACGACACGTTCGATTCCAATGAGATCCTGGAAACCAAATTGCTTGCCGGCGGCAGCGGCTATGACGTCGTCGTCCCGAGCGGCAATTTCCTTGCCCGCCAGATCCAGGCCGGCGTGTTCCAGAAGCTCGACAAGTCGAAACTGCCGAACCTCTCCAACATGTGGGACACGGTTTCGGAACGGACCGCCAAATACGATCCGGGCAATGAATATTCGATCAATTACATGTGGGGCACGGTCGGCCTCGGCTACAACATCAAGAAGGTGCAGGCAGCGCTCGGCACCGACAAGATCGACAGCTGGGACGTGTTCTTCAATCCGGAAAAGCTGGCCAAGCTGAAGGATTGCGGCGTCTATGTCCTGGATTCGCCGACCGACATCTTCCCGACCGCCTTCAAATATCTCGGCATCAATCCTGAGACCACGTCGCCGGACGATTTTGCCAAGGCCGAGGAATTGATGATGAAGATCAGGCCCTACATCAGGAAGTTCCATTCCTCCGAATACATCAACGCTCTGGCCAATGGCGATATCTGCCTGGCGGTTGGCTGGTCGGGCGACGTGTTCCAGGCGCGCAACCGCGCCGAGGAGGCCAAGCAGGGCGTCGAGATCGGCTACGCCGTGCCGAAGGAAGGCGCCGAAATGTGGTTCGACCAGATGGCAATCCCTGCCGATGCGCCGCATGTCGCCGAGGCGCATGAGTTCCTGAACTATATGATGAAGCCGGAGGTGATCGCCAAATCGTCGAACGCCGTGCTCTATGCCAACGGCAACAAGGCTTCCCAACAATTCGTCGACAAGGCGCTTCTGGAGGATCCCGCTGTCTACCCGGACGCCGCGACCTTGCAGAAGCTCTTTACGATCTCGCCCTACGATCCCAAGACCCAGCGCGTCATTACGCGCACCTGGACCAAAATCGTCACCGGTCAGTAGTCAGTCCGAGGAGGCCCGGCAGTCACCCTGCCGGGTCTCCTTCTTTTCGATGGGGCAAAACAGCAGCGGAGTGGCACATGAAATCGCTTGGCAGCATCCGCAGGGATTTCGCGCCTTGGAACGATCCGAACGCCAAGCCATACATTCAGTTCGACAACGTCTCCAAGAAGTTCGGCGACTTCACCGCCGTCAACAATCTCTCGCTGACCATATTCGAGCGCGAGTTCTTCGCCCTGCTCGGCGCCTCCGGTTGCGGAAAATCGACGCTGCTCAGGATGCTCGCCGGCTTCGAGGAGCCGACGGCCGGCCGCATCCTGCTCGACGGCCAGGATCTGCGCGGCATCCCGCCTTATCGCCGGCCGGTCAACATGATGTTCCAGTCCTATGCCCTGTTTCCGCATATGACGGTGGAGAACAACATCGCCTTCGGCCTCAAGCAGGAAGGGATGGCCAAGCCAGACGTCGAAAAGCGCGTCGCCGAGATGCTCAAGCTGGTCAAGCTCGAGCAGTTCGCCAAGCGCAAGCCGCACCAGCTCTCCGGCGGCCAGCGCCAACGTGTCGCGCTCGCCCGTTCGGTCGCCAAGCGGCCGAAGGTGCTGCTGCTCGACGAGCCGCTCGGCGCGCTCGACAAGAAGCTGCGCGAGGAGACGCAGTTCGAACTGATGGACCTTCAGCAGGAACTCGGCCTCACCTTCGTCGTTGTCACCCACGACCAGGAAGAGGCCATGACCATGGCCGACCGTATCGCCATCATGGACAAGGGCGAGGTCATGCAGGTCGCGACGCCGGCGGAAGTCTACGAGGCCCCGGCGTCGCGCTTCGTCGCGCATTTCGTCGGCAACGTGAACATGTTCGAGGGCAAGGTTGCCGAACGGACGGACAAGACGGCGCGCATCACCGGAGCGACCGGCGCCCAGATCCTCGTCGAGAATGCCGGCAATGCCGCCGCCGCGGGCGCCGATATCGTCTTCGCGATTAGGCCGGAGAAGATCAAGGTGTCGTCCAAGAAGCCGGCCGATGGCGTCAATGCGCTGGAGGGCGAGGTTTACGACATCGCCTATCTCGGCGACATGACCGTCTATCACGTCCGGCTGGACGACGGGCAACTCGTGCGGGCAAGCGCCTTGAACGCGGCGCGCATCACCGAGGACCCGCTGACCTGGAACGACCGCGCCTGGGTCTCTTTTCGGCCGGATGCCGGCGTCGTACTGACGCGGTAGGGGGCTGACATGTCCGACATCGCCGCCACCGACGCCGCCCTACCGGCCGCGGCAAAACCGTTGCTGGCGCGGCTGGGCGCCGGCTTCGTCAACCGTCTCGTCATCTTCATTCCCTATCTCTGGCTGCTGTTCTTCTTCCTCGTCCCCTTCATCATCGTCTTCAAGATCTCGTTGTCGCAGACGGCGATCGCCATGCCGCCCTATACGCCGGTGCTTGATTTCAGCGATGGCGTCTCCGGCTTCTTCGCGGGCTTTCGCGATCTCAACTTCGACAACTATGCCTGGCTGACGCAGGACGCGCTCTACTTCAACGCCTATGTCACCAGCTTGATCATCGCGGCGATCTCGACCGTGCTGACGCTGATCGTCGGCTATCCCATAGCCTACGGCATGGCCCGCGCGCCGGCGACGATCCGCCCGACCTTGCTGATGCTGGTCATCCTGCCGTTCTGGACCTCGTTCCTGATCCGGGTCTATGCCTGGATCGGCATCCTGAAGCCCGAGGGGCTGCTCAATCAGTTGCTTCTGTCGCTGCATCTGATCAACCAGCCGCTGGTCATCCTCAACACCTATACGGCGATTTTCATCGGCATCGTCTACTCCTACCTGCCGTTCATGGTGCTGCCGCTCTATTCGTCGCTGGAAAAAATGGATTATTCGCTGATCGAGGCGGCCAAGGACCTTGGTTGTCCGCCGACCAGTGCATTCTGGAAGATCACGTTCCCGCTGTCATTGCCCGGCGTCATCGCCGGCTGCCTGCTGGTGTTCATTCCGGCGGTCGGCGAATTCGTTATTCCCGATCTGCTTGGCGGTTCGCAGACGCTGATGATCGGCAAGACGTTGTGGAA
The DNA here is from genome assembly GCF_006442955.1 of Mesorhizobium sp. B1-1-1. NCBI lineage: Bacteria > Pseudomonadati > Pseudomonadota > Alphaproteobacteria > Hyphomicrobiales > Phyllobacteriaceae > Mesorhizobium > Mesorhizobium sp. B1-1-1. The sequence goes on from NZ_VFWW01000002.1 coordinate 10,872, forward strand.
CGAGTTCTTCGCCAATCGCGACTGGCCGGTCTCTTCAGCCGTTGCGGTCATCCTGCTGCTGTTGCTGACGGTCCCGATCATGATCTTCCAGCAAGCCCAGGCGAAGGCGCAGGAGCAGGACAAATGAACAGCAGCTGGAGCCGCTTCAACATCACCTCGATCGTGCTCGGTTTCGCCTTCCTCTATCTGCCGATCGTGCTGCTCATCGTGTTCTCCTTCAACGAATCCAAGCTGGTCACCGTCTGGGGCGGCTTTTCGACCAAATGGTACGTGTCGCTGTTCCACAATCAGGGCCTCATGGACGCCACCTGGGTGACGGCGCGCGTCGGCGTCATTTCGGCCACGGCGGCGACCGTGCTCGGCACGTTGGCGGCGCTGACGCTGACACGCTACACGCGTTTCCGGGGCAGGGTACTGTTCTCCGGCATGGTGTTCGCGCCTTTGGTCATGCCCGAAGTCATCACCGGCCTGTCGCTGTTGCTGCTCTTCGTCGCTGTCGGCCTCGACCGGGGCTTCCTCACCGTCACACTCGCACACACCACCTTGACGATGTGCTTCGTCGCCGTCGTCGTGCAGTCGCGCCTCGTATCTTTCGACCGCTCGCTCGAGGAGGCGGCGATGGATCTCGGCGCGCCGCCGGTCAAGACATTCTTCCAGATCACGCTGCCCGTCATCCTGCCCGCGATCGTGTCGGGGTGGATGCTTGCCTTCACGCTCTCGCTCGACGACCTGGTCATCGCCAGCTTCACCTCGGGGCCGGGTGCGACCACGCTGCCGATGAAGATCTACAGCCAGGTTCGTCTCGGCGTGACACCGGAGATCAACGCCGCCTGCACCATTCTGATCGCGGTCGTCGCGGTCGGCGTCATCGTCGCTTCGCTTGCCAATAAGCGTCGCGAGGTCCAGCGCCATCGCGACGAGCAGGCCGCCCAACGCGGCTGAGCATGATCCCGAAAAGTGGGCACCGGTTTTCGGGCGAGATCATGCCCGAATAGGCTGAGCATGATCCCGAAAAGTGGGAACCGGTTTTCGCGGACAAACGGTTCCGTTTGTCCAGAGATCATGCTTGAACAACGAGGCCGAAAGGCTGCTTATTCGCCCGACACGCCGCGGTTGATCGGCGAAATGAACGGCGTGCTCCATGTCCCCCCAACGAAGAAGGACGATTGCTTGGGGCCTTGCTGGCCGTTTGCCTGCGTGGCGACCTGGTCCGGCTGGATGACACCGCCTGACAGCGCCAGCCCCCGTCCGGCATAGGAGGCGATGCCGGAAAGCCAGATCTTGTATTTCGCCGAATTGGCCTCGGCCTTGTCCAGCCTCGCCACGCCTTTCGAGATGGTGGCCTTCAGTTCGGCGCCATCGATCGGCAGTGTCCCGTCCGAGACGTCGTCAAGTGCGAAGAAGCCGCCCTGTTCGGTATGCTTGAGAAAGGCCGGCAGGTTGAACTTGCTGAGCGCGCCTGGCCCGAAGGTCGCCGAAACCGAGCCGTCGGCGGTTTCAAAGATCGAGTCCCAGGTCCTGCCCGGCCCTTTGAGGATGACGGACACGGTCCCCGTGCCGACCGGCACCAACCGCGTCATCCCGGCCGCCGTGCCGAAAGCGCCGCCATCGATATCGGAAGCCAGCAGCCGGATCTCGACCTGGCTGCCCTCGGGCTTGCGGTCGAAGCGAAGGCTGCTCTGGATGTTGCCGCCAAAGGCCGAGGCATCGGAAATGTCGAAAACGGACAGGCCATCCTTGACCTGCGCCGTGGCGGCGACGTCGGCAAGCTGGATGGAGCCTGCCGTGGCGTGCGCCGCCGACAGCCTGAGGTCGAGATTGACCCGGTCGGCGAAATTCGTGTCGACTTCGCTTGGACCTGCCCCGCTTGCCGGCCCGAGCGGCGTGAAGGCGGACAGGAACGACCTCAGATCGAGCGTGTCGAAGGCGAGCGTGCCGGAGATCACCGGCTGTGCGTCGCCAAGCGACAGGTCCAGCGCACCCATGCCTGGGTTATTGTCGAGGGAGAGTGCGGTGTTCTCGAATTTGACGCGCCCCGCCGTCGCGGTCACCTTGCTCGAGATGCTGACGGAGCCGATCGCGGCGCCCGGCGCGATATCGGCCTGCGACCATTCGAGCACACGCCGCAACGAGGGCGCTGAAAACTTGGCCTGGCCGTCGAAATAGGCGTTTTCGGACATGCTGGCCGTGCCGTCGAAGGAGAAGGTGGCGGGCGCCGCCTTGAACGACAGGGTGAGCGGCGCCATGCCGCCGGCAAACAACACCAGCGGCTTCGGCGATGCGGCATCCACGGCGACGCTTTCGCCGCGCCAGATGCCGGTCGCCGAGAGCGTCGCATTGCTGTTCATCGCCGCCCATGTCGCCTGGCCGCTCAGGCTACTCAGCACCTCTTCGTCCTTGCCGTTGACGGACGCCACCATGCGGCCGTCCCTGAACTCCACCGTGCCGAAAGTGTCGGCCGGTAGCTTGTCAAGATCGGGTTTGGCGGGGTCCGCACCGACCACGCCGCGCGCCACGTCGATGGCGCGTGCGATGCGGCCGCCGGTCGGAGCGGTGGGCAGGAACAGGCCGCTCGCCGTGCGCTGGACCCTGATCGTCGGCCGCACCAGCCGCGCCGTGGAAAACACCACGTCGCCGCGCAGCGCCGCCATGGCCGAGAGGTCGACCTCGACCCGTTCGGCCTCGACGACCGGCGGTGCGTCGACGTCGGTCCACTTCGAAAGCGTCACATCCGTCAGGATCGCCCGGAAGTTCGGCCAGACCTCGATGCGCGGCGAGCCTTCGATGGCAACCCGGAAACCGCTCCAGGCACTCAATTCCCAGGCGATACGATCGCGCACGATACGCGTCGAAGCGATCAGCGGCAGGGCGGCGACCACCAGCGCGATGACGATCACGGCAGCGCCGATCGCCCATGTTCCGCGTCGGATCAAAGATGATGGCATATCGCCCCGTATGCTTTCGTTCCGACAAAAATCGTCCGGCGGGTGTAAACCCGGTCGTCACCACGACTTCCAGTCGTCACTACGACTTCTAGTCGTCACTACGACTTAGGGTCGAGGCATTTCAAGTCTTTATGGCCCGGCGATGGCATTTGCGCACATCTGGACGCCTCGGCCGAACAAAATCTTGCTCTGCTGCGGCGCAATATGCATAAGCGGTGGCGATCCTGGGAGGACCCATCATGGCTGCCGAAGTACCACTCTGGACCCCGACGCAGGACCAGATTGACGCTGCGCCGCTGACCGCCTTCATGAAGGCCGCCGCTGCAAAAAGCGGCATATCCGTGACTTCCTATGCCGACCTTCACCGTTGGTCGGTGGCGGACCGCGAAGCGTTCTGGAGCCTGGTCTGGGATTTTTGCGGCATCGTCGGCGACAAGGGCAGCGCCGAAAGCGAGCGTGTGCTCGTCGCTGGCGAGAAGATGCCGGGAGCGGCCTTCTTTCCCGACGCGATGGTGAATTTCGCCGAGAACCTCCTGAAGAAGACCGGAGCAGGAGAGGCGATCGTGTTTCGCGGCGAGGACAAGGTCGAGCGCCGGCTGTCCTGGAACGAACTGCATGCGCTCACCTCGCGCTTCCAGCAACTCTTCTTGTCGCTCAAGGTCAAGAAAGGCGACCGTATCGCTGCGATGATGCCCAACATGCCGGAAACAGTCGCCGCGATGCTCGCGACCGCCTCTATCGGCGCGGTGTGGTCGTCCTGCTCACCGGATTTCGGCGAGCAGGGCGTTCTCGACCGGTTCGGGCAGATCGAACCCGTCGTCTTCATCGTTCCCGATGGTTACTGGTACAACGGCAAGGCGATCGAGGTCGCCGACAAGATCGCCGCGGTGGCGGCAAAGCTGGACACTGTCCGCAAGGTGGTGGTCGTTGACTATCTCGGCACCTCGGCCGATGTCGCTGATACGATCGATAAGGCCGTGGCGATGGAAGAGGCGCTGTCGCCCTTCGCGGTCAGGCAGGTCACCTTCGAGCGGCTGCCGTTCGCGCATCCGCTCTACATCCTGTTCTCGTCCGGAACGACCGGTATCCCCAAATGCATCGTCCATTCGGCCGGCGGAACGCTGATCCAGCACCTCAAGGAACATCGCCTGCACGCAGGCCTGTTCGACGGCGACCGCTTCTTCTACTTCACCACCTGCGGCTGGATGATGTGGAACTGGCTGGTGTCGGGCCTCGCTTCGGGCGCGACGCTGCTGCTCTATGACGGCTCGCCTTTCTACCCCAATGGCAATGCGCTGTTCGACTTCGCCGACGCCGAGAAGATGACCTTCTTCGGCACCTCGGCGAAATTCATCGATTCGGTACGCAAGGCCGGCCTCAAGCCGATCCAAAGCCATGATCTGTCGACCGTGCGCGCCATCTCCTCGACGGGCTCGCCGCTGTCGCCCGAGGATTTCCGCTTCGTCTACGACGGGATCAAGAAGAACGTGCATCTGGCATCGGTCTCCGGCGGTACCGACATCGTTTCCTGCTTCGTCCTCGGCGTCCCGACTGAACCGGTATGGACCGGCGAGATCCAGGGACCAGGCCTCGGCCTTGCTGTCGACGTCTGGGACGACGACGGCAAGCCGGTCAGGCAGGAGAAAGGCGAACTAGTCTGCACCAAGGCGTTCCCGGCAATGCCGATCGGCTTCTGGAACGACCCCGAGGGCAAGAAATACCGGGCTGCGTATTTCGAGCGCTTCGACAATGTCTGGTGCCACGGCGACTTCGCCGAGTGGACCGCTCATGGCGGCATGATCATCCACGGCCGCTCCGACGCGACGCTCAATCCGGGTGGTGTGCGCATTGGTACGGCGGAGATCTACAATCAGGTCGAGCAGATGCCGGAAATCCTGGAGGCGCTCTGTATCGGCCAGGATTTCGACAATGACGTGCGTGTGGTGCTGTTCGTGCGGCTGGCCGCCGGCGTTCAGCTCGACGAGGATCTGGAGAAGCGCATCCGGGCGAAAATCCGCGCCGGCGCTAGCCCGCGCCACGTGCCGGCCAGGATCGTGGCCGTGTCAGACATTCCTCGCACCAAATCGGGCAAGATCACCGAGCTTGCGGTGCGCGACGTCGTGCATGGCCGCGCCATCAAGAACAAGGAGGCGCTCGCCAATCCCGAGGCGCTCGAGCTGTTCAGAAACCTGCCGCAATTGGCCGAGTGACCGCCCCGCCCGGCATGGTTAATCAAATCTGCCGCGCGAATTTACCTAGATTTCACGAGTGGTACACATTCGTAAATTTTTTCGGGACCTGGTAAGGACTTGTTAAGGCCCGGCGTCGATAGTCGCACGTAACTTGAGGGAGAAATCCCGTTCCTCAGCCCCCGGAGGATCTGAATTCGCTCAAGCCCCCGTTGTGACAGCAAATCCCATCTTTCAAGGCGTCCTGTTGGGCGCCTTTTCTTTTTCAGGCGGTTGGATGGACGGGAGCTTGCCTATTCCGCAAGCACGCGCGTCGACGGGAACGCGATCTCGACCAGGGTTCCTTCGCCGGGCGTCGAGGTGATGATAAAACGGGCGCGGTTCGCTTCAACCATCGCCTTGGTCAACGGCAGGCCGAGACCGGTGCCGTCGCCGCGCCCCCGTTTCAATGCATTGATCTGTTTGAACGGCTTCAACGCCTGCTCGATCTCGGCTTGGCTCATACCGATGCCGGTGTCGCGCACGCGCATGACGACATCGCCTGATGTCTCATAGGCGGTCGAGACGATCACCTGGCCGCCGGCCTGGGTATAACGGATGGCGTTCGACAGGATGTTGAGGGCAATCTGGCGCACGCTGCGCAGGTCCGCCACCACTTCCGGCAGTCGCGACGCGAAGCTGGAGCGAATGATGACGCGCTCGCGGTTGGCCTGCGGCTGCATCATCGCCACCGTCTCGGCCAGTGTGTCGTTGAGCGACACCGCTTCATAGGCCATTTCCTGCTGGCCGGCCTCGATCTTGGAGATGTCGAGAAGGTCGTTGACGAGATCGAGCACATGATTGCCCGATCGGTTGATGTCGCGCAGGTAATCGCGGTAGCGGTCATTGGCCACCGGCCCGAATTTCTCGTCCACCATCAGTTCGGAAAAGCCGATGATGGCATTGAGCGGCGTACGGATCTCGTGGCTGATGCGGGCGAGGAAATCCGTCTTCTGCGAGGAGGCGCGCTCGGCCACCGCACGCGCCTGGGTCAGGTCCTCCTCGGCCCGCTTCCACTGCGTGATGTCGCGCACTACCGCGCAAAAGCCGCTGTCGTTGGGCAGCCGGCCGATGGTCATGAACAGGGGAATGAAGCGGCCCTGCGCCTCGCGGCCGATGACTTCGCGGCCGTCGTTCAGGACGCTCGCCACGCCGGGCTCGGACAGGCCGTCGAGATAATCGCGCGCCGCGCGCTGGCTTTCGATGGCGAACAGCGAGGCGAACGGCTTGCCGGTCACGTCGTCGCTATCGAAGCCGAACAGCGCCTCGGCTGGACGGCTTATGGAACGGATCGCGCCGTCACGGCCGATCAGCACGACGCCGTCGGTGGCGGTATCGATGATGGTGCGCATCTCGGCGATGCGCGCCTTGAGCTCGGAAATATCGGGCTGCGTCTGCTCGTCGCCGGCCGCATGCAGTGCCGCCGGTGCCTCATCCTCGCCCGAACGGCGCACCACCAGCATCAGCGCCTTGCCGTCGCGCCACGGCACCGAGCGCAGGATAGCCTCGATTGGAAATTCCTGCCGGCCATGCGTCTTCAGCCGCAACGCCCGGTCGGCGCCCTCGGCGGCGCCATCATGGCCATAGGGATCGGCAAACAGCGCGCCCAGCCCGCCGGCATCCGCCAGTTCATCGAGCGTCTCATAGCCTGTCAGGACGAGAAACTCCTCGTTGGCGTAATGAAGTTCATCCCCGGAATGGATGAGCAGCGGCACGGGCAGCTTGCTCAGGAGCGAGGTGTCGGGAGCCTTGCTCTCGTCTCCGACCGCAAAGGCCGACGGCACGAACCCTTCGAGCTTGAGCGGAGGCACTTTGAGGCGTGGCCGCTCGACCGGAGCCTCCACCGCGTCGCTTGTGCCGGCGGCCCCCTCGGCGGTTGCGGCCTGCTCATCGGACGCGGACGCTTCCTCGTCCCCGACCCAGTCCTCACTGTCCTCGGCATCGCGAAAATCGGCCGATGTCATGCTCTCGTCGTCGGCAATGTCATCGTTGGCGCCGGCGACGGTCGGTTCGCCTGCCGCCGCGACGGGCTCTTCGCTCTCCCGTTCCGTCCGCGCCGCCGCCGGTTCGGAAGCCGGGGTCTCGTCATTGTTGTCGGCGATCGGCGCTGGTTCCTCGCTCCGCTCGGCATAGTCGAGCAGCGAACCCGTCACTCCGGCTACCGTGTCGGCGGGCTCCTCATCAGCCGTTTTGTCCGGCCGTTCGCCATCGAGCCGGGCGAGGTCCTCTGCATCCTCGGCATCGACATCGGTTTCGGACGGCTCGGCCGGTGCGGCTTCGCCCTTTGGCGCAAGGTTTTTGCGGGCGTCCGCTGGTTTCTCGGACGGCCCCGCCGGCGTTGCCGCCTCCGGTTGCCCGGCATTGTCCGGACCCGGTCTTTCGGCCTCCGGCTCGGCCGGGCTGCTTTCCTTCTTCAGCCGCTCGCCGATCTCGCGGAAGGCGCTGCGTTCCAGGGTCGACAGACCCTTGTCGTTAGCCGGCTGGCGATGTTCGGCCAGACGGATCACCTTGTCGGCAAAGCGGCGTTCAGGCTTCGGCACGATGGTCAGCGCCGGCACCTCGCCCCGGAACGGGTCCGATGGCTTCAACTCCTCGGTCTTCGGTTCCTCGGGTGCGGGTTCGACCGGTTCCGACGCCGGGGGTGCCTCGCTGTTGGGCACCAGCGCCATGCCGATCGCTTCAGGATCGACGACGGCGTCGCCGGCGCGGGCGACGCCGAAACCGCGGAAGCCCTCGAAGGCACGGCTGCGGCCATAGACGGGCAGGGCCGCCAGGTCGACGGGGATCTTCAGGTCCGTGCCGACGACCGGCCAGAGCACGGAACGGCCGGACCAGGTGTCGCGCCGCTCCAGGAGACCGGCGATCTCGCCGGACGCATCCAGCCCGAAGGCCGCCGCGACGTCCCTGAAGCGCCGGCCGATGACATCCGCTGCCGGCTTGCCGACGACGTCGGCGAATTCCGGCGACAGCGCGCTGAACCTGCCCTCGGCGTCGGTGCGCCAGACGAAACGCATCGGCGCCGCCGTGCGATCCACGGTCCTGGCGGCCGGGGCTGCCAGGCCAGGTAGAGGCTGGACATCGTGCTTCGCGTTCTCGGCTGGACCTTCGGCGGCAGCCGGCGAAAGTGCAGCTTCGGCATCCGGCGCGGCTGGGCCGCGCGCATGCCTCCGGTCCTCGCCGGCATTGAAATACCAATGGTCGTGCTGTGCCGGCGTACCGCTTGCCGCCGGTTGTCCGGGTTCTGCCGACGCCGGCTCCTGCACGGCCGCTTTGGCAGCGGCTTGTGCCTCCGGTTCCGAGATGTCCTTGGCGACGCCCTGTGAGCGGTCAGATCCTTCGGAACGCTCGGCCGCTGGAATTCCCTCCGCCAGCGCACCGTCGTCGAGTCTGTTTTCGTCGATCACCACCAGCAAATGCCGCTCAGGCGTCAGTCGGGCGAGGCCCGCCGGATAGGATGTGCCGCCGCCCGGGACCAGGCGCTTGACGATGCGGTCGCTCTCATTCGCGACGTCGGCCACCAGCGCGGCCAGCGTCGCGGGCTCGATGCCGAGCTGCGAAAAGCTCTCCGATGCCGCTTCGACATTGCCGCTGGCGTCGATGAAGGCGATGAAATGACCATCTTCCGTGAAGCCGCTGATGGCCCTGCCGGCGATTTCGGCCGCACTGCGCGAGCCGGTCTGGGCCGCCGGCACCGCCAGCATGATGGCGTTCTCGCCGTCGGGCAGCGCCACAGCACTTGCAAGGAAACCGATGGCGCGGCTGGTCATGCCGGTCGCCAGCCTGACCGTGATGCTTCGGTCGCTGCCGATGTCGGGAAATCCACTAGTTGCCATGATCTGGCGGCGGGCGATCAGCGGCAGCCGTGCCTCGGCGCCGATGATGCTTTCGATGTCGGGATAGCCGAACACCGCGGCACCCGGTCCATTGGCCCAGATCACTTGCTCCAGATTCGCCGACAGGATCGCGATCGCGTTGCCGGCGGCGAAGCGCTGGCGGACCGCGTCGAGCACGGCGACGTCGAGAAAGGAATATTCGGACGGCATGCGCTGGCGAAATCCTCATGCAGCGGGCATTTTTGCAGTTAACGCTTTGTTAATAAAAGCCGGCGGCGCGAAGGTCCACAAGCCAGAACGTGCATAGGCCTGAATTTCGGCTCTTGGTTAACGGCCGAGACGGGAATCTATGGTGCAGTGCAACAAAGATATTGCAATGCACAAAAATTGCCTTTATATTGCCATCATACATGAACGAGACGGCTTTCCGTCAAAGCCGCTACCGCTGAAAAGGATGGAAAATGTCCAGGACCAAGACTGCCGAGACCATCGAAAACGTTGAATTCCCGAGCTTTGACGCTTCCAAGGCCACCGACCAGATCCGCGCTTTCGCCGAGAAGGGCGTTGAGCAGTCGAAGGAGGCTTACGCCAAGCTCAAGACTGGCGCCGAGGAGACCCAGAAGGCCCTGGAATCCACATACGAGTCCGCCAAGACCGTTTCCAGCGACCTGTCGCTCAAGACCGTTGCCGCACTGCGCGCCAATGCCGAAGCGGGCTTTTCGCATCTCGAGGCGCTGATCGGCGCCAAATCGCTGTCGGAAGTCGTGGAGCTGCAGACCGCGTTCCTGCGCAAGCGCGTCGAAATGACCGTCGAGCAAGCCAAGGAGTTCCAGACCGTCGCCTCCAAGGCGGCCGAGGATGTCTCCAAGCCGATCAAGACCGTTTTCGAGAAGGCGATGAAGGACATCAAGGCCGCCTAATATTTGCGCATGATCAGAAGATGTAACAAAAGGTCGCATTTTCTTCGAAATGATCGTGTGTATGATGGCAGCCATCAACGAATACCCGGTCGGCGGAACCTCCTCCCTCCGCCTCCGGGGTGACCAGCCAGCACCTCCTCCCGCTGGCTCGTAACAGGAAAAGGCCGGCACCTCCTCCCGCCGGCCTTTTTCTTGTCCGCAGATCCGCTTCCATGTGGGCAAGTGACCTTTGCTTTGCAAAAGCCTTGAATTAAAATCCATAAGCCCGTAAGGACGCATCGCCGAACGACAGAGCACTCGAGGGGACTACGTTCCGCCGATCCCGCTCAGGCAAACGTGCCGTTGTAGCTCAGCTGGTTAGAGCGCCGGATTGTGGATCCGGAGGTCGCTGGTTCGATCCCAGCCAACGGTACCATCGGCTTTCCTCTAAACAACTGGTTTGCTCAATAAAATTTTGACCGTGGACTTCCGGGCTTGCTCTGTAAAGCGACAGCCTGCTCAGGCTGTCGAAACCGCCGAAGTGATCCATGTGCATATGCGTCACGAAGACGTGCGAGATTCGCAGGATTTCGCGCAGCGAAAGCGTCGAAAGCTCTCCGAGATAGAAAAGGATGGCCCTGTTGCGGAAGCGGAAATCCAGTAGCAGGCCCGGATCGGAAAAAGGTTCGTTTACCAAGCGCGGCTGGACAAAAAGCGTGACTGGGAGAAGACCGCCGCGAGCGATGCTGGCTTCCTCCGTTCAGCTTCTCTTTGCCCGACCGGCATATTGGTCGACCGCGCCGGCCATCTGGAGCATGAGTGTGTCCATGGAGATGGAATTCCCGCCATAGGGGTAGAAGTCGGATTTATCGCCTTTCTTCCATTTCTCCCGCAGCTCGGGTTCGGTGATGTCCCAGTCGCGATAGGTCCTTTGCGCCAGTTCGCGCAGTTCTGCGTGCAATTCGGCGGTGGAGGGGCGGCCCCAGTAATAGTAACCGTTATAGACCTTGAAGACTTCGAGGTCCCGCCCGAGCACGATCGTGTGCGGGATCATCACGTCGTGCGTGGTGTCGGTGTATTCCTTGATGTCCAGGTCCTTCTGCACGAGCCGTTCCTCGTCATAAAGAAAGGGCCAGGGCGCGGAGGTCTGCTGGCGGTAATTGTTGGTCGTATGCCAATCATCCGTGGTGATCGTGACGAGCTGTGTGTAGCCGACGACCAATTGCGAGTGAAACCGCACCAGTTCGAGCATTTGCTGCCGGTCTTTCGGACAGAAGAACCCACGCGTCAGCATCACGATCATCAGCTGGTCGCCCTGCAGGTCCGACAGCCGCCGTGGTGTCTTGGTGTGGTCGGGAAGAACGTAGTCGGGGAACTTCGCGCCAGCCACAATGTCTTGTCTCATTTTCAGTCGCTCCCATCGATCCGGTTTTGTAACTCCCGAACAAAAGACTCCCCCCCATGTTCCTTGATTCCAGGCAAGCCGATATGACGGCCGTCTGCCGTCGAACCGGCGACCCCATCGAGAGCGCATCCAAGTCGAGTTCGCCATCGACGATCGGCTTGCCGCCCTTTTCCAAACTCGAGCTTCGACCGGTTTTCGGTGCCTGCTTTTGAGTTCGTCAATCACTCCCTTGATCATCGCTAAACGGATTTCCGCGTAACCGCCGTGTAGCGCGTGATGGCACCCTCGTCGGGATCCTCTCGCTGAAAATGCACGGTAGCGTCGGCTGCGGCCGACAATCCGCCGCTTTCAAAGTGTCGGCTCGGGAGAACGTGTTGTAGCCCGGCAAAACCGCAGCGCTGATCCGTTCAGCGAATTCCGCTGGCCAGTCACCAGGCCGAAATACGGACGCGCCGGTCACGCCATGCGTGATGACCTTGGTCATTGCCAGCCGGGTAGGAAGCACGCCGCCAAAGAAATCTTTTGGGCCTGCGAGGGACGCTGCAGATGTCCGATGATCCACACCTTTGGGCTACATGCCCTGCAAAAGTTCGAGATCATCACACATGCGGTGTAACGAACCAGGTCATTGGCCAGAAGCTGAGGAGGTGCCAGTATATGGACCAGCGCACGCTTTGCGCGGTTAGGCCATGGCCGTCCTCTAAATCGCGAGATTGCAGATAGGTCCCATCATGCCCCCTGCTTTTATGACATCGAAGTTGGCAACCGTCGTGGCGATGATTGCTACCGTCGCCATTCTTTACGTCGCCAAGGAGGTCCTGCTGCCATTGGCAATAGCGGTCCTTCTCACATTTGCGTTGGCGCCGATTGTTTCTTTGCTCCGAAAGTTGAAGCTGCCGCGAATGATCGCTGTGCTTGGCGCGGTTGCATCGGCCTTCGTCCTCGTGTCGCTGTTCAGCCTGATCGTTGCCACGCAGGTGAGCCAGGTCGCGCAGGACATTCCGACATACCAATCCAACATCCTCGAGAAGATTCGGACTTTGAAAGAAACAGGATCCGAAGACGGCCTTATCAGCCGGCTCGGCAAGGTGTTCGAGCGCGTCAACACTGAGATAAACAAATCCCAATCCAGCGGGCAGGCAGATGTGGAGCAAACCACGAAGCAGCAGGATCCGCTTCTGGTTCAGATATTCTCGCCCCAGCGTCCGATAGAGACGCTGAGGAACATCATCGAGCCGCTGATCGGACCACTCGCCACGACCGGCCTTGTCATCATCGTGGTGATTTTCATGCTGCTCGAGCGTGAAGAATTGCGGGATCGATTCATCCGCCTTGTGGGCTACAGCGATCTCCATCGCACGACCCAGGCATTGCAGGATGCAGGCAGTCGCGTCGGACAATATCTGCTCATGCAATTGGTCGTGAACATCGTCTACGGCGTGCCCCTTGCGATAGGTCTTTGGTTTCTTGGCATTCCCAATGCCCTGCTATGGGGCATGTTGGCCGTTGTCTTGCGTTTCGTACCCTTTATCGGTCCGGTTATCGCGGCGGTGATACCTTTGTTTCTTGCCTTCGCAGTGGCTCCCGGCTGGAGCTTACTGGTATGGACTGGCGCTCTCTTCATCTTGGCAGAGCTCGTAATCAGCAACATCGTCGAGCCCTGGCTTTACGGCTCGCACACGGGCCTCTCGCCGCTGGCGATCATCGTAGCCGCCGTTTTCTGGGCTTGGCTATGGGGCCCGGTCGGCTTGGTGCTGTCGACGCCGTTGACCGTCTGCCTTGTCGTGCTTGGACGGCACGTGCCCCAGTTCGAATTCCTGCAGATCCTGTTTGGCGATGAGCCGGTGCTTGACCCGAAGGAGCGTCTGTACCAGCGGCTTCTTGCCGACGATATCGACGAAGCCACCGACAACGCGGAAGAAATGCTCGAGGAGAAATACCTGATCGAGTTCCACAGCACGGTTGCGATTCCGGCGTTGCTGCTTGGTGAACAGGACCGGGCTCGGGGCGCACTGACGGCAAGTCAGTTGGCGAACCTTGCCGAAAACGCCCGCACCCTGGTGGCCAACCTCAACGAGATCGCCGCGGAGGAAGAAGAAGAGGAAGAAGACGAGCACGCGGAAAAAGAAGGCGCGAGCGGGGATCCGGGCGAAGAGAATGAGGATCAAGCCGAGTTTGCGCCTGATCTCCCGGATGGTGCTGGGAAGTCAGTGCTGTGTATCGGCGGGCGCGGAGACCTCGACGATGTGGCCGCTGCGATGCTCGCGCAGGTCATTTCGATCGAGGGTGCGGATTGCGCGGCCGCGAGCCACCGTGACCTCCTCCCCGCGCGGATCCGGAAACTTCCGCTTGAAGCTCGCGACGCAGTCGTCGTGGGCTTCCTCAACCGCGATTCGTTCAAACACGCGGTGTTCGTCGTGAGGCGCTTGAGGCGACTCGCACCGCGTGCACGCATCGGAATCGCGCTCTGGCACGATACCCATGACAAGCCCAGGGCGGATGCGGCGGGCCTCGCCGAGCAACTGGAAGCGGACTTTGTTGCGTTCAACGTGGTCGACTGCGTGACGGGTGCGCTTTCAAACGAAGAACCGCGTCAAGTGAAAAAGAGAAAGCAGAGAAATCTAAGGCGGCCTCGCGTTCGCCAGGGCGTGGCGGCGACGGTGCAATTGGACGATTCGTTGGCTCAGCCGGTGCGGTGATCGTCAACGGCACGGCCTCTTTTGGACCAACTTGGGCTGCTGGTGCTGCTAGTCTTCCGTGCGGCTGACGTCGTGCGAAGCAGAGCCAGGGCAGCAATGTCCCGCCGTTCCCACCTCAAGTCCATTGATCCGAGAAGCCACTACAGGATCGCCGCCGCACTCTCCGCTCCCGTCTGACGCCACGGCCAGGTCGAGAGGATGAACCGGACCATCAAGGATGCGACTGTCAGGCACTTCTACTACGAGAGCCACGACGACGCGCGCTTTCGACGGTGTTCGAGCAGGAAAGGGCGGTGCCGGATTATCTGCTGCCCGGCTTTCGCTGGGCCTGAAATCTAAACGGAGACGGGTGCGATCAACTCCAGAGAAACGAGTTCGCGCGCGACTTCGTCCCAGTCGGCGCAGATGGTTCGGGCGCCGGCCACGCGCAGTTTCTCGGCATGCCCCGGATAGGTGTGGCCGCCGCCGATGAAGCCGATCGCCGTCATGCCGGCGGCGACTGCGCCCTGCACGCCGAAAGGCGAGTCCTCGACAACCGCGCAGTGCTTCGGTTCGATGCTCATCTGATCCGCGGCGAACAGGAAGATGTCGGGGGCGGGCTTCCCGCGCGCGACCATTGACGATGAGAATATGTTCTCGCCGAAGAATCTCGCGAGCCCTGTGACCGAAAGGCTGTGATGTATCCGCTCCAGCGAGGAGGATGAGGCGACGCAGCGGGGATTGGACAGCCGTTCAAGGAAGGGCTTCAGGCCCGCCATCGGCTGCAGACTTTCGGTGAAGAGCGCTTTCACCTCGTCCCACAAATCCGCGGTCTGGTGCTCCTCAAGGCGATGGCCGGTCGTGAGCCTGATGCGCTCCAGGATATCGGTCTGCTTCATGCCGACGCATTGCAGGACCGCCTGCGGGTCGAGTTCCATGCCGTGTTTCGAATAGACCCGCCCGTAGGCAAGCGCCGCCAGCGGTTCGCTGTCGACCAGCACGCCGTCGCAGTCGAATATGATCAATGTGTCTTGCATGCTCGCTCCGGTTTGCGCGCCAGGTGTCACAGGCCGCGTAGCGCTTCAAGAAGTTCGTCGTGAATGAGCCCGTTCGAGCCGACCTTCTGCGTGTCCTCGTCTGTGGAGTCGACACCTGAAAGCGTGGTGACCTTGCCTCCTGCTGCGCGTAGCAGCGGCATGGCAGCCGCGTAGGACACGACGTCGGCCTTGATCGAAACCGCCGCATCGAGCTGGCCGGCGGCGACCATCGAATGTTCAAAGGCCCCTGAGACGATAACGCGCACGCCGCGCGCGCCGACGCCGAGCCGCCGCACGATCTCTGCGGTGCGCGCCACCTCCTCGGCCGAAAAGTGCGACGTCAGCACGACGGCAATGACCGCATCGGCCAGTCTTGCAGTTGTCGACACATTGGCCGTCTTGCCGTTGACGGTCGCGATTCCGTCGCTGGTGTAGTGCGCCTCGAAGCCGGCGGCGGGTGCGACGGTCAGGCCGATCTTCGTCGCACCCTGCTCCTGATAGGCCATGGTGACGGAGAACCACGGCAGGCCGGACGCGTAGTTTATCGTGCCGTCGAGCGGGTCGACGATCCAGCGGCTTTCGCCCAAGATTCCCGTCGTGCCGGCTTCTTCCGACAGGATGGAAGCTTGCGGCGTAAGCGCGCGCAGCCCGTCGATGACAATGCGCTCCGAAGCGAGATCGGCGGCGGTGACAATATCCAGCCCTTCCTTGCGCGTGACGTCGAGGCGCTCCTCGCGCATCGACATCAACGTCGCGGCTGCCTTGCGTGCGATGGCATCGGCGTCTTTCAGGATTTGACGGTAGTCGCTCATGTTTCGTTTTTCCCAGGGTAGTCGACATCGGTGATGAAATCGTGGGCGGGGCCGAAATCGCCGATCGGGACGACGTGCGAAACGACACCGGTCTGCGGCGACCAGGCGTGCAGGGCGAAAGCCGGCGGTTCGAAGATGAAGCGATTGGGCTCGCCCGGACGAAGATCGAGCGCGACCTGGTGCGCGACGCCCGGCGCGACGAAGCCGACCGTGCCGGCAAAGCGCGTGGTGATGGGCCGGTGATAGTGCCCGCAGGCCACCCGCTCGATTTCGGCGTGGGACCTGATCATGTCGCGGAAGCCGTCGCCGACGACGCACATCATGATGTCCATGCCGTGCACGCCGACGGGAAAGGGCGGATGGTGCATGAAGACGAAGGTCGGGCGGCCGTCGCCCTCGGCGAGACGCTCACCGAGCCAGGCTTCGCGCCGCTCGCAGATCGCACCACCGTCCTCGCCCGGCTGCACCGTGTCCAGCCCGATAAGGCGGACCGGAAGGTCCTCGATCGTATAATGCAGGAAATCCGGCGACTGGCTCAGATAGGGGAATTTCGGCGCCATCACCTCGCGCATTGTCTCACGCCGGTCGTGGTTGCCAGGAATGACGAAGACGGGCATGGGCAGGGCCGACAGCATGTCGGCGACCAGCGCATACTCTTCCGGGCGACCGCAATCGGCGAGATCGCCGGTGACGAGGACGCAATCGGGCGCCGGATCGAGCGCGGCGACGGTCGCGATGGCGCGACGAGTCATGGTGTTGGTCTGGAGACCCTCATAGGCCATCTGGCCGTCGGGTCGGATATGAAAATCGCTGATCTGTGCAATGAGCATCGGGAGGTCCGGCAGTGTGAAGGGAGGGCTGACACAAGAAGGGCGCCACATCGGCGCCACCTTAAAAAGGACGCGCCAGCCGAAGCCGGCCGGCGCGCGTGGCATGGCGACTTATTTCATGAGTGCCTGTGTTTCGGAGACGAGGCTGTCGAGCCCGTCCTTGATGGATACGTCGCCGCTCATGACCTTGCTGATGATCTCGCGCTGGGTGCGCCAGATGCGGACCGTGTTGCCCGCCGAATAGCCGGGCCACGGGCGCGACAGTGCCATCTGCTTGGCAACGGTGGCGTAATTCGGGTTCGCTTCGTAGAACGGGCCGAGATAGTCGGTCCCGGTGGCGGCCTTGTTGGTCGGGAGGTAGCCGCTCATCTTCACGACCTGCTCCTGCGCCTTGGGGCCGGTGACGAATTTAAGGAATTCCCAGGCCGCCTTCTGCTTTGCCGGGTCGGAGGCAGTGATCACCGCCGCGTTGCCGCCTGTGGGCAGGCCACCCTTTTCCTTGTCGTCGACCGGGAAGACCGCGGTACGCAGCTTGAATCGGTCGCCGATCAGTTCGGTATCCTGGCTGAGACGGGCAGGCGTATCGAAGAAGATGCCAATCTGGCCGGCGATAAAGGCCTGGCGCGACTGATCCCAGTCGATCAACGGCATGCCGGCATCGGTGACGAAGCTGCGGAAATATTCCAGCGCCTTCAGGCCGTGCTCGTCGCCGAAGGCCACTTTGCCGTCCTTGGTCAGCTCGCCCCCACCCTGCATCAACATGGCGTCCCAGAGCCATTCGTCGGGCCAGTCATGAATATTGTAGGCGAGGCCGGCGATGCCGGAACCGGTGGCCTTGATCTTCTTGGCGAGTTCCATGATGCCCGGCCAGTCGGTGGGCATGTTGTCGGGATCGCCCCCGGCCTTTTTAACCAGGTCGGCATTGTAGAACATGATCGGCATGGAAGCGTTGAAGGCCAGTCCGTAGAGCTTGCCGTCCACCCGGCCGAGGTCGAGAATGTTGCCGGCGTAGTTGGCGTCGCGCCATTCCTTCGACTCGGCGTCCATCATCGTGCCGAGGTCCAAGATCTGGTTGCGCGCCTTCAGCTTGCCGACCAGTTCATGCAGGACGTGATAGCCCGAATAATAGACGTCGGGCAGGTTGTTGGTGATGGAGGCCCGCAGCATGGCCTGGTGGCCTTCGTCGTAGCTGGCCGCCGGCGCGCGGAACTGGATCTTGATGTCGGGATGTTCCTTCATGAATTCCGCGGCCAGCGGCTCATGGAACTTCGCGAAGGCCGGGAATGCGTAGTAGACGTCGAGCGTCACGGGAGACTGGGCCAGCGCTGTCGACGCCGCTCCCAGCAATACGGCCGAGGCCGCGATGATCTTTGACAGGAATTTCATTAAGGCTTCCTCCGGTTATGCGATTTGCCCGATGCTCTTGAGGCGATGATGCCGCCTTGCCCCGCGAAAGGTGTGGGGGAACGGCGCGACCGGGCTTCTAGCCGCGCCAGTTGTCAGTTTTATTTCACGCCGGTCATCGTGACGCCCTCGATGAAGCGGCGGCGTGCGAACAGGAACGCGAGCAGCAGAGGCGCGGTCAGGATGGTCGCGGCGGCCGTCAGTGCGCCGTAATTGGTGCCGGCTTCGGCGTCCGAGAAGAACATCATGCCGAGCGGCGGCGGCGCCAGGTTGACGTCGGATATGACGATTAGCGGCCAGTAGAGGTCGTTCCAGTGCGCGACGAAGGAAAACACCGCGAAGGCGGCGATCGCCGGCATGGCGCTGGGCGTGACGATGCGCCACACGATCTCGAACTCGCTCATCCCGTCGAGCCGCGCGGCATGAATGATGTCGTCGGGGAAGGAACGGAAAAACTGCCTGAACAGGAAGATCGCGAAGACTGAGAGGAAGAAGGGCACCATCATGGCGAAATAGGTATTCAGCAGGTCCATCTTCGCCAGCGCGATGTAGATCGGCAGCGCCGGCACCTGTTCGGGCACGCATAGGCCGAGCAGGACGAGGACGAAAAGCAGGTTGCGGCCCGGGAACTTCAGCTTGGCCAACGCGTAGGCGCATGGGATGGCGACCAGAAGCTGGATGATGAGGATGCCGCCGCACACTATGACGCCGTTGAGAGCGAAGCGCAGCAGCGGCGCGCTGGTCAGCGCCATCGCATAATTCTCGAAGCCGTAGAAATGCCTCGGCCAGATCCTGAGCTGGGCGTTGAACACCTCTTCCGGCGGCTTGATCGAGGTCACCAGCATCCACAGGAAAGGCAGGAGAATGAACGCCGCGCCGGTGATCAGGATGCCGTGAGTGATGAACAGAGAGGCGAAGCGTCGGCCGGCGGAGCCAGCTGGTGTGGTTGTTGTGCCCCCCATCGCGGGAGCAGTGATGGTTGTGTCGGTCATCAGTAATGCACCCTGCGGTCCATGACGACGGTCTGGAGGATCGAGAAGACCAGAATGAAAATGAGGAAGATGAAGGTGAGGACCGACGCATACGCCATGCGGAAGTACTGGAAGCCTTCGAGGTAGACTTTGTAGAGCAGGACCTCGGTCGATCCCACCGGACCGCCATGGGTCAGCACCGCCACCGTGTCGAACACCTTGAAGGCGGTGATCGAACTGGTGACGATGACGAACATGGTCGTCGGTCCCAGCAGCGGCCACGTGATCGTCAGGAAGCGGTCGATTTCGCCGCCGCAGCCGTCGATCTCGGCGGCTTCGTAGAGGTCCTTTGGAATGGTCGAGAGGCCGGCCAGGAACAGGATCATATTGAAGCCGACCAGTTGCCAGATGCCGATCACGGCAAGCGTCGGCAGCGCCAGCGAGGGATTGCTCAGGAAGGCGACCTCGCCGATGCCGAGCCAGCGCAGCACCGCGCTCACCGGGCCGAGGCTGGGGTGCAGCAGGAACTGCCACACGGTCGCCATGGCGATGAAGGTCGAGGTCACAGGCAGGAAGTAGATGATTTCGTAGAGTGAGCGGGTGCGCTTGCGGCGGTGAACGAGGACGGCGACGAGCAGCGACAGGATCACCGAGCCGGGCAGGACGATCGCGACGTAGACGAGCGTGTTCTTGAGTGCGCGGCGGAATTCCGGATCGGTCAGCGCGTCGGTGATGTTTTGCAGGCCGACATAATGGACATCGACCTCGCCGAGCTCGTAGTCGGTGAAACTGAGATAACCGAGCACGCCGAGCGGCACGAGAATCGTCAGCACCAGCAAAAGCAGGGCAGGCAGCGCGAAGCCGCCGGCGACCAGCCTCTCGATGAAGGCCTGCCGGGCACCGGGCCGGGCGGGCGGAGCGGGGACCGCGGTCAGGCTCATGATGCGCGCGCTCCCTCTGCGAGGCGCAGCTTTCCCTTGGCGGCGGTGGCCGCGTCTTGGGAAACTTGGGGTTCCACGCGGTTTCCGGCGGCATCGAAGACATGGCAGGCCGAGGGATGGAACAAGAGTTCGGTGTTCTCGACCTCACCGTCCGGCACGCCCGCGCCTATGCGCGAGGTCACCAAGATGCCAGGGAGCGAGGGAACATCGAAATGCAGGATCTTCTCGGAGCCGAGATGCTCGCTGCGCCGCAGCTTCGCCGGAAGCGGGACCTGGTCCGCCGACTGGCCCGAGACCGCGCCGGGCAGGATCATTTCCGGGCGGACGCCGATCGTCGCTTTCTCTCCGGCGGGGAGGGCGGTGCCGATCGGCAGAGGCTTTCCGAGCAATTCCAGCCGCCCACCGACCCCCACCGTCACGGGAATCAGGTTGATCGTCGGGCTGCCGATGAACTGGGCGACCTGGACGTTGGCCGGCCTGTCGTAGAGTTCGTCGGGCGTGCCGAGTTGAAGGATGTCTCCGCCTTCCATCATGGCGACCCGGCTTGACATGGTCATCGCCTCGACCTGGTCGTGCGTGACGTAGACGAATGTCGCGCCGAGTCTCTGGTGAAGCTCGGCCAGCTCGCTACGCATGTGGACGCGCAGCTTGGCGTCGAGGTTAGAAAGTGGCTCGTCCATCAGGAAAGCGGCGGGCTGGCGCACCATGGCGCGACCGAGCGCGACGCGCTGACGCTGGCCGCCGGAGAGCTGGGCGGGCTTGCGCTCTAAAAGAGGTTCAATCTGAAGTTGCGCCGCGATGCCCCTGACCTGCTTGCCGATCTCCTGCATCACCTTGCGGCGCCGGGACGAGAGTAGGCGGACGAGCGGCAGGCGCTCGTAGAGGCTAAGCCCGGTCATCGTCAGGGGCAGCGCCATGTTGTTGAAGACGGACATGTGCGGGTAGAGCGCGTAGCTCTGGAACACCATGGCGATGCGCCGCTCATGCGGCCTCAGATGATCGATCGGCGCGCCATCGACGAGGATCGAGCCCGAGGTTTGCGGCTCGAGGCCGGCGATGATGCGGATGAGCGTCGATTTTCCGCAGCCGGAGGGGCCGACAAGCGTCAGGAACTCGCCATCGTTGATGGACAGGTTGATGTCTTTGAGAACCCGGTGGGGCCCGAAGGACTTCGAAAGGTTCTTTATTTCCACTGCAGCCACTGGGGTTGCTCCGTTTCGCGAACAATTGGGTAGAGGCGCTATCTCGGTGGATAGACCTCATGCACGACATCACCGATGAAAAAGGGTGTGAGGCCCGGAATTTCATGAGGCCGCACGGTGAAATCGGACCCGGAAAAGTCGTAGACGAGCACGCCCAAGGTGGCTTCTCCGGCCATCCCTTCCGGCTGCAAGTGCGCCTCGACGAGGAAGCCGGACGACGGCCCCCACAGGTACCGGACGCCGCCGAGTTGACGATCGTAGAGTTTGTGCAGGTGGCCGCTGGCCACGAAGGCCACGTCGTAGCGGCGCACCATGTCGAGCAGTTGCGCGCGAGGCTCGGGAGTGGGCGCCCAGTATCCAACGTCGCCTTCGGTCGGCTCGCCGATAAAGAGCGGGCGATGGGTGAACCAGCCGATCCGGCGCCCGGACGCTTCGCGCATGGCGTTTTCCAGCCACGCGATCTGCTCCGTTTCGGCCGGCTCGTCGCTGCCGAACAGCATCGAATCGAGTCCGATCAGGCGCCAGCCCTCGATGTCGCGATGCCACCAGTCCGGCCCGAAATGACGTCGCCAGCGGGCCAGGCGTTCTGCGTTGACTGGCTGATAGAGATGCTTGGGCTCGCCCACGTCGTGATTGCCCGGCACGGCGAGATAGGGCAGTCCGATGGAGTCCATCATCTCGGCGCAATAGCGCATGTCCTCCTCGACATCGGCGCCATCCACGGTGACGTCGCCTGTATGGATAACGAGGTCGGCATCGCTTTCCTTCAGCCAGTCGAGGAGCGGCTGGCTGTTGGCAAGGAAATGCCGCTTACCAGGGCTGAGATGGGTATCGGAAATCTGCACTATTCGCGTCATCGGACGTTCTGGAACCTTTGCCGCGTCTTGCGGTGTTGATCTCGTCGTGTCGAAAGAAGCGCCTGAAGCCGGATGCATTCTTTCCCCTGCCTGTGAAGGTGTGACGACGACGTCGGATTTTTAGGTCCAGGACGCGGCGTCTCCCGCAGGAAAGGCTCACTCGGTTGAAACGGCTTGGACCGGCATATTGAACCTCCCATCGTGTTCTCCGTCCGATGCCCATTGTCAGGGCATTCTGAGGTGCGGAAAACTTCCTCCAGCATTTAATTGAAAAAAATTTCACAGCTTGATAAAAATATCAAGATAAAAATCGCGACCGTAGCCGCACCTCTAATTGCCGCGCCTATGAGGGTGCTGCCGAAGCGGTGCAGATCGACCAGACCGAGATCGAATGTTTGAGCGCGGCCGTGAACCGCTACTTCAAAGAGAAGCTGCGCCGCCAGGACTTGCTGTATGCGTTCTCGGGCGTGCGGCTGTTGTTCGACGACGGCAATGGGAACCCTTTCGGCGGTTACGCGCGACTACGTCTTCGACCTTGACGAGACTGGGGGCGCGCCACTGTTCAATGTCTTCGACGGCAAGATCACGACCTTCCGGAAACTGGCCGAGCGCGGCCTCCATCGCCTCGAACGTATCTTTCCGCAGATGGGGGCGACTGGACCGCGAGTGTGCCGCTGCCGGGCGGCAACATGCCGACCGCGGGCTTTGAGCCTTTCGTCAACGGATTGTGCGAAACATGGCCGTGGATGCCGCGCGCGCTCGTTCATCATTACGGGTGGCTCTACGGCACGCGGCCAGGAGGTGGTGGGCGCCACGGCTGGCATGTCCGACCTCGGGCAGCATTATGGCGGGCTGCTCTACGACTCGGAAGCGCGTTACCTGGTGGCGAGGGAGTGAGGGCGCACGCCCGAGGACATCCTCCCGCGGCATGGCGGCCCTCTTGGGACGACTTGCTGTGGGTCATAAGCTGGACGGTTTTTTGACCGGCGCTAGCTGCCAAGCCAGTCCCGGACAACTCCATTGAATTCGCGTGGGCGATCGATCATGACCATGTGAGCGGCATTGGCGAAAATGTGCATGTCGGCTTGCGGCGCGCGTTCCAGCAGCTTGATGCCGCGCGCCACCGGCACGGTTTCGTCGCAGCCTGACCAGGCTATGAACAGCTTGGCCTGCATGGTGGGCAAATGCGGAAGGAGATGGTCCTCCTGGATCTGGGTATATTCGGTGTCGTCCTTTTTCCGGGCAGCCTGCTTGAAGCGCTCCAACTGACCGGACTCGCAGGCCAGGCGGTAGTTCTTTTTTAGCAGCTCCACGAACTCCGGCGGATTCTTCGTGCTTAGCCTCGCATTGGTTCGCAGAAAGTCTTCCTCGGTGTCGCATCCCTCGAGCACATTATACGCTGCTGCCGCTGCTGCCTGCCAAGTGTGGTCCTCATTTCCGCCGAGGCGCGGGGAGGTCGCACCGCTGCTCACGACGACCACCTTATCGACCAGACCCGGCTTTTCAACGGCGAGCATTGCCGCGATGAAACCGCCTTCGGAATGGCCGACGAGCGCGCATCGGGTAATGCCGAGCGCTTCGATGAAGGCTGAAACGTGATGCCGCCTTTCGAGGCGGGGAACGTGTTTCCCGTCCACCGGCGCATCCGAGAGACCGAAGCCGACCAGATCGGGCGCCAGCACCCGGAAGTCATGCGCGAGTGCCGGGATGGTGTTGTGCCAGGTGGACCAGGCATCGATCGCCAGTGACGAGCCGTGCAGAAGGATCACGGCCGGTCCGCTGCCAGCTTCGAAATAGCGCGTACGGATGCC
The DNA here is from genome assembly GCF_006442955.1 of Mesorhizobium sp. B1-1-1. NCBI lineage: Bacteria > Pseudomonadati > Pseudomonadota > Alphaproteobacteria > Hyphomicrobiales > Phyllobacteriaceae > Mesorhizobium > Mesorhizobium sp. B1-1-1. Next base: position 34,725 of record NZ_VFWW01000002.1, read on the forward strand.
GCCCGCCACGACATAATTCTCCTTCACCGTCGCCGCGGGTAGCGGCGGACGGGCGGCGTCTCGCGCTTTCAAGCGCCGCCGATCAGCTGACGGATTGGTTTTCAAGCTGTTCGATCATCCCGAGCGCGAACTGGGCGGCTTTGCGTACATGCTTTTTTGCAAGCCGCTCGGCATCCGATGCCCTGCGGTTCACCAGGGCGTCGAGCAGGGCTGCCAGCTCTTCCTGAGATGCCTTTCGCCGCTCTGCATCGGAAAGAGAAATCATGCGCAACTGTGAGGCCCGCATATGGATGCTTCGAAGCATCCGTTCCGCCTCGGAATTGTTCGCGCCCGCTATCAAGACGTCGTAGAATCTAGTCTTTGCAGCTATCATTTCGCGCGCCACACCGACGCGATAGGTTTCCATCAGCTCGTCATACACGCCCCGACAACGCGTGATATGATCGTCAGTCGCATTCTCGCAAAACAACCTGCATACAAGCGCCTCCAGCGCCTCGCGAAGGTCAAAAATGTCCTTCGCGATCTTGGGATCGACGACAGAGACGATAAGCCCCCGGTTGGGCAGGTTCGTGACCAGGCCCTCGTTCTCGAGCTCGCGCATCGCTTCCCTGAGCGACGTCCGCGAAACGCCCATGCGCTCGCAAAGCGTGCGCTCCACCAGCCGCTCTCCCGGCGCCAGTTCTCCGACGACGATGGCGTTGCGGATGGTATCGGCCACCTGCGTGTACAGGCGCGGCGGAGCATGGACTCGCAGATCATACACGGCGGATTTGCTCCCTTGAAACGTGCGCGAACGAGTGCAATTTCACAAGCATATCAGCTTACCGCAAGCATTGTGCTTCATTCAGTGGCCTGAGGCGTTCAGCGGCCGTGGCTCGTAAGCCCCGTCGATGCGGTCGATATGTTCGGGCGTAAGCACTATGTCCAATGCCGCGACTGCCTCGTCGACATGGTCTGTCGAGGTCGCTCCGAAGATGGGCGCGGTAATGCCGGGGCGCGCCAATGTCCAGGCGAGAGCCACCTGCGCCGGTGTCTTTCCGATGTCGGCGGCAACGGCAGCGACGGCTTCGCGCACGGCGTGGTCGCCGTCGCGGTGGTAATATCTCTGCGTATAGTCGTCGCTTTTCGTGCGCGCCGTCTGCTGGCCGGGATTGCGGCGGTCCGCGGCAAGGAAGCCGCGCGCGATCGGGCTGAACGGTATCAGGGCAACATCATCGTGGCGGCAGTAGGCAAGCAGTTCCCGCTCGCACTCCCGGTGAGCGGGATTGTATTCGCATTGCATCGAGATGAATGCCGGAAGGTCGCGTGCGCTGGCAGCCGCACGGCATTTTGCGAGTGTCCAGCCGGGCATCGTCGTGACGCCTACATAGAGCGCCTTTCCGGCGCGCACGATATCCGCCATGGCATCGACCAGTTCGTCGAGGTCGGTGTCCTTGTCCCAGATATGCGTCTGGAAGAGGTCCACGTGATCGGTTCCAAGGCGGACCAACGAATCGTCGATTGCCTTGAACAGGTGCTTTCTGGAGTAGCCGCGGCCGTTGCAATGCGCGGCCATCGGGTTTCCCGCCTTGGTGGCGATGACGAAGCTGTCGCGCGGCTGCTTGAGAACGAGTATCTGGCCGAGAATGCGTTCACTCTCGCCAGCCGAATAGAAGTCGCAGGTGTCGAAGAAGTTGATGCCGTGGTCGAGGGCGCGCGCAACGATCGGCGCCGACGCCTTCTCATCGAGCACCCAGGCCCGCCATCCCGCGGATCCGAATCCCATCGCGCCGAGGCATAGCCGGGATACCTTCAGATTGCTCTTGCCGAGCCTGACATAGTTCATGTGTCGATCCGTTGCTTGCGTGATGAGGATTTGGCGTTCTGCCCAGAGTCCCGCAGCAGCGACAGCGCGAAAGCCGCGGATCTTTCGACATACCCGCGCGTGAGCTTTTCGGCGAGGTCGGCATCGCGCGCGCGCAGCGCGTCGAAAATGCCGTGGAGCAAGGCCATCGTATTCCTGCGCCGTTCAGCCGAGGCGACGCGGGTGGTGACGGTGCGCAGATAGGTGACGCGGCCATGCAGGAGAAAGGTCATTTGCCTGGTGATGTCGTTGCCTGCGCCTTGCATGATGATGTCCCACACCGCGTCGAGCTTCTCGGCATGCTGCCTGGCAAGCTCGGAGGTGTCGGTTTCGCCTGCTTCCGAAATACGCCGCGCCAATTCGTCCATTTGTTCCTGGCTGGCCCGTTCGACAAACAGGCGCGCCATGGCCGATTCCAGGATTGCGCGGGCCTCGTAGATCTGCCGGACTTCCCGTTCCGACAAGCGGGTCACGAACATGCCCTTGCCGGCTACCCGAGTCACAAGCCCTTCGGACTCAAGCTGGCTCAGCGCTTCCCGAATGCTTGTGCGGCTTACGCCGGTCTGCTCGGCAAGCTTCCGTTCCACCAGCTTGTCACCCGGCTTGAACACTTCGTTGAACAACGCCTCGCGCAGCGTGACAACGGTCTGCTCGCGCAATGTCGGCGAATCCGCAATCGACCAGTCCGTCCATTCATGCATCGCGGCGTCCTCTCCCGTCGTTCCTTCCATGACAGCTACGCGTTCGACTCTTTCATCACAAGTAGCCGATTCAAATACGGTTGACCATATGCCTGTCTGTCGGTATACCAAAAAAATCGAGTTCGAACGAGGGACCTGGGATGGCGCCGATGCGCACCAAAGACGATCTCATCGCCTATGAGAGAAGCGGTAAGGGCCATCCTCTCGTGCTGGTGCACGGTGTCGGCGCCAACCTGCAAAGCTGGGAGGACGTCAGCCTCCAATTGGAGGGCAGCTTCGACATTATTCGCTCCGACCTGCGCGGTCATGGTCAGTCCGCGCACATCGATTCGGAATATTCCGTCGAGAAGTTTGCCGCCGATATCGTTCGGGTGATGGACGACGCCGGCGTGCGCAAAGCCCATCTGGTCGGCTTTTCATTGGGGGGCTTGATCGCGCAAGAACTGGCCTGTTCCTATTCGGACCGGTTTGAGCGCGTCGTGCTTCTTTCCGCAGTTGCGGGGCGCACCCCCGCCGAACGTGAGAAGGTTGTGGCGCGCCTGCAGATGATCCGCGACGGCGGTATGGACGCAGTCGTTGGTGCTGCGCACGACCGCTGGTTCACCAAGGAATTCGCCGAGCGCCATCCCGATGTGATCGAGCGGCGAATTGCCGAGCTCAAGGCTGTCCACGTGCCGTCTTACCTGGAGGCGTATCGGGTGTTCGGCCTTACCGAACTGGTGGATCGGCTTCCCGAGATCAGACAGCCAACGCTGGTGATGACGGGCGAATTCGATCAGGGGTCGAATGTCCGGATGGCCGAGACGATGCACCGGCTGATCCCCGATTCGGAATTACGCATTCTGGCCGGCCTGAAGCACAGCGTCCTGGTCGAGGCATCCAAGCTGGTGTCCGACCATGTCCGCGAGTTCCTTTTGCGTCCACGCTGAAAATGAAGGGAAGACGAATGAACGAGACGCTATTTGAGCGTGGGCTGGAGCGGCGCAAGGCGACGCTCGGCAGCGAATATGTTGAAAATTCGCTGAGCAAGGCAACCGAGTTTTCCAAGGGTTTTCAGTCATTTATCACAGAATATTGCTGGGGAACGGCCTGGGGTGACGACAGGCTGGATGCCAGGACCCGCAGCATGCTGAACATCGTCATGATTGCCGCGCTCAACCGCATGCATGAGTGGGAACTGCATTTTCGCGGCGCCCTTCGCAACGGGGTCACCCGTGACGAGCTGGACGCGTTGATAACCCATCTCACGATTTATTGCGGCGTTCCTGTCGGCGTCGAATGCCATCGCATTGCCAACCGCGTGCTTGCCGAACTCGCAGCCGGCGGAGTGGAAAAATGACTGGGGTCCTGATCCGCAAGATCGTCGATTTCGTCGAGGACACGCTTATCGAAGGGGGGCGCGTCGCGCCGGTTCCGCTTCGCATGGCCGCCTGCGCGGCGGTAATCCGCAATCCCTGGGCAGGATCGGCATTCGTCGAGGACCTGCAGCCGCACATCATGGAGCACGCCAAGGCTCTCACGGATGCCCTCGTGCCTCGCCTGGTGGCGATCATGGGCGGTCCGGACAGGATAGAAGCGTTTGGAAAGTGCGCGGTGACCGGGACGGACGGCGAAGTCGAACACGCGGCCGGCCTGATCCACACGCTGCATTTCGGCAATGTCTTCCGCATCGCCGCTGGTGGCGATTCCTTTCTCCCGTTCACGAACAAGCGTGCCGGCGCCGGCACCGCGCTCACCGTTCCCTTGACCCACAAGGACGCTGAGAAGAAGGGAAGCCGCGCTCATTTTCTGACCGTGGAATTCACCATTCCCGACGCGCCTGCGCATGACGAGATCGTCATCGCCTTGGGCGCCGCGAGCGGCGGGCGTCCGCACCATCGCATCGGCGATCGGTTCAACGACATGCGGATCATGGGAGTCGATCAGGCCGGCCGGCCGCTGCCAGCCGAGAGCAAATAACGCGCAAGCCTCCGGGTCCTTGCCCGGAGGCCAATAACGGCAATGCCGATAATATCGGGAACTGAACCAACGGAGGATTTGTCATGGATAGAAGGCAATTTATGGCCGCCGTCAGCGGCTTCGCAATCGTGGCCTCTTTGCCGGCGGTAGCGCTGGCTCAAGATACCCAGCCGGTCACCGGCGGCACGCTCAACGTCGGCTTCATCAGCGACGTCCGCACGCTCGACCCGCTTCAGTCGTCGCAATGGACCGAGCGGCAGATCCTTTTCCTGATATTCGATACGCTTCTCGAGACCGAGGCGGACTTCTCCCTGAAGCCTGCCCTGGCGAAAAGCTGGGAGTTTTCGGACGACGGCAAGCGCGTGGTCCTGAAGCTGCAGGAAGGCGTGAAGTTCCATGACGGCACACCGTTCAACGCCGAGGCCGTGAAATGGAACCTTGATGCACGTCTCGATCCGAAAGGCAACTCATCGCAGCTCAAGTTGCTGGAAGGCGTCAAGAATGTCGAAGTGCTGGACGAATTCACCGTCGCCATCGACATGAAGGAACCTTATCCGCCCCTGCTGGCGCTGTTTGCCGACCGCGCAGGGCTGATGGCTTCGCCAGCTGCGGCCAAGAAATACGGCAGCGACGTCGGTTCCAATCCTGTCGGGACCGGTCCGTTCGTTTTCGGCGAATGGGTGCGCGGGTCACGCATCGCGCTCACCAAGAACGACAGCTATTGGCAGAAGGGAATGCCATATCTCGACGGCATTACCTTCCATGACATTCCGACGAACGTCGTCGGCATTCAGCGCATGGCCATCGGTGAACTGGATTTCATAAGCCAGCTTGATCCGTTGGATACGCGCCTTTCCAAGGCCAGCCCGGACATCGAGCTTGTGCCGTCGAAGGGTGGCGTCTGGTATTCCTACCAGTGGCGGTGGGACGCCGAGCCATATAACAAGCCGGAACTACGCCAGGCCATCGCGCATGGCCTCAACCGCGACCGCATCAACCAGATCATATGGGCGGGGCAAGGCAAGATTTCCGACAGCTTCACGCCAGACGGCCTGTGGTGGACCCCAACCGATCTGGTGCACTACGAATACGATCCGGAAAAGGCGCGCAAGATCGTGGCTGATTCCGGCCTGAAGGGCACCACCATCAAGCTTGCGGCGCCAAGCGGCGATACGCTGCGACGCTTTGCCGAACTTGCCAAGGAAGACCTCGACGCGATCGGCCTCAACATTGAGCTCGAGCCGGTCCCCCAAAGCGACTACTACGCAAAGGCGGTCTCAGGCGAGATACGCTTCACGCCGATGCGCTGGACGCAACGGGCGGATCCCGACGGCCTGATCCACTATCTCTTCTCCAGCAAAGGCACCGCGAACTCCACGGGCTACAAGAATGACCAAGTGGACAAATGGATCGATGAAGCGCGGGTAATTTCCGATCAGGCGCGCCGCAAGGAATTGTACGAAAAGATCCAGCGTCAGATTTCTGCCGATCTGCCTTACATGCCCGTCGGGTTCAGCATCGAATTCAACGCCATGCGCAACACCGTCAAAGGGTTCGCTCCGATGCCGGACGAGATCCCGCGGTTCCGTTACGTCTGGAAAACGCAGGCCTGATCTTCATGCTTTGCCGCGGCGCGCCGCGCCGCGGCGTCTGGCGCGGGTAGACCCGGTCCCGCCTGCAACCGGTAGAGGAACTTGATCGCCATTATGACCGCCGCCCATCGGATGTGCCCCAAACCGCCCGCTTTGCGAGACGGGCTCCCCGGAGACGCTTCTTCAATCCTTCGCGATGAACTGAGGCCGGCATGCTTGCGCTTGTACTTTCCCGCATAGCGATCATGGTTCCGAACGTTATCGTTCTGACGTTTCTGCTGTTCACGTCGGTGACGTCCTTTCTGGGGACGCCGGCGGCGATCATGCTGGGGGAGAACGCATCCCCTCAATCGATCGCCGAACTCAACGCGAAGCTAGGCTTCGACCAGCCCATCCTGTCGCGTTACTGGAACTGGATCAGCGCCGCATTGTCGGGCGACCTGGGCCGGTCTTATTCCACCCAACAGCCTGTCGCGCAAATGATCGCGGATGCCCTTCCTCTAACGCTTGAGCTGGCATCCTGGGCGATCCTCATCGCATTCCTGGGGGCCACGCTGATCAATTCGGCGACGTTCATGAAAAAGCTGGTGGAGCGGCTCACCGCCGCCGTCAGCATCGTCGGCATCACCGTGCCCAATTTCTTTCTCGGACTGCTGCTGATCTACCTTTTTTCGGTTCAGCTCCGCTGGCTGCCGACGACCGGATGGTCGCCGTGGTCACGGGGCGCCGGGCAGCATCTCATCCACATGATCCTGCCCGTCATCACGCTTACGACCTTTTATTTCAGCTCCTTCACGCTCGTCTATAAAGCCGAATACCAGTCGGTGAAAGGCAGCCTCTACATCCAGGCCGCGCGTTCGAAGGGGCTGTCCGAGGCGCGCATTTCCTACCGGCACATTCTGCCCAACAGCATATTGCCCTTGATCACCTATGCCGGTCTTTCGCTTGGACAACTGGTTGGCGGCGCGGTCGTCACCGAAACCGTCTTTTCGATGCCGGGCATGGGCCGGCTTCTGGTGGAAGCGATCTCGTCCCGGGATTTTCCTGTCATGCTGTCGGTTGGAATGGTGATCATCGTCGGCGTGATGATCCTCAACCTTGTGGCGGACGTGACCTACAGCCTCGTCAATCCGCTCGTGCGAACATCGGCTTAGCATCCAATGAGAAAACTTCCATTCCGATTGGTCCTTGGCCTGACGCTTCTGGTGATCATCACTTTGATCGCGGTGTTCGCGCCCTTGATCGCGCCCCTGCACCCGACCGCCACGACGGTAAACGTCCTCGGCCCGCCTTCGGCTGAAAACATCCTTGGCACGGATCAACTTGGCCGGGACGTGCTGTCGCGCGTCATCTACGGAACAAGGGTTTCACTGCAGGTGGGCGCTTCGGCGGCCATAGTGGCTGTGCTGATCGGCGCCCCCATTGGCCTGATCGCCGGATTTTTCCGTGGCTGGATCGATTTTGTCCTCGTCCAGATCATCGACATTTTCATCGCCTTGCCGGGGCTCGTTCTCGCATTGATCATCACCGCGATGCTCGGGCCATCGGTGGTCAACCTGGCGGTCACGCTGGGTGTCGTCACCGCGCCGACGGTCGCCCGGCTGGTTCGTGGTCAGGTCTTCGTCGTCCGGGAAATGGTCTTCGTGGAAGCTGCGCGCGCCACGGGCGCAAGCTCTTTCTGGATCATCCGCCATCATATCATGCCAAACACGATGCGCGTGGTGTGGGCGCAGTTCGCAATCAATGTGGCCTTCGCGATCTTCACCTCCGCAAGCCTCAGCTTCCTGGGGCTGGGCGTTCCTCCGCCGGCTCCGGACTGGGGCGGCATGGTACGCGACGGTTCGATGTTCCTGCCGATCCTGCCGCTGCTCAGCCTCGGGCCGGGCGCTGCCGTCGCCCTTACAGTTTTCACATTTTATCTTGTCGGGTCGAGCATGAACGAGGCCGCGTCCCGCAATGATCGCTGATTGGAACAGGGAAATGACGTCTAACCAGATCGAGCCGCCGCTGCCGGCATTCATAGAACAACGCCTGCAGGAGTTTGCCGGCCGGGAAGGTGCCCTGAAAGCGCGGCGATGGATGCGGCCGGCGGATGTTCTGATGCGTGTGGAGAACCTTCGCTGCTTCAAGGCTTCGCGCGTCAGTTTTGCCGACATGTTGTTGCGCAGGATCGTTCGCGAACGCTGGCAGATAAGGATGATCTCGGCGGAATGCGGCGATGACGGCGCGGCGAGATTCGTCTACCGGATCGACGCGGAAGGCCATTCCTTCTCCTATATTGCCCGAGCATATCCATGGGACGGAATCGAAAAAGTCGGACGCCGCTCCGATGGCGCGGACCGTGACATGTTCGGCGCGCTCTTCGTCAATCTTGCCAGCCAACAGCGTATCGAGCGGGAATTTGAAACGTTCGACATCAAGGCTGAAGGCCAGATGCGTACGGATTCGGATGTGGTCGGCTGGACCCCGGCCAATCGCAGCAGCCGGCATTTCGACGCCGTAGTCGAAGCACTGTCCCGCGGCGAACAGCCCGCCCCCGAGCTCGGCATCGCCTATCTCATGCGGAACGGTGGCTTTCAAAGCAGCGGCCGGAATGGCACGGTTTCCTATCCGGGCATTCCCGAGGGGCATCCGCTGGCGCACCCGTTCTTTGCGGATATCTTCGCCATCTACCTGGTGCGGCTCGTCTCCATCGATCTCGTCAATGCCGTGGCGCGGCGGCGCAATCCGGACGCAGCGCAGCTCGACATTTCGATCGCGCGCGGGCTTGGAATAGGCAACTCCTCAGGCCAGGGCATGTGCGTTGCCCTCCAGCGCTGGCCGCATTGGGTCGCCACATGGGTGACCGTACGCGAGGCGGCTCTTGGCTACGCAAAAAGCCTGCCGGTCGATGCGGGAAGCATTTCAGTTGTCCGCGGCTCGATAGAGAGCACCATCCGCATCTATGCGCAGACCGACCCACAGACGCAGGACTACGTGGTGGCCAACGAAACCATCATCGAGAACCTGACACGCATATCGGCAAGCCTGCGCGAAGGACAGTTTCGGTGCTGGGGCGACGTTGCTGCGCACGTCGCAGAAGTCATGGATGGCGAGACCAGTGAGCAGTTCCACAGCGTACTTCTCGACGTGGTACCGGACTTTTGTGACGCCATCGCGCCCTATTTCCAGATCGGCGCAGCCCGCAAGCGGCAATTGCAGCCAGCAATGGCGGTCGCTGAATTGCGCGAGATCCTGCGCAGGAACTACGTCTGGGCTCTCACCGCCGACCGCACGCTTGCCGAAACCCATCAGCACTTCTGGTACCATTCGATCGACAATGGCGAACAAAGGCGCGGCGAGCGGGTCATCGACCCGCACGAGCGTTTCGAATCCTTCATCGATCATATCGGACTGATCCAGAGGCTGGCGGCGGTGCTGGTCAGCCGTGGTGACAAGGAGCGCGCCGGCGACGTCGTCCTCGACCATCCGGACTTGCATTACGCCATTTCGCGGGTGCAATATCTGGATGGCCTGCTCTATGCGGAAATACGCGATCCGCTCGCGCATCGCGATTTCGTCCCCGCCGATCTCATACGGTTTTTCCTTGCGTCGCTGGGCATTCGCGGCTCGACGCCGCTCAGCATCCGCTATGTGCGGGGGACTTTCTTCCAAGACCAGCCGCTGCCTTCGGAATTCCTCGAGCCTGACAGGCCGGGTTCCCGGGTTCGCAAGCATGAGAATGAGGTCGCCCTGTGAGCACGAGCATGTTTGTTGCCTATTCCGAACTGACTCGCGTCCTGCCGTGGTCGCTCAGGGCGCTGGGCTACGCGTTCGGAACCGCTGACCGGGGCGCTCATCTCGTTGCAACAGGTGCGGCGCTCGATCCGGCTATTCTGGATGAAATTCGCCAGGCGGGACCGCGGCCCTCCCATGGCTTCCGCTACCGGAAATCGAACGGGCTCACGATGCTGGACGCCGCCGGCGTTTCATTTCTGGAAACGGGACCTGCCGCGATCGATGCTCTCGCCGCGCATGCAGGCGGCGCCAAATGGGAAATGTGCCGGATATTGGCGGCGACCGAGCTGTCGCTTGTTCCGGCCACGCTGGTCGGTGCGATGGACTACAATCTCTCCTCTATCGGCATCATCGCCAGGGATGGAACCTTCGACTGGCTGTTGGCTGACCCCGACGCACGGGGTGCGCTTTATTCGGGCCGGGGCCGGGATGCCCTGGCGGCGCTCCTCGGTGAGGACACGGCGGTTCTGGAATCGATCGACGCCGCCGGGCTGACGCCGGGCTGCGCGCTTCTCATGGTCAGCGCCCGCAGGCCTGAACTGAAGGCGTCCGGGCACGTTGCCGTTCGGCCTCGGGAAAAGATCGCCATGGCGCACCAGAAGGGCATTCCCCTGTCGCGCGAGACGCTGGATGCGCTGTACGCGCTCGAAATGCTCACCTGGGCTCCAACTTCGGAGCGCTCTCGCTCGCAGGCGGGCTTCACTGTTGCACCGGCGCCAAACTCATGAGTGAACGGAAATCCGATCCAGTGGTCGAGGTAAAAGGCCTCAACGTCGCTTTCGGCAAGCATCAGGTGGTGCATGATGTCGATCTGGCCATCCATGCTGGCGAGACGCTGGCGCTTGTCGGCGAGTCGGGGTCCGGCAAGAGCGTCACCTCCATGACGATCATGGGACTGCTTTCCGGCAATACCCAAGTGACCGGTTCGGTCATCGTGGATGGCCAGCAAGTAGTGGGGGCGTCGACATCGACATTGCGGCGGGTGCGTGGCGGCATTGCCAGCATGATCTTCCAAGAACCGATGATGAGCCTGAACCCGGTTCTGCAGGTCAGCACCCAAATCAAGGAAATGCTGCGCCAGCATCGACCCTTAAGCGATGCCGAGGCGCGGGAGGAGGGCATCCGGCTTTTCGACCGCGTTCGCATTCCTGACGCGCGGCGGCGGTTCAATGACTATCCTCACATGTTCTCCGGGGGGATGCGGCAGCGGATCATGATCGCCATCGCATTGGCGTGCTCGCCGAAGCTGCTTATCGCCGACGAGCCGACAACAGCGCTCGACGTGACGATACAGGCGCAAATCCTCGATCTCCTGAACGAGGTCCAGCGCGATACCGGCACCGCGATCCTGTTCATCACGCATGACATGGGCGTAGTGGCCAACATCGCCGACCGCGTCATGGTCATGCACAAGGGACGCGTGGTGGAGACGGGAGCAGTAAAGGACGTTTTCGAGCGTCCGCGCGAGGACTATACGAGGATGCTGATCGACGCGGTCCCCCGCCTGGGGCAAGGCGTCGCCCGCTCCTACCGCGCGCCTGCCAAGGATGTTGTTCCGAAGCCGGTTTTGAGCGTGCGCAAGCTGGTGACCCGGTTCGACGTGCGTGGCGGGGCGATGCGTCGCAAGGTGGGGCGTCTCCATGCCGTCGAGGGTCTGAGCTTCGACATCATGCCTGGAGAAACGCTGTCGCTGGTTGGCGAGTCCGGCTGCGGCAAGTCGACGACCGGACGCAGCATCCTGTTTCTCAATCCTCCGGATTCCGGCGAGGTGGTCTTCGACGGACGCACGGTGCGGCGCGACAACAGGTCCGATCTTTCGGATCTCCGGCGCAATGTGCAGATGATCTTCCAGGATCCGTTCAGTTCCCTGGACCCGAAGCAAAACGTCGGTGCGATCCTGGCTGAGCCCCTGCTATGCCATGGGCTGGCGACCAGGGCCAAGGCCCTGGACAAGGCGAAACATCTTCTGGAGCGTGTCGGCCTCGAACCGTCGATGATCACCCGTCTTCCGCACGAGTTTTCCGGCGGACAGCGCCAGAGAATCTGCATTGCGCGGACCCTGATGCTCGACCCGAAGGTCATTATAGCCGACGAGGCTGTCTCGGCGCTCGACGTTTCGGTAAAGGCGCAGGTGATCGACCTGCTGCTTGAGTTGCAGGAGGACCTGCGGTTGTCCTACCTCTTCATCAGTCACGACATGGCCATTGTCGAACGTGTCAGCCACCGCGTGGCGGTCATGTATCTTGGCGAGATCGTGGAGATCGGGCCCAGCCGCGAGGTGATAGGGAATCCGAAACATCCCTATACCCAGAAGCTGATGGCAGCGGTGCCGAACCCGGAGCCGGCCGCGGACAGGCACCGCTTGATCGGCAAGCCGGTGACGGAATTGCCGTCTCCCGTGCGGCCGCTCGATTTCATTCCGCCGAAGCGGCAGCCTCGCGCGGTCGGACCCGACCACTTCGTGATCGAGTGACAAGCTTTAACGAGGGCGCTTCAGATGGACGCCCTTGAACGAATCCGGGCAAGGCGCTTCCCGATACCTATGGAGAATTCGATGAACACACATGCTGATCAGTTCCGAATTGGAGAGAAGGCGGCTTCCTTTTTACGCCAGGAGAAAAAACTCCTTATCGATGGAAAATGGGTGCCGGCTCAGTCCGGGAAGATTTTCGACACATATGATCCGGGCACGGGACGCATAATTGCACAGGTTCCGGAGGGCGGCGCCGCCGATATCGACAATGCCGTCAAAGCTGCGCGGCGGGCCTTTGAAGAAGGCCCATGGAGCCGCATCACGCCCAGCGAACGTGGACGTCTCATCTGGAAACTGGCGGATCTGCTGGAACAGAACGCCGATGAACTGGCCGAACTGGAGGTTCTCAACAATGGCAAGCCGCTTGCCAATGCCCGGAATTCCGACGTCGCGCTCAGCGTGGATATGTTCCGCTACATGGCGGGCTGGGCGACCAAGATCACAGGCGAAACCATTTCGATCTCTGCGCCGGACAAGTACCATGCCTTCACGGTGCGCGAGCCGGTCGGCGTCGTCGGGCAGATCATTCCGTGGAATGCGCCACTGCTCATGCTGGCCTGGAAGGTAGCTCCGGCGCTGGCCACCGGCTGCACGATCGTGCTCAAGCCGGCGGAGCAGACGCCGCTGACGGCGCTGCGCTTCGGTGAACTGGTCCAGGAGGCCGGCATTCCCGCCGGCGTGATCAATATCGTGACCGGTTTTGGACCTACGGCGGGCGCAGCGATAGCCTCGCACCCCCAGATCGACAAGGTTGCCTTTACGGGTTCCAGCGAGGTCGGCCGCATCATCGTCAAGGCTGCCGCGGGCAATTTGAAGAAAGTGTCGCTCGAATTGGGAGGGAAGTCGCCCGTCATCGTCTTTCCCGATGCTGACATGTCGGTTGCCATTCCCGGTGTCACGCAGGGCATTTTTGCCAATAGCGGCCAGGTCTGCACCGCAGGATCGCGGCTGTTCGCCCACAAGAAGGTGTTCGACCAGATCGTGGATGGGATCGGCCAGCGGGCGGGGAACATCCGCGTTGGTCATGGCCTCAGCGAAGGCGTCCAGATGGGGCCGGTCATTTCCCCGGTCCAGTGCGACCGCGTCATGAGCTATATCGAGCAGGGCAGGAGCGCCGGTGCAACGGTGGCGTTTGGCGGCACGCGGATAGGCAATGAAGGCAACTTCATTGCGCCGACGGTGCTGACCGATACCCGACCCGACATGGCGGTGGTGCAGGAAGAGATTTTCGGTCCTGTCCTGTGCGCCATGAGCTTCGATGACGACGACCTGGAACAGATCGCGCGGCAGGCGAATGACAGCATCTTCGGACTAGCTGGCAGCGTCTGGACGCGGGACCTGAGCGTCGCCCACAAGATGGTACGGCGAATTCGCGCGGGCCGGATCGGGGTCAACGTACACGGCTCGGTGGACGCGGCGATACCCACCGGCGGCTTCAAGCAATCCGGCTGGGGCAGGGAACGGGGACAGGAAGGGCTGAACCTTTATACGGAGACCAAGTCGGTCATCATGTCGCTTTGAAGGCCTGCCAAACCTTTCGCGAACAGCCGGCAAGGTCGATCCTATCCATGCCGGCCATATGGCGGCGGCATGACCCCCGGTAACGAATATGACTGTGGCGCGCCATCGACCAGGAAGGCTATGTAACGATCGAGTACCGGCAAGCAGCGAGGTTCTGTTGAGCGCTTTGGATCGCCCGCTGTCACGCGTCCTGCGCGACGTGACCAGCCTCATCAATTCCAGCGTCGACCTCGAGACAACGCTGCAGCACCTTGTCGATGCGGCATGCCAGCACGATGCCTGGTCGATGGCGGCGGTGATGAGCATCGATCAGGCGGATGGCAATGCTGTGGTCGTGACCCGGCATGATCCTAGCCAGTTGACGAAGTCCTATCGCAACCGCTGGACGCTGGCGACAAGCCCATCCCTCATCGCGTTGACCCGCAATGATCCGGTGATCATTCGCGATGCCCAGGAGAGCATCGAATTTCCGGGCTATCGGGAAGAGGCAATCCAGCGCGGTTATCGCACTGTCGTGGTTTTGCCTCTGGGCTGCCGGGACATGGAAGATCGCGCGATGGTCTTGTCGGTGCAGTCGCGCGACGTTGTCGATCTGTCAGCGGCCGATCTCGCATTCCTGCAGACGATCGTCCATCTGGGCGCCATAGCCGTGGACAAGGCCCACAGGCTAAGGGCGGAACATGCTGCCGCCGCGCAACTCCAAAACGCACTTGCCGCGCATTCCTCCCTGATGCACCAGGTCCTGTCGGACGGTTCCGTCGCATCCGCGGCTTCCATGGTCGAAACCTTCCTGCCGAACGCAATCGTCGTGGTGGATCTGACTGCCAACCTGGTCGTTGCCGGACGTTCGCCCAAGCCGGACCTCATCGACACCGACCGCTGGCGCGAGGAGATGGACGATTGCATGAGCCGCCAGTTTCTCCGTCTTGCTCGCGATATCTCGGACCAGGCCGGGCTTGAAATGCGCAAGCTGTACCTGAACTGCGGCGGCCATCACCTCAACCTGCCGGCGGCGGTGGAGCCGTTGGTCGTGGATGGCAAGACGGTAGGGGCGCTGATCGTGTTTTCGCTCGACGCCAATTTCGGCGACCTCGATCATCTTCTTCTTCAGAGCGCTCGGTTCGCGCTCAGCGTCCAGTTGATGCGCAGCCATTTACGGTTCCAGACGGAATCGCAGACTTCCAGCGAATTGTTCATGGAAATCGTTTCCGGCAACTGGCGCAACGTGGACGATTTGACGGCGCGGGCGCGCCGGCTCGGCATTGACGTAAACGCCACCGCCAGGCTGGTCGCGATCGGCCTCCCGGAAACTGTGCCGGAAAAGGGCAAGACCATACCCGAACTGCACCGCTCCATCATGCGGCTCGCCGGCCAATTGGCGCCGCAGGCGACCGCCGCCGCATTGGGCGAGATCATTCTGTGCCGCATTCCCGACGCGCCCCGCGACGCGGACACGGTGGTCAAGACGTTTGTGCG
Organism: Mesorhizobium sp. B1-1-1; assembly: GCF_006442955.1. Classification (NCBI taxonomy): domain Bacteria; kingdom Pseudomonadati; phylum Pseudomonadota; class Alphaproteobacteria; order Hyphomicrobiales; family Phyllobacteriaceae; genus Mesorhizobium; species Mesorhizobium sp. B1-1-1. The sequence continues at coordinate 50,127 of NZ_VFWW01000002.1, forward strand.
CAAGCTGATCGAGGAAACGCAGTGGCTGATCGGCACCAAGCCGATCATCGTGGCGGGTAAGACCTGTTCGAGCATTCACGACTATCCCCAGGCATGGCTTGAATGCGAGCGCATGATCCGTCTTGCCGTCCGCTTCAACCGTACCGGGTTGCTTGCGCCCCAGGACTTCGGTCCTTTTCCGCTGCTGCTTTCGGCGGCCGACAGCAAGGAAGTGAGGTCGTTCGTGGATATCGCCATTGGCGCGGTCGTGCGTCACGACGAGGCGCATGCAACGGACTATATCAGGACCCTGACCGTCTTTCTGGAGCACGGTTGCCGCAGCCAGGCCTGCGCGGACGCGATGGAATTGCATGTTACTACGCTTCGTTATCGCCTGAACCGTATCCAGGAACTGTTTGGCATCGAGATCGATTCACCCGAACGTCGGTTCGCGCTTGAACTGGCAATACGCCTCAACGAGACCATTGCCCGGGAGCAACCTGTCTGATGCGGTCTCTGCTTCGTGTCCTAGGAGTCTGACTGCCGCCTCTCCTGCGTAGAGCAGGAAGACCCTCTCTCACGTCCCTTTATCCTTCCACCCTCCTGGAGAGGCAGGACGCATGACGGACAAGAGGGAAAAAGAGCTGAGCACGATCGATCCAGTGGAACTGCGGCGAACGTTCGGCACCTTCGTCACGGGCATCACGGTGGTGACGACGCGGGACGAAGATGGTTCGCCGCGCGGCATGACTGCGAATTCCTTCACCTCAGTCTCCCTTGAGCCGCCGCTGCTGCTCGTCTGCATAGGAAAGAGCGCCAGCAGCTTTCCGGCGTTCAACACGGCCGAAGGCTTCGCCGTCAACGTACTGCACGAGCGCCAGAAGGAGGTGGCGAGCCTCTTCGCCTCGAAGTCACTCTCCAAGTTCGAGACGATAGCCCATACTACCGTGCATACGGGCTCGCCGGTGCTCACCGACAGCCTTACCTGGTTCGACTGCACGGTGCATGACCGTATCGAGGCGGGAGACCATGTGATCCTGATCGGCCGGGTGCGTGCTTTCGGCACCAGCCCTGCCGCTCCGCTAGGGTTTTGCCGGGGGCGCTATGTCTGCGTGGAAGACCCGATGCCGCCTGGCTGGACGCCTTCCCATCGCATGATCATCGGCTACCTGGTCGAGCATGACGGCCGCATCCTGCTGCGCGACGATGGCGCCGGAGGCTGGGAACTGCCGACGGCAACGCACCGTAAGCCGGGCGACATGCTCAGCTTCGAAGGCGGCGGCGTGGTTGCGCCGCTCACCAGCGATGCGTTTCTCTATTCGGTCTTCGATGTGGCCGACCAGCAGCCCGGTTATGTCGTTTACCGTGGCGCGCTCGCGGGCCCGCCTGGCGAAATTCCGGATTTGTCGCCGTCGCTGAGGTTCTTTGCCCATGAAGAGCTGCCTTGGGACAGCATTCCGATCAGGCAGATACGCGCAACGCTGCGCCGTTACCTGCATGAGCGCGCGGACTCTCGCTTCGGGATCTACGTCGATTCCAGCGATGGCGGCCGGGTGGCGATGATAGACGGCGCCCCGCGTCCGTGGCGGTCGCTTAACGGCTTGGCCGGCGACCGAGAAACCGCGAAGGGATGAGATGATGGACCTGACGCTGAAGGTGATCGAAGGATCGCGCCAGGATCTTTTCATTGCCGGGGAGCGCCTCGCGCCGCGGTCCGGCCGCTACATGCCGAGCTACGATCCGACGAACGCGGCGCCTTGGTATGAGGTTGCCGACGCCGGGGCGGATGATGTCGACGCCGCCGTGCAGGCAGCCAAAAGAGCGTTTCACGATCCGGCCTGGCGCAGGCTGACGCAGACGGATCGCGGCAAGCTGCTGCGCCGGTTGGCCGATCTCATCGCGGAACACGCCGATGAACTCGCGGCCATCGAGACGCGTGACAACGGCAAGCTTCTGAAAGAGATGCGTGTGCAACTGCGCGCGGCGCCGGACAGCTACCTCTATTTCGCCGGAATGGCCGACAAGCTGCATGGCGAGACCATACCGGTCAATAAGCTCGATATGCTGAACTTCACGCTGCGCGAGCCGATCGGCGTGGTGGGCATGATCTCGCCGTGGAATTCACCGCTGATGCTGCTGACCGGCACGCTCGCACCCTGCCTGGGAATTGGCAATACGGTCGTGGTCAAGCCATCAGAGCATACTTCCGCGTCCACCCTTGCCCTCGCCGAACTGATTGCAAAAGCGGGCTTCCCGGCTGGCGTTTTCAATGTCGTTACCGGCAAGGGCGCTACGGCGGGCGAAGCGCTGACCTTGCATCCCGATGTCGCCAAGATCGCCTTCACGGGCAGTACGGCAACCGGCCGCCGCATCGCCGCCAACGCTGCCAGCCGACTTGTTTCGTGTCAGATGGAACTGGGCGGCAAGTCGCCTCATGTCGTATTCGCCGATACCGACATCGAGCGCGCGGTGAACGGCGTGGTTGCCGGCGTGTTCGCCGCTGCCGGGCAGACCTGTATCGCAGGCTCGCGCTGTTTCGTCGAAAAATCCATCTATGCCGCATTCGTCGAAAAGCTGGCGGATCGTACCAGGCGCGTGCGTATCGGCCATCCGACCGATGAGGACACGGAAATCGGTCCGCTGGCGCTGGCTGCCCAACTCGACAAGGTCGAGCAGTATGTGGACTACGGCGTCGCCGATGGCGCGCGGCTGGTTGCCGGAGGCCACCGGCCGCGGCGGGACGACCTCTCCGGCGGCTGGTATTACGAGCCCACGGTTCTGGCGGATGCGCGCAACGACATGCGCTTCATGCGCGACGAAATTTTCGGCCCGGTCGTGGGCGTCGTGCCGTTCGACAATGAAAGCGAATTGATTGGGCTTGCCAACGACACCCATTATGGGCTGGCGGCGGGTGTCTGGACCCGCGACATCGACCGGGCGCTTCGCTTTGCGCGCAACGTCGATGCCGGCACGGTCTGGGTCAATACGTATCGCTCGGCTGCTTACATGTCACCCTCCGGCGGGTTCAAGGAGAGCGGTTACGGCAAGCGCGGGGGCTTCGAGGTCATGCGCGAGTTCTCCCGCCTGAAGAATGTCGTCATCGACTACTCCGGCGCCACGCAGGACCCGTTCGTAATCCGTTTGCGCTGACGCTCATCCGACGGTTCCCTAATATTCGAAAAGGTCATTGCCATGAAATTTTCCGTTTCCCTGAACATGGAGAGGTTCAGTCCCGACAAGGATATGCGCCAGGTGGCGGCTGAGACGCTGGAACTGGTGCGTATGGCCGATGCCGGCGGCTTCGAGACCGCCTGGTCGCCCGAGCATCACACGATTGAATTCACGATCGCGCCCGGCCCGTTCCAGTTGCTGGTCTGGTGGGGAGCTCATACCGAACAGATCCGGCTTGGCACCGCCACCATCGTCGCGCCGTACTGGACCCCGATCCGTCTCGCGGGAGAGGCCGCGCTTTGCGATCACCTGACGGGAGGGCGGCTGGAATTCGGCATCGCCCGCGGCGCCTATCAGTATGAATTTGACCGTATGGCGGGAGGCATCCCGCAACAGGAAGGCGGCGCCTACATGCAGGAACTGCTGCCGGCAGTCCAGAAATTATGGGCAGGCGACTACGCCCACGAGGGTAAGTATTACCACTTCCCGCTGGCAACCTCGGTGCCGAAGCCCTTGCAGCAACCCAACCCGCCCATCTGGGTGGCGGCGCGTGACCCCGGCACATTCGATTGGGCGGTGCGCAATGGCCACAACATCCTCTCCACGCCGTTGTCGCGGCCGGTCGCGGAAATCGGCATTCTCGGCGACAAGTTCAAGAAGGCGGTCCAGGATCATCCCGAAGTGCCGAGACCGCGGTTCATGATGCTGCGCCGCACTTGCGTGTATGAACGTCCCGAGGACTGGGAACTGCCGGTTCGCTACAGCTATCAATATGGGCGCAGCTTCGAGAACCTCTTCCAGAACATCGGCACGGTGAAGAACGGCTTTCCTGAAGCGGTTTCTTACGACACCCTTGGCAACAGCGGCGACTACGATCCGCGGTCGATCCGCGACAATCTCCTTTTCGGCACCCCGGACGAGGTGATCGAAAAGCTGATGGTCTATGAAGCGGCGGGCGTAGACCAGTTCTGCCTCGGCCTCGCCTTCGACCTGCCGTTTGAGGTGCAGAAGAAATCGCTGGCGCTGTTCATCAAGGAAGTGATGCCCGTTTTTGCGATGCGCGAGAAGGAAGCGGGCAGGGAAAAGTCGCGGGTGATCGCCTGATGGGAGCTGTCACGCCATGATTGTCGAGGAACGCATCTACAAGATAAGGGCCGGCCGTCTCGCCAGGTACATGCAGCTTATCAGCGAGGAAGGCCTTGCCATCCAGCAGCCGATCTTGGGCAACCTGATCGGCTATTTCCGCACCGAGATCGGACCTCTCAACCATGTCGTGCATCTATGGGGCTATAGCGACCTGAACGACCGCGCCGAGCGGCGTCAGCGGCTGGCCGAAGATCCCGCGTGGCGGGCGTTTACCGTCAAGCTCACCGAGAATATCGAAACGATGGAAAACCGAATCCTGATCCCGACCGATTTTTCACCGCTGCGGTAGGTTCAAGACCTGGCTTCCCGCTTGCCCGACCGCGAAAGAATCCAGGAGCCGGTCCGTGGTCATGACCCAGCCGTAGTTGCGTGCGAAAGCATCGAGCATGGCCTGCCGGCTGGGCGGATGGTTGGAAGAAACAGCATCCTCCACCACAATCGTGGGATAACCGAAATGCACGGCGTGACGGCAGCTATCTTCGACGCACATCTCCGCTACCGTGCCGACGAATACCAGACCGTCTACCGCAAGCAGCTTGAGCGTCTTGGCAAGATCCGTGGCATGAAAGGCGCTGAAATAGACCTTGTCCAGCACGATGTCGCCATTCTGTGGCGCAAGCTCGTCAATCACCTCCGCGGCATCCCGCAGGCCCTCGACATCGCCGTAGGAGCGCATGAAACCCGGCACACACGCATGGGTCGGCGCATCGGTCAGCTTGATCCAGGTCAGCTTGCCGGCCAGGGCCTGATACAGGGGGTCGGCAACGTATCGCGTGAATACCACCGGCTTGCCGTTGCCGCGAAACGCCGCAATGAGTCTGCCGATCGAAGGTATGGTTTCGCGCGCGGATGCAACCTCCATCGGCGCATGCCTGCGCACGAAATCGTTCTGCATGTCCACGACCATGAGGGCAGGGTTTTTAAGCGAAGCCAGCACGCCGTTTCTCCATACGGGCGTCCCGGATTATACCTATCCGGGTAGCGGAGAGCCTATATCATCGAACCCGCGAGCCGTATGCTTTCCTTCGTAGCACTGGGCTACGCGGGTATCCTGCCGAACGGGGGAAGACGGCGGGTGCAGTTCTATCTTCATTAATCGGGATCGTGGCTCTGGAATGTGCTGACTATCGTCCGCCAGGCCAGGAGTGGAGGACAGGTGTGACGGATCGCATAACGGTCGAGGGCGTGTACAAGATTTTCGGCAGATCGCCGGAATCGGCTTTGGCCATGCTGAAGTCTGGCGAGACAAAGGAAGCTGTGCTCCAGAAGACCGGGCAGGTCGTCGGCTTGAGCGACGTGTCGCTGTCCGTTCCTGTCGGTTCGATTTACATGATCATGGGCTTGTCCGGCTCCGGTAAGTCGACGCTTGCGCGATGCATCAATCGCCTCATCGAGCCGAATGCAGGGCGCATCCTTATCGATGGCGAGGAGATCACCGGCGCCAGCGAAGCGCGGCTGCGCGAAATCCGCCGGACGCGTATCTCCATGGTGTTCCAGCACTTCGGCCTGTTGCCGAACAGAACGGTGTTGGAGAATGCCGAGTTCGGCCTGAAACTGCGCGGTGTGCCAGCCGCCGCGCGCAGGAAGAAGGTGATGGAGGTGCTGGAGGTCGTCGGGCTGGCTTCGTGGGCAAATCATCTTCCCGGTACACTGAGCGGCGGCATGCGTCAGCGCGTCGGATTGGCCCGCGCACTCGCCACGGATGCCGATGTCCTGATCATGGACGAGGCTTTCAGCGCGCTGGACCCACTCATCCGCAGCGAAATGCAGGACGAACTGCTGCGCCTGCACAGGACTTTCCACAAGACCATCCTGTTCATCACGCATGATTTCCAGGAGGCGCTGAAGCTCGGAAGCAGGGTCGCCATCATGGCGGATGGAATGGTGATGCGCGAAGGCGTTCCGCAGGACATCGTGACCAAGCCCGGGAATGACTACGTCGCCGCCTTCACCCGCGACGTCAACCGGGCCCATCTGTTCGATGCGAGTTCCGTGATGGTGGAAAGCAGCCCGCTCCGGCTAGACGGACGTGCGTCTGGCGGCCGCGATGCCGAGGGCGAACCGGTGTTCATCGTCGACGATTCGATGCAGGTCGTGGGTGTCGTCGGACCACGCCAGTTGCCACGCCTCGCCGATGGTTCGGCGATCCAATCATTGATGAGCAAGGACTATGAGACGGTATGCGGCACGGAAAAGCTGTCGGTGGTGGCCAGCCTGTGCCATCGAGACCGGCCGATAGCCGTTGTTGACGAGGGCGGCCGATATTTGGGGCGTGTCGATCCACTCCAGATCCTGTCCCGCATTGGCGCTCCGGCGGCGGCTTCCTCGCAATCCCGGGGAGCGGAGGCCTGATCATGCTGGATGTCGATAATCTCTATGTCATCCCGCTGGACCAATGGATCCAGGTCGGCGTCCGCTGGCTGGCAATGCATTTCCGGCCGCTGTTCCAGACAATCAAGTGGCCCGTCGAGACCCTTCTGACCGCGATCGACCATGGACTCCATGCCATTCCGTTTCCGATCCTGATCGGGATCTTTGCTCTCATCGCATGGCGCTCCGCATCGCGTGGCGTGGCCATATTCACGCTGCTTTCGCTGACCCTGATTGCCTTCATGGGCCTGTGGGCGGAAGCGATCACCACCCTGTCGCTCATCGCCACGGCAATCGTGGTGTGCGTCATTCTTGGCATTCCAATTGGAATCCTGTGCGCGCGCCACGATCGCGCCTGGACCATCGTGCGGCCGGTGCTCGATGTCATGCAGACGACGCCCAGCTTCGTCTACCTGGTCCCGGTGGTCATGCTGTTCGGCGTCGGAACGGTGCCTGGGGCAGTCGCGGTCATCGTGGCGGCGATATCGCCGCTGATCCGCTTCACCAATCTCGGGATTCGTCTTGTCGACAAGGAGATGGTCGAGGCGGGGCGGGCCTTCGGTGCCACCGATCGCCAACTTCTCTGGGAAGTCCAACTTCCATTGGCCTTGCCAACCATTCTGGGCGGCCTCAACCAGACGGTGCTGATGGCTATGGTCATGTCGGTGATCGTATCCATGATCGGGGCCGAAGGGCTCGGACTTGTGGTCCTGCAGGGGCTGGGACGTCTCGATGTCGGCATGGCTGCCGTCGGCGGCATCGCCATCGTCCTGCTAGCCATGATCCTCGATCGCATCACGCAGGGCCTGGCCAACCAGGACAAGGCCGGACCAACCCGGGGCATCCGGGCCGCCCTGGCTCAGTTGCTGCGTCCCAGAAATGAGGAAGCGGGGAGTTTCGAAACGAACCACCAGCAGGTTTGAACACCGTCTCGATCAGGCGGAACGACGCAACAAATATCACAACAAGGGGAGAATACATGTCGGCGAATTATCGATACCGCAAAGGGCTGAGACTGGCCTGCGCCATGGCTGTTGCAGCAACCATGATGGGTGGGCAGAGTTTTGCGCAGGATAAGCCTGGCGAAGGCAAGACCATTCGTTTCACGTCCTCCGACAGCCTGGGCGCCAACTATATTCAGGACCAGGTCCTGATAGCGGGCCTCGAGAAACTCGGTTACGACGTAAAGTTGTCGACCATGAACATGTCGGCGATCCTGCAGGCCATTTCGCAGGACGACCTCGACATGACCGGCGACATCAACTGGCCGCAGGCCGAGCCCGCCATCGCACAGATCTCGGATACGGTCGAACTGATCAATGAAGGCACGATCGCGGGCGGCGGCATCAACGGCTACATGATCGACAAGAAGACAGCCGAAGCCAACAACATCACCAATGTCTCGCAACTGAAGGACCCGAAGATCGCCGCCTTGTTCGACACCGACGGTGACGGAAAAGCCAATCTGGTGAATTGCGATCCCGCTTGGAAGTGCGGTGACGTCGTCGATTTCCAGGTCAAGGAGTTCGGCTTGAGCGATACGGTGCGCTCCATCCGCGCCAAATACGAGCCGCTGATCGGCGAGGTCTTTGCACGGGCCGACCGAGGAGAGCCGATCCTTCTTTACACCTGGAGCCCATCCTGGATCGTCTATCGGCTGAAGCCCGGCAAGGACGTGGTGTGGCTGCCGATCCCGTATGACGCTCTTCCCGAGGGCGTATCGAAACCGAAGACGCACGAGGTCAAGGACGTGGTTGGCTGTGCGGGGGGGCAGAACCCATGCCGCATGGCGGTTGGCCCATGGAACTGGCGCACGCTCGCCAACAAGAAGTTCCTGGCTGACAATCCGGCGGCCAAGAAATTCATCGAACAAGCGAAATGGTCGCTGGACATCTGGAGCCAGTGGGAAGGCGATCTGGGGGCCGGCAACAAGACCGACGCCGAGATCAAGAAGATCGCCAACGACTGGATTGCCGCAAATCAGTCGGAGTTCGATGGCTGGGTAAAGAATGCGGCTGCCGCCGGGAAATAATCCGGGCAGGCCTCTATCGTGGCCTGTTATCACAATGGTGGCGGACCCTGTCCGCCACCATTGTCGATTGAGGAGACCGATTGCCGGCCAAGCGTTTTCGCTTCATGGCGACGTTTCCTTATGGGGAGCGGCTACACAGGCTCATGCAAAGGGCAGGCGATCGTTTGGACATGCGGCCTCAGAGACGATTATCTCGGGATAAATAGCTGCCGCCGCGCCTGATCGAGCGCGGGCCGCTTGGTATAGTGAGAAAAACTGAGTGAAGCCTTATTTCACGCGCAGCTATTACTCTAGGTCGCGCGTGAAGGTTCCGTTCTCCTTGAGCCCCCCGCTGTCGTGGAACTTGACATCCAGACGCCAATGCGAACGGCGGCGGCATGTCGTTACAAGCGCGAAACCGTCGCCAGGGGCGAAACTTGTCTGCACCTCGCAACAATACGGCCCCTGCTCAGGATCGGGATCGGGAAAGCAAAAAGTCTCATTGGCCTGGAAATTGTCGGCAGTTCCGTTCGCAAACGGATATGGCGCGTACAGCGCCGAACTGTGGATACAATGCAGGATGCTCTGCTTGCCGGTTTTGCTGTTTGTTACACGAGCGGTGACCAGGCTGCTCACGTGCTCGTCACCCGACAGGAATACCAGTCCCTTTATTTCCTTGTTGCACACGAACCTGAGCAGTTTATGTAAGGAAAACGGGTATCCATCCCACGCGTCCGAACGCAAGGCACAAGTGGGGGCCTCGGCCACCTCCCGCCGCCGCGGCAGCACTGCCGAGGATGTGAGAACAAATTTGGGCATTTCGGTGTGTTCAGGCTTGGTAAGCCATTCACAAAGTTTGGCGAATTGCGTTGAACCCATGATCCGCGCTTCGCACCAGTTCGAGACCGTCCGTCCTTGACGTTCGGTGCGCGTGTCGCAAAGGAAGAATGGCATACCGTTGTGGGTTAAATCGTCTCGCCAGATGTGTGCCGGCAGGCGCTTTTCCAGCACCTCGGTCTTGCCACGTTCGTACCTGAAGTAAGCCAGTTTCCCAGGCTTTATGACGATATCATTCTTGCGCATCGCCGGGTCGGGGTCTTTTGCCCAATTGTCGCGAATCTCATGATCGTCCAGCATCATTTCAACCGCCATGTCCAAGCGCTGCATCACCGCCTTCACACCGCGGCTCTGGCCCCGGCGTTCGTAGGGTATTCGGAATCGGTCGTTGACTACCTTAGGGTCGAAAAGCCCTGCCGTAGCGTCGATATATACCTGATCGCCGGCCAGCAGCAGCAACGTTGGGGCGCCGGGTTTGCCCAGTAGATCGCCGAGCGCGAGCAGAGACGCATCCGCGGGCCCTCGTGTCGCATGCTGACCGTCGGGCATGTGGTCGAGGAAATCACTGGGGTATTGGCAACTTGCGAGAGCGAATGAAAGGTTCGATACCGCGCGGGCATCGCTCTTGTGCCGATGGCTTCTGTGCGACCTTCCAGGCCTGCCGACGATCAGGCCACCTCGCAAATCATCCAATGTGTCAGTCTCGAGCGCATACCGAATAGCCTCGGCGGCCCTCTTCACCGCGTTCTTGGCATGCGAACCTGTGTCGAGGATTTCAGGTGGTGATCCCGCCGCGTCGGGCAGTTTCGGTAACCGAGCCAAGCCGCCAATACCCTGCGCCTGAACGTACAGCAGCAAGACCAGTACCTGCTGCGCTTCAGGCCACTCATGGAGCGGAACTTCAAATACGTAAGGAGATGCGGGTTGCTTAATATAGTAATGCGGAAGACTATTATAGAGGCTATCGTCGCTCTGTCCTTTCTCGTCGCCGCGGCTCGTAACCGGCGGACCGATCATGTGCAGGCGGTCGCCCTTTGCGTAGACGGGAACAATGAAAGCTGCATGAGGCAAGCCCCGCCCTCCGCTATCGGCCGCTTGCACCAGGATCTTGCCCGCCTCGACCTCTACGCGCACCCCGAAGGCGGGCGCCCTGGCTTCAGAGGGGAGAGAATGCGTCATGGCTTTTCCTCCAAGGGGCCCGGCATATCGGAGATATCCGGCATTCCGAGGTATTTCGCTATAACGCCGCAGATCGACGAGGCGTCTTTGCCGATCAGGCAATCCTGATGACCGTGGCCGGCAATGCACCAGGTCAGGTAGGACGGTTGGCCGAGCGCCAGGAACTGGCCGCTTTTGTCAATAAGATCCCTGATTTCTTCCTCCGATTGCACCGCCTCGACCGCATGCAGAGATGAGTTCAAATGCGGCACGCCGGCCCCTTTGAGCATATTTCGCATCAGTCTTAGCGTTGAGGGGGCGACCAAACCGTTTTCCGCTCCATGGATCGACATCATCGGGAACTTCAGTCGATCCCTCACCCGGTCCGGCAGCACATAACGATTTATGCCGGCGCGATCGGTCACGGTGTTGAAGCCAGCAAAATGTATGACCTGCGAGACTGTCTCGACGCTGAGCGGGCCGAAGAAATCGTCGATGTGGTCGAGTACGAGGTCAGAGAGATTGTTGAGCGAGAAGGTGCGTGCATAGAGCGCGTCCATCCGATGTCTTGTGCCGACCCAAGGCGTCGCTTTGCCTGGGGGCCAGAGGGGATTCTCGCGCCGATACTCGTCGGACGGCAGCCACATTGCCGAGAGCGCTCTGTCGAGCAATTGACCGGCGAGCGAGATATCGCCATGCGGACTGAACACATAGTCTTCAAGTTGAAGAAAATAACGTACATATCGCATCACATATGCGGCGAGCACATTTGCCGAACTCAACAGCATTGCCGGGCCGACTTGCGAAAACACCACGCGCCCGATCTTATTGTGCAAATTCCTTCGATCATGCTCGCCAAGCACTGCCATGCTGAACATTGCCGCGCCCATGCAATGGCAGACGACATCGAGCCTTTCCTGCCCTGTCGCAGCCAGCACGTGTTGGACGGCGATCGGAATGTCATTCTCCGCCATCTCCTCAAAAGACCAACCGCCTGTGGCGGTAGTCAGGCCTGAACTCGATCGCATATCGAGCACCCAGACATCGCGCCCAGCATCACACAGCGATTGAGCGAGGTTGCCGGGTACGGCAGCATGAGCAAATGTGGTGCCGCTCGCACTGTAACCATGGATGAGCAAGACGGGGCGTTTCGGGACGCCCTTCTCGATCACCTTTGCGGAACTGCCGTCATAGCGGGCCAGGCGAATGCGGATCGGCGGGCTGAGCTGACCTTTCAAGGTCAACCAGTCGATTTGGGGCGCAGGTAAGCCCGGCACCGCCCCGGGCAACCGTTGTGGTTCACGCGCAGATGGCGGGTCGGGGCGGCGAAAACTCAGTGCATGTATCTGAAGCACGACGCGAAAACCGTAGAGTATGAAAGAGGCCAGATCTGCCAGTGCCGCGACACGGTCTTGCTGCCCCACTATCCGCAGCAGAGGCACCGATTGCCGCGCCAGGTATCGTTTGTTTAGCTCTAGCGACGGTAGCTTCTTGCCAATGACGGTCTTGCTCATCTGCGGGAAAACTTCGACCGACATCTCCATCAATTGCTGCCAAGGGCTGGCGCCGCGCGCATAGGTGAGCCGCTTCACCGCTCTGATTTTCTTCTGGGTGAACAGAGAGCTGTCGAACCTCGCGCCCGTGCCGAGATCTTCCGGCTCGACAACCTTGTCGATGTGCAAATCGTATTCGATCAGGCGGACCCCGCCCGCACGCGAGCACAGGTGCAGAATGTCGAGCAGTCTGAGATGGGATGCCCCTCCGCTAGGCGGCGTGAAACGCAACCATTCCTGGCCCTGGCGGACCAAGCGGTAAGCAAAGTCGCGCATCCCGCGGTTGAGCGCCCACGCAAGGATAGCGCGCAGCATTCGGGGCACGGGGCGCGATTTTTTCAGATCGAACAGGTGGAGCGATCCCGAGATCTCCGCCTCGAGCGCAACATGGCTTTCATAGGCCTGATCTGCAATGGGGTCGAACTCCTTTCCTGCACGCAGAATGCGCAGCCGACCATGGGCAATCGGCAAACACCGTCCACGGGGCGTTTGCAGCGCGTAGAGATCGGTGAGCACCACCGGCTTGGTGGTTAGCGTCAGTTCGACCATGTGTGGTTTCACACCGTTGCCGCGCATAGCCAGAGGGACCTTGCCGCGCACCTGTTCGGTCAGTTCGATGCTGGTAGGCGTAGGCGCAGGGTTCGTCCGCGGCGTGGAATATATCGGCCGCGTTTCGCCACGAGAGTTCCCAGGCAAGGGTGCATTGGTCAAACGGCCGCCACTGAGTTGCCATTCCTCCTTGAGCTCGGTGATCGCTCGCAATGCCAGAACGGCTATGGTCAAGGCGGGATTGATGCCCAGCGACGTGGGCACGACCGAGCCATCGAGCACGATCAACCCTTCGTGAGTGCGTCTGAGGCCGACCGCGGCGGCATCGAACACGCGGCCGCAATGATCGGTCACGCCTTGGCGAACGTCGTCACCCATGGCGCAGCCCCCAAGGGGATGCACCGTCAGCAGCGGCCCGCGTTGGCGACCGAACACGGCTTCGAGCCTGTCGGACAAAGGTCGCCACAACAGGTTGTTCACCAGCCGTCCGCCCAATCCAGACTCTCGAAGCAACTTGCCAAGGCGCGCATGATGGTTCTCCAGCCGGGGGTCCAGTCGCAACTCCGGCCAGCGCACCGTGAGCATCCCGTCGGCGAGCATTTTTTCAGGATCGTCTTGCTTCTCATCGGCGCTGTTTTGCATCGAGGGCCCTAGCGCCAGTGCTCCCTCCGCGTCGTCGCGGCCGATCATAGCCAACACCAGGGAGTTGGTGATGGCGGCTGGATTGACGGCTGCATCGTCTGCCCGTGAGGGATTCGGCTCATGCTTCGCCCAGTCGCCATCGGCGACGCGATTGAGCACATCGAATGTGGTGGCGCTTTCCTCAAACAGGCGGCGCAGCGGTCCCGGTACGGCAAGATCTTGGATCACCAGGTCAGTAGCCGCGTTGCCGTCGCGCAGATCGATCATTGCGGTTATCGTCGGGCCGACCGCGCGACCGCAATCCTCGCTCTTGATGTTTGGGGCCGGATTCTCGGTTTCGTCAGCGACGCCATTCACCCGTGCCGCCAAATCATGGGCAACGACGAGCATGTCACCATTGGCGGAGAACTTGCTTCCCAGCTGATCGGAGAACTTTATCCCGCGGATTTGCGAGCGCATCAAAATTTCCGTCGAGCCGAATGTGCCTGCTGCAAGGATCACGCGTCTCGCCAGCAGCGCGAACGGCTTCCGCTGGTTATCGCGTAGATGGCCGTCGGTGTGATTGACGTCCAACTGCCATCCTTCGCCCGCGCGCAAAACGCGCAAGACGGTGGCGCCAGTGACGATCTGTACCAGGCTTTGTCGAGCTAGCCGCAACAAGTTCAGGTCGAGGGATTCTTTGGCATTGTAGTTGCAACCAGTGGCGCAGTCGCCGCAACGGCGACATTCGCTCATCGCGACCCCGGCGTGGTTGGTGTGGCAATCGGAAGCGACGGTTATGTGAGCGGGTCGTGCTTTGCCACCAGCCAAATTTCTAATTGCTTCGGACTTGGCCAGGAAAGGCTTGGTGACACGTATCGGCTTGGCTCCCAACCAATCACGCAGCCGTTCAGCTGTCTCTGCGAGCGTCGTATCTCTGCGGATTTTGGTGGGCCAGCGTGCTTCCCGGAAAATCTCCAGCAGCGGCATCTCCATCACGCCGGCGTTGATTAATGAGCCTCCACCCAAGCCACACGCGACGAGAGCTACCGCGTCGTCGCTGCAGCGCAAGTCGTAAAGACCATCGAACACGCCGCGTTGGCGTTTCGCAAAGGGGGTGGCAAAGCGGACGTGGCCGCCCAGATCGGCCAATCGCGAAGGGAACATTCCGGCCAGGTACTCCTTGCCGCGTTCCAGTACGCAGATTTTTAAAGATTGGCCTTGCACATCCTTGCAGGCGCTCAATTCGGCGGCAGCCACCGAGCCGCCATAGCCGCTGCCAACGATGGCAACATCAAAGTCATATCCGCCCTTGACGGTTGTCCTTTCCCTATCGGCGATCTGCGGAAAATCGTGGACCAATGTCTCGAGTCGGTGCGAGAGCCAAGCCGTCGCACGTGGCGGCTCCGGCGCTGCCTTGATGTGTACAGGCAATGCGTCCTCCCTAATTTAGATATCAATCATATACGAAATTTGGTGTAACGTCAGGAAGTCACGCAATCTATCGGGGCGATATTCATTCCCTTTAGGAAGTGCGCGGTCGGCGGTGCCTTTCTCTGCCCTGAAACCATGGGCACGGCTGCGGGAAGGAACCCATGGAGGGTACTTGCGAGCTACTTGAGAGTTTTCTGCCGCTGGAATTACTCGGTAGAATTCACGCACTTCGAGCGGATGGCCCAGTAGCCGTCGAATTCCAGGCTGCAGTGGTGTTTGTCGATGTGTCCAGATACACGGCCTTGGTCGAGCAACTAGCACGACGGGGGCAAGAAGGACTTGAAAGAATCCCGAGCCTGCTTAGTCACTCCTACGCGCGATGCGTAGAGCAAGTATACAATCGTGGAGGCGAGATTTTGTACCTCGCCGGCGACGAACTGCTAGCCTACTGGTCGGCGGATGTCCGCGGACTTGAAAGCGCGGTGCGAGCGGCGACAGCCTGTGCCAAGGCAATCTGCGGCGGCCAGAACGAGCGTTTGGAGGACGGAACAGCTGAAATCGCACCCGCGCTGCATGTTGGAGTAGGGGCGGGGGCCCTCTGGGCGGCGGCTTTAGGCGGTCAGCCGGTCTGGACTCTCTTTGCAGGCGGAGATGCCATCATGCAGGCCGCTCAGTCCCAAGCGGCTGCGCGCCGATGGGAATATGTACTTTCCGACAAAGCCAACTTGGCCCTTGCGCAGCCGTCTCAATCGCGGCGCAGTCGGCCTACGCTGGCTTCTCCGCCTCCGGGCTGGCTGGCAAGGTTTTTGCCTTTGCAGCTCAGGGACCTGCTGTCCGAAGCCGACTTGCGCTCAGTTGCCGCGGACAGCGCCGTTGCCATCCGTTCCGAAGAAGATCATCCAACGACCGCCCGCTTAGACGCCCTGGCGGAGATTAGGCCGATCACCGCCCTTTTCGCGCGAATTGCCGGACTTGACCATCGTCAACCTCAGGCGCTTGCGCGCTATCAATTGCTATGCGCGACCCTCCAGGAGGATCTGCGTTCGCGCGGTGGGCCGGCCGGCGAGTTGCTCTTTGACGACAAAGGTCTGATTTTCTTTGCGACGTTCGGAGCGCGAGGCAGTTTCCACCGCGACGATCCTTGCCGTGCCGTCGATGCTGCTCGCGCGATCCGTCTGACGGCCCAACGCTTGGGCCTCTCCGCGTCGATGGGCGTGGCTACCGGCGATGCGCTTTTTAGTGTTGTCGGAAGCGCACGTCGGCGCCAGCTGATGGTGATCGGCGCGCCCGTGAATCGGGCGGCGCGGCTTATGACGGCGGCATCGGCAAACGTTCTCTGCGATGCACCAACAGAGCGAGCCAGCCGGACGGCGTTTTGGTTCGAAGAACACGGCACGTTGCAACTGGACGGACTTGGGGACATGGCAACGGTATTTTGTCCCATGGATCCGCGCGCCCCGGTCCAACCTCTTAGTCCGCTGATTGGTCGGCAGAGCGAGCTGGAGTTCCTGAAACGTACGTTCGAGGAGACCCGCCGTGGAGGCAGGCGTTTGCTCGTTGTCTTGGGTGAGTCGGGCATTGGAAAAACCGCTTTGATCAGAGCTTTCACGGACGAACTGCGCTCAACCGCGATCGAGGTTTTGACCGCGCGCGCCGAACGTGACGATCGCCGGACATCGCTCCTGCCATGGCGGCGGGTGCTTGTGTCCCTTCTCGGCCTACCGTCCGACAGCGATGGATTTGCGGTGCTTGATGTCGTCACACAACGGGTTCAAGGCAACTCGTCGCTCGTTGGGCGACTGCCCTTGCTAGGTGATGTTCTGAGCATCGAAATTCCCCAAAACGACGGGACGCGACATCTGGAGGGACCTCATCGCGCTGATGCCACCATGCGCCTTTTGGGTGATCTCATGGATAACTTGGCACCGCGCCCGTTGGCATTGGTCCTAGAGGACAGTCAGTGGCTGGATTCGGCATCGTGGCGCCTCGTCGAGTGGGTTCTCTCATCGCTGTCCTCGTTGCTTCTGGTCCTGTGCGTACGCTCGGACGAAGTTCCGGAGGAGTTAAAAAACCTACGAAGGCGAGCCGAGGCCACAAGAAGGAATACATCCGGAACGGAACCTGACGATCCCGCGCGCCTGTGTCGTATCCTGGATCTCGAGGAACTCAGCGAGGCGTCGATTTGCGAACTGGTCGCCCGCACGCTCGGGGATGTGCCCCCACATGGCGAACTGGCGCGCCGGGTCTCGGCCTTAGCCGGTGGCAATCCGTTTTTCGCCGAGGAGATAGCGCTGACATTAAAGAGCCAGGGGCTCATCGCCATACGCGATGGTTTGTGGTGTCCGATCCGCCCGCTCGAGAGCCTTCGATATTTCGAAGGTGTCGATCGGGTCATTCGGGAGCGCGTTGATCGATTGGAGACCCCAGTCCAGCACGTTCTCAGGGCTGCGGCCGTGATCGGGCGTTCATTTACCGGCGAGGCCCTGGCGACGTTGCTCGAGGGCGAGTTGGATCACGACGGTGTGGGTGCAGCTGTCGAGTCGCTCGTGGCGGCGCATCTCGTGCGTCAGGGCACTGGATCAGGGAACTACGAGTTCCGTCATGATCAAATCCGAGACGTCGTTTATGGCTCAATTCCCAGTGAAGTGCGACAGCGACTTCATGCAGCTCTGGCCGCTTGGATCGAGTCGAGCCAGTCGGCCGCCATGGGCGCGGATGTCGCGGCCCTCGTTCAGCATTTTGAGGCCGCCGGAAACAATTTCAAGGCAGTTGGATATGCCAATTTGGCAGCAATCAAGGCGCTGCAGGTCGGTGCGTTTCGAGAGGTCGAGGCGTTTCTGGAAATCTGCTTGAGATACGAGTCGAAGCAGCCTTGGAGTGCTGAGCAAAGACTTCAGTCGGTGCGTTGGCGCAGGCAGCTCGGCGAGGCCCATTACAGTCGTGGCGACCTCCATGCTCAGGGCATTTCGGTGAGGCGCGCCCTCACCTTGGCGGGCACGCCGGTTCCACGTTCCTCGGCAGCCCTTTTGATGCGGCTGCTTGGGGGTGGAATGCGGCTCGCGTTCCAACAGGTGTTCCCTCCTTCGCTATGGTCAACTCAGGGTAGTGTGCTGGACTCCTGGGAGCGAGAACTAGCTCGCTGCCTTAACCAGGCGGCCGTCGTGGACTATTTCGAGCTTCGCTTTTCGCGAGCGTTTTCCCACACCGTCGCGGCTGTCGCTCATGCGGAGCGCACGGGGCTCACCATGGAGATGGTGGTCGCGTCGGCCCAACTGGCATGCGGGCTGGGAATTCTGGGGCGCCGGCGCGCTTGCAACTACTTCATGGCAAGGGCAGAACGGGTGGTGACTGCGCTCGCCGATCCAGCGGTCCATGCCCACCTGTGTAATCTCGATGCGCTCTGGCGCATCGGGCGCTGCGACTGGCTGATGGTAGATCGTCGTCTGGATCAGTCTCAAGAGCTGTGTCTAAAGGCGGGCGATCAACTAAGTTGGTGCAACGCCCAGGCCATGCGCTTCTGGTCAATGTACTACCGCGGTGAATCGGGTGCGCTGGAGTACACCGCCCAGGCGCTGCTCTCCCGCGCGCAGAACAGCGGAAACCTCCAGCAAGAGATTTGGGCGCTCCGATGCAAGTCGTTGTGTGTGCTCCACACGGATAGCCCCCGTGAAGCGGTCGACATCCTTCGGCTGACCACGTCCGCTATGGTCGGATCCGCCGATCTCGCCGACTTGGTCTCCGCCAAAGGGTCGCTTGCGCTCGCGCTTGCACGGGTCGGGCTCCATGCTGAGAGCCTTCGGGCTGTGGTCGAGACGCTACGCCTGCTGCGCGAGATGCGTCGGCCGACTGTGCACAGCACACTGCCCGGCATTGCCGGCGTGTGCGAAGTGCTTCTGCGCGGCAGGGAGGCAGGCCTCTCGCGCGAGTACGACCAGTGGCGCCACTGGGAACGCCAAGCGCTGCATGAGCTCAAGCGTTACCGCCGCGCGTTTCCTGTCGGCACCGCCCAGTATGGGCTGTGGGTCGGCGTGGCCCATTGGCTGGACGGGCGCGGTGACCGCGCCGTCTCTACTTGGCGGCAAGCACTCGCGGCTGCGCGGCGCCTCTCGTTACGCAGGGATCAGTCGATCATTGCGGCCGAGCTGAGGCGCCGGCAAGACAAGATCTAAGATACTCTCCTGCGTTGGAGTTATCCGATCGGCAACTTGGGGGCGACATGGCTTTTGGCGGCGCGAACGAAAGAAATGATCTCCCGCGCCTTGCACGGATCGATCCGCGCCTGTTCGATCTTCTTTTCGGCGGCTGCAAGGTTGAACGCCACGCGGCGGGCCAGATTCTCTTCGTCCAGGAAGATCCATCCGATCGTATTTACGGGGTGATGAGCGGGACGGTGGAGATCTCGATGTATTCGCCGGGAGGCCGGAAGCTGGTGGCCAATATCGAGCTTTCGCACAGCTTGGTCGGAGAGATCGGCGCGCTCGACGGGCGCCCGCGCACCGCAACCGCCACTTGCCTGACCGTTTGCGATCTGGCCTCGCTCGGTCGGAAGCAGCTCTTCGATCGCATCGAAAAAACCCCACCTCTGGCACGCGCCATGATTGAGCTTTTGTGCGCACGGCTGCGTTGGGTCAGCGGCGAACTTGGCGATCAGGCTTTCTTCGGCATTGAGGCCAGGCTGGCAAAACGACTGGTCTTTTTGGCCGGCGTTATGGCGGATGGCTCAGGTTGGATACCGATCTCCCAGTCCGAACTGGGGGAGTTCCTGGGCGCCACGCGCGAGTCCGTCAACAAGACACTTAACGATTGGCGCAACCGTTCGATCATCGCAATCAAGCGTGGTGGCCTGCGCATAAGGAACGCCGGTGCGCTTCGTCACATCGCCGAGTCACAGGACGATGACTGATGTCGCCATTCGCAATCGGCGCGCGCGCATCAGAGCCGCGAAATTAGATTGCGCAACGAAGACCGGATCGGCATGAAGGGATAGTCCTCCACCTGTCGTGGTGACGAACTGGGAACCTCCGTTCAGCATCCTGACGCCGTCCCAGGCGATTGGACCTGCCACGGCTGTCGCGCGATCTATGGTCGGGCTTTTCTTAATAGTCCGTCGGTCAGTCGGTACCCGCTCAAGGAGGCAGAGCGGTGGCGCTAGCCACCGCTCTTATCTGGATCAATTCCGGCAGTCCGGGCTGACAGGATCGTACTGGTGTGGGCTGACCCCCATGCACTTGGAGTTCGAAGCGCCACCAGGCAATCCGATCGACCCGGTCGGGAAGCCATACACCGCTTCTTCTGAAGCCAATGAATGTTGACCCTTCAAGTCACCCGGGGCTTCGAAGTCACCATTGTCGGCTCGCAGACTGTGGACGAAGGTCGAGTCGATCGCGAACGAAGGCACCGTGAGGATGAAGAATGCAGACGCAGCTGTAATGATCTTATACATGTTTCTCTCCCTTTGGTTGATGGCATCACAAAATTCGTGATGAGAACGAAATTGGCTTAGTTTAAAAACCAACTTCCTCTTCGGGCTTGATCTTTGCTATTTTCTTTATGATCTGTCCGAAAGAGAGACTAAATTGCCTGCTCTGTCATCTCTTGTACGCCGCGGGTGAGATTTGTATGTGAAGGAATTCACGCAGGGTGCTAATATGATCGACGGGACGCTTTTCATTCCCGCTGCTTCAGCACCGGGATCGGAACGAGGGACATCGGCTGGTACTGAGCCAGTCTTCGAAGGCCCGCAAGATCAGTCAAGTCGATGAAGCGCGCGTTGCTGGTGATAAGCTGTTCGGCGCGCAATTGCTGAATGATGCGATTGAGATGGGGCACGCTCAACCCGAGCGCGTCCGCCATGATTTCCTGTGAAAACGGCAGATCGAAACTTGCTTCGTCGGCGCGTTCGACTTCCAGGAGACGCGCGTGAATCTCCAGCAAAAGGTGCGCCAACCTTTCAATCGGAGTGCGCCGACCTAGATTGACGATGTGTTCCGCATAAGTCGCTGCCTCTTGGGCGGCGAGCCAACTTAACACCAGACCGAATTGGGGCTGCTCGTAGCAGAGACGAATGTACGCGTCGAACGAGCAGACGGCGTAGGTCAGTTCGCTCACGGCAACGACCGAACAAGTGGATCGATCGAAAAAGCTGACCGGGAATCCAATGACATCACCGGGCAGGATGAGCTTCAGGATTTGCCGCCTGCCGCTGCGCAGCAACCTGTAGCGGATCGCGTAGCCGTCTTTAACAAAGCACAGGTTTCGGAACTCGGAGCCGTGAACGACGAGTTCCTCCCGTTTCCGAATGGTAAGATCGCGCTCGAAGATTGCCTCAAGACGTTTGATGTCTAGCGAATCCAGCTTCATTGCACGTGTCAGTCGGGTCACGATCGGGTGGCCGGTCAGCGGCATGCCATGCTCCAAATGTTCATGACCTTCAACGAAACTTTCCTATGCTTATTAATCCAGATCAATGAACAGAATTATCAAACGAAAGTTGTATTGACTGGCAGGCCTACGCCACTGCGAATGCCCATGCAAATAGGCCATTTTCAGCGTTTCGCTGGAAAAAACCGGTTTGCGGGAACAACAAATGAGAGCCGTCCGACGGCTCCACGCTAAGGAGGAACAGCTGATGCCGCTCGACGATCAAAATACTTCCAATATATCCCGCCGCACCATGCTGCACGCGGGCGCAGGTCTTCTCGGTAGTGCCGTTCTGCCCTTATCCAGCTTTGCGGCTTTTGCAGCCGACGACAAGCCCGCGATAGGCACCTGGCCGGCCGGGTCGGCGGGCGACACCGTCTACATCGGAGCCGCGGTGCCCCTCACCGGTGCCTATGCCGTGCAGGGTGCTGATGAACTTAAGGGCTGGCAGCTGGCGGTCGACCACATCAACAACGGCCATGAGTTGATGAAGGCGTTGGCGCCGAAAGTCGACAAGGGGTTGCTCGGCAAGAAGGTCGAGCTGTTGTCCGCCGACAGCGCGGCCAAGCCGAACCAGGCCGTCGAGCTCGAGCAGAATTTCATCCACCAAAACAACATCATCCTGATGACTGGCTCGACTTCATCGGCGGTCGCGGTTGCGCTCAACAAATTCGCGCAGCGCGAGAAGATCCTCTACGTCGCGGGCATCTCCGGCTCAAACGACACAACAGGCAAGGACTGTGTCCGCTACGGCTTCCGCCAGAACTTCTACGGCCAGACCGCAGCCAACGCGATCGGCCCGATCCTTCTGAAGACCTACGGAAAGGGAAAGAAGGCGGCATTCATGACGCCGGACTACACTTACGGTCACACCGTCACCAAGTCGGTGAACGACTACCTGACCTCTCAGGGTGGATGGGAGATGGTGACGGACCAGGTCTCGCCGCTAGGCACCCAGGATTTCAGCCAGTATCTGACCAACATCGCCAATTCGGGCGCCGAATTCATTGTCAACGTCAACTGGGGCCGCGACGCGGTGCTGTCGATCCAGCAGGCCAAGCAGTTCGGCCTGACTCCGAGCATGAAGATGGTCATCCCCTACCAGATCCCCTTCCTTGCCAAGGAAGTAGGCCCCGAACTGACAGCCGGCGTTTTTGCCGCTACCGATTTCTGGTGGACCCTGCAGGACAAGTATCCGCTCGCCAAGCAGTTCGTGGACGCGTTCCAGAAAAAGTTCGGTTATCGGCCGGAATGGGGCGCCGAAAATGCCTATGTCAGCTTCGCTCATTGGGCGCGCATGGTGTCGCAGGCCGGTAGCTTCTATCCGCCGGACGTCATCAAGCAATACGAGAAGGGTGAGACCATCCCTTCACTCGTCGGCGACGTTCACTATCGGCCGGAAGACCATCAGTGCGTGCGACCGGTCGTACTCGTCCAGGGTAAGGACCCCAAGGACATGAAGAGCGACGACGACTACTGGAACGTGGTCGAGGTGGTCGATGGCGCGCCGCTGATGCAGAAGCCTGACGAGTTCGGCTGCAACCTGGGCAGCTACACCTGATATCCCGCAGCGCCTTCTCCGCCCGCCACGGGTGGAGAAGGCGCTCGCACCGGGACTGGCTCTGGCTGGACTCAGACGGTTCGTCTCCCGGCGGTCGGTGGAATGTCGATTGTTCGCGACTTGTCAACCAAACCCTTGCTGGCGCGAGGGCAGGGCATATTTTTCATGATTAAGGTGGGCACAGAGTGATCAACTGGGCAAATTTCATCTCGCAGTGCTTCAATGGGCTCGTGCTCGGCGCGCTTCTGGCGCTGATCTCCTCCGGGCTGACCATCATCTACGGGACGCTCGGCGTCCTGAACCTTGCCCATGGCGCGATGTTCATGCTCGGAGGCTATGCCGGCTGGCTCGCCTACACCTACACAGATTCATTCCTCGCCGCGGTGGCGGCCGGATCGCTGTTCGTGATGATCATCGGCGTGTTGATCGAGCGGCTGATCATTCGCCATTTCTACATGCGGCCGCTTGAGGACCAGCTTCTCGTTACGTTCGGGCTCGGCATCGTTTTCGTCGAGACGATCCGCTTCTTCTTCGGCAGCCTCTCGCGCACGGTGCCGCCGCCCGCCTCGCTGGTCGGCATCACCCATCTGGGCTTCATGGTCTATCCCACCTACCGATTGGCGCTCCTCGGCATCGTCGCCCTGGCTCTGCTGATGCTCTATGTCGTGCTCTATCGCACCCGCATCGGGATGATCGTGCGAGCAGGCATCGAGGATTCGGTAATGGTCGATTCGCTTGGAATCGACGTCTACAAGATCTTCATGCTCGTCTTCGGCATCGGAGCCATGGCGGCCGGCTTCGCCGGCATCGTCAACGCACCCGTGGTGTCGATCGCGCCCGATGTCGGGGAAGCCATACTGGTCCAGACCTTCGTGGTCGTGGTGATCGGCGGCGTCGGTTCCTTTCCGGGCGCGATCCTCGGCGGCCTCATCGCCGGCGAAATCATCAGCATCACCTCGATGTTCAATCCCGGTTATTCCTATGTCATGCTGTTCGTGGCGATGACTCTGGTGCTGGTGCTTCGCCCGCACGGGCTGCTCGGCACGGCAGGGCGCGAGTAGACGCGGTCGCCATGAACATCAAACATCCCTTCCTTGTCGAGCTTCTGACGGCGCTGGCGCTCGTCCTGGCGCCGTTCGTGCTGCCCCATCTCGGCTTTTCGCCCAGCACGATCAATCGTATCCTTATATGGGGCCTGTTCGGGATCGGCTTCGACATCCTGTTCGGCTACACGGGATTGCTGTCGTTCGGCCAGTCGGCCTTCTACGGTACTGGCGGGATGTTCGCCGCCTATCTCCTGACTGAAACCGGCTTCTCCTATGTCATGGCTGCCATCGTCATGGGCGCCGTCGTGTCGGGTGTCGTCGGCTATGTGATCGGCCTGATCGCCCTGAGACGCACCGGCATCTATTTCGCCATGATCACGGTGGCCATCGCCGAAGTCTTCTTCTTTGTCGAGTTCAATCCGCTCTCGGCATTCACAGGCGGCGAGAACGGCTTGCCTGGCGTGCCAACCCCGGTCGTCAACCTCGGCTTCACGGTACTCGAATTCAACACCGACTGGACGATGTATACCTTCCTGGCGTTCTGGTATTTCGTGGGCATTGTCGTCGCACTTCGCATCGTACGCTCGCCGGTTGGTGCGATCCTTTCGGCGATCCGTGACAATCCGCTCCGCGCCGCGGCGCTCGGCCACGACATACACGGCTACAAGCTCACGGCCTTCGTGGTTGCGGCGATCTATGCCGGCTTTGCCGGCGGCCTGTTGGGCGTCATGCAGGGCTTCATGCCGCCGGACGCTTTCATGTTCGACACGTCTGGCCAGGTCGTGATGCAGACGGCGATCGGCGGTGCCGGCACACTGTTCGGGCCGCTGGTGGGCGCGACGGTGTGGCTCTATCTGAGCGACTTTTTCCAGAACACATTGCATCTCGGCGCCACATGGAAGTTGGTGCTCGGCATCGTTTTCGTGCTGCTGGTCTGCTTCCTGCGGCGCGGCATCGTCGGTGCGATCGTCGATCTCTATGGGTTGACCGGCGGCCGCAAGCGCATCGAACGGGCCAATCCCGCGGTCGAGAGTGCGCCGCACGTCGTGACCGTCGTCGAACCGATGCCGGCGCGCCGGCATGGCACTGCGCCAGCATCCCGACCGATCCTGCAGGTGCAGGGCCTAACCAAACGCTATGGCGGTATCACAGCCAACAGCGACATCGACTTCAGCGTCGACCATGGGGAGATAAGGGGCATCATTGGACCCAACGGCGCGGGCAAGACGACGTTCTTCAAGATGCTCACCTGCGAGATCGCGCCGACCTCCGGCCGCATCATACTGGCCGGCCGCGACATTACGGGCATGGGTGTGTCCGAGGTGTGCCAGCTCGGGCTCACCAAGAGCTACCAGATCAACCAGCTGTTCGACCGCCTGACGGTGCGGCGGAACCTGATGATTGCCGCGCTGGGCGAGGCGCGTGGAAAGTTCCGGCTTGACCTGTTCAAGAGTATCCACAGCGTTCCCGGTCTCAATGAGCAGGTCGAGCGAACGGCGGCGCTGGTGAACCTTACGGCGCGGCTCGATCGGCCCGTTTCGGAACTGGCCTATGGCGAGAAGCGGCGGCTGGAAATCGGCCTTGCGCTGGCGACGTCGCCGAGCCTGCTCCTGCTTGACGAGCCGCTTGCCGGCATGAGCCCGCGCGAGCGCGTCGAGACCGTGGCGCTGCTCAAGTCAATCGCGCGTGGACGCACGATGATCATCATCGACCACGACATGGATTCGCTCTTCGAGCTGGTCGAGAAAGTGACCGTCCTGCAGGAGGGCAGGGTACTGGTCGAAGGCATGCCCGCTGAGATCAAGACCAACGCAAAGGTGCAGGAAGCCTACCTCGGCGGAGTACATGGAGAGGTGGCATGAGCCTGCTCGAAGTCAGGGCGTTGAACAGCTATTATGGCGACAGTCACATTCTGTTCGACGTCTCATTGAGGGTCGAGAAAAACGAGGTCGTGGCGCTGCTCGGGCGCAACGGCGCGGGCAAGTCGACGACGCTGAAGAGCCTGATGGGCGTGGTGACGCCACGAGCCGGCTCGGTTGAGCTCGACGGGGTTGAGCTGGTTGGCAGGAAGGCGCACAGCATCGCTCGGGAAGGCATGCAGCTCGTGCACGAAAATCGGCGCATCTTCGGCAGCCTGAGCGTCGAGGAAAACATCATTCTGGCCGGATTGACCGCCGACGGCCGCTGGCCGCTGGAACGCATCTACACGATGTTCCCACGGCTGAAGGAACGGCGCACCAGCCGTGGCACGGATCTCTCGGGTGGCGAACAGCAGATGCTGGCCATAGCCCGTGCATTGGTGCGCAACCCGAAGATCCTTCTGCTTGATGAGCCCTTCGAAGGACTTGCTCCAGTCATTGTGCACGATCTGGTGCGCGCCTGCCGCGAACTGGCCCAGGCAGGGCAGACAATCGTGCTGGTGGAACAGAACATCGCCGCGACGCTGGCGCTCGCGAGCCGCGTTTATATCATCAATAACGGCCATATCGCCCACGAGGGCCCGGCCGCCGAGCTCAAGACACAGCCGGGGCTGCTGCAGCATCATCTCGGCGTCTAGGGGCGAGCAGCCGCGGACGGCGTTCGACTTCCGACCGCCTTCGGCCATCCGTGCTTCATGCCGGCGACTATCCAGGCCATCGCTTGCAGGACCGTATCGCCTTCTGGCGCCAGCCGCTGATCGCCGGAAATATCAGGACAGTCTCCAGGTTGGAGTCGGCCTGGATTTTTGCCGACCTGCCGTGTTGGAAAAGAGAGGCACCGTTCGATTTTCGAGGAATTTCAAGTCGAGCCGGCGCCGGCTTCGGCGGCAATCGAGCAGATGATCGCGTGGAACCCGGAACGGATCGTGTCGACGCACGGTTGATGGTCTCCGGCGGTGCGGTGGGCGAACTGAGGCGAGCCTTCCGCCGGGTCTTGTAAAGAGTGTTTCGCCGGCTTGTGCACCGCAAACGAGCGCTCTGATATTTGGCGCGAGGACACCGAGATGACTGAACGACCGGAGAGATATCGAAATGCGATTGTCCCTCATATCTACGTCGACGGGGCGTCGGATGGGATCGCGTTCTACGAGCGGGCATTCGGAGCGATGGAATTGTTCCGAATTGCCCACCCAGGCGGCAAAATCATGCACGCCGAGATTTTGATCTGCGGAGCCGTGATCATGATCGGGGATCCGGACGAGAGACTATACGGCGAGCCGCGGACACTTGGTCGCTGCACAGCTGGCCTTCACATCTTCACTGATGATAACGCGACCTTGCTGCGGCGCGCGGTCAAGGCTGGCGCGGAAGAGATTCAGCCACCCACGAATATGTGCTATGGCGCCAGTTCCGCCACCGTGCGCGATCCCTTCGGCCACGTCTGGGTGCTCCTGTCGTGGAGGGAGGACCTCGATCCGGCAGAGATGGAACGGCGCGGGAATGCGCTCCTGGCCTAAAGAAGAAAACGCTGGCGACATGCTAAATGCGGCTGTTCGCTGTGCGGCTCGTCAGTGAGAACCGGCTCGAAAACCTCCGCGAGGCAGTGAGCTTCGCCCGAGCGGCGTCGCAGCATTCTCCACAGGACGTGAGAGGTGTGGGGCATCGAGATTGCTCCCGGATCTCTGAACCCGCAGCGTCAATCATTCAGATGCTTCGCGTCAGGGCATCGGCCTTTGCCGCTTTCCATTCCGCCGGCTCCGCCCCGCGCCATTCGGTTTCCCCTGCGGCGTGCCGAGCAGCACGCGAACGGCGATTTCATGAAGCGGTTGCGCGGCGCCTTGGACGACGTAGTCCAGGCTGGAGCGATCGGAGATCAGGGTCGGCAGGCGCAAGGTGCCGATCAATCCTTCCGCCTCGAAGCGGGAGCGTAGAAGTTCGTAGAGTCCGGCATTGCAGGTAACCGGGCCGGTGATGAACACCTTCTCGGGGAAAAGCAGCCTGCAGGCGTTCCCCAGCGCGCGCGCCATAAGATCGACGGCGACCCGGATTTCGGGAATATCCGTCAGCTCCATCGTCTCGATTTGGCTGGAGAGGAGTTCCTCCTCCCCTGAAGCCCACGGATATATCTCCCGTATGACCGGCAACAGGGCTGACAGCGAAGCTGCTGTTTCGAGACAGCCCCGGTTGCCGCATCCGCAGGGGCGATCCTTGAGCACGTTGAAACGCCAATGGCCGATTTCGCCGAAGGGGCCGCCCTGGCGCATCGGCGCATAGGCGCTGCCGCGATAGGCCAGGCCGATGCCCCAACCCCAATGAAGAATGAAGGCGCCTTCCAGTCTTTCCATGCCCGGCACGGCGTATCGGGCGCTCAATTCGACATCCAGTTGGCGAAACAGGAACACGCGCGGCGTGATGCCATCGAGCGCCTTGCCGACGTCGAAATCGCGAACGTTCGGCCATCGCGAGGTCAATATCCACGTCCGGGTCTTCACGTCCACGATGCCGGAAACGGCAACGGACGTTCCGACATGACGCATGCCAGACGGGCAGCTGCCGAGCAGACCGGCGACAAGGTCACGCATCGTCGCGGTCATGCGGGCCGAATCGGCGTCGGACGGAACATGGGCGGTTTGCCGGGCGAGGACACTTCCGCGGAAATCGACAAGGACGCCAACCAGTTCCTGGCTGGAAACAAGAAGGACGGTCGCGCCCGCGCAACCGGGGTTCAAAACGATTTGCGCCGGTGGGCGGCCACGGCCGCTCACCTGGCCGACGCTTTGCTCGATGATGCCCCTGCCGACGAGGTCGGCGATGGCGCGCGAGATCGCCATCGAGGTCATGTCCAACTCGGCGGCAAGTGCGGCGCGGGATTTGCCGCCGCCTTCGTGCAGGCTGGCGATGACGCGTGCGCAGTCGCGTTGGCGGGCGTCCTCGAAATCCGCGGTGTAGAGCGTCAACATGCCCGGATTCTTTTCCTTTCGCATTTTTGGATAACATTATTCAAAAATGGCTTGCAAGCGGTATCAAGCCGTGTACTCTCCGCGTAAGGAATCTTGGCGATCGGCCGCAACATGATTACTCCCGGTCTGGTCGACATGCAGGTCAATGGCTTCGCCGGCGTCGATTTCAACTCGGGGACCCTGACGGCGGCGGAACTCGACGAAGCGCTGGAGGCCCTCCTGGCGTGCGGCGTGACAGCGTGCCTGCCGACGATCATCACGGCAAGGCCGGACGAATTGTCGGCGCGGTTCAGCGCTCTCGACAAGGCTGTCTCCGAAAGCCGCCTCGGTCCCCTCATGTGCCCCGGCTATCATCTGGAAGGTCCGTTCCTCAATCCCGCCCCGGGTTATTCCGGATGCCATCCCGCCTCGGCGATGACCGCTGCGGATCCTGCGCTCATTGAGCGTCTGCAGTCGCTGCTCAAGCGCCCGATCCTTTTGACGACGCTGGCTCCCGAAGTGGAAGGTGGCATTGCTTTCATACGGGCCATGAACCGGCACAACATTCTTGTTTCGATCGGCCACTCGGCTTGCGGTTTTGAGCTCGTGGCGCAGGCCGCGGCGGCTGGCGCTGTCCTTTCCACCCATCTCGGCAACGGGCTGCCGCAAACCTTGCCGAAACTGGACAATACCCTGTTTGCCCAACTGGCCGAAGACCGTCTCGCCGCGACATTCATCGCCGACGGGATTCACGTTCCGCCAGGCGCGTTGAAATCGCTGGTCCGGGCAAAAGGGCTGGACCGGTCGGTCCTGGTTACCGATGCCGTTTCGGCGGCCGGTGCGCCGCACGGATCTTACGAATTTGCCGGAATGCGGGTCGAGAGCCGCGCCGATGGCTCGGTCCGCGTTCCTGGCGGCGTCGGGCTCGCCGGGTCGGCGCTGCGACTGGACGACGCCGTGCGCAACCTGGTGCGCTGGGGCATCGCCGGTTTCGCACAGGCTGTCGATATGGCCTCGGCAAATGTGATGGCGCTGCTGCAGCCGGCGCTGGACGCGCATGGCCTTCGCGTGCCCGCCAGCGAGATCGAGTGGGCGCCCGACATGACCATCACCCATGCGCGCGTCGGAGAAGAAGAACGCGAATACGACCGGCAAACGACAAAATGGGAAGGAAGACAACCATGACTGCTCGTGAACTCAAGGTGAATCGCCGCACCATCCTTGGCGGCATTGGCGGTACATTCCTCGCCGACACGACGCGGGCCTGGGCGCAATCACCCAAATTGGCGGCATCGCCGGTCGTCATTTCGGTGATGGACGTGGGCGGCGCGCTGGCGCTTTCGCAGCCGGCCTTCGAAAACTACGCCAAGAAATATCCCGAGCGCACCGAACGGATCGTCTTCACCAAGGCGCCGGTGACCGAGCTTGCCGGAAAGCTGCGCGCGCAGCAAGAAGCCAACCGCGTCGATATCGACATGGTGCTGACCGGCTCCGACGGTCTGGCGGCAGGCCTAGCCAACGGCACATGGATCAAGATTCTGCCTGATTTCAACGACAAGTTTCCCAAAATCGAGGACAATTACGAACCGGCCGCACTGGCCCTGCACAAGAAGCAGGGCGCGGGATATGGCGTTGTCGTCAACTACTATCCTTCCGGCCCGCTGATCGAATACGCCCCTGAGCGGGTGAAGGAGGTTCCCGGCTCGGTCGAGGAGCTGCTAGCCTGGGCCAAGGCCCATCCGGGCCGCTTCATGTATGCGCGGCCCACCAATTCCGGCCCCGGCCGTACATTCATGATGGGTCTCCCCTACCTGCTCGGCGACAAGGATCCGCAGGATCCCGTCGACGGCTGGGAGAAGACCTGGGCCTATCTGGCAGAGATCGGCCAGTATATCGACTATTATCCCGCGGGCACCGGCGTCACCATGAAGGAATTCGGGGAAGGTAGCCGCGACATCATCATTTCGACCACGGGATGGGACATCAATCCGCGCGCCCTCGGCATCGTGCCGGAATCGGCAAGGATCGGCACGCTCAAGGGCTTCCATTGGGTTTCGGACGCCTTTTTCATGTGCGTTCCGAAAGGCATTTCCGACGACAAGCTCGCCGTGGTGCTTGATCTGATGGCATTTTTGCTTACGCGCGAAGCGCAGGCTTATTCCTACGATGAGGGCTATCTCTACCCCGGCCCGGCGGTGAAGAACGTGCCTGTCTCCATGGCGCCGCAGCACAGCCAGGACATCGTCAAACGTTTCGGCAGGGACGAGTATGCCAGCCTCATCGCCGACAACCCGATCGAACTGCCGCTGCCGCCGGAAAAGATGATCGCCGCCTTCCGAAAGTGGGACGAATTGGTCGGCGCAAAGAAATCCTGATGCTTCGCCAAAGGCCGGCCGCGTCGAGGGGCTGGCGCTAGGATAGTGCAGCATGCCAGGCACCGGCCTGACGCGGCCTGTCCGCGACGGGACCTTCAGCGCAGCGGGGCGTCATTTGTGTTGCATTCGATACTAATAGACTAATATATCATTCGTCTGGGAGAGCCGGGATGAAAGTGCGGAGATGCCGCTCTTTCAAGGAGATAAATGAGGAGGACGACGATGTTCACGATTTCACGCCGCCAGGCGCTTGGCGGATTGGCTGGGTTTGCAGCGCTGCCCTTTGGCAGGTCATTCGCCGACGAGCTTGCTCTGCCCACTTCGCCGGTGGCGCTCAACATCATTGATGTCGCGGGCAATCTGCAGCTTACCCAGGCGGCAATCGAGAAATTCGGCAAGGAAAATCCGGGGCTCGTCTCCAAGATCACGTTCTCGCGCGCGCCGTCCCCCGAACTGCCGGCCAAGCTCGCCGCGCAGCAGGCGGCCAACCGGGTCGACATCGACCTGGTGCTGACGGGTCCGGGTGCCATGTCGGACGGCATCACCCAGGGCCTGTGGATCGACGTGTGGACGAAATACCCCACTGTGCTGCCCAAGGCTGAGGACGTCTATCTCGACAGCGCCTTGATGATGCAGAAGAACTTCGGCCAGAACGAAGGCGTCGCCGTCGTCTATTCGCCATCGGGCCCACTCTTCGAATATGCGCCGGACAGGGTCAAGACCATCCCCAGGAACACCGACGAACTGCTGGCGTGGGTGAAGGCCAATCCCGGCAAATTCTGCTATGCGCGGCCGGTCAATTCGGGACCGGGCTGGACCTTCCTGATGGCCATGCCCTACATCCTCGGCGACAAGAATCCTTCCGATCCCATCAATGGCTGGGAGAAGACCTGGGCCTATCTGAAGGCGCTGGATGAAGGCATCGATTACTATCCCTCCGGCACCACGGTGACGATGAAGGAGCTGGCCGAGGGCACCCGCGACATGATCGTTTCCACCTTCGGCTGGGACATCAACCCGCGTGTGTTGGGCATCGTGCCGAAGGAGATCGAGACGTTTGCGCTCGAAGGCACGCATTGGGTGCCCGATACGCAGTTCATGTGCATTCCCAAGGGCGTCGCGGAGGAAAAGGTCGCGGTTCTGGTCAAGCTCATGGCCTTCATGCTCGAACCCGCGCAGCAGGCCTATACCTACGACAAGGGCTATTTCTATCCCGGTCCGGCGGTCAAGGGGGTACCACTCAGCGCCGCGCCGCAGGAAAGCCAGGACGCCATCGCAGAGTTCGGCCGCCCACAATATGAAGAGCTGATCAGGAAGTTCCCGGTCGAAGCGCCGTTAAAGCCGGAAGCACTGGTCGCCGCCTTCGAGAAATGGGACCGCGAGGTCGGTGCCAACAAGATGAAATAGCGGACCAATGCGATTTGCCGTGATCGGCATCGATCATCGTCACGTCTATGACCTGATCGGTGGGCTTCTGGATGCCGGCGCCGAGTGCGCCGGCTACGATCCCGCGACGACCGATCCCAAGGTTGCCGCCGGCATCGCCGAGCGTTTTCCACGGATCGCGCCGGTCGAACGACGGCGCCTGATCGAGGATCCCGCCATCGACCTCGTCGTTACCGCGGCTGTCCCCTCCGACCGGGCCGCCATTGCCGTCGAGGCCATGTGGCATGGCAAGGACGTGCTTGCGGACAAGCCCGGCCTGACCACGTTCGAGCAGCTTGCCGCCGTGCGGCAGACCGTGCGTGAGACGGGACGCATCTTTTCGATCTGCTTTTCGGAGCGCCTCCTGACCCGAGCCTCGACGCTGGCGACGCAACTGGCGATGGACGGCGCCATCGGCGAGGTCATCCATGTGACGGGCCTGGGGCCGCACCGGCTCAACCGTGCGCTACGCCCGGCGTGGTTTTTCGATCCCGTGAATTACGGCGGCATCCTGGTCGATATCGCCTCGCACCAAATTGATCAGTTCCTGTTCTATACTGGCTGCGCCGACGCGAATGTCGTTTCAAGTGCGGTCGGCCATTTTGGCGCTCCTGACATTCCGGCATTCCAGGATTTCGGCGACATCCTCCTGCGGGGAGACAAAGCGAGCGGCTATATCCGCGTCGACTGGTTCACCGCCGACGGGCTGCCGACCTGGGGGGATGGACGGCTCGTCCTGCTCGGCACCAAGGGCACGATCGAGCTTAGGAAATATGTCGACATAGCCGGCAAACCTGGCACGGACCACGTATTTCTCGTCGATGGCCAAGGCACGCGCCATTTCGATGCGTCGGGTGAAAAGATATCCTATTTCGAGCGCCTGCTTGCCGATGTGCGCGAGCGTACCGAAACGGCGATGACGCAGGAGCATGTCTTCACGGTCTGCCGGCTGGCGCTCGAGGCGCAGGCGGCGGCGGTCGTCGTGACGGGGCAGGAAAGGAACGCGCGATGAGCAGGCTACGTGTCGCCATGATCGGCTTGGGTCCGGCGGCGTTGCCGCATGCGAAGAGCCTCGTCGATCTTGCGGGCAGGATCGAGGTGAAATGGGCGGCCAGCCGCAGCCAGGCGACGGCAGAAGCCTTTGCCGACCAGTTTTCCTTTCCCGTGACGACCGATATTGCGGCCGCGATTGCCGATCCCGAGGTTCAGGCGGTAATGGTGCTGACGCCGGCCAACGCGCATCTGGCGGTGGCCGAGCTGGCCCTTGCCGCCGGCAAGCACGTGCTCGTCGAAAAGCCGCTCGAAACGACGCTGGCGCGCGCCGAGAAGCTGGTCACGCTGGCCCGCGGGGCCGGCCTGCGCCTCGGCGTCGTCCTGCAGCACCGTTTCCGGCCGGCCAGCCTGCGGCTGCGCCAACTGCTGGCTTCCGGCGCCATCGGCACGGTGGAGGCGGCCAGTCTTCGGGTTCCGTGGTGGCGGCCGCAGGCCTACTACGACACCGGCGGCCGCGGCAGCTTCGCGCGGGACGGGGGCGGCGTGCTGTTGTCGCAGGCCATCCACGCCATCGACCTTTTCCGCTCTCTGCTGGGAGAGGTAGAGGTGTTGGCTTCGCAGGTGCGGACGACCGGCCTGCACCGGATGGAGGCTGAGGATTATGTCACCGCCCTGATGCGGCTCGGCAACGGCTCACCGGCCTCGCTGCTCGCCACGACGGCGGCCTATCCGGGCTCGCCTGAAACCATGGAGATTGTCGGCTCGCTCGGCACGGCCACGCTGACCGGCGGGGCGCTGAGCGTCGACTGGCTCGACGGGCGCGAAGAGCGCGTCGAGGCGGAGGGGAAGACAGGCAGCGGCGCAGCCATCATGGACTTCCCCCACGACGCGCATCGTGCGCTGATTGACGATTTCGCCGATGCGATTTCGCAAGACCGCGATCCGGTCGTGACGGGTGAGGAGGCGCTCCAGACACAGCGCCTGATCGCAGCCCTCATCCGTGCGGATCCGGCCAGCAACCAACCCGTATAAGAGCGCTTCCTTCGAACCTCGAACGCTCCAGGATTCCTGGAGAGTGGCTTTCCGCCGCCATCATGCGGCGGAAAGAAAAGCCTGTTTCAGGCGGAGGCGGGCTGCTGCTTTGCCCGCGCTACAATCTGCGTCGGATTGACGAAGCGCAATGCGATCAGCAGCCAGACCAGCGTCGTTATCATATACACCACCGCCATCGCGTCGATCGACTGCACCGCGCGAACGCCCGAGGCGAAGACCGAATAGTACAGCGCCACGACGAGCGTCTGGCTGGTCGGCCCGGCTGTCAGGAAGGTCAGTTCGAACATGCCGATGGTACGCACCAGCACCAGCAGCAGCGCCGCCAAGATGCCCGGCATCAGCATCGGCAGCAGAACATGGAGAAAGAGCTGGAACGTGTTGGCGCCGAAGACACGCGCGGCCGCCTCGATCTTGGGATCGATCTGCTCGATGAAGGGGATCATCACCAGGATGACGAAAGGAACCGTCGGCACGAGATTGGCCAGCACCACGCCCCAGAAGGTGCCACCGACCCCCGATTGGTAGAGCACGGTAGCCAGCGGAATGCCGAAGGTGATCGGCGGGACCAGAAGCGGCAGCAGGAACAGAAGCATGACCAGCTTCTTGCCGGGAAAATCGCGCCGCGCCAGCGCATAGGCCGCCGTCACGCCGAGCAGGCCTGAAAGCGCGACCACGGTGAAGGCGATCTGGAAGGTTACGATCAGGATATCGTGGAGCTGGAATTCCGCCCAGGCGGCGAAATACCAGCGGGTGGTGAAGCCGGCAGGAATCCATGTGCCCAGCCAGCGCGTGCCGAAGGACGACAGGATGACCGTGGCAATCATCGCCGCGAGGTTGAGTACGAAGAAACCCACCACCACCCAGATGGCGGTGATCCAGAGCTTGGCGGCGATGGTTGTGTCGCGGATCATGTCAGCCCTTTCCGCCTGCGGTGCTGCCGCGATAGAACAGGTTGCGCAGCATCAGGATGGCGACGACGATGACCAACTGCACACCGGCCATGATCATCGCGATTGCCGAGGCCATCGAGTAGTCATATTGCTCGAAGGCGGCCTGGTAGGCCGCAATCGAGATCACGCGGGTCGGCCCGGCCGGCGCACCGAGCAGAACCGCCGACGGAAAGACGGCGAAGGCCTGTACGAACGAAAGCAGGAAGGCGATGGCCAGGCCGGGGATCAGCAGCGGCAGGAACACATAGCGGAACCGCTGCCAGGAGCGCGCGCCGTGGGTCGCCGCTGCCTGTTCCAGTGCCGGATCGATGCCTGTCACATAGGAAAGCGTCAACAGGAACGTGAACGGGAAACCGGTGATGATCAGCGACGCGAAAACACCCCAGTAATTGTTGGTGAGTTTCACGGGACTGCTGATGACGCCGAACAACATCAGCGTGCGGCTGAACCAGCCCTGCGGTCCCAGATAGTTGAGCAGGCCTTCCGCCACCAGCACCGTGCCGAGCGTTACCGGCAGCACGAGGATGGTGGTCAGCATACGCTGGTGCGTCATCAGGCGAACGCGAAAGGCGATGGGCAGCGCCAGCGCCAGGCTGATAACGGTGACCGGCACCGCCAGCCACAGCGTTGTGGCAATGGTGTTGTAAAGGAACGGGTCGGAGAAGAAACGCTGGTAGTTGGCGAGGAGCCCCCCTTCCTTCGGCTGGAAGGACAGGAGCAGGCCGTAGACAAAGGGATAGACGAAGATCGCCAGCGTAAACAAGGCGGCCGGAAGCACCAGAAGGGTGACGCCGTCGATCCCGTGCAAGGCCAGCCGCTGGCGCAGAGAAGGAGAGGGCGTATGATCGAGCGTCGACATCGCCATCCTCAGGCCGCGTAGATCAGGGCATGGGCAGAATCGATCGAGAGCGAAACCGTGTTCCCGACCGACGCGGCCTGGCTGGCATGGAAAATCAGCTCGAGGCCGCCCTCGGTGCGTGCCGTGCCGACGAATTCCCGGCCGCGATACTCGATGGTTTCGACCTTCGCATCGAGCGTCCCAATGCCCTTGTCGCTCACGGTGACATCATCCGGCCTGGCGGCGATCACGGCGTGCGCGCCAACCGCGAGATCGTCGCGCACTCTGCCCGAAAGGCTGACGCCGCCGACCTCGACCGTGGCAATGTCGCCGTCGCGCCGGGTGACCTTGCCGGTTAGCCGGTTGCGGTAGCCCATGAATTCGGCGACGTCGAGATGGTCCGGGCTCTCATAGAGGTCCCGCGGAGCGCCGACCTGCCGGATTCGGCCATCGCGCAGCACGACTATGCGGTCGGCAAGCGACAAGGCCTCATCCTGGTCATGCGTCACATAAAGGGTGGTGGCCCCGAGCTGGTTGTGGATGCGCCGGATTTCCGCACGCATCTCGATGCGCAACTTCGCGTCGAGGTTGGAGAGCGGCTCGTCCATCAGCACCAGCGGCGGCTCGATGACGATGGCGCGGGCGATGGCGACCCGCTGCTGCTGACCGCCTGACAGTTGACCCGGCAGCTTGTGGCCCTGCGTTTCCAGCCGCACCAGCCCCAGCGCCTCGTCGACGCGCTGCGTGATCTCGGCCTTGGGCGTGCCGCGCATTTTCAGGCCGAAGCCGATATTGGCTTTGACGGTCATATGCGGGAACAGCGCATAGTTCTGGAAGACCATGCCGAAGCCGCGGTCTTCCGGCTTAAGCTGGTCGATGCGCTTGTCGTCGAGATAGATGCTGCCGCCCGTGGTGGAAAGCAGTCCGGCGATGCAGTTCAGTGCGGTCGACTTGCCGCAGCCCGAAGGTCCGAGCAGGGCGATGAATTCCCCCTTGCGCACGGTCAGCGAAACGTCACTCAGCGCGCTCATACTGCCGAATTTTCGACTCATATGATCGAGGCGGAGTTCGTCGAATTTCGACGAGGCGAGCAGCATCCGTTCGTAGCCCCATTGTTGTAGGCGAACCGGGCGGCATGCCCGGTTCCTATTATGCGCTGAAACTCAAAAGTTTGTCATTTCGCGGCGGCGGCGACCTGTTCGTCCCAGATTCGGAATGCCGTTACCATCGAAGCGGGCTCCAGCGGCAGTTCGATCGGGTTGTTGGCGATCAGGTCGGCATATTCGGTGCGGCCGAATTCGGCGATCGCATTCTGGCTTTCCTGCGGCGCCATGTCGAGGGTGACATCCTTGGCCGCCGGGCCCGGATAGAAATAGCCCTCGTCATAGGTATAGGCCTGCTGTTTAGGCGTCAGCAGGAATGCCATCAGATCCTTGAGCACGGCGAGTTTTTCGTCGCTGACCCCTTTCGGCACGCACATGTAATGGGCGTCGGCGACCCAATGGAAGCCTTTCAGCGCCCCAACCTTGGCTTCCTTCGGCACGACGCCGAGAACGCGCGGGTTGATGTCCCAGCCAGTCGTCGACACCGTCATGTCGCGCGTGCCTTCGCCGAGTTCCTTCATCAGCGCACCGGTGCCGGTCGGATAATATTCGATGTATTTGTGCAGTTCCTTAAGATAGGCCCAGGTCTTGTCCCAGCCCTTGACCGGATCCTTCGGATCGCTGTCGCCGAGCAGATAGGGAAGACCCATCAGGAAGGTGCGGCCGGGGCCGGAATTGGCCGGGCGCGCATAGAGGAACCGGTTCGGGTTCTCCTTGGCCCACGCCAGAAGCTCCTCCGCCGTGGTCGGCACCGTCTTGACCTTGTCGGGCATGTATTCGAGCAGCGGCCCGGACGGGTAGTAGGTGACGACGACGCCGTGGTCCTTGGCCAGCGTCTGCATCCGCGCTGCCGGCTCCTGATAGATATCGGCCAGCTTCGGCAAGGCGCCCGAATCGTCAGGAAGCAGCTTGACCCACAGGTCCATCTCGAGGCCTGCCGACAGCGCATCCGTTCCGGTAAGCACGAGGTCGATATCGACGCGGTTCGCCGCCTGCTGCGCCTTGATCTTGCCGGGAAGCTCGGGGGCGGGCGCCTTGGTGAAGACGATGTTCGAGATCAGTTCCGGCTTGGCCGTCTTGTAATTCTCGATCGCCTTCTGGGTTAGCGCCAGATTGCCGGCGACATCGACGATATTGATGGTGACGGGCGCGGTCGGCAGCTTGGCGGTCTGGGCAAACGCGCGCGCAACCGGAAGCGCCGCCATGCCGGCTAATCCGCCGACCGCCTGTCGCCGAGTGATCTTGATCATCTTCATCTCCTCCGCTGGTCCTGTCTTGTCCGGCAGGATTTCAATTTTGATATATTAATCTACCAGTCATCAAAAACAACCGCTTTCTGCTCCGTGCATGAACCGCTGCGCCAATCATGCCACGGTGGCTGCGGCGCCGTCGTTCAAAAGATCGGTCAATACGGTTCCCAGGCTTGCGAAATGGGCTCGGCCGGGAGATCGGTGCCGAGGACCTGCTTCAGCCGCAGGAAGACGGCGGCCAGTTGGGCAGCCAAGCCGATCTTTGCGGTCCGCGCGCCCGATCCCGGCCGGCAGGTCACCCAGGTCCGATTGGAAAGCCGCTGCGCCATGGTCAGAGCCTATAGGCTTTCTTGGCCAGGCGGTAGGCGAGATCGTGCGCCACTTCCTGCGCCTCGTCCTCGTCGAGCCGGTGGTCAGCCACCAATTCCGCGAGAAAATTGCAGTCGACGCGGCGCGCCATGTCGTGCCGCGCGGGGATCGAACAGAAGGCACGGGTGTCGTCGTTGAAGCCCACCGTGTTATAGAAGCCGGCTGTCTCCGTGGTAAGCTTGCGAAACCGGTACATGCCTTCGGGGCTGTCGAAAAACCACCAGGGCGGGCCGAGGCGCAGCGCCGGATAATGCCCGGCAAGCGGCGCAAGCTCGCGCCCATAGGCCGTCTCGTCCAGTGTGAACAGGATCAATGTCAGGCGCGTGTCGTTGCCGAACGCGTCGAGGAGCGGCTTGAGGTCGTGGACATAATCGGTGCCGGTGGGAATGTCTGCGCCCTTGTCGAAGCCGAACTCGGCGAAAATCTGCGGGTTGTGGTTGCGGAAAGAGCCGGGATGGATTTGCATGACCAGGCCGTCCTCGACGCTCATGCGCGCCATTTCGGTCAGCATTTGCGCGCGGAACAGGTCGGCATGCTCGGGCGAAACATCGGCCTTCAGCACCCGGTTGAACAGAGCCGTTGCTTCCGCCTTCGACAGGTCGGCGGTGCGGGCATTCGGATGGCCGTGGTCGGTGGACGTCGCGCCGCGCTGCTTGAAATATGCACGGCGGATTCGGTGCGCCTCAAGATAGCCGGGATAGCTGGCCGGCGTTCCGGCCAACGCCAGGAACCGCTCCACCTCGGCATGGAAACCCTTGCGCGAAGGGTCGACGACGGCGTCTGGCCGGTAGGCTGGCACAACCCGGCCGTCCCATCCGGAAGCCTTGATCGCATCATGCGCGGCAAGCGCATCGGTGGCGGCGTCCGTCGTTGAGATGGCTTCGATGTTGAAACGCTTGTAGAGCGCGCGCGGGCGCATCTCCGGCCGCTCGAGCTGTTCGGCGATGCGGTCATAAAGAAGGTCGGCATTCTTCGCGCCGAGCCGCTCTTCGATTCCGAAGACCGTTGCCAGCGAATGCTCGAACCACAGCCGCGTCGGCGTGCCGCGGAAAAGGGCGTAGTTCTCGGCGAAGCGGCGCCAGATCTTGCGAGGATCGGTTTCGATCGGCCCCCCATCCAGCCGCGGGACGCCGAAATCTTCCATGCGCATTCCCTGGGAATAGAACATGCGCAAAATGTAGTGGTCGGGCTTGACGAACAGCGTGGCCGGATCCGGGAACGGCAGGTCATACGCATACCAATCCGGCTCGGTATGGCCGTGCGGGGAGATGATCGGCAAGGCACGCACGCCTTCATAGAGGCGCCTGGCGATGGAACGGACGGTAGGGTCAGGCGAAAAAAGCCTGTCGGGATGGAGCGGCATTGCAAAATCCTTGCGGTCGAGCCGCGAAAGCGGCGTTCGGAAGGGAGGGGCGATTGAATGCGCGCGATCATAATTTGGGATGAAGCGGCGTTCCGATATTGGCGAACAGTAAGGAATAATATATTAATATGTCAACTGATTGAAGATCGGGGATTGAGAAATGACATCAGCAAAGGCGCATGCGGGCATTGCGGGCTCCGACCGCGACGCCGCCCCCGTTCGAACGAAGATGCGTCGGCCGGGCATCGTGCGTACGACGGCTGCGTCCGCAGTATACCGCGAACTGCACGAGGCGATCGTATCCATGCAGCTTAAGCCCGGCAACGCCTTGAATGAAAAGGTGCTGACCGAGCGTTTCGGTGTCAGCCGCACGCCGGTGCGCGAGGCGTTGATTCGCCTGGTCGAAGACGGGCTGGTCAATATCTATCCTCAGTCGGGAACCTTCGTCGCGCCGATACCGATCTCGCTCATTCCCGAAGCCGTCGTCATCCGTAAGGCGCTGGAAGGCGCCACGGTCGAAAAGGCCGCGCAATGCGCAAACGGCAACGATGTGGGAAAGCTCGACGACATATTGGCGCGGCAGCGGTTCCTTGCCGAACGACAGGACATGAACGGCTTTCACGAGGCCGACGAGGCCTTTCACGAGGCGATTGCCCGAATAGCCAGCTATTCCGGCATCTGGAACTATCTGAAGCCGGTCAAGGTGCAGATCGACCGGGCGCGACGCATGACGCTGCCCGCGCTCGGCCGCATGGACCATGTGATTGGCGAGCATACGGTCATCCGCAACGCTATAGCGGCGCATGACGTTAAGGCTGCCTGCGAGGCCATGCGAATCCATCTGGGCGCTGTCATTCCCGATGTCGAGCAACTGCGCGACGCCTACCCCGACTGGTTTATTTGAGCCGACCAGCCCTGAAATAGTTGGAGAAATGACGAATGCGCGAGGCATGGAGATGGTTTGGGCCGGATGCGGGGGTTCCGCTCGATGCCGTGCGTCAGGCCGGCGCCACCGATATCGTATCGGCGTTGCACGAAGTCCCGATCGGGCGTGCCTGGACGAAGGCGGAGGTGGCGACGCGCAAGGCGATGATCGAGGATACGCCGTCCGACCGCTCGCCGCTTGTCTGGTCGGTCGTTGAAAGCATACCGGTCCCTGACGCTGTCAAGCGCCACGGCGGCGAGGCGAAAGCCGAGATCGAGGCCTGGATCGCCAGCATGGAAGCGGTTGCGGCCAACGGCATCCATATCATCTGTTTCAATTTCATGCCCCTGGTGGACTGGACCCGCACCGATCTCGATTACGAACTGCCAAGCGGCGCGACCGCGATGCGTTTCGACCAGGACCGGTTTGCAGCCTTCGACCTCCACATCCTGCAGCGCAGGGGAGCCGAAGCCGATTATTCGAACGAGGACCGCGAGCGGGCGAAAGCTGTTTTCGAGGCGATGAGCGAAGAGGAGGCCGCGACCCTCGTCGCCAACATCGCCAGTGCGCTGCCGGGCTCGACCACGGAGCCGTTGACGGTCCCGCAGTTTCGCGACCGGCTGGAGCGTTATGCGGGCATCGATGCCGCCCGGCTGCGCCACCATCTCACCGAATTCCTGGCGGCGATCGCGCCCGCCGCAGAGAGCAGCGGCGTCCGGCTTGCGCTGCATCCGGACGATCCGCCCCGCTCCCTCTTTGGTCTGCCGCGGGTGGCCTCGACCGCCGCCGACTACAACGCGCTCTTCGAGGCAGTTCCGTCGCCGGCCGTCGGCATGTGCTTTTGCACCGGAAGCCTTGGCGTGCGCGCCGACAACGATCTTCCGGCGATGGCGAAGCACTTCGCGTCGCGCATCCCCTTCGCGCATTTGCGGGCGACCAAGCGCGAAGGCGATGGCCGCACCTTCCATGAAGCGGCGCATCTGGACGGCGACGTGGACATGGTTGCGGTACTGCGCGAATTGTTGGCCGAAGACGGCAAACGGGAACCGCACGACACCATCGTCTTCCGCTCCGACCACGGCCACCGCATGCTGGATGATCTCACAAAAACGGTGAATCCGGGCTATCCGGCGATAGGCCGCCTGCGCGGTCTGGCGGAACTGCGCGGCGTGATCCACGCGCTCCAGTCGAAGGGTTGACAGCGCGGCAATGCCTACCGTGATCGGCGCGGCTTCGGTCGGCCTGCGCCGATTCTGCCCTATCCCTGACGTCGATCGGCATTAGGTCGGTTTCCGCCTGTGGAGGACTGCCTCGGGGGACAGTCCGATTATCCGACCTGTTCTAGGCCAATCAATCCTTGACACGACTTCGTGCAAGCGCTTTCATGCAAGCGCTTGCATTAGGGGCGCGCATGCCTGACCGAAGGCGGAACAATTCATCTTCAGCACCGACGCTGAGCGAGGTGGCGGACGCAGCCAACGTCTCTTCGGCTACGGTTTCGCGTGCTTTCAGCCGGCCGGAGCTTCTCAGTCGCGAGACGGTCGCGCGGGTTCACTCGGTCGCCGCAAGACTCGGCTATGTCCCCAACCATGCCGCGCGCGCACTAAGCACCGGCCGGATGGGCAATATCGCGCTGATCGTGCCCGACATCACCAACCCGTTCTTCGCGGCGTTGATGCGTGGGGGGCAGGCGACGGCCCGCGACTGTGGCTATGCGACGTTTATCGGCGATTCTGACGAGACGCCGGAAGTGGAAGACATTCTCCTGACCAAGCTGTCGGCGCAGGTAGAAGGTTTCATCATCGCCTCTTCGCGCCTGCACACGAAACAGATCCTTGAACATGCGCGGAGGCGGCCTTGCGTCCTCGTCAACCGCGACATTCCCGGCATGGTACGGCTTCTGGTCGATAGCGGGCCAAGCTATGGGCAGGCGCTGGAGCATCTGGTTTCGCTGGGCCATAGATCGATCGCCTATGTTTCCGGGCCGGCATTCTCCTGGTCGAACAGCCAGCGCTACGGCACCGTGACCAGGAGGGCCGCCGAGCTTGGGGTTGAGATTGTACGGGTTCCGACCTCGCGGCCAAGCTTCGAGGCCGGCCAGGCCTGCGTCGATGAACTCGTCCTGACGGCCGCGACCGCCGTACTCGCATTCGACGATGTCATGGCGCAAGGCATCATGGCCGGGCTTGCCGCGCGCGGCCTGTCGGTGCCGGGCGACTACAGCGTGATCGGCTGCGACGGCATACTGGCGCCGACCCTTTTCCCGCCCCTGACGTCCATCGCAACCCATTGCGCGGAGGCCGGCAGGCAGGCGGTCGAGCTTCTCGTCGCTATGCTGCAAGGCAAGCCGCTCGCTCACAAGCGCATCAATCTCGTCACCGAATTCGTCATCAGGGCGACAACCCAGGCCCCGTGCTCGCAGCGAGAAACGGCGGGGCTCGATCGACTTACAACCTCGGAGTGATCATGCGAATTTACGTGAAACCGGACAAAAAGCTGCTGGGCGCCGCTGCCGCTGAACTGGGGGCGCAGTCGATCCGCGCCGCGATCGAGGCGCGCGGGGCGGCCAATATCGTCGTCGCCACCGG
Organism: Mesorhizobium sp. B1-1-1; assembly: GCF_006442955.1. NCBI lineage: Bacteria > Pseudomonadati > Pseudomonadota > Alphaproteobacteria > Hyphomicrobiales > Phyllobacteriaceae > Mesorhizobium > Mesorhizobium sp. B1-1-1. The sequence goes on from NZ_VFWW01000002.1 coordinate 94,073, forward strand.
CGCCAGCCAGTTCGAGGTGCTTGCCGCGCTGGTGAAGCGGGATGACATCGACTGGTCGCGCGTCACCGGCTTTCACCTCGATGAATATGTCGCCATGCCGGATACGCATCCGGCCAGTTTTCGGCGCTATCTCAAGGAGCGCTTCACCGCGCTGCTGCCGTCGCTCGGGGCCTTTCATTTCATCGACGGGGACGTGCCGGATCCAGGTGCCGAGGTGGCGCGCATCAGCGCGTTGATTGCCCGGCACCCTATCGATGTGACCTTCGCGGGCATTGGCGAGAACGGCCACCTCGCCTTCAACGATCCGCCCGCGGACTTCGAGACGACCGCACCGTTCCACCTGGTAACGCTGGACGACCGCTGCCGCCGCCAGCAGTTCGGCGAAGGCTGGTTTCCGACGCTGGAAGACGTTCCGCACAGGGCGATCTCCATGACCGTCAACCAGATCATGAAAAGCGGTCTGATCGTGCTGGCGGTGCCGGACCGCCGCAAGGCCGAGGCGGTGCGCGATACGGTCGAAGCGCCGATCTCGCCGATGGTGCCGGCCGGTATCTTGCGCAGGCATGCCGACTGCCACCTGTTTCTCGATCCGCAATCGGCTGCTCTGCTTCGCGAAGTGCCGGACACCGTGGGCGAATAACCGTCCACGCAACCTAGAAAGGGAGGAGACACCAATGACAACCCGACGCAATGCACTTCTAACGATCCTGGGTGCTGGCGTTGCCGCGGCGGCAAGGCCGGTTTTCGTGCTTGCCAAGGAGTTCCCGAAGCCGAAGGAACCGCTGGTCATCAATGTGGTCGACGTTGCCGGCGACCTGCAACTCAGCCAGCGGGCGCTTGAAAAGTTCGCCGAGACCCATCCGGAACTGATCTCGAAGTTCGTTTACACGCAGGCGCCCGCGCCCGAACTTGCCGCCAAGCTCAAGGCCCAGCAGGCGGCAGGCCGGTTGGACATCGATTTCGTGCTCACCGGTAACGACGCCCTTGCCGCGGGCATCGACCAGGGATTGTGGACCCAGATCCTGCCTGACTATGCCGATATGTTTCCCAAGCTCGACGAGCGCTACCTACCGGGCGCCTATGCCATGCAGCAGATGGCGAAGGGCCAAGCCTTCGTCGATAGCTGGTATCCGTCAGGCCCGCTCCTGGAATATGCGCCGGATCGGGTCAAGGACCTTCCTGGGACCGCTGAAGAGTTGCTTGCCTGGTGCAAGGCGCATCCGGGAAAGTTCATGTATGCGCGCCCGGCGAATTCCGGCCCCGGCCGAACCTTCGTCATGGGCCTTCCCTACCTGCTCGGCGACAAGGATCCGCTGGATCCTATCGACGGCTGGGAGAAGACCTGGGCCTATCTCAAGGAACTGAACGACTGCATCGACTATTATCCCTCCGGCACGACCGTCACCATGAAGGAACTGGGTGACGGCACGCGCGACATCATCGCCACGACCACCGGATGGGACATCAATCCGCGCTATCTCGGCATCGTTCCCGAAGACTACAAGATTGCGACCCTGAAGGGCTTCCACTGGGTCAGCGACGCCAACTATGTGGCTATCCCAAAGGGCGTTTCCGACGAAAAGCTCGGCGTTCTCCTGCAACTGATCGCCTTCATCCTTGAGCCCGAGCAGCAGGCATTCATGTACGATCACGGCTACATGTACCCCGGCCCGTCGATCAGGGACGTGCCGATAGAGATGGCGCCGCAGGACAGCCAGGACACGATCAAGCGTTTCGGCCGGCCCGAATATGCCGCGATGATCGCCGACAACCCGATCGAACCGCCGCTCGACGCCAAACCGCTGGTTGCCATGTTCGAGAAGTGGGACAAGGAGATCGGCGGGGCCAAAAACGTCAAATAGGGTATCTCCGCGCACGGCCATTCGACAGCGGTTTGTCCCCGCTGCCATGATAGCTAAGCCGCCTCGACAATACCCCTGGTGGTCCGGGGAACCGGCCGGTCCGACCGAGATCGCGTCGACTGGCCAGGCCTTGGCCGGTCAAGGAATGGATGACTCGTCTGGCTATATGGCGGCCGCGATGCCATCCATCCTGATGCGAATGCGGTATCCGTTGCGGTACGGTGCCACATTCGACGCTCGCCCGCCTGCGCCGCCGACAGCGAGGATGCCTCCAATTGCGCTTGGTGCCGCCATTGGCCGGCACCTTGGAAATCGTCGAGGACGAGGGAAGCTTTCATCTGTCCCGAACGTTTATGAGAGTGTTTACCACCTCTCAGGGGCTGGTCCCGACCCGGTCGGGTTCGTAGTCACCGCCCGCGGTACACCAGCCTAAAGCTGTAGGCCGAGGAAAAGATGCCCGCTCAAGCTTTCATCAACCGGATTGCGGCAGCCGTTCCGGAGAATGGCGTTCACCGCTTCTTTCTTCAATTTGCCGGTTCCCAGCTGACGGCAGATCCCCGTCGCCGGGCGATCTTTGATCGCATGGCGGACAGATGCGGAATAGAGCATCGTTATTCGTGCTTTGCGCCCGCCGATGATCCTGAAGGCCCAAGTGTCGATTTGGAGGGTGTTTTCAAACGCGGCGCGTTTCCAGGCACGGCAAAGCGCATGGAGATGTTCGCGGCCACAGCGCCCGCTCTGGCTGAACAGGCCGTGGAGAAGCTCCTTCATGGTCAGGACAGGACCCGTATCACACATTTGATCGTCACCACCTGCACGGGGTTTTCCGCCCCCGGCCTGGATCTGGAAATAATTGCCCGGTGCAACCTGCCGACCTCCATCGAGCGCACAATCCTCGGCTTCATGGGTTGCTATGCAGCGATCAACGCACTCAAGCAGGCACGACACATCATCCGGTCGGAACCCGAGGCCCGGGTTCTGGTGGTCAGCATCGAACTCTGTACGCTTCACCTCAAGGAGACCTCCGACCTTGAAAAGCTGCTCTCGTTCTGCCTGTGGGGCGATGGCTGCTCGGCTGCGTCGGTAAGCGCCAGTCCTTTTGGCATAGGACTGGATAGTTTTCACGCGCTCGTCGATGGCGGCAGCCGCGACCTCATGACCTGGAACATACACGACGACGGTTTCGACATGGTGTTGTCGGGAGAGGTTCCCGCCGCAATCCACCATGCACTCGGCACAGACATAGGCAGCATTCTGGGAAACAGGAGCGTTTCAGACATCGACCTTTGGGCCGTCCACCCGGGCGGCCGCTCCGTTCTCGACGCAGTGGAGCGCGCGCTGAATCTCCGTTCCGATGCGTTGTCGACCTCCCGCGAGGTCCTTCGTGAAAACGGAAACATGTCCTCTGCTACCGTCATGTTCGTACTCGAGCGAATGCTGCGCGAGGCCACAAAGGAAGACCGTGTGGGTTGTGCCATGGCATTCGGACCTGGCCTGACGACCGAGACGATGATGTTCCACACAGCCGGCGATACCTGAATGGCCAATGATCTCGACCATCGTCGGATCGAGCGGGAACTGCTCGACAATTTGCCTCCCGACGATCCAAGGGCCGTCGGTTCGCGGCGTGATCTCGCCTGGATAAACGCACTGATGTTTCAGAGCGCGATCATGGCCAGCCTGTTGAAGGCAAGCGTGCGCAAAAGCCCGACCAGATTTTTGGAAATTGGTTCCGGCGATGGAGCATTCATGCTTTCCGTCGCAAAGCGCCTCGCCCGGCGCTGGACAGATGTCGACCTGGTCATGCTTGACCAGTTCAACCTCATTTCAGACAGGCGGTTCGCTGATTTCTACGCACTTGGTTGGCGGGTCGAAACCATCATCGATGATGTCTTCGAATGGATCGAAAGCCCCCGAGCAGGCGCCTTCGATGTGGTGTCGGCCAACTTGTTTCTGCACCATTTTCCGGACGCAGCCCTGAAACGCCTGTTTTTGGCGATTCGCCCTCTGGCGCCAGTGTTTCTCGCCACCGAGCCGAGCCGAAACGCCATTGCCTTAAGAGCCTGCTCGCTTCTGCATGTCATCGGCGCGAACGAGGTGACTTTGCACGATGCGCCGGCAAGCGTCCGCGCCGGTTTTGCGGGTGATGAGCTTTCCAGCCTATGGCCCCCGGATTTCAGGCGCCAGTGTGCAGAACGCAGAATTGGACCGTTTACCCATGCCTTCCTTGCCGTCGACCGCGCTTCGGAAGGTTTGCCATGATGTACGACGCCATCGTCATAGGCGCCGGGCCAAGTGGTTCTTCGGTGGCCTTGGCTTTGAGCGGCCAGGGGCGCGCCGTTGCCATCGTCGAGCGAAGTGAATTCCCGCGCCGCAAAGTTTGCGGGGAATTCATGTCCGCGGTCAATCTGGATCTGTTGGATAGATTGGGCGGAGGCGCCGCGGTTCGCGCCAAAGCTGGTCCGGAGGTCAAGCGAGCTGCACTTTTTGCATCGGGTCCGGGCACGGATGCAGGCATGCCGCGGGCCGCGGGAGATGCATTTGGACGCGCGCTCGGGCGCGACGTTCTGGATGGCATGCTTTTGGATGCGGCTCGCGATGCCGGAGCCGACGTGTTTCAGCCTTGGCGGGCGGCGGAGATCACCACCTATGGTGACAACGCTATGGTTCGGATCGAAAGCAAGCACGATCAGGGAGTTCTCGTTGCGCCGGTAGTGATTGCCGCGCATGGCTCGTGGGAACAAGGAAAGCTTCCGACGAACCTGCCGAAAACCAATGCGCCGCACGATCTTTTCGGATTCAAGGCTCATTTCACCGGCGCTGAGCTCGACCGCGACCTCATGCCCCTGCTGGCATTTCCGGGCGGCTATGGCGGGATGGTCTGGGCCGACCGGAACAGAATGTCGCTGTCGTGCTGCATGCGCCGCGACGTCTTGATCAGGCTACGCGAAAAAGGCAACGTCTCGTCGGCAGCCCAAGCTGTTCATGCCCATATCCTTGCTTCGTGTCCCCGTGTCGCCTCCACGATCGTGAACGCCACGCTCGATGGCGAATGGCTCGCCGCAGGTCCCATACGGCCTGGCATTCGTCCACGTTTTGCCGACGACATATTTCGGGTGGGCAACGTCGCCGGTGAGTCCCATCCCATCATCGCTGAAGGCATCTCGATGGCCCTGCAGTCAGGCTGGTTGCTAGCCAACGAACTGGCCAGGTTCGGCCGTTGGGACCGGGCGGCGAGGATTGCTGTTGGCCGCCGCTATTCGAAGGTCTGGAACAGCCAATTTGCCACCCGCATTCGCGTGGCTGCCTTGTTGGCACGCCTTGCCTCCCATCCCATGTCCGCTGCCGCGATGAACACGTTCGTGAGCGGCTTCCCGAACAGCCTGACGCTGGGAGCCAGATTGACCGGCAAAACGAAACCGCTGCCGATCGGGTGCGACTGAGAGGCTCAAGACTTTGTGCTCCAAGACGCTATAGCGGTCATGAACTCTGTCTTTCGATAGGCCCAGCCTTGCGATTCGGGATGACGTCTCAGGCCCGGGTCATCGCCGGGCCTGAGCTGAATTCTGCTGGCGGAACTATTTGTTGCAATTTTGGGACGGCGAGGTGGCAGTGCCGCTGGCGGTATTGGTGTCGACGTCATTGCCCGCAGTGTCCTTGCAACGGTCATTCATGCCGTTTGGTGTTGTCGTGGTCGAGTTCGTCGCATTCGGATCAGTTGTGACGGTCCCCGTGGTGCTGCCGGAGCCGTTGACGCTCGTGCCGCTGTTGTTCATGCCGCCGCCTGCGGTACCGCCGGCATTGCCCGAGCCGCTCGTTTGGGCCAGGGCGGATGTGGCGAGCGCTAAGGACAGGGCGGATGCGACCAAGATCGTTTTCATCATAAGTGCCTCCATTGGTTAAATCGCTTGTTGCGATCACTTTCCCAACGGAGCGCCGTCCTTGTTGTTCCTGTAACGGAAAATCGTGATCGATCTTCATTCTTGTCCGGCTTTGATGCTGAGCGAAGCACATCCAGAACTGTATAAAGGACGACTGCCGGTCCGTGGCGACGGGCCACGCTCAGCCTGATCGACGGTTGTGCTTGCTGAGCAGGATCGGCAGGGAAACCGGCCGGAAATTCCACATGTCAACGCCGACATCACGCTGGCGAGTAAGCGGCTTCAGCTTGCCATGCGAATGGCCGTGCAAATTCACCGATCCCTTGCCCATCTGATTCCAGGTCCGGAACGGATAATGGCACAGGATGAGGAGGGTGCCGTCCACCACCAGTTCCGCATAGTGCTGGATGCTGGCCCAGCCGGATGCGAGCGTTGCATCGCTTCCGTCATTGTTGCCGATGATCAGGTGCTTGCGCCCATTGAGCTGCGACAGCACGTTTTCGATGCCGGCCTTTGGGCGGGCAAAATCACCCAGATGCCAGATCTCGTCGTCCGAGCCAACGGTCTCGTTCCAGAGGCTCATCAGCGCCGCGTCATGCGTTGCCAGCGAGCTGAATGGCCGCCGGTCAATTCTCAGGATGCGTGGATCGTTGAAATGAGTATCGCTCGTGAAGAAGATCATCCTGTGCGCGACTTCCCTCGCTGATCGACCCACCCCGATACGCCGGACTAACGATCCGGTATTCGGCTGTACGCGCTCGTCAACTCTCTTCCTTACGGCCGTCACCGGCGGAACACGCTGAGTGCTCAGGCTCCGCAGCCTCAAGACCTTCGATAATCGGCGTAAGCGAGCCATCTTCCTCCGGAACTGGTTGCCGGCCGTTGGTTGCGTTCGCCTTGTCGAGGGCCTGCTGGATGGCGTCCTCTATGTTGCCGATATCTTCTTCGCGAACCTCGCGTCCGTATCCTGCGGCGTCTGCATCCTGCTCGAATTGCTGGGCCAACACCGCGACGCTGACTTGCGTGTCGGCGGCCAGGTTTCCGACATTCTCCTGCAGCCAGGTTCGAAAGAACTCGATCGTCGCGCTCATATTGCCTCCTGAACCGGACAACTGCTGCTGAGAGCGGTTGTTCCATGTTCCTGGCCACACTTTGCGGACTCTTGTGACGTTGACCTTGGGTGCCGGGGATCAGACGAACGCGCCGGTTGAGCATGGCGATTGCCGCTGCCATCGGTGCCGCGGCCCTTGCCGTCGGCAACACACGGTATCCGAACGGAGTAGCCCCAAACTGTCAGCTTACAATTTGCAGTCATAGGTTACAGACTTCCCGTGTTCTATAAAGGGAGGTGGGAAGTACCTGGGCCTAACAATACTCTAGGGCGCGGTTGAAGGTTCGCCTTCGAATCGCGAAATGCCCAGGTGGTTCACAGCTCCCAAAACAATGGGAGGTGTCAGCCAAACAGGATGAAAATCGGGTTTCGGACCCTAGTCCCCTCGGTCCGATCCACCGGTTCAAGGGCAACGTAACACAGCTCAAAGCCGACAGGAAAAATGCAGTCCGGCAAGTCTCGGCCTCACATCGGAAAACCAGAGCCAGGCACCGACTTCCGCGCAGCACGACGTGTCCTCTCCGGCGATTGAGGAAAAATTGCGAGGTGATTGTCGTGTCTGTCGCCTGTCTTGACGCAGTCCCCCCGTTCATGGACAGAAGCGCTCCCGCAACTGCATCGAGCACAATCGGCAGTGCCTGGCACAACGCCGACCACCTCTCCCTAGCTGGCCAGGGCGCGATATCGCGCGGCTTGGCCAGCTAGCTTCCCGCAAATCTTCTTTCAAAATAGATGGATCATTCCGGATCAAGGTCCGGAGATTGAATCGCAAAGCCCGGCAGGATCCAACTCTGGCTCTCCACCCACGCGCAGTGATTCATGTTGGATATCCACATATGCTCATATGATCGCCGAAATTGCAGCAACGCTTCCAGTTCCGGCTTTCCGCGCTCATAGGCGGATTGCGGATCGCCGAGCGTGAGCTTGCTGGCCGCTCGCGAGCACAGCTTCGCATGCTGCAATCCCAGCTCAAGAAACTTCACCCGCATCGAGGCTTCCGGATCTTGGATTGCGGAGGCTGCCGCCCTGTCAAGCAAGGCTTCCGCCGGCGCGAAACTCTCCTCTGGATAGACAGCGTGCGCCGCCTTCGCCCAGCTTCGCCAACGAGATGCTCCAAGAGCCTCGAACCCCTCCCGCAGCTGGGCGCGAGCGTTCGAAGTATACGCCTGCCAATAATCAAAATAGCTTTTGACGTCGTCGGCCGCAGGTCCGAAGGCTGAATAATATTCCGACAACAATGACTCCACGGCAGTCTCAGGATGTGTCTGCAGGCGCATCAACAAATAGAGATTTGGACCTTGCGTCGCCCAATGGCCTGTCAGCGAGTCAAAATCGGTTCCGACCATCCCGTTTCGCGCCGCGTTCTGAAACTCGTCGGCGAACTGGCCGGCGAATATGTGCGGCATGCAGTAGCCATCCAGGAAATAGTTGGTGCGCATGAACACCTGGGCAGTCGTTGCCGCCCATCCGCGCCACTGGTCTTTTATCCAGTCCTGCTCTTCGCCGCTGCGTGGATAGTACCAGGCCGATGGGCAAAACCCGATCAGGATATTCGGGTTCAACTTGATTCCCGATGTCGGTGCCGCGAAGTAATTCATATAGGCGTATCCCACCACGACCGCATTAGGGTCGTCTTTCGCGGCTATCCGCTGAATGGCTTGCCATGAACGCGCATAGCGGTCCGATACGAAAGGCTTGCTGGCGATCTTCGACTTCGACGGAATGAACTTTCGATAGTCAGGCGGCTCTGGGCCATCCAGCGCTTTGCATATTTCGCACTCGCACTGCCCCGGGATGTCGTTCTCGACCGCATTGACGAAAGTTGGCTGTCCCGCAGAGGCGCTCCGATGCTCACGCCATTGCGAGACGATCTCTTCTCGCAAGCCCGGATTGGAAATGCACATCGAGAAGCGAGCGCCCAGCCTCACCGGGCCCCGTTTGCCTCTGACCAATTGAAACCATTCGGGATGCTCGGTGCCATACCGCTGCCACCAGTCGACGAAAGCGTGACCGTAGTTCGTGGGTACTCTGCGGCCCATTCGGTGGCGACGCAGGAACGTGGCCTGGGCTTTCATATATTCTTTCGCCGCTGCTGCGGTGAAACCCATTTCGGGATGTTCTTCGCTCGTGAAGCCAGCCCCAGCGCGCACGCGACGCTGCATGAACCGGGGCGTAACGACGTAATCAAGCGCGGGGATCACCAAGGACTGTGCCTTTGGGACAAACGTTCCCAGTTCACCTGGCCATAGCCATCGGACACCGAAATAGCGATCAAGGAACTCGTACACGCCGAAGAGGGTGCCCGCGGACGTGTTTTGGTCGAGTGCACTGCCGGGATGATCGAGGCCGGCGATGCACAGATGGTTGCCGACGGTTCGGATGATACAGGTTTCACGCGCCAATGCGCCGAATGTGATTCCGGCTGCCCGGGCGAACCGGGTGTCGCCCAGAAAAATATGGGCGGCGTTACGCAGGCCAGCCGGCGAGACATGGTTTTCAGTTGTGATGGCAGGTTGGATGCCGGTCGCTTTTTTTATGTGCCAGCCGAGTTCCGTGGCGGCGTAGTGAACAGAGCCACTCGGCTGATCCGAAGTAACGAGCGTTGCCGCAGGTCTGCCGCGGGCGATAAGCGTTACGCCAGCTGAAGATTGAGTGGCCGCTTTGCCAGGGTTGGTAAAGCCAAGCCAGTGTAACAGGCCCAGAACCGTTCCCTGTGCAAACGTCCTTCGCGATAACGGCCCCATGCCAAAGACCTCACCTATGCGCGCGCATCCAAGAATGTAGACCCATTTTACGAGGACGGGCGTTCACAACAATTTGTATCACGTAAGCTTTGCATGCTTCAGCCGTTACGTTTCCCTTACCCGCATGCCGATCCATTGATGGCCAGTCTGCAGTTCGGGGCCAAGACGAAGATCAGCGTGTGTGGGTTCTCTTTGTATAATAGGTACATACACGCAGAGTCCCATATCATTTAAAGGTTGCAAAGAATTAATCGAGATATACGCGATATTCTTCGGGAAAAACTATCCATCTCCACGGGATAAGCAATGCCCTCTTTTGGAGGCTTATCATGATCAAACACATTCTTTTGACAATCTCACTGAGTGCTTCAGTGGCTTCTTTCATCTCGCCGTTTTGCCGATTCCGGACAAAGACCGGGTCGTCCGAGGCCGGCCCGATCGGGTGGCACCTGCGGATCTGGTGAAAAACCGCTGGCAAGTCCGGTGGGTGCGGAGAGGACGGCAAAGGCGGCCAAATAGCTCCAGCCTGGGGATATCGCCCAATTCAATACTCCGCTGGCGCAGCCAGCGGAGGCAGTTTTCACCGCTGTGCGACCCATTTGCGCAAACCAATGGTGAAGTCCTCACGATCTGGGAACTCTCATCCGCCATGTTCGTTACTGCTCCACATTATGGAGAGATGGGGGTCGGATGGATTTTTCGAGACGCAGGGACTGGGAAGCTCTAGCCAGCGCCCTCGACATCAACATCTATCAGCGTTCAAAGACAGTGTGGATTGCGGCTGGAAAGTACCGCGGCAAAGACATTGAAGTGAAAGGCCGCTCGCCAAGCATCGCACTCGCATTGTGGAAGGAAGCTGCGGGCTATACCGGCTCGGAGTGGTAGAAAGAGCGGTTCGTCAAGCCGCGCCGCTCAGGTCCAAGCGCCCATGCACAGTACAAGGCGCAAGCATTGTTCAAGGCTTACGGGCCTGGAGATGTCTTGCGCCGGCCGCGTGGACAATCGTGACTTCAAGCGCGCCATGAAGCTCCAGACACGACAGCCTTGAACAAGTCGAGCCGTCGCGAATAAGTCGAGCCGTCGCAGCGAGGCGGCGCTGGATATCGATTTGACGGTCGATACCGGTGCGCGACATATGCGCACCGGCATCGGATCAGTGAGGTCTTGCCGGCTTAGCTGTGCCGCCGGTGTTGCCGGTTTCGCCGCTGCCATCACGGGATCGGGATTGGCAAGCGGTACCACTTTTGGATGGATCGGCTGCCGCCAAGGGACAATTGACACAAACGGCACCTGGGGATGGCATTGGGCCATGCAAGGAGCGGGGCATCAGGAGCATTCTCCTGTGACGGTGGGCAATCCTTCAATGAGCGATGCAGAACGTGCTCCGCGCCTCGGCCACGGAAGATAGCCTTCTTCAGGCAATGAGCGGACTCATGGATTCTGACCCCGCCGACCACATTGAGCTAACCGCTGATATTGTTTCGGCCTATGTCAGGAAAAACCGGACGTCGCCTTCCGATCTGGTTGACCTGATCCAGAATGTCGGCCGTGCCTTGCAAAAGCTTGCCGTGGGCGATCACCAGCCCGAACCGAAACCTGTTCCAGCCGTGCCGATCCGCAAGTCGGTGACCCCTGACTTCATCGTCAACCTGGAGGACGGGCGCCGCATGAAATCCTTGAAGCGGTATCTGACATCCATCGGCATGACGCCAGCGCAATATCGCCAGAAATGGGGCTTGCCGCCGGATTATCCGATTGTGGCGCCAAATTTAACTGCGTTGCGCTCGGAGGCAGCCAAGAGGATCAGGCTTGGACAACGGAATGCCAGTGGCCGAACTTCCAGAGGCTAACCGAATGGAGCACAGGGCGAGGCTCCGGCAGTTCTCGCGTCGTTGGTCGTGTCGTCGCATTTGTTTTCTTCGGATCACAAGTTTGACGTGCCCGCCCGATGCCAGCGGGACCAACAGCCAAATGGGGCTGGGGGCAAGGCGCAAATGGCCACGCTCTCACAGGCGTGCAATTGCTGGTCCCGATCGACACCATGCCCGATCGACGCCATGATTGAAGATTGCAACGCGTTTCCGCAAGGCATGCGCCTGGAGGCGGATGTGTGCATCGTGGGAGCGGGTGCCGCCGGCCTGGCGATAGCATCACAACTAGAAGGCACGCGGCATCGCATATGCGTCATCGAAAGCGGTGGCATGACGTACGAGCACTGGCGCCAACGGCTGTCGCGCGGGCTGTCCGTGGGTCAACCTTACGAAGCTCTTGATCTTTGCCGCCTTCGTCAGTTCGGCGGGAGCACAGGCAAGGCTGGTTGGGGCGGATGGTGCAAGATGTTGGACCATGGCGATTTCGAGCATCGGCCCTGGATACCCCTGAGTGGTTGGCCCGTCGCCCATAAATCATTACTACCCCATTATGAGACCGCAGCCCGCCTGCTCGGAATCGACGACCTGCTGACCGATTGGCCGACTTCCGCGGTCATGCCTGAAAACGGGCCGCTCTTTTCGGAACGCTGCTTTCTCAGTCCCACTCCGGATCTCGGAGCAACGCTTCGCAAGAAGCTTCAGGACGCAAAAAACGTCCAGGTCGTGCTGCATGCCACGGCGCTGCGGCTCGACACCGACGACTGCGGAAGGCGGGTTCGCTCCATCGAGGTAGCGAGTACGCCGAACAAACGATTCCAGATTGCTGCGCGATTTTTCGTGCTGGCCTGCGGCGGTATCGAAAACGCGCGCCTGCTCCTTGTCTCAAACCGACAGGCGCCGAATGGCATAGGAAACCAGTATGACCTGGTTGGCCGCTATTTCATGGAGCATCCCCGGGTAAAATGGGGAAGCCTGCAAGTCAGCCAGCCCGACAACATGATAGACCTCCACGTGCCCTGGACCCGCACGACCGGATTGTCGCCTGAAAACCGCGGCACCAATGATGCATTCGGACTGGCGCTGCGGCCCGAAATACGTGCAAGCGAGCGCCTCCTCGATTCCCGCACATGGATCAAGCCTGGGCCTTGCGTCAATCATATGGATGGTTCCGAAGCTTTGCAGTATCTTGCCTTCTGGCTGCGGAGAGGCCGGCTGCATCGCGACCTTATCAAATGCGGCCGAACTATCCTGATGCATCCGGCGGGAGCAATATCGGCAGGTTTCGAACGGATCTGGCACTCACGTCGGCGTGCAAGGCATTTTCATTTTGACACGATACTGGAACAAGAACCGGATCCGGCAAGCCGCGTCACGCTCGATACAAGGCTCGACGAGTTCAGTCTGCCCCGTGTGAAGCTGCAATGGAACGTGGGGCCTCTCGTCCGACGGACGCTTGAACGTGTCCAGGCGATCATCACTGAAGAGATGAAGCGGCTGGGGCATAGAAGCGCCATTCATCCAGGCCAGGACAAAAACCCGGCGGGGGAGCGAGACATTCCATATCACTGGGTTCGACACCACATGGGCACGACGAGGATGAGCGACGACCCGCGAACCGGCGTGGTCGATAGTTCGTGCCAGGTGCACGGCCTCGCAAATCTGTTCGTCGCCGGCAGCTCGGTCTTCCCGACCGGAGGCAACGACATGCCCACTCTCACCATTGTCGCGCTCGCTATCAGACTGGGCCAGCACTTGCGGCAAAGCCTCGAATAAGCTCGCCTCCACCTTCGCCAAAGCGGTCAATCGACGAGGAAAGGGAGCAGGCTGCGACGTCTCATGCCGCAGGTCCGCCGTATGGAATATGCCGGCTCCTGAATGTAATTTTACGCTTTGCCGAGAAAGTGTGCGCGTTTTGAGCGAAGGTCTGACCAACGGCTCACATAGCCACCCCTGTTCAGCTCTTTGTCGTAACGATTCTGGATGACCGCTACTTCCGTAGCTACCCCCTATTGGTAAGCGCATGGACTTCGAAGCCAACTATAATACTGCAATCACGACTTTTTCACTTTGATTGCTTGAGGAAACCGAAATTTTGGCCGCGCTGTGCGTTTTGTCACACCACCACCTCCGGTCCACAAGCTATTACTAAAGTGTTAAGGTATGGGTTTAAAAGCGAAATCTCCGTTGGGGCGAGATTTGCGCGGGGGTGAGTCATGACAAGTTTTTTGCCTGCGAATGATCGGACGGACAAAACTGATCTTGATCAATATCCATCTATTCTCGACGTCAATCGTCTCTCACCGTCCTCGGGAGAGGGAATCGAGATTGCAATCATCGATGGCCGGCCTTTGATGTGTGACTGCTTCAGCAGAAGCCTCGAAATCATCGAGCCATCATTTCATATCCAGCATTACGCGTCGGTCGAAGCGTTCGACATGGCGGATCCCGAAGAAACGCAGAGAGTTTCGACGGTCCTGATGTGTGTGATGTGGTCGAACTCCCAGGCGGACTATCATCTTTCCCAGATAGGCCATCTGAAAGCGACCAGGCCCGAGGTAGGGGTGGTCATCCTATCGGATATCGAGAACTTTGAGGACATTCTCAAAGTGGTCGAAAACGGCGCGCGTGGCTATATTCCCACCAGCGTCAGGTTGCAGGTGGCCGCCAAGGCCATCCAGCTTGTCGCGGCGGGCGGAACTTTCGTCCCGCCCAGTGTTCTCTTTCATTCAGGACGCGCCGTCACCGACGGTCAGTCCGCGACCAAGCAGCAGCCGCACGGAGACAACACTTTTACCTCGCGTCAGATGTCTGTCATCGAGGCATTGCGTCGAGGAAAGGCGAACAAGGTCATCGCGTACGAGCTCAACATGTGTGAAAGTACGGTCAAGGTACACATTCGGAATGTCATGAAAAAACTTCGTGCGAGAAACCGTACCGAAGTTGCCTACATACTCAACACAACGCCGTATGAAGGGATTGCCATACGGAATTGAAATATGGGTGCCGCCTCACTCAACGAGTAATGGTTCTTGACGGACCGTTTTAGTAGATGTGATTTGCTTGAGTTTGGGGAGCAGCCGCAACGGAAGCGGCTGCGAACCTTTGCAAGGGGGCGCTACCCAGCATGAAACAACCGCCCGTTCGATATCCAGGCCCGCAGACTGACGGGGAGATCACCTCCGTAGCTGATGCCAACCATATGCACGGGCCGGATTTGAAAAATATCGAGCATTTCAGCAATGTTAAGTCGTCCACGCTGATCGAGATAGACCGCCGCTGTCGTTGGTTGCATCTCAACGAAGGGGACGTCCTGGTCCCGGCCGGCGAAAGTGTCGACCGGCTTTTTTTTCTGCTCGAGGGCGAGCTTCGAGCGCTCGTTTATACCCGCAATGGCAAGATTGTGTCGCTCCCCCCTGCGCATCGTGGCTCGCTTGTTAACGGAATTGCCTTGAGCGGCGACATCCAGATGCCATATTCGGTCGAAGCGGCGGGACCATGCACTATCGCTTCGATCGGCAGTCGTGCCTTTCTGGACATAGTCAAGCAGGATCCTGAAGCCCTGCATGCGGTTGTACAATTGTTGGTGGAACGTCAGCAGGTGCTTGTCGAGCACATCGTTGAGCTTTCGACGCTCAACGTTCGGTCCCGGGTGCATAAGGAGTTGCTGCGCTTATGCGCTGAAGACATCGGAGCCGACGGTTCGGCGAGGATTTCTCCTATCCCGACCCATACGGATCTGGCCCACCGCATTGGCACCCACCGCGAGGCGGTGGCACGCGAGTTGAGCTACCTGCAAAACATCGGACTCGTGCTGCGCCACGCCAAAGAGCTTTACGTGCCTGATGTATCCCGTATCGCCGATCTTGTGGCAAAGTCGGACGACTAAATCGTAGGCGATGCGTCGGGGCACCTTTCGAGAGTGGTCGGGACGTCGGTTGTGTTTGGGCTTGATCTACGCTGGCCCTGAGCGGCAGCCGCGGTGCTCCAAGGTGACTGATAGGCAGCTTCGCCTGCTCATTCGGCTAGTTCAAGACGACCGTGAACTCGCTCTGCGACCGACTTCAGGAATTGGTCGGACGTCGATGTCCATCCAAAGAGTATCTGAACGAGCGTGATCGAGGCATCATGATTGCTCCTTGGGGCGTCCCAAGCGATGGGCTCGCTGGTGCAATCCGTCAGCAGTATGCAGCGATAGTCCCTGAAGAAGGCATCCCGAATTGTCGATTCCACACACACGCTGGTCGTGCATCCTGTCACGATGAGGTGTTTGACGCCTGCGGATTTCAGAACAGAATCGAGTTCGGTTTCGTAGAAACCGCTGAATCGCGTTTTATAGAGGACGACATCCCCAGCCTGTGGCTTGAGGCCGTTGACGACCTCTGTTCCCCAGGTGTCGCGGATCAGAATCCGGCTCTCGCTGCCATCCGGGGCTGTCATGTTCGCGCCCACCCCGAAGATCTGGAGATGTCGAATACGGTTGGGGGCGTCCGACGTTCCAAGGTCCGAGAGGTCGCGATGATATCCCATCTTCAGGTAGACGATGGGCATGCTCAATTCGCGAGCGGCAGCTATTACGCTGGCAGTAGGGCCTACAGCCCGTTGAATCCCGGAGATATCGATTCCGGCTCTGTCGAACATTCCACCGTTGGAGCCGAAGTCATTCTGCATGTCCACGACGAGTACGGCGGCGTCAGCGGGATCAATTGAAATAGGTTGAGGCTTGGCGTCGATGACAAATGGATGCATTTCGTCCTCATCCCTGCTTGCAGCCTAACAACAGTGGTTACGACCAGTCTGCTATCTATCCGCCTCAAAAGCCGCAGGCCGCCGCGCAACGGCGATCCTACCCCCTTAGCCATGCCGCACGTTTGGCATTTGACGCCAGCCAAAGCCGCATCGCGCTTGGCTGCGAGGCCGAGCGATAGATCTTCTGATGATAGACAAACTCATAGGGCCACAGCTCAAGCGTTCGGTTCGCGAAATGCGTCAGCACCCAGGTGATCGCCGCCGCCGCCAAAATGAAGGCGCTCATCGATAGGACAACATTGCCGGAAAAAAGATGGGCGCGGGAAAACAGCGAGCGTGTCAGAAGATACGTGTAGGGATGCACCAGATACAGGCTGTAGCTCACCGTTCCGAAGTATCGAAGCAGCCGATTGCCAAGGAGTAGTGCCGTCAAGCTGTTCCGCGACACTGCAAGGCAGAAGTAGAGCCCCGTCGCGACCATGAGCAAGGGAAGCTCGGCATTTTGGAAATCGGACCAGTGATAGTCGTAATGGCCGCGGCTGGCCAGAAAGACGCAAGCTGCCAGCGCCCCGCTCTCGGCAAGCCGATGGCGGCCCCGGTTTACCCATTCAAATCGGTCGTAGGCAAGGCGGATCAGCCCGCCGGCAAGAAAATACAAGGCGATCGGGTACCGGGCGATAAAGAGCGCCGCGAGAAGACCGAGCGCAATTGTGCCGAGTCTGGTTGGGCGACGAACCGTCAGGAAAACGAACGCTGCCGTAAACACATAGAACCAGACCTCGAAGGTCAGGCTCCACGCGTTCGGCGTCAATTGCTCGGTATGGGTTGCAAGGTTCAGGAATGTCAGTCCTGCCAGAACCGCTGTGAGATTGTTGGTTTCGGGATAAAAGTTGGTGGTTGCGTTCAGCAAGATGAAAAGCAGGCTTAGCGCGAAAAACAGAGGGTAGAGGCGCAGGAACCGTCGGGCAGCAAACTGAGCGGGACTATAGCGTATCGCACTGGGCAGGATGACGAAGCCACTGATTACGAAGAAAAGGCAGACTCCGAAGGTGCCGAAATTCCAGAAGGGCGTAATGCGGTCGACATAGGCCGAATTGGAGGCGTAGACGTGCTCCGCCGTGCCGCCCAGGAGGTGAGCGAAGAAGACCATAAGAGAAGCAATGCCGCGCAACCCATGCGCGGCTACATTGAACGAATTGTCGCCAGCCGGCTTCGCTGACGCTTCGACGGGAAAATGCTGCGGACCCGATGAGTTCTGAGGATGGAGATGTGCAACGGTCATCTGAGCCTTCAAGTTGGATCCCGCAGACCATTTCACCGTACACCATCCCAGGTCTCGCAATGCTCGGGAATTCGAAGGACACCCCCGCCCAAAAGTAGTGGGCTGCCGCAGAAAAACTCCACCGGATGACTAACAGCCGCATTGCGGGACTGACTTAACCCAGGCCCGATGCTGATTGCGGGCGATCGCTGGACCGCAACCGAAGTACGGCTTGACTGACACCGATCGGAATTGGCGAACCCTCGGCCGCAGCCACGAGAGCCGCCCCGTCGAACCGCCCCGCCATGTCGCTTTCTCGAGCCGGAGATCGCCTTTGGGCGACATGCATTAGCGGAGATGGCGGCGGCCCTGCGCGTCGACGATGGTGTTGTCTGCGACATTGGCGCTGATGTGCGCGCCGTTGTGGATCAGGCAGTCGGCGCCGATCTGGACGCCCAGGAGCACCGTTGCGCCCATGCCCACGACGGTCATGGCTCCGATGCCCACTCCGCCGGCCAGGATGGCGCCTGGTGTTAGGTGCGCATTATCCTGAACGACGCTGTCGTGGCAGACTATAGTCCCCTGATTGACGATGACGTTGTTACCGATCGTACAGCGCGGACCGATGCTCGCGCCGGCCAGAATATGGCAGCCATGTCCAATCCTGGTCGCCTTGGAGACGATCGCGGAAGGATGGATCACAGGCGGCAGAACGAAGCCCATTGCGGTGGCGCGTTCATACATTGCCCGCCTCACCTGGCTTGACTGGGCGCCTCCGATGCCGATGAAAGCATAGCGCGTGCCCTCGGAAAGCAAACGCTCCAGGCAGTCTTCCGTGCCGATCACCGAAATACCGCCGCAGACGTGGTGGCCGGCGGGCAACGCTTGATCGGTGCAGCCCAGGATATCGTATCCGGCACCATCGAGAGCATCGATCAAACAGGCGGCGTGGCCGCCGCCGCCGATGATGACGGCCCGCCTGGAGAAGGCGACGGAACTCGGCTCGCCCGGTTCGGCTCTCTTGGCGGCGGATCGGCGACCGGCAGCAGCGCGCACCTCGGCTTCGCCAATGCGGCCATTGGACGGAATGACGTCCGCAAGGTTGACCCCGAGCTCGGATGCGGCCTTGCGGGCTTTAGCCGTTATCGCGACTTCGCTGGCCCCGACATCGGCCGCGCTGGTCTCCCCGACAACGACATTCGAATTTTCGTCGATGATTTTGCAAAGCGTTGCGCCGACAGGAACGAAGTCACCGACCTTGATGTCCAGCAGGCCGACAGTTCCTGCCTCCGGAGCATCTACCTCGACTGCGGCCTTGGTGGTCTCAAGCACGAAAAGAATGGTGCCTTGTTCGACCCTTTCACCTTGTGCGACCCGAATCTCGATGAGCTGGAGATTGTCCTCGTTGGCGTTAACCCGCGGGGCTTCGACAAGCACGGTCATGTACGCTTAGCCTTTCTGGAACAGGTCGATGCAGGCCGCCTGGATGGCGTTCACACCCGGCAGCAGATCGTCCTCCCAGTCGCGGCTTGAGGGAATGGGGTGATCGGGCCCGGTCAATGCGCTGAAGTGCCTGACCCGGCCGATCAGCGCGCGCGCACACTCCGACGCGAAGCCCCAGCCGGGAGAGCCTTCCTCCACCGCGACCACACGCGTGCAGTTGCCGACCTGGCTTCGGACCTCATCGCCAGGGAAGGGCGACAGCTGTTCGACGGCCACCACGGTGGTCGCGATTTCCTCCTCTTGCGCGAGTTTCTTTGCGGCCGCGACAGCGTGCTCGACGCAACCCCCATATGTCAGGATCACGACATCTGCATCCGCCGGGCGTGGAAGCGCGTCGGGTCCGAGCACGGGCCTGGAATACATCACCTTGTTTTCGATGATCAGGTGAGGGGATCGCGACGCGAAGGCCCGATGCAGAAGCGTGCCAGGATCGGCATACTCGTGAGTGGCAAGCACCGTCAGCCCGGGCACGCCGCAAAAATGCTTTTCCAGACTTTGCGAGTGCGTCGGCCCATAGCCGCGCCGTCCGCCCATGGGAGCGCGGATGATGACGGGGACCTCAACCTGATCGTTGTACATCCAGCGGAACTTGGCGACGTGATTGATGATCTGGTCGGCAGCAAGGGCTATGAAGTCTCCGAACATGAGTTCGACGATCACAGGCCGGCCTTTGATGGCCATGCCTGCCGCCATGCCAACAATGCCGCCTTCGCTGATCGGCGTGGTCCAGACACGGTCCTTATAGGCTGACGAAAGACCCTTGGTGACTTTGAAGGCGCCACCGTAGGGGTCAAGGACATCCTCACCCAAAATCACCAGACGGAGATCGGCTCCCATGAGATCGTGTAGCGCGCGGTTGATAGATTCGACGACACGCATGGATCAGCCCCGCGCCAAGGCGGCCGCGGCGGCGGATTCGACCGCGCTGTCCACGACATTCAGGCAGTAGGCGTCGATCTCATCGGCGTTCGCAACGCGCCGGCGCATCGGGGGTATGGGATCTCTGGCTCGAGCTTGCTCAAGACGCTCCGCCGGCCTCGTATCATCTCCCTTGCTGTGGGGGCCGATCCGTTCGGTTCGCAAGTAGAGCCAGCAAGGGCGGGATTCGGCGCGTACATAGCCTACGGCTTCTTGGGCGAGCTCATATATCGCGACCGGATCGTTGCCGTCATAGGCGAATGTGCGGACGCCGAACGGCTCGGCCCTGGCGACGATCGAACCGGAGACGGTCAGATGCTTGGGCGTCGTCTGGGCGATCTCGTTGTCCTCGATCACAAAGACCACCGGGGCGGCGAAAACAGACGCAAGGTTAAGGCTCTCGTATACGGCTCCCTCGCCCATCGTGCCGTCGCCGAGAAAGACCACTGCGACGGCGCCTTCGTCCTTTCGCGCCAGCGCACTACCAACCGCGACGGGTGCGATGCCTCCTTGGATGCCATTGGAGTGGAAGTTGCGGAAGCACAGGTGCTGGCTGCCGCCGCGTCCGCCGCAAATGCCGGTTACACGCCCCATGATCTCGGCTATCAGGCCCTCGACTTCGCCCGAATAGGCAATGAAATGACCGTGGCAGCGGTGGTTGCTCCAGACAATGTCGCGGTCCCGGTCAAGAGCGTTTATCACGCCAACCGCATTGGCTTCCTGTCCAATGGACGTGTGCGTCGTGCCGAACAGGAGACCTTGGGAAAAAAGATCGAGCAAGCGCTCCTCCACGAGCCGGATGAGCATCATCTGCTGATAAAATCGAGCCGCGGCTGGCAGTTCGAATCCGAGCAAACCACGCTCTGTAGGGGCAAGGGTGAGGTTCCGCGCTGCTGACGACGTCACTATCTGCAGCTCTGCCAGAGAAGACGCTGGAACGGTTTCATCCTTCCTGATCGCGCGTTCCTTTGTCATGCTGCCTCGAGCTGGCGCGAAGCCGTAACAAGGATTGACCGCGCCGTCGACGCGGCAGCCATGGTCTCCTCGGTCGTCCAGGACGGGTCGACCAGAAAAGCCATACTCGTTTCACCGAGCTGCCGTGCGATCGGCAGACGTTCGGGCGGCGCTACCCCGGCGTCCGCGAAGGCATGTTCAAGATAGATCTCAGAGCAGCTTCCCGAGAAGCATGGGACGCCGGCCGCATTGATAGCCGCAATCAACTCGTCGCGCGACCATCCGGGGGACAGCATCTCGGGCTTGATATAGAAATAGCATCGGTACCAGGCATGCTTATGCTCCGAACCGAGCTGGGGCGCGTGCAGCATCGGCAATTCAGCAAGCGTCCTCATCCAGATGCTGGCATTTCGCTCGCGTTGGCGAGTCCAGTCGGGTAGGCGCTCGAGCTGCCGCAAGCCAAGCACTGCCTGGATTGATGTCATGCGCCAGTTGGTGCCGATGCTGTCATGCAGCCAGCGAAACCCTGTCGCCCTATGGGGGGCAAAGACCAGATCGTAGTTCTTGCCGTGGTCCTTGAGGCTCCAGGCAGCGAGCCACAATTTCTTGTCGTCCATTGCGACAAGCCCACCTTCGCCGCCCGTCGTGATGATCTTGTCCTGGCAGAACGAGAACGCCGCTATGTCGCCGAAGGAGCCAATCGGTCGTCCGTTGTATTCGGCTCCATGCGCCTGGGCGCAATCTTCGATGACTTTTATGCCGCTGCGCTTTGCGAGTTCCATGATCGGCGCCATGTCGCACGGCCAGCCGGCAATATGCACGACGATCACTGCCTTTGTTCGAGCCGTTATCTTCGGCGCAATCGTCTCGGCGGAAAGGTTGCCCGAACTCGGGTCGACATCCGCGAAAACGGGCGTGGCGCCGGCAAACATGACGCAGGCGGCGGAGGCGACGAAACTGCGGGGCGTGACGATCACCTCGTCACCGGCGCCGATGTGGAGAATCTTCATCGCAAGATCCAGCGCGAGCGAGCCGTTGGCCAGCGCCACCGCGTGACGTCGGCCGAGGCTGCGCGCATAGGCGCGTTCGAAGGTCTTCACATGGTCGCCGGTCCAGGCGTTCACCTGGCCGGATCGCAAAACCTCTACCACATCGGTTATTTGTTCTTCGTCGTAGATTGGCCAGCGTTTCATCGCAGAATACTCCAGCTAGGATTCAAATGACGTTTCGCAGAAGGACAAAGGCCTCGGCCGCCCTCAGATGGGCGGCGGTGCCCCTGACGATCGCAAGCGCCCGCAAGGTTTCGATCGAACGCTCATGCGGGAAATCTCTGATCTGTGAGGCGAACATCGACGCAGCTTCGAGTTTGCGGTCCAGCGTCGATGCGATGTCTATGAAGACGTTCGGCACGAAGCTCGGCGTCACATAGGGGGCATTCCAGTTCGTTTCGGAGACGGTCTCGTAAGCCATGATCGTCCGCGGATATTGAGATTGGGTCGGGCGAGCCGCTACCAGCGATGACAGGAAGATCAGCTGGTGGTCCATGTGCACATCACCGACGAAAGGGATGAGCAACGTATCCGGCACGACATCCCGCAACAGGGTCAGCAGCGCCCTGTTGAGCGTCGCGTGCGGCGTCTCGGCGATCTGCGCAGCCGGCAGATCAAGCCAATGCGTCTGTTGCACGCCCAAACAGGCATGCGCCGCCTTGGCCTCGCTGCGAACCCGTTCCGTCATCTCCTCTGTGAAGGCGGGCGGGCTGCCTCGCGTAACCACTGCGACATGAACTTCTGCGCCTTGCGCAGCCATCCGGGCTATCGTGCCGCCACACCCCAAGACCTCATCATCAGGATGCGGTGCGATCACCAGAAGTCGACCGAGTGCTGGGTTCATGGCCGGACCGTCCCGGCGGGCATAGCCTTCAAAGCATGGTCGACATGGCGGCGGTCGACACGTTCGCCCAACAGTGCCACTTGGACAGTCAGAACCAGTATGTGCAGATCGAGCCACAGGCTGCGGTTGCGCACATACCAGAGGTCGAGCGCTAGCTTTTCGCTGTTGGTGAGGCGGGTATTGCCGTTCACCTGTGCCCATCCGGACAGGCCGGGGCGGACCGTGCCGCGAATACGCCCCAGCTCGCCGAATTCGGCGATGGTGGCCGGGAGCAACGGACGGGGCCCCATGAAGGCCATGTCCCCCCTGGCGATCGAGAGAAGCTGCGGCAGCTCATCGATGCGGACGGAGCGCATCAGCCGCGTGGCCGGCGTCTCACGCAAGGCGTCGGGGAGCAGCATGCCATTTCCGTCTCGCCCTTCGTGCATCGTACGAAACTTGCAGATCACGAACGGGCGACCTTCCAGCCCGCTGCGAGACTGGCGGAAAAACAATGGACGGCCGACACTAACCCAGACAATGGCAGCAGCCACGAGCCATAGCGGCAGGCTGAGAACCAAAAGGATCACCGCTGCGATACGGCTTGGTATGGCCCGGCCAAGCGGAACGCGCGCAGTCCAGCCGCCGGAACGTGCTGTTGGGGTGCTGAGGCCGATCATTGCGACGGTCCGACCTGGACGGAAGAGGTCGTCGCCAAGGCAGTGGCTGAACGGCTTGTCGTGTCCTGGGCGCTATCCAGGCGGTTTATTGACACAAGGATCGTATCTCCGGCCGCAACCGGATCGTCGAGGGTCGCCACCTTTGTGGCGGTCTGGCCATTTACCTTGCGGCGGATCTGGTAGGTGAACGTGATGGAGTTGTTGCTGCGTGTCTGCTCCGCGGCCAGCGAGCTCAACAGCAGGATCTGTTCCTCGGTCGATTCTCGAACCGCGATCAGGCGCTCGATTTCAGAGTTGTGGGCCTGGAGATCCGTCAACGCCGTGTGTGTCCAGGTCTGGGTGGCGTCATCCAGGTCGCGCTGCAACTGGCTCAATTCGCGGCGCACCGTTGATGCCTGATTGTAGATTTCAAGCAGATGGGATTGCTGCGTGGTCGCTTCGCGCTCGGCGTTCGAGAGGTCTGTGATTGTGACGAGACCTTTCTTGTTAAGGCCCCTGATGCGATCGAGATCCGCCTGTGCCGAAGCGATCACTGTCTTTTGTATGTCCGAAAGCTGTTGAACATTGGCGAGGGCAACATTCACTTCTTCGATCCCCGCCGAGAGCTGCTTGCGACGTGTCGTCAGCGCATGTTGATCTGCTTCAAGGATGCGCTGCTCGGTAGGAAGCAGCGTCGCGAGCAGGTTGGCGTTCATGAGGCCCTTGATCTTGGCAGGCAGATCCAGTTCCGAGATCTTGTCGCTGTTTGCCAATTGGGCCTTGATGCGCGCAGCGGCGACCGCCTCCTTGGCGATCTCCACCACGCTTTCATCAAGAGCTCCGCGCAACCGGGCGCGTGTTACGACGCGATCCTCCGCCGTGGCTCCCCCGGTCGACTGGCCGCCCGCAAGCGCCACCGCCTGCTCCACGTTCAGTGCCGGCTGGTAAGGAAACGAGCCCGGCGCCTTTACATCCCCAAGGACGAAGATCGGGCGGAAGCTCACCACCGCAAGAGCTATATGCGGGTCATTGAAGAGTTCACGCTCGATGAATGCCTTACGGATACGACTCAAGGCGTCGGGCACCGTCAGGCCGCCGACTTCAAAGCTGCCGATCAGCGGAATGTTGATCGCGCCATCGCTGGCGACCGTGAGTTGTTCGGCGGGAAGCGCGTCGTCGATGAAGTCAAACGACACCACATCGCCGACCGAAACCTTGTAGTCATCGTCCGCCGCGGCCCAGGCATCAAGCTGGGAAATCAGAATCGCTGCAACCGCAAGGATCGCAATACTGGCGGATCCCAGTGCTTTCGCAAGGAATGTACTGGTCCACGCGCCTGTCGATCGCCTGCTCCGCGCCGCATTGCAATAAGATGCCATGGAAGCCCACCATAGAATTTTCCTGCAAAGACCCTAGCGACACCTGCGCGAGGACAATGAGTCATACCTTTGGTGGAGCGGTGACAACCTTCGGTCTGGTTCCCACCTAATTTGGCTAACTGGATGTCGACTGCAACCAACGTATGGTGCGGCTGGATACTGTCGGACGATTGAATGCTTCCTCAGGGCGGAGCGTTGCAGACAGCTGGGAAGCTTGCGTGCACACAAGTGTTCTTCACACCATTACCAGTCTCGACGTCGGCGGCGCTCAGGTCATGCTTGCCCGTTTTCTTGGCCAGGTCGACCAAAATCGCTTCTCGACTTCAGTTCTGTCCCTGCTTTCACCCGGTCCGGTGGCTGCAAACGTAGAATATACAAGATCGGGGCTCGTTTCGCTCGACATGACGGAACGGCCGCGACCGCGCGATGTCGTTCGGCTGACGCGGTCGATAAGACGGGCGGCCCCTGATCTTCTTCACGGATGGATGTATCACGGCAACGTCGCGGCAACGCTCGGCTCGATGCTAGGGCTCAATTTCTCGCCGGTCATCTGGAGCATCCATCACACGGTTCGAGATCTCGCCGACGAGAAACCATTGACGCGCCAATTGATACGGCTCTCGGCCCGCCTGTCGAGGCGCACCAGCGCGATCTCATATTGCTCGCGCGTCGCCGCCGATGATCACGAGCGCCTGGGCTTTGATCCGCGCCGGAGGGTGGTTATCCCGAACGGGACGGATTGCGATCAATTTTCCCCCTCGGCCGACGCCGGTGCGAAGCTGCGCCGCCTGTTCGGCTTGCCGCCCGGACGGCTGATGATCGGCCATGTGGCACGCTTCCATCCCATGAAGGACCAGGTTAGCCTGGTCCGCGCCATCAGCCGGCTCCTGGAACAGGGATACGACGTTCAGGGCATATTTATCGGGGAGGGACATGCCGACGGCCCGGTGCGGCGCACCGCCCGTGAGCTCGGCATAGACGACCGCATTACCACGCCGGGCATCCGCGCTGACATCGCCGACCTCATGCCGGGCTTCGACGTCTACGCGCTTTGCTCGGCTTGGGGCGAGGCATTTTCCCTTGCCGTAGGCGAGGCGATGGCCAGCGGCGTGCCGGCGGTGGTTACCGCGGTCGGCGACTCCGGCTGGCTGGTCGGCGACAGCGGCGTGGTCGTTCCACCGGGAGATAGTGAAGCTCTGGCCGCCGGATTGATCAGGCTTGTCAGCCTTGAACCGGCCGAGCGCCGCGCCTTGGGTCAACAAGCGCGTCGTCGCGTCATGGAGAACTTCTCGCTTTCCCTTTACGTCGGCAGGCACCTGGAACTCTACGAAGCAGCTCTAGGGCGTCGTCGCCATATCCGATAGGAGCGGCTGGTGGTTGCTGTGCACATGAATGGTCGAGATTCTCCTCGCGCCCCTGTGGACTATGCGATGCGCCGCAAGCGCATCGTCGTCATTGCGAGCCTGACGCGTTCGCTTGTCAACTTTCGTCTCGAATTGTTGAAGGCCATGGTCGCTGCGGGGCATGATGTCATTGCGCTCGCCCCCGATGAAGATGAGCGGGCGATCGCCGGTCTCAAGGCAATTGGCGTGACCTTCCGACAGATTCCGATGGCCAGGACGGGTACCAGTCCGCTGGCCGATTTGCGAACGCTCAAGGCGCTTTACAAGCTCATCCGCGGCTTGGCGCCCGAAATCGTCCTGGCGTATACGATGAAGCCGATCATCTATGGTGGATTGGCTGCCCGCCTTGCCCGTGTACCGCGCCGGTTTGCGCTCTTTACAGGCTTCGGCTTCATATTCAGCGGCAGCATGACGGGACTGCGCGCAACCATTTTGCGCCGGTTGAGTATTGGTCTCTACCGCTCGGCTCTGGTCGGCTGCGAAGCAGTTTTCGCTTACAATGACGCCGACGCTTCCGACATCCGGCGCCATGGGATGGTTTCTGCGACGACGCCGGTGATCATGATCCCGGGTTCAGGAGTGGACCTGACACTGTTTGCCGCAAGCCCCCCACCTTCAGGGCCTCCCGTCTTCCTTCTGATCGCTCGCTTGCTTCGCGAAAAGGGAATTGCCGAGTTTGCTGCCGCCGCGCGTATCCTGAAGACCAAGTACCGCGCTGCACGCTTTCAGATTCTCGGGCCCTTCGATCCCAGTCCCCTCTCCATCTCGAAAGCCGAAATGGACCAGTGGACCAAGGAAGGCGCCGTTGAATATCTCGGCGAAACACACGACGTCGGTCCCTATTTGACCGCGTCCACCGTGTTCGTGTTGCCGTCCTATTACAGGGAGGGCATTCCCCGCAGCGCGCTGGAAGCCTTGTCGACCGGTCGGCCGATAGTCACGACCAACGCCCCTGGCTGTCAAGAAACGGTGATCGAGGGCGAGAACGGTTTCCGGGTCGAGCCGCGAGACGTGGAAGCTCTCGCCTCGGCGCAGCGGGCTTTTCTCGAGGATGAGGAACTCGCCGCAAAGATGGGCGCCAACTCAAGAAAGCTCGCGGAAGACCGGTTCGATGTTCACAAGGTGAACCAAACCCTGCTCGAGGCGATGGGGATATAGTCGGCCGCGCCTGATCGGCCGCGCGGCCGATGGCGGTCAAGCAGGAAAATAACGACGAATCTGCTGCCGTTTCAAATAGGCTTTCCGCAGGGCACCACGGGCCTGTCGGAAGGGGTCGACGCGGTTGAACACCCAGCCGATCGATGGACCGCCGGCGAACCGCAGGCGCTCGACAACCTGGGAGAGAGCCTCTTGCGTGGTGTTGTCCCACGCGGCCACGACCACGACGGTATCCACCGAGGCGGCAATCCTGATTGCGTCTTCGACGACGAGCACAGGCGGCGCGTCGATGATCACCACGTCGTATTCGAGCCGGAACGCCTCCAGCAATTTCGCGAATTGGCTGGAATTGAGGAATTCAGGCAAGGTCTGGTCGTCGGCAGATGGCGCCAGCACATCCAGTCGCGGAACTTCAGGAAGCGTCTGAACGATCTCTGCCAGGGTGCAACCACCATGTAAGTAGTCGTTGAGTGTCTTGTCGGCGGGCCCAAACTGCATGGCGCTATGGATGCTGCGGGTTCGCAAATCCAGATCAATCAGCGCTGTCAGGGCGCCGTCCATTCCAGCTGCCACGGCGAGGCCCATGGCCGTCGTTGTCTTGCCTTCCTGTGGTAGTCCTGAACTGACCAGGATCACCTGTTTGCTCCGGCCACCGTTCATCCGGGTGCAGGCCATGTACAGCGACCGGAAGGCATCGGAGAAGGCCGACCGTGGTTGCGACAACAAGGTTTCAAGAGGAGGCGTGGCGCGTTGCAGGAATTTCTTGGGCAGTTGCGGAATCGACGCCAGCAGTGGCGCACGGATAAGCTTCGATACCCGTTGTGACTCGCGTATTCTCACATCCATGCTTTCAAGCGTCAGCACAAGGATCAGGGCTAGGATCAGCGACGCGGCGAAACCGCCTGCCGTCATCAAACGAAGTTTGGGAAAGGAAGGGCTCGTCGGAATCTCGGCAGCGGAAACCGTCCGCACGCCGGGCTCGACCGCCTCGGAAAACGGATCGAGGCTGCCAAGCCTGCCTGATACGAGGTCGTAGAGCTTCTGCTCGGTCGACAATTGGTTGTTCAGTTCCCGAAGCTTCGCTTCCGCCAGGCTCCTTTGCCGTAGTTGCTCGTTGGACTCCTCCAAAGTCTTCGCGAGTTGGTTGACCCTGCCTTCGTTGACGCGGACGTCGTTTTCCAAGATTGCGATCGTACGCAGCATCTCCTGAGAGATCATCGCGCGGACGGCCGCTACTTTTGCATCCGCCTCCTGGACCAAGGGATGATTGCGCCCGTAGTTGCTGGCCAGTTGCGCGCGATCCCTCATCGCCGTCGCTTCGTCGTTGCGCAGGGACGTCAGGAAGTCCGATGAGAGCAGGGGATCGACGTTGGCGCCCGCGTCGCCGGTCTTGGCCGCCAGCCTGACCTGGGCGAGGCGCGCCTGCGCTTGCGTGTATTCACCTCTAGCGGTGCTGAGCTGCTCGTTGCTTTGCTGGATCGAGGCGCGCAGCAGATCATCGCGTGGATCGCTGGATACGCCGTGTTCTCGCGCATACTGGGCGATCTGGCCTTCTATGGCGGCTATCCGTGACGCAAGCTCCGTCGATTGCTGCCTCAGAAAGCTAACGGCGTCCTTGATGTCCTGCCGCTTGTTGTCCCGGGACCATTCCACGAACAGTTTGGCCGTCGCATTGGCTATCAGGGCCGCCCTCGACGCGTCGTCATTGAAAAAGGAGATCGTCATCGCCGAGCTCTCTCCGGACCGGTCAACCGAAACGCTCGACAGATACGATGAAATCGCCCGATCTTGCTGAACCCCCTTCGATGGCAGCGACGCGGGATCCTGCGGGTCGGCGCCGGCGACAAGGCTCCATAGCGCTCGCGGTATCGAGACGATCAAGCCGACGGCCTGTGACAGCAGTCCAGGGCCCGAATCCGAAGGGGAAGCTCGGCTCGCGGCTGGTTTCAGATAGGTGTTGAAGTCCGGGTCCTTGATGAGGTCCAGTCTGTCGACGACCAGGCTGGCAAAGACACGAGAGGTGATCAGATCCGCCTCGGTGTCCATTCGCGACTTGTCGGGCTGTTGATTAGGCTGCGCTTGTGCGGTGTCGAGAGGATTGGGATCGTCGGATTCGACAACGATCATCGAGCGAGCGGTGTACGTCTTGGGAAGTTCCACGGCCGTGATGAGCGCGAGAGCGGTGCCGGTAGTCACGACCGCAAGGATCAAGGGGAGGCGCCTTCGGAAAAGCGTGTAGAGCTCGCGCGGGCCGAAAGTGCGTTCCTTCGACGGCTCGATCGGCTCTTGAAGAAATGGTTCCAGACGGCTCCACACGCTGTTGTCGTCTATCAAGCTCACAGATCCCGCCCCTTTTTGTTTGTCTTCGACTGGTCCAAGCCGGCCCTGCCACATCGGACCTGGAGGCTACCCAACATCGAATTCGCGACTTACCGCGACGACAGTTTTAACATGGTTGCGCGGCCGCAATCGCGCTCAAGAGGCTTAGCCGCAAAGGCGACATCATCCAAAAGGATAGCGTAACCGGCCCGGGCCCTATCTTGGCAGATAGGCTGAACTGCAGGCCCAATGAGGGCTGGCGAAAAGGACTCTCAAGCAGATTCAGGAGTGAGGATGAACTACGCCAGGGCTCCTCGCCATTATTGGACAAGGCCCGGCCCCAAACCGGCCGCCACATCGTTGCCAGAGGTAGCCGGGAGACTCGGGCTCTGGTTCGCCGTGGCGTCCGTCTTTCTCACGCCCTTCAATATTCTTCGGTTTGATGCATTCTATTTTACCATCAGCGACGGCTTCGCTCTCGCGGCCGTATTCGCAGCCATACTCGGGAAATCCTTTTCGATCTCTCCCTTGGGCGCGGGGACGTTTCTATGGAACATCGGCATCGCCCTACTATGCGGGATGCTGCTGCTAAGCAGTCTGATCCACGGAGATCCGCAGCGAGGCTTCATCATCTCGGCGCAATATCTGTACGCCTACTTTCTCCTGGCCTTCATGATCGTGTCGAGGCCCTGGGCCGAAATCGTTCTCTTGATGAAATCATTTCTTTGCTCGATCGCCGTGATGTGTCTGCAGGGGATAGTGATAATCGACATCCTCAAGCAACGCGGCACCGTCTTTGTCAGCGGCAATGGTCGTTTTCAGGGTTGGGTGGAACGCGAGAATGAATGCGCAACGCTGATAGCGCTCTCTGTCCCGCTAATGTTGTGGCTGGTGGCGTCAGGCTGCATAAGGCCTCGCTGGCTTTGGGTCGGACTGCCGCTTTTTGGCTATGGCATTATTTTGACAGGATCCAATACCGGCCTGATCGGCCTTGTCTTTGCGGTCACCATCTTCGTAGTCGCGACGGGCTCGTGGCGCCGCATCATTTCTTTAGCGGTGACCTCGCTCGCCGCATTCTTCATTGCCGTTACCTGGGGCCGCGACTTCTTGCCCGAGGTCTTCCAACACCGCGTGCTGAATGCGCTGCAGAATGGTGACCTCGATGAGGCTGGCACGTTTGCAGACCGTATGCGGCTCATCCATGAGGCCATTGGCAAAGCGGACAATAATTCACTGCTTGGTATCGGTGCCGACCAGTATCGGCAGGTCAGCGAATTGCACGCCCCGGTCCACAACACCTACCTCCTC
The DNA here is from genome assembly GCF_006442955.1 of Mesorhizobium sp. B1-1-1. Classification (NCBI taxonomy): domain Bacteria; kingdom Pseudomonadati; phylum Pseudomonadota; class Alphaproteobacteria; order Hyphomicrobiales; family Phyllobacteriaceae; genus Mesorhizobium; species Mesorhizobium sp. B1-1-1. The sequence goes on from NZ_VFWW01000002.1 coordinate 125,022, forward strand.
ATATGGGTCGAGGCAGGGCTGCCCGGATTCATCGGTTTTCTGCTCCTGCTCGTGGCAGGCATCACCATCGCCATCCTTGCCGCTCGGAGTCGTGAAGGCAAGGTATCCGCCATTTGCACGGCGACGACAGTTCTCCTCTTCGCGGCGCTGGCCAATGCGCTACCGCATCTTTACAGTCGTTTCTTTCTCGTGCCTCTGCTGCTTGGAATGGCGCCCAGTGTTGCGATTTTGCGCGACGGCCCAGCTTCAAGAACGGTCACGCGCTTTCTTCGCGGTACTCGCTCCAAGTACGGTCGTTCGCGGCCTTTCCTACGCAGGCCGATCTAAGGGGCCCACCAGCCGAGCTTTCCAGCTTCTACAAAGGCTAAAATCGGCGCACCCGGAAGATCTGGTCAGAGTCTCCCCATGGCAAGAGCGAGCGATATATAGAAGCTATTTCGCCGGCTCTGATGCTTGCGCGGAGATGAAACGAGCGAGGGCGAACACGCCCTCGACGAAGTCTTCTCCCTCGATAAACCGGCCCTCAACCCAGCGTCCCTGGGTATCCTGACTGTCGACGAGCTGACGCACCTTTGAATTCAGTTCGCCAGTACTCAACTCATCCGCGGCACTGATCCACAGTCGTTGACGTGAAACTCTCTGCCCCCGCGTTGCACTCTCGAGCCGAGCGAACACCGGCTCGATCTCTGCACCGGTTTTCATGCCGTAGTGTTTCAGGAGGTCCATGTCGTCGAACGTCACTTGGCCGCCCTCATCGATGTAAAGCGGCCGGTTGGTGTTGAGTTCGTAAAAACGTGCCCAACTGCCGTCGGACAGGCGCGCCGCCTGTAGCCAGGTGGCTGCAGTCGTCGCCGCGTGCAGCAACCGCGCATCCCTGTTTTGCTCGTTCAACTCGATCAGGTAATCGATATTGCCGGCGGTTTCGCGCGAGACGACCGCTGGCGGCTCAAACCTGCGTCCCCAAACCGGCTGCATGGAACGATCGTAACCCTGAGCCCAGCCCTGTTGTGGCGCGGGCAACTGGGCTGCAAGGAGAAAATCACCGACCTTCTCCGCCGTCTTGAGATATGCGGGATCGTGATATGTGCGGTAGGCGTTGAGAAAGAGACGACCCATATCGCGGGGAAGATTGTCATTGACGATGAAATAGGGCGGACGATCAGGCTTCTGCCACTCGTGAGACCAACTGGCCGGAATACTCGCCTTGGCCGCAGCCTTTACATCCGCCCCAGGCGCGGCTCCCTTGAAGAAGACCGGGAAGGCCCCATTCGGGTATTGCACCCGCATCAATCGATGAAGCGCCCTGTCGATGCAGGAACGGACGTCCGGATCCGAACCGCCGCTCGCCAGGTCGAACCACACCAGAAAATTCAGCACGCTCTGTGTGTTGTTGTCATCGAGGACAGTCTCGTTGCGTTGCGGATTGTCCTTGATATCGCGACAGATATTCCCGCCTACCTTCAGTGCGCGGTAGCACCATGTCGCCGCCTTTTGCGGGTCGGTCTCGATCTTGTAAAACCATCCGCCGGATTCCAGCTGAGTCTTGACCAGAGCGGTTGCCACGACCTGGGCAGACTGAAGCCATTGCTTGTCGCCGGTAACCTCGAAAATGCGCAGGAACGCAGCGCCGACAGCCGGCGTACCAGGCGGCTGCACCCAGCCAACGCTCGCGGGCACGGTACCGCCTTCGCCCACCCTCTTTTGGCCGTCGAGGGAATATTTCCATACATAAGTTCCCGCTACACCGAGATGATCGCGGAAATAGGCCCCGGCAGCCTCGATCGCCTCCCGTGCCTCGGCCACTGTCGGCTGAGATTGAGGCGCCCCGGCCAGTGCAGTGCCGCACGACAGCGCGACAAACAGAGCCGAGGCAATATGCCTTAGCACGGCAGCGCTCCCGCTGGGCCTCAAGCGGCCGCCTCGTGTGGACGCGTGCTTGCCTTGGCTGAACCGAGGATCACATGAGGCACGAAGGGCGCCGTCACCGCCGCCGCAGGCTTGGCTTCGTCTCTGCGGTAACTGGGAAGCATATCCGCAACAAGATTTAACACTCCCTCAGTGTCGCCGGCCCTCGCCAAGCGACGCAATTGCGAAAATCCCTTGCGAAGCGTGTCAAGCGGCATCGCGTTGGGCACGGCGCCCAAGACTCCGGAAATCGGAACGTCGACACGTCTTTCGCTTTCGTCGAAGAGTTCCTCGAACAGCTTTTCCCCCGGCCGGCAGCCGACAATCTTGATCTTGATGTCCTCATCCGGCCGAAATCCCGCGAGCTTGATCATGCGGCGCGCCATGTCGATGATCTTGATTGGCGCACCCATGTCGAGAACGAAGATTTCGCCCTGTCCGAGTTTTTTCTCCAGACCATGGGCCGATGCCTGCAAGGTCAGTTCAACCGCCTCGCGTATTGTCATGAAGAAGCGCTTCATCTCCATGTCGGTCACGGTCAGTGGACCGCCGTGGGCGAGTTGGCGCTTGAATAGCGGGATCAGCGACCCGCTCGAACCCAGAACATTGCCGAAACGAACGGTCATGAAGCGGACGGGGGTATCGCCGGCGGTAAAGGCGAGGTCCAGGGACTGGCAGTAGAGTTCCGCTAGGCGCTTGGTAGCGCCCATGACACTGGTCGTGTTCACAACCTTGTCGGTGGATATCTGGACCATTGCCTTGGCGCCGCAAAGGCGGGTCGCTTCTGCCACGTTCATAGTACCGATGACGTTGGTAAGAATGCCCTCACAGGGATTCAACTCGACCATCGGCACATGTTTGAGCGCCGCCGCGTGGAAGACCAGGTCGACGCGATGGCGTCGGAAAATCTCGCCCAGGCGAACAGGGTCGCGTACGTCGCAGATATATGGCTTCCGGCGCACATTCGGGAATTTCTCCGCCAATTCCAGATCGATGGCGTACAGATTGTACTCGCTGTTATCGATCAGGACCACTTCGGTGGGGCCGAGCGCGGCAATCTGCTGCGTGAGCTCTCCGCCGATCGAGCCTCCGGCGCCGGTGACGACGATGCGCCTGTTTTCGATCATTCGGGACAACGCATCTTTATCAAGAACCGCCTGCGGCCTCTCCAGAAGGTCGGTAAGTTCGATGGGGCGCAAGTCGAAGCGACTCTGATATTTAGGATTGCGCAGTTCCAGGACCGGGGCGGGGCGAGAGACAGCGATGCCCAGACGGTCGGCCCGGTCGATCAGCGCTTCAAGCATCGGGTCGACGAGGCCAGGCACCCTTTCGGTGAAAATCACGTGGCGGGGCTTGATGCCGCGACCTTCCAGATCGCCGATGACCATGTCGAAGTCTTCGATGCTGCCCAGAACCGGCACGCCACGCAGGAAATAGCCCTCTGTCGTTGCGCCATTATCGAGCACGCCGACCGGCCAATGGCGTGCATTCGGATCCCGCTGCAGCGCGCGAATATAAAGATCGGCCGCATCGCCTGCACCGATCAGCAGCACAGGGACCACGTCGCGTCCGTTTCTCGCTCTGTTCGCAGTCGGACCAAAGCGGCTTAGCTCAACGAGCTTGGAGCGGATGCGAACTGAAATAAGCAGCGGCACGAGCAACAGAAACTGGATCACTATCACCGAGCGCGGGATCGAATCGAGCCGTGTAGCCACAAACATCAGGAACACGAAGGCCAGCGATGTGACGAATGCCGCGCGAACGATACCGAGCATGTCGCCGACAGAAGCATATCGCCAGTTGCGGGTGTAGAGGCAAGTCACCGGGAAGACCACGGCGCATGTAAGCAGGAAGCAAGGGAGTGCGAAGAGCAACGAAGCGTGGCTTTCCGGACCGGTGAATTCTCCATCAAGGCCCAATCGCATGAATGAAGCAAACGACAGTGCCGCCAGCGCCAGGGCCAGATCGATGATGTAGAGATGAAGGTTCTTGCCAACGGCCTTGGCGCGCCCGGTCACCCGCCGGCGCAAGTAAGACAGCACATGAACAATCGTCCGCGGTTTGCTGACGAGACGGCCGAGAGCGATCGCAGTGGCCAGCAAAAGGGATTGGCCTCCCAGTGGACTGATTGCCTCAAACGGCTGATCTGACTGGCTCATTCTAGACCTCGACAAAGCTTAGCCGCCGCGACCCAAGAGAGCGCGTCAAGAGATGCGGCTGTTTGAACTCGCAGGCACAAATCCGTGCCTGCCAGTCCCTTGCTCAATCAAGAACAGGTTGGCCTGCAATCGTTCGGATTCGAGGCTACGATCTTATCGCTGCTATGGGGCGCTTTACCCGCTTTCTAAGCAACACATGCTTTTGTGCATGGGGGGCTATCGGAACTGCAAGCGGACTTTGCCGCGTTAATCCAAAGAGGTACTCCCATCAGTCCGGGCCAGCCAGCTAGCTAGGTCTCGCTGCACCGACGCAATGGCTTACAATGGCGGAGATTAAAATGGTCGCTTGAGTTTCGGTCCGGCGGTCCCGTTCTTCGGGCACTTCATTGTTGACGCCGCCAATGCGCCAAACTCACGCTAGCAGAGGAAGCTTTCTATGCTCGGACAGTTGAAGAACAATCTTCGCGACGCTACCTTTTTCCTTGGCGAAGCCGTCGTTCCAAAGAAAATACGCTACTCCGGTCCCCTGGGAGCGCTGCGCCGCCAGATGATCTTTTGGTCGCGAGACTCCTTTGTGCTTTCATACCCGAAATGCGGTAGAACGTGGCTGCGCACCATGGTTGGCCGCGTCATCGACAAACACTACGGCCTTAACCTGCAGAATCCGATGGAAATCCAGCATTTCTGGAAGATCTCGTCGAACATCCCCTGCATTGGCTTTTCTCACGACGACAGCCCAAACCTTAAGCGTCCCAGCGAAATCCAGGCCGATAAGTCAAAATATTCAGGAAAAAAGATCCTATTTCTGGTTCGGGATCCGAGAGACGTGCTTGTTTCATATTATTTCGACGCAACGCACCGAATGAAGGTGTTTGACGGAACGATCAGTGAGTTTCTTGCCCAGGATGTCGGCAGCATTGATTCCATCATAGCGTTCTACAACGCTTGGGCGCACAACCGCGATAAGGTGAAGGCATTTCAAATGCTGTCCTACGAACATATGCGCCAAGCTCCAAAATCGGCGCTTCGCACGGCGCTAGATTTTCTGGGCATTCAGGGCGTGCCGGAGATGATCCTCGATGAGGCGACAACCTTTGGCTCTTTCGAGAATTTGCGAAAGATCGAAATGGCAGACGCTTTCGGCCACGAAAGAATGCGCCCGACGGACCAGTCGAATCCCGACAGTTTTAAGGTGCGCCGGGGTAAAATTGGCGGTTATGTCGACTATTTCAACAGAGACGAGATCGCTTACATGGATGAAAGAATTTCCAGCTCTTTGGACCCGTATTTCGAAATATACCACCGCAAGGCATAGCGTCGAGCTCTACTGCAAGGGGAAGCCTTGTCGCTTCCGTGCTGGGACGTCGCATAAGACTTCCCGGTCGAAAAAGTCCACGGCTCTTCCTTCGCCTGTCATCGGTCATTTCCCCACCGTGCTTTGATGGCGTCCATGATCAAAACGTTGAGCTTGGACGCGCCGGTCTCGCTGAGATGGTTATCGTCCCGATAAAAAATCTGAGAGCCTCGATTGGCGAAACAGCGCTGTTGATCGCAGAAGGCCTTCTCCGGATACACACGCACGAGATTTGGATCGGATCCGACATTATCGTATAATGCGTATGTCCGTTGCGTTCGCCGGCGGAAATCCCCGTAGGAAACCGAAATCGGGTCCGCCTGCATATAAGCTGCAGGATCGTTCTGGCGTCTGGCCCGCATGAGAAGCACCTGCGGGACGTTCCAACCCATCTCCGGGACAGGATAGACTAAGACAACTTTCACCCCGCGCTCCAGAAGTGTGTTTATGGTGCGGGAAATGGCCGTGGCGACTGCAGCCGGATCGGCGGGCCCGGTTTCACCCAGCTTGGCCAAATGCGGGTGATCGTCGCCCGGCTCGATTCCCCCCTCGCCATTGTTGTAACGGCTCTGCTCCACAAGAATGGGGAGACGCCACAAGAGCACGGCTATCGGTCGCTTCAGCCTGCCTACGTAGTCGAGCCTCTTGTCATTGTAGTCGCCTGGACAACCCGGTTGGTCCACGTCAACCCTTTGCAGACCGAGGAGAAATACGCAGCCGCCTCGATTGAGCGGTGTGAACGAGGCGATATCTCGGTAGTCATCGAGGCTGTCTCGCATCGGACCAAGCAGAGTGCGAGCGTGAGAGTCACCTAAACTAACAAGAGCATAGCCCTCGGGATTCGAGCCATGAAAGGTACAAGGGCCCTGTTCAGGCGCAAAGTTGAGACAGCTCTTCCCGTTCTGAAAGATCTGAGCCTCGCGAATATCAGATGCAGCGGCAATCGGGGCCAGGCCGTCCGCAAAACGGCTTGGCATGCCATTTTGGACATACCAGTAGTATCCGCCGCCGCTGAGTAACACGGCCCCCAGTGAGGCAATCAGCCATATAACGTGCTTGCTGGTTCGCTTTCTGCTACGGGTCGGAATCTCAACGAAGCGGTAAGTCGCAATGGCAAGTATAATTGACATCAAAATCCAAAAAAATACCATCATACCACCGACAGAATCGGTTGCGCTCATTCTGCCGAAAGCAAATATCGGCTGATGCCAAAGATAGAGGGAATATGATATCAGACCGACAAATACAAACGGTTGGGAGGAAAGCGCTCGTGTAATGGGATCGCCGTGTCCTGTATACCAGATAAGCAATGCCGTTCCTGCAACCGGGATCAGCGTCACAAGTCCCGGGTGGTGCCACTGCGGCCGCATCAGCGGCACCGCGCAGATCAGGAGCGCCAAACCGACCGCAGGCGCGACTCGCGAAGAGCGCATCGACACAAGCCGGCCGCCAGTCAATTCACGTCTTGCCAGAAACACCCCCAACCCTAGTTCCCAGATTCGGGGTGGCAGTAGAAAAAAAGATGCGTCCGGGAAATGCCGCGTCATCCACTCCGCAAGAATGAACGAAACGACGAGCCCAATGCACAGGATGGCTGTTAAAAATTTCCGAGAAAATTTCCACACCAGTAGAAGAAAGCAAGGGAAGATCACGTAGAACTGTTCTTCGACCCCCAAGCTCCAGGTGTGAATTAGTGGACGAAAAAGATTGTCGGCTGCGTCATAGCTCGCGACATGCCAGAAATATAGATTGGAGGCTGAAAACACGGTTGCCAAAAGGCTAGCCGAATAGTCTCTAAAGGCACTCGGCAGCATATATAGCCAAGCGAAGGGGATCGTTACTGCTAAGACGGTATACAGCGCAGGTAGGATCCGTCTCGCGCGACGCTCGTAAAAGTTGGCGAACGAGAAAGTCCCATCCATGACTTCCCGCTGTACAATCGAGCCAATCAGATAGCCGCTAATAACAAAAAAGACATCAACGCCAATAAAACCGCCCGCAAAGGGGTCAAGGCCCGCGACGCGAAGCCCTGAATGGTAGAGGATCACCAGAACGACTGCGATCGCCCTCAGGCCGTCAATTTCACGTCGATATCCAACTTGACCGGCCCGGGTCGTGGCCATGATCCCACTCTGGGCAGCTCCCGTGTCTTGGTTCGCATTGCGGGCAGGATGATGGGCTTCGTACGGCAGACCTCGATCAATGCCGGGGGAACCATATGTCAATGGCGCAGCTGACTTTTCGTGAAACTCACTCATGTCAAAGGAGGCCCTTCCCTTGGATGCGTCTATCAGGATGCCGGCGTGCTGACGCTCGGATCGGCCTGAAGCTGCTGCTGCAGCCAGGTCGTTGTGCTTTTTGCGGCTCCGATGACAAGGAAATCGATGTGCTCTACCCGCATTGCGAAAATCCTTTAACCGCCGATTTCGCTGGTTAGGTCGGTCGCCAAGCCGGCTTTGCGGGAGCAAAGCGCCCTGTCATAGATCTTCATGACATTTTCGACATGGCGGTGCGTGCTGTAGGAGAAGAAGGCGTGGTCGCGGGCTGCATCGCTGATCCGGGCCCAGAGCGGCGGATTGGACAGCAACCGCGATAGCGGCTCCATGAAGGCCCCGGCGTCTTCCGGTGTGACCAGAAATCCGGTCCGCCCGTTCTCGATAGCTTCCGGATTGCCGCCATGATCGGTTGCAACCACCGGCGTCCCAAGAAACATCGCCTCGATAAGGGTTCGGCCGAAGGGCTCTCCCATGGCGGGAACCACCAGAACATCCGTTGCCGCGAGGAAAGGTTCGATCGGGTTGCGAAAACCCATGAAGCGCACCGTTTGGCCGAGCCCGCGCTCGGCGCAGCGCACGCGGGCGGCCGCTTCAAGATCTTGCGAGCCCGCGGGTGAATTCCCGAACACGCAGCCGACGACCGGGATTTGAGGATGCTCCCGCACGAAACGATCAAGGATATCGATGAAGAGGAGCGGCCGCTTTCGTTCGATCAGCCCGCCGATGAAGCTCAGGACGCGTGTTCCTGGTGCAAGGCCTAGCTCGTCCAGAAGTGCGGCCTTGGCCGCGATCCTGTCAGGCACAGTCGACGGATGGTCGAAGGGACTATGGATGACGCTGAGCCGTCCCTTGAGGGATCTGATCGGATGCCGCGGTCGCGAAAATCGAGACACCGTCACCATGCGATGCGCGATGAGCGGCGCAAGCACGTTAGCGCCCTTGGCGTCGGGGTCGCCGCGATGATGCCAAACCAGCCGAGCACCTGCCAGTCTCGCCGCAATGCCCCAATTCACATGCGTCCTGCCGTCATTGGTGTGAACGATATCGAACTTCTGCTCCTTGATGAAACGCCGCATGCGCGGAAGCGTACTGGTCAGATAGGTCATGACATCGCCGGGGATTGTTCCCTTTCCAGGCGAAGTCGTCGGCAGCGGAAAACCCGTGAAGGGCTGGCCCTCCATTTGCAGAAAGGCCGCCAGAGGCCCGGCCGTTTCCTGAAGCACCAGAATCGGAACGACCTTCGATGTATCGAGGTTCTGGATGAGCTTGAGCGCCGAGATGTGGCTTCCACCGACATCATCACCGATAAATGGAAAGCAAACCCGTATCGGCCCTTGGCTAGCTCCTCCAACCATCGCCTGTTACCCGGTCGCGGTTCCGAGGTAGCTGCCTCGTTCAAGGTAGCTGACGATCACTTCCGCGGCCTCCTCGGCGCTCAGATCCGGCGTAACGGTGATCTGTGGCGCTTCCGGGCGCTCATAGGGACTGCCGATGCCCGTGAAATTCTGGATCAACCCATTTCGGGCGCGTCGATAAAGGCCCTTCGGGTCGCGGCTTTCAGCGACCTCCAGTGGTGTGTCGATGAAGATCTCGATAAACTGCCCTGGGCCGAAGAGGTCGCGCGCCATCCGCCGCTCCGCCTGGAATGGCGAAATGAATGAAGTGAGCGCTATCAGCCCCGCGTCGACCATCAGCTTGGCGGCCTCGGCGACGCGACGAATGTTCTCCACGCGATCCGCGTCGGTAAAGCCGAGATCTCGATTCAAGCCATGGCGAACATTGTCGCCGTCCAGAAGGTAGGTGTGCCTGCCGATCGCATGGAGGCGCTTCTCCACGAGATTCGCGATCGTCGACTTTCCGGAGCCCGACAGGCCTGTGAACCACAGCACCACGGGCTTTTGACCTTTGGCGATCGCCCGCGCATTCATGTCGACATCCAGTGCTTGCCAATGGACGTTGTTCGCCCTGCGCAGACTGAAGTCGATCATTCCGGCACCGACCGTGTGGTTGTTGATCCGGTCGATGACGATGAACGCGCCGGTTTCGTGCACGTTAGAGAACGGGTCGAAGGCGAGCGGTGCCTGTGTCGTCAAGTTGACGAAGCCGACGTCGTTCTTCTCGAGGGTTTTTGCTGCCAGTTTTGCAAAATTATTGATGTCAACCCGGTGTTTTATCTGCGTAACGCTCGCACCCACCACGCTGGTGGCGAGCTTGATCAGATACGGGCGGCCGGGGATCAATGGATCCTCGTGCATCCAGAGCAGATGGGCCGCAAACTGGTCTGACACTTCCGGGCGCTCCGCCGCCCCCGCCAGGACGTCGCCGCGAGAAACGTCGATCTCGTCTTCGAGCGTCAGCGTGACAGCCTCGCCGGCCGCTGCCTCCGACAGGTCTCCGTCCTGGGTGACGATGCGCTTGACCAGGCTCGTCACGCCGGATCGTGCCACGACCACACGGTCTCCCGGCCGGATCACGCCGGCGGCGATGGTGCCGGCAAACCCGCGAAAGTCGAGGTTCGGGCGATTGACCCATTGCACCGGCATCCGGAAAGGCGCGCTACGGCGGTCTCGTTCCACCTCGACGGTTTCCAGATGCTCGATGAGCGTCGGGCCCCGATACCAGGGCAGGTTCTCGCCTTTCGAAAGAACATTGTCGCCATAACGCGCCGACAGCGGGATGGCATCCAGAGACGCGAAGCCAAGTGGTTCCGCGAAGCTTCGATAGGTCGCCTCGATCTCGTCGAATACCGTTTGCGAATAATCGACCAGGTCGATTTTGTTGACCGCAAGGACGACATGCCGGATTCCGAGCAGCGAAACGATGAAGGAATGTCGGCGTGTCTGGGTCAGAATGCCCTGCCGCGCATCGACAAGAATGATCGCCAGGTCGGCATTGGATGCGCCAGTAGCCATGTTGCGGGTGTATTGCTCATGGCCGGGCGTGTCGGCGACTATGAATTTGCGCCGCTCCGTGGCGAAGAAACGATAGGCCACGTCGATCGTAATGCCCTGTTCGCGCTCGCTGGCCAGACCGTCGACCAGAAGGGCGAAGTCGAGATCGCCGCCGGTTGTGCCGTGGCGTTGGGAATCGCGGGTAAGTGTGGCAAGCTGGTCTTCCATCAGCAGCTTCGTGTCGTAGAGCAGCCTGCCGATCAGCGTCGACTTGCCGTCGTCCACGCTGCCGCATGTCAAAAATCGCAGCAGGCTCTTCTTCTCGTGGACAGCAAGATATTGCGAAGTGATCTCGTCTATCGAAGAAGATTCGAGTTCCGCGGTTTGAGCAAAACCCAGCATCAGAAGTACCCCTCGCGCTTTTTCTTTTCCATCGATGTTGCCTCGTCATGGTCGATCAGCCGACCTGATCGCTCGGAGGTCCTCACGACAAGCATTTCCTGGAGCACTTCGGGAACAGACGCGGCAGTGCTTTCAGTGGCCGCGGTGAGGGGATAGCAGCCGAGCGTGCGGAAGCGTACCGAGCGCATTTCGGGGGATTCGCCTGGGCGGAGCGGCAGACGATCGTCGTCCACCATGATCAACTGTCCGTCGCGCTCCACCACGGGGCGTTTGGCCGCGAAATACAGCGAGACGATGGGGATGTTCTCCCTCATGATGTACTGCCATATGTCGGTTTCGGTCCAGTTCGAGAGAGGAAAGACCCGGACGGACTCCCCTGGTTTCAGCCGGCCGTTGTAGAGGTTCCATAGTTCCGGGCGCTGGTTCTTTGGATCCCAGCCATGGCTATCGCTGCGCAGCGAAAACACCCGTTCTTTCGCGCGGCTCTTTTCCTCGTCGCGCCGCGCGCCGCCGAAAGCGGCGTCGAAGCCGAGCGAGGTCAGTGCCGATTTCAGCGCCTCCGTCTTCATGATCTGCGTGTAGGTCGACGAGCCATGTGTAAATGGCGTGATCCCTTCGGCCAGGCCGGCCTCGTTGCGACGCACCAGCAGCTTCAGGCCAAGCCGCGCGACAGTCTCGTCGCGGAAACGGATCATTTCTTTGAATTTCCACGTCGTGTCGATGTGGAGAAGGGGGAACGGCAGTTGCGACGGATAGAAGGCCTTCATCGCGAGATGGAGCATTACGGCCGAGTCCTTGCCCACCGAATACAACATCACCGGGTTGCGCAGTTCGGCGACGACCTCGCGAATGATATGGATTGATTCAGCCTCGAGTCGTTGCAGATGTGTGAGCGACGAAGGAGAGGAAGGCGAGCGCCGCTGCGCTGCAGGCAAAGTGACCAGGGCTTGAGGTGCCTGGGCTTGAGGCGCAAGAGCTTGAGGTGCAAGAGACATCTAGATCGCCTTTGAAGGGGCAAGACTTGCTTGGTTGAGAGCGTCCGCCGGCGGGGTTTGCCGGTCGGGATGATGGGCGGTCTTGAGCGCCTGTCGCAACGAAAGCGCCAGGCCGAAGGCCCACAGAATGCCCAGGACGATATGGGCAATATTGCCCCCCATCGCGCCGATCCGCGGGATGAGCAGGAGGGCCGTCACGTGGAAGGCGGCTGTGGCAACCACAACAATGCGCAACACCTCACGTTGCCGGCCCATGGCAAGCAGCGCCGAGCGGGCGGCTGAGCCCGAAAGCACGAACGTGACCGCCACCATCTGCACGATGACGAGGCTGGCTGCGCCTATGAACTCCGGTCCCGCGGTCCAGGCGAGCAGCGGCCGGATGAGCACCGCCACGACCAGGACGCAAATGACGCCAAAGCAGAGCAGCATGGCTTCGGTCTGAAAGATCACCCGCTTGAATTCCTCGATGCTGCCTTTTGCCCAAAGGCGGGCGACATCGGGATAGAGAACGTTTTGCACCTGCGGGCCTACTTGCTGGCCGACGCGGCCTATGCGCTTGGCGATCTGGTACAAGCCAGCCGAGGCCGGGTCGGCTAGCCATCCGACCAGCAGCGTATCGAGCTCTTGCGCGCTCGCGCGCAAGGTGAGTGAGATGTTCGACGACCACGCGAAATTCCAGATGCCAGGGAAGCGGCGTGTGATGCCGGCCAAAGGCGCGCCCAGGACATTGTGGACACCCTGCCTGTGTAGCGCGCGCATGGTCAGCGTCAGGAGCGCCAGGGAGCCGAGGATCTGCGTTCCGGCCCAAACCGCCGTGAAGTAAGCGAGATCGCCATTGAGCAGCACGCCGAGCAGACACAGCAATACGCGCAGAACGGCGTTGAGCAACTGCCCATAGGCGAGGAGGCGGAAGTTGCCGGCCATGCGTTGGACAGCCACGGGGACGCCGGAAATCTGAAATAGCAGAACGCTGGAGTAGAGAACAAGAAGATGCACGATTTGCGTCGACCAACCGAAAACCGGCGCAATGAGAAGGGCCGCGCCAATGGCGACGACCCAGGCGCTGACAGCGGCGCCGACATCGATAAGCAGGCCGAACTTCATGAGGACGCGCAAATTCTCGTGGCCCTCGGATGCGTTCATGCCGGCTGCGTATTTGATAATTGGCTGCCACGACTGGAAGCTGACAACGCGCTCGACAACCCTTGTGAACGCGATGATCAATGCAAGCTCACCATAGTTCGTCACCCCAAGCGCTCGTGCTGAAAGCGTAAAGGCTACAAGCGCCAGCAATGAGCCAAGAAAATTGCCGGTCAGAAGGTGTGCGATATTGGCCAGGCGCGTGCGGCCCGCACTCTTGCGCCTGGCAGCTTGCAGCACCCGTCGAGCCAGTCTTCCGATCATCGCAACCGTAGCCAAAGTCGCCCCGCTCATTCTTGATCGGCAGTACGCGTCCCTTGGTCGTTCTCCGGGATTGTTTCTGCCGATGCATCCATCATCGGCAGAAACCAGAAAGCTGCCACGACCAAGTTTGGTCCTGTCGCAACCCCAATAAGCTAGGACCTGATCGCCGCTACGACCGATGGCCTACCCCATTAGCGGTAGCAGCTTCATGGCCGTTTTATCGCCAAATATATGCGGAACAAAAAAGTAGAACTATAAGACATACCGAACTAATAAAGAGAAAAATTGCCTATATATTTGGCTTTGTAAATTTAAATAAAAGCAAACGGCTCCATATCCTATTAATCTCCTCGGGATGAAGCACGACATATATGGTGCGCCTCTTTCGCTGTTGGTCGAGGATTGATCTAAGGTTGGATCCGGTAAGAGATATGCCGAAATCCGACGGGCCCGAATAGGCTTGGCCGAGCATGCGATCCAGCATCAACTCTCCCAAGGCCGGAGTGTAACGCGCAGAGCTCCAGTACCACCGCATCGTCTGATGACGATCGCCCGGATCCGGAATGTCTTCCATTGTAACGGAGTTATAGCCGCTAAAATCCCACAGTTTCACTTCAGACGTGGCTGTCTTGGATGCGTTGACCTGACTTACGGTATACGTCAGATCCACACGCCAGCGGTCGTAAACCGGGAGTAGCCCCATGGCCCTGAGTGCTTCCATCTGACGAGCATGTATCGGCGAAATGAAGAGCGTGACGTCTACTCCAGCGGCGGTGAGACGATCCAGAAGGTCATGCAACAGGCCGATTCTGGTGATGTCATAATCGAAGCTGCCGGGAGACGAAAACTCCGCCATCAACCGATTCAGCCTCTGGTCGGACACCTGTCTGTAGCTGTAATTATGTGCCAACATGATCTGGTGAAAACCGTCTTCCTTGTCGGTCTCCCGAAATCCAATGCTGTTGGCGTGCACCGTCCGCAAAGCGTCGATAAAGCTTTCGGGGGAGAACAGGGACCGCGCATAAACGATAGGCATTGGAACTCCGGCAAAGCCGGACTCCGGAAAATCTTGGGTTTCCGTTCGGTCCGCCTCAAACATGGAGAAATCGAGATTGACGATCATCCGGCGGGGTGCGCCGTGAGCCAGGGCGAACATGCCAATGTCATAGAGTTCGACCATGCTCGCATGCGGAACCGCGGCATTGTAGGCCTTCAGCCTAGCTAGGCTCGGTCCGGCGGGATCAAGCCCGACGCGCGCCCGCGAGCCGCCGAGGATCAAAGTGTCGTAGTCGGTGAGCCATAGACGTAGTGAGCGCTCGGCTGTCGTACCGATCGAAAGGCGATGTGTCTTTTCGGCATTGAAATCAGGAATCTCCAGATGATGGTTGATCCCATATGGATCGACAACAAAAACGAAAGCGGCAGTCCCAAGTTCTAGCAGAATACCGATGGCTGCAACCCTTGCGGCCAACCGTGGCAGGCGCGATCCAGACGTCCTCAACGGCCCGCCCGACTGCAAAACCTGCGAGCCCATGAACTCGGGCATGGTGGCGTGTCCCGCGGCGCTGATCCCCTCTCGGGTGAAGATCTTGTAAAAGGTCAGGCAGAGAATTTTCAGGTCAAGTGCGAAGGTCCGGTGATCGACATACCAGACGTCCAGGACGAAGCGGTTCTCCCAATCAAGTGCGTTGCGGCCGTTCACCTGCGCCAAACCTGTGATGCCGGGAATGACTTGGTGACGACGCGCCTGCTCAGGGCTATAGCGGGGGAGATACTCCATCAAGAGGGGACGAGGCCCGACGAGGCTCATCTCACCCCGCAATACATTGATCAATTCGGGCAGCTCATCAAGGCTGCTTGCGCGCAGAAAGCTGCCAAAGCCAGTCAGCCTGTCAGCATCGGGAAGCAGCCGGCCATGACGATCCCGACGATCGGTCATCGTTCTGAGCTTGATTATCTTGAATGGTTTCCCGTGCAGGCCGGGACGTTCCTGGCGGAAAAAAACAGGCCGCCCAAGAAGCAGCGCGACTGCTATTGAAAGCACCGCGATGAAGGGCGACATCAGCAGCAGAAGGCAGGCGGCACCGAGCAGGTCGAACGTGCGTTTCATGAGCGATGCTCCTTTCATCGGCATGCCTGCCGCAGCTCGCTGATACGTCCTCTGGCCAACCGCAAGGCTTCGTAGTGGTCAAAAGCCAGGCCACGCCACGGGACACAATCTCGAAGTCTACATGTGCCTTGTGTCTTGAGACCGATCCCAATCAGGGACGATGTGCGGGCATTGCCTTCCACGCGCGACAGGTCGCCGCTTTTAGTTACATTGGCTGTAAAGTGCGCCTATCAAAGATCATTCTCCGGATGAACATCAGGATATGTGCGCCAGATTTGAAAACGCTCGAGGTGTTCTTGTCCGGCATCGGATATTTTTCATTCGTAGATCGCGCACCTGAATAACTGAGTTCGTGATCGATTGCCTTCATTTTCAGAATTTCGTCAAAGCGGAGTCCCATTTCTCCGCAATCTGCTGCATTGAGAACCGATCGATCGTTTTCCGGGCCGATCTACCCATTTTGTGGCGAAGAGCATTGTTTCGCATCAGGCATGCCATCGCGGATGCCAACTCGGCAACATCGTCGACTGGTACCAGCAGACCCGAAACGCCTGGTTCGATGATTTCGGATGGACCGAAATCGCAGTCCGTTGCGACGACGGGCAGGCCTGCCGCCATCGCCTCGATCAGCACGTTGGGAAAGCCTTCGTAGCGTGACGGCAGGACAAAGAGGGAGGCGTCGCGCGCCCATTCGCCCGGACGCTCGGTAATGCCGGCAAGCTTTACCCTGTCCTCCAAATCCAACGCATCGATCTGACGTTGAAGAAGAACCCGATCAGGTCCCTCGCCGAAGATTGTCAACGCCCATGCCGGAAACTCGGTAGTGATTTTAGCAAACGCCTTTATCAGCGTGTCGAAGCCTTTCTGTTCCACCAGGCGTCCGACGGCGACCAGGCGAAACATCTCATTGCCATGGTCTTTGTAGGCATCGGTCGCCTCGCACGGATTTCCGATGACCTCGCAAGGATTTCCGATAACGTGGGCTTTTTTTCTGAGCGTATCCGGAAGCGTCTTGACAATCGCATCAGTCTGCATGACGAGCCGATCCGCCTGCCGAAGTATGATGCCAGAAACGAGCCGCCAAGCGACGTGTTTTTTCTGCGCTTTGGGATTGTTTCTTTCCGAGATAATAACCCGGATGCCAAGATTTTTCGCCGCCAGCAGGCAAAGAATATTAATCTTTGTTAGAAATGAAACGATCAGAGTGGGCTGAAGCTGCTTGAATTCCGCGCGCAACACGACCACGCGCCGCAAGCTGCGGACAAATCCGAGTTTCGAAAGCCGCGAAGCTCCATCCTCTACAAGTCTGTGGACGGTGACCTTCGGGTGCAGGGCAAAATAGCTCTTGTCTTGCTCTCCCACGAAAGCAAATAGATGGACTTCATCTCCGCGCCTGCATCGATCTGCGGCAAGCAGACTGACGACGCGCTCCGTCCCTCCTGCACCCAGGCCCGCCTGCACAATCGCAAGTCGCATTTACTCCCCTCTTAACGTCAGGACGTCGATGGATTATTTCCATACTTCTCGGCGATCTCCGCCAAGTTGCTGCATGGATTGGTGGAAAGGGATTCGACGACAGGAAGATCTCTCTTGATCGTCTCGCCTTGGCCGTGTTCATCCATGAATTGGCGGCGAAGTTCATACCAGCCGCATGCGAGCCGCGTTCCGCCACGGGCAAGCAGTTCGATCGCGGCTGGAGTTAGCCAGTCGATGCAGGTCTGCTCAATGAGTTCGGCTTGCGCATCACTAAGATGATCGGAAAAGCCGCCGACCTTGCCGGGACGCGCATGCTGGCTTTCGCCATCGTGGGCCGCTAGGCCGCCCGCCATCTCATGCTCACGCATTACATCGAAACGCGAGGCGTCGATAGAATCCTGAAGCGCGCGCACGGACGGTGTGTGGCCGAGAAATCTCAGGATACGCGTGCAGGCACCCATAGGGTCTTCCGTCAGTTCCCCATAGCCCAATACTGCACTTACGTGATGCTTTAGACCTCTACCCCAATCATTCAGATATACTATCAGAGCCGGCAGGCCTTGTTCGCGATCGGCAATGAACGCGTCCATGGTGCCTTCGAAGCAGCGTTTGTGACGTGTGGCATCGAAATAAGCTGACACGATTACGTCGCGCGGATCTCGAGTCATGAAGATGATGGGTCGGTTGAGAAAAAGCGAGCGTCTATAGGTGAGGTGCGAAACCAGGACGAGCGGCACACGATGGCGCTCATCTGTGTAACGAAAAGCCGGGATGCCCCTCGTCGGATCGAGATCGAAATCCGGAAGAACCTCGAACATTGGCGAAAGATGGACATTTTCGCCGTTGGCGTGGCGACGAAAGTATTCCGAAAGGATATGTCTAAGCTGGGTTGCTCCGGATTCGGGATAGGAGACAAGAAACGCGTCTGCGCCCGACGCAGCCCAGGTCATCCTGATCCGGGCGTCGATCTTATGCAATGTCAGACGGGTGGTCGTCAGCATGGTGACGGGTCTTCAGTCCTTGGGGATCGTAGCGCAGCATGTATGACGTCGCAGTCGAAGGACGCGATGGGCGGGCTGCCGGCCATGGCCTTGAGTGGTACCGCGCAATCTTCGTAGCGGGACGAAAGCACAAATGCGTCGGCGTCCAGAAAGCAGGATCGCCATACGTAGCAGATCAGATCCGCCCTCCCCGACTGTAGTGGCGCTGCGATCCAGAAATGCCAAGCCGGCGAAGCTGTCCATCGCGTATTCCAATCCCGCTGTCGCAACCCCTAAATACCCAGCTTTCTTTGAAGGGACGAGTTGCACATAGGGATGCATCGCCGGCTGCCGTTTACCTCTAAAGGAGGACTTGGGCGCAGAAACGAAGCAGACAATAGAAGAGATCTGTGTCCATCTATCGCTACGCCGGTGAGTTGGAGCCTTGAATTCATGCGCATAGCCTTTGTCGGTGCGGTGGAGGGATCTCGGGTCGCATTCGATGCCCTTGTCGAAGCTGGCATGACGCCTTCGCTGCTTGTCACCCTTGCGGGCGAAGCTTCCAAACGCCATTCCGATTTCGTCGATCTGGCGGGGCCGGCACGTCTGGCCGGGGCCGCGGTCCACCTGACCAAGGACATCAATGCGCCCGACACGATCGACAGGCTCGAAGCCGAGCGGCCCGATTTGACGATGGTGGTCGGCTGGTCGCAAATCTGCCGCGGCGAATTTCGCTCGGTCGCCCGATATGGCTCGATCGGCTTTCACCCGGCGCCGTTACCGCGTTTTCGGGGCAGGGCGGTGATCCCCTGGACGATCATTGCGAATGAAAAGGAGACGGGCTCGACTTTCTTCCGGCTCGACGAGGGTGTCGACAGTGGCCCTATCGTCCTCCAGAAGCTTTTTGCCGTGGCACCGGACGAGACCGCGCGCTCGCTCTACGACAAGCACAAGCAGGCACTGTTCGAGATGACGCCGCTTGTCGTTTCGGCGATAAGTCGTGACAAGGCCGTGGGCGTCGCGCAGGACGAATCCCTTGCCAGCTATTGCGCAAAGCGCACGGCCGATGACGGAATAATCGACTGGAGCGATGCTGCCGAGAATGTCCTTCGTTTCGTCCGCGCCGTCGGCGATCCCTATCCGGGCGCCTTCACTTTCACTGCCGGTGCCAAGATCGTGATCGACAAGGCGCGCATGTTTGCCCCGCCTGGGCGCCATATCGGGCTGACCGGCCAGGTCCAAACTCATACCGACAGCGGCTTTACAGTGCTTTGTGGAGACGGAGCCGCCATTGAGGTGACATCCTGGCATGGCCAAAGGCCCAGGATACATGCCAAGCTGGCCTCGGCATGACCAACCTGTGTCGCGCCAAGGACCTAGGCGCGTGCACGGAGCACAGGTCTGCGCGCTTCAGGCGGCGATTGTCGGCCGCGACGGCCGTTCTTCCAGATACCAGCGTACGAAGGCGGTCACCCCGTCCTCGACGCTGGTGCAAGGGCGAAAGCCCGTAAGGGCCTCCAGCAGGCGGGGGTCGGCATAGGTTGCCCGCATGTCGCCAGCCTGCATCGGCAACATCTTGCGGATGGCGCGTTTGCCCAGGCAGTTCTCGATCGTCTTGATGAAAGGCAGCAGCCCGACAGGCTCGCCGCCGCCTATGTTGACGACACGCCACGGCGCGACGGGTGACAGCGTGTCGACGACGCCGGGAGCGGACGCCGCGCGACCTGTCGCCGGCGTGCATTCGACGAGTCGGACGATGGCTTCGACGAGATCATCGATATAGGTGAAATCGCGCTTCATCAGGCCTTCGCCATACACTTCGATCGGACGGCCGTTCTCGATCGCGTCGACAAATTTGAAGAGCGCCATGTCGGGCCGGCCCCAGGGGCCGTATACGGTGAAGAAGCGGAAGCATGTGGTCGGCGTTCCGAAGATATGTGAATAGGAGTGCGCCATCGCCTCCATCGCCTTCTTCGTGGCCGCATAGAAGGTTAACGGCCAATCAGCCTTGTCGGTTTCGACGAATGGCATCTTGTCGTTCGCTCCATAGGCCGAGCTCGTGGACGCAAGGAGCAAATGCCGGGGCTTGAGATCACGCGCGAGCTCAAGGACGTTGAACGAGCCGACGAGATTGCTGTCCGTGTAACTTCGCGGATTGTCGATTGAGTAGCGGACACCGGCCTGCGCGGCCAGATGCACGATCACATCGGGCCGGGCGGAGTCCGCGGCGCGGCGAAGGGCATCCAGGTCTTCCAGTTGGCCGATATGGGCGCGAAAGGCGTCGTATCTTTCAAGCAGGGCGTGTCGGGACTGCTTCAGGACGATGTCATAGTATGGCGTCATGCCGTCGAAGCCGGTGACGCGATGACCGTCGTCGAGCAGCCGGCGCGCCAGGTGAAAACCGATGAATCCTGCGGTGCCGGTGACCAGATACCTCATTCCGCGGCCGCGGCGAAAACTGCCTTGTCTCCGACCGCTCCCTCACCGATATTCACGTACTCGAAGCCGTGCTTGGAGATGTCTTCCCGCCGGTAAATGTTGCGCAGGTCGACCACCACCCGTTTCGACATCGTGCGGGACAGTCGTTCAAAATCCAGGGCGCGGAACTGATTCCACTCGGTCACGATGACCAGCGCGTCGGCGCCCTCGGCGCATTCATAGGCGCCTTCTGCATAACTTACGCTTGTGCCGAGCACGATTTTCGCCTGTTCCATGCCTTCGGGGTCATACACTCGGACATGTGCTCCAAAATCGATCAAGGCCTGGATGATCGAAAGGGAAGGCGCTTCACGGACGTCATCGGTGTTGGGTTTGAAGGTAAGACCCAGCAAGGCCACTGTCTTTGCGCGGACATCTCCGCCGCAAGCAAATACGATCTTGCGCGCCATGGTGCGTTTTCGCTGGTCGTTCACGGCAACCGTCGTTTCGATCAGGCGCAATGGCGCGCCGCTGTCCTGCGCCGTCTTGACCAAAGCCAGCGTGTCTTTTGGAAAACAGGATCCTCCATAGCCCGGGCCGGCGTGCAGGAACTTTGAGCCGATGCGATTGTCGAGCCCGATGCCCCGCGCTACCTCGCGCACGTTCGCGCCCACGCTCTCGCAGAGATCCGCGATCTCGTTGATGAACGTGATCTTGAGCGCCAGGAAGGCGTTGGCCGCATATTTGATCAGCTCGGACGTGCGGCGGCCGGTAAACAGGATGGGTGCCTGGTTGAGATAGAGCGGCCGATACACCTCCGCCATCACCTCCCGGCCACGCTCGTCCGACGGGAGGCCGATAACGATCCGGTCTGGTCGTTTGAAGTCGTCGATCGCGGCTCCTTCGCGCAGGAATTCCGGGTTGGAGACGACGGCCACATCGGCCAGGGGATTGCATTGGCGAATGATCCGTTCGACCTCATCCCCCGTGCCCACCGGCACCGTGGATTTGATTGCCACCACGGTGAACCCGTGAACAGCGGCCGCGATTTCCCGGGCCGCTTCGTAGACATAGGACAGATCGGCATGGCCGTCGCCTCGCCTCGAAGGCGTCCCGACGGCAATGAACACCACGTCCGCATCGGCGACTGCCGCTGTAAGCATGCTGGTGAAGGTGAGCTGGCCGCTCGCGGAATTCTTGTCGACGAGGTCGTCGAGACCTGGCTCATAGATCGGCATTCTTCCGGCCTGGAGATCGGCAATCTTGGCCTCCGCCTTATCGACGCAGACGACTTGATGGCCGAAATCAGCCAGGCAAGCGCCCGATACAAGACCCACGTAACCCGAACCAACAATCGCGATGCGCATGTAACCGCCACTCTGATGATGACAACTGACGCGATTAAGCCAGCAGCGGCGAAGAAAATGGAGTGCGCAATCGGATAAGACATTACCACTTCCGAGACCTGGTATGGGCCCGGACGGTCGTCTGGCGCGGTTTGACAACGCTAAGTGCTGATGGCCATTGCAAATGGACGAGACGAGATGATCTGGCGCGCAGCCACGCTCGGCTGCAAGCCGGCTGACGGCGCTTCATTGGCGCGTCGATTGCTTGAGTTCATTTTCCGTCAAAATTCCGGTCGGCGGCCGTTTGGTCTTTTTGCCATGCTCTTAGAGGTAGTTCGGTTCTCGCTTCAACTTGCCGTCCGGGAGCCGAGTCAGGAAATTGCCCTCGAACAGCCTCGCCTGAGCATGATAGATCTTTGTCCGGGTGAGACTGCGCGCTGGAGTGTTCTGCCGTGACGAACAACGCTAGGCAGAGCACGCCGAGGCCGGCAGGGCGTTTTTCCGGTCCATGCAATGGAATTGTTGCGGGTTGCGCGCGGTCGCATTTGCCGGCGAACACTCAAAGAATGTAGCTGTGCGCCTCGCTTTCCGTCGCACTGTCAGCCGCGGAGACAGGCTTGGCGAAGAGGAAGGCACCATCTCGCGAGAACAGATCCGCCGGCATCATCTGGAACTCGCGCTGCGAATGCGGGACATCCAATTCACGATCGACAATATGCCAGAGGCTGTTGAAGAACGATCCGTCGGCTTGCCTCATGCTTTCCCCCCGAAGCGGCTTTCTCGATGAGAAAACCGTTGCTGGATTGGCCCACATGTCGGCAATGGCGATATCGTAATAGCCGGGATGCGCGGCATTGGGTTTGATAATCGCGAAGGGCGTGTTCTTTTCCGGCCAGCCTACGCGGCCCACGGTCAGGCACTCTTCCGGCTCGGGCAATCTTGCCTCCACAAGATAGGCCAGTGCCGCATCGATGCCGCCGATTTCCGAAACGACGCACGATGTCAGTCCCGCGCGGGCAAGCTGCATCAGCTTTCGAGCCTCTTGTTCATCCATATCGGCCCATCTCAGGAAAGCCATCCATTGCTGGTGCAGGCAGTCGTCCTTGGCCTGGCAAAGAAGTCGTCCTGCCTCCAAAGCGGATTCGACCCTCCTCCTGTCCGCCTCCGCGAAGGCTTCCCGCGCAGGGCGAATTCGGCCGGCAATTTCCATCAGGTCATTTGAGATGTTTTTCATATCCTCCTCCCCAGGCGGATTTCTAATCTGATTTATGCGCTCCATGATGCGTTGGTTTTGTATTGCGTAGAAGGCCATCACGGGAACGCGTGAGATATCTTAGTGGCGTGGCCAACCTATTCTTTTGAGCAAGGGTCCCACTTCCGACTGTCGGCTGATCCGCGCGCGATTGTGTTCGCTACTACTTGCTGCCATAGCTTCGCTTTCGTCATTGTCGGCGTCGCCTGGTCCACACGACGACGTCTGCAAATTCTGCCGTCCGATCCGCCGAACGCCGTCTGCCGGGCGGTATGCGCGCGGTGGATGCTCGGGACCCAACGCTGGTCGCGACATGCAAACTTCTGGCTTAATTTTTCGACGATTGAAGAATGCGCGTACCCTATCATTTCGGTGATGGTGCTCATCCAACCAGACCTGGAGACCTGCGCAGTAAGGAGTAGTCAGAAGAGCTGGAGAAAGCCCGAATGACGGCGAAGGAAGAAAATCCACACGCCTTTGGGCGAATGGAAGTAGGCGCCGTATCTTTCAACGAACTTGCACGCCCAAGGCTCTTGAAGTCATAGCGAAGGGCAATCTGGCTTGAAGAGTGGGGCGATCCGGAACTCCATGACAGCAGTGGCCATCACAGCACCCGCTCGGGCGGGTTGGCGATTTCGACAGCCGAGCGTCATTCCGGGTTTCGGATTGACGCTAGGCTTCTCGCTTGCCTACCTGACCCTCATCATCCTCATTCCGCTGTCGGGGCTGATCTGGCGCTCCGCGGCGCTGGGCTGGACCGATTTCTGGGCGATCGCCACCGACCGGCGCACCATCAACGCGCTCCGCATCAGCTTCGGCACCGCCTTTGTCGCGGCCGCCGTCAATGTCGTCTTCGGCACGCTGGTCGCCTGGGTGCTGGTGCGCTACCGCTTTCCCGGCCGCCGCATCGTCGATGCCATGGTCGACCTGCCCTTCGCGCTGCCGACGGCGGTGGCCGGCATCGCGCTGACCACGCTCTACGCGCCCAATGGCTGGATCGGCAAACTGTTGCTGCCGCTTGGGCTCAAGGTCGCCTACACCCCGCTCGGCATCGTCATCGCGCTGGTCTTCATCGGCCTGCCCTTCGTCGTGCGCACCGTGCAGCCGATCATGGAGGAGATCGACAAGGAGGTGGAGGAGGCCGCCGCCACGCTCGGCGCCAGCCGCTTCCAGATCGTCACCCGGGTGCTGTTCCCCGGCCTGGCGCCGGCCATCGTCACCGGTTTCGCGCTGGCCTTCGCGCGCGGCGTCGGCGAATACGGCTCGGTCATCTTCATCGCCGGCAACCTGCCCTACAAGTCCGAGATCGCGCCGCTTTTGATCGTCATCCGGCTGGAGGAATACAATTACCCGGCGGCGACCGCCATCGCCGCGATCATGCTGGCGCTGTCGTTCCTGATGCTGCTCATCGTCAACCTGGCGCAGACATGGAGCCGCAAGCGCTATGGCTGATCCGGAGATCAAATCCTACGAGCCGCATCACGACAGCCGCTCGGCGGCGGTGACCGAAAGCCGCCCGGCGCAGGCCGTGCTGATGGCGATCGCCTTCGCCTTCCTCGGCATCTTCCTGCTGTTGCCGCTGATCATCGTCTTCAACGAAGCCTTCGCCAAGGGCGTCGGCGCCTACACCGAGGCGCTCGGCAATCCCGATACGCGCTCGGCGATCCGGCTGACGCTGCTGGTGGCGGCGATCTCGGTGCCGCTCAATGTCGTCTTCGGCATCTCGGCCGCCTGGGCGATCGCCAAGTTCGAGTTCAAGGGCAAGGCCTTCCTGACCACGCTGATCGACCTGCCTTTCTCGGTCTCGCCGGTCATCTCGGGCCTGGTCTACGTGCTTCTGTTCGGCGCCCAGGGGCTGCTCGGCGCCTGGCTGAAGGCGCATGGCATCGTCATCCTGTTCGCCGTGCCCGGCATTGTGCTGGCCACCGTCTTCGTCACCTTCCCCTTCGTGGCCCGCGAGCTGATCCCGCTGATGCAGGAACAGGGCAATGGCGACGAGGAGGCCGCGCTGTCGCTCGGCGCCAATGGCTGGCAGGCCTTCTGGTATGTGACGCTGCCCAACGTCAAATGGGGGCTGCTTTACGGCGTGCTCTTGTGCAATGCGCGCGCCATGGGCGAGTTCGGCGCGGTCTCGGTGGTGTCGGGCCACATACGCGGCCTGACCAACACCATGCCGCTGCATGTCGAGATCCTCTACAATGAATACAACGCCGTCGGCGCCTTTGCCGTCGCCTCGCTGCTGGCCGGCCTGGCGCTGGTGACGCTGGTCCTGAAGACACTGCTCGAGATGCGTTACGGCGCCGAGATCGCCGCCGCGCGTGGCCACTAGAAGGTTTTTTAGATGGAAGTTCGCGTTGCCAATGTGCGCAAGGAGTTTGAGCGGTTTCCCGCGCTCCATGACGTGTCGCTCGACATCAAGTCGGGCGAGCTGATCGCGTTGCTGGGGCCGTCGGGCTCGGGCAAGACGACGCTGCTGCGGCTGATTGCCGGGCTGGAGCGGCCGACGCGCGGCAAGATCTTCTTCGGCGACGAGGACGCCTCGCACAAATCGATCCAGGAGCGCAATGTCGGCTTCGTCTTCCAGCACTACGCGCTGTTCCGGCACATGACGGTCTCGGACAATATCGGCTTCGGCCTCAAGGTCCGGCAGGGCTCGACGCGGCCGCCGGCGCAGGAGATCCGCCGCCGCGCCTCCGAGCTGCTCGACCTGGTCCAGCTCTCGGGCCTGGAAAAGCGCTATCCGGCGCAGCTATCCGGCGGCCAGCGCCAGCGCGTCGCGCTGGCGCGCGCCATGGCGATCGAACCCAAAGTGCTTCTGCTCGACGAGCCGTTCGGCGCGCTCGATGCGCAGGTGCGCCGGGAACTGCGCCGCTGGCTGCGCGACATCCATGACGCCACCGGCCACACCACCGTCTTCGTCACCCACGACCAGGAAGAGGCGCTGGAGCTTGCCGACCGCGTCGTGGTGATGAGCCAGGGCCGCATCGAGCAGGTCGGCACCGCCGACGACATCTATGACAGGCCGAACTCGCCTTTCGTCTATGGCTTCATCGGCGAATCGAGCTCGCTTCCCGTCAAGGTCGAGAATGGCGAGGTCTGGCTCGCCGATCGCCCGATCGGGCTGTCGGCGCCGGAGGCCGCCAGCGGCAACGCCAGGCTGTACTTCCGCCCGCACGACGTCGAATTGCTGAGCGGCTGCTCTGGCTGCATCGCCGGCACGGTGGTCGCCAGCCGCCGCGTCGCCGGCACCCGCCGGGTGGAACTCGAGATCGGCGGCGAACGCCAGCGCGTCGAGATCGAGCTGCCCGTCGACCATCCCGCGGCGCAGAAGAGCCGGGTAGCGTTCCGCCCGGGCCGCTGGAAGCTGTTTTTTTCGGATCAGGCAGGCAGCTCATTCGCGCCGGCGGAACAGAACCCTCGCCAAAACGAGAAGACGCTTCCCCCAGATATCAGGAAGCGGCGTATGGCTGACGCAGGCCCGCTGATTTGAATTGTCCGCATGGGGGTGAGGCGGTTGCGAGCCGCCAGCCCAATGCTGGTTTGCCGCGACCCTTTTTTGCGCACCTCGTTTCCAATGCACGTTGCCCAAGCAACCTCGGTTCGATGTAGCGACATGCAAAACAAGACCTAAGCGGCTCGCATGAATCCGTTTCGGCGTGCCGCGCTTCAAACAAAACGAGTGAGCTTGTCGCCAGATTGTTCGGCCCGCGATGCATTTGCTCCTGCGCTGGTCAAGGATCGCGCCGCTTCAGCACAGACGCAAACAGCGCTCGCAGGCACACGGCAAACGTCGGCGGCTTCAGCTTCGGTGACCAGCCTTTGGCTGTGCGCCCGGCAGACATGCGGGACCGATCGGTTCGAAAGTCTTGTAGGTCAGGATGAATTCGCGGTGCCCGAGTTGTTCGGATTTCGTCGCATGGCCATTGGCGACAGCAAGAACCAGATTGAAGATTTCGTCGCCGACATCCGACAAGGTGGCGGCCCCTTCGAGGATACGTCCGGCATCGACGTCCATGTCGCCCGACAGGCGACGGTATGTTTCGGGATTGGCGCAGATCTTTATGACCGGTGCGACCGCCGACCCCGAGACCGAACCGCGGCCGGTGACGAAGAGCGTGAGGTGACAACCGGAAGCGATGAGCTCCACGATCTCGGCATTGTCCGAGATGTTGGGGAAGCCAAAACGCACGTCCCCGTCCGGCACGACATCCATCAGGTAGAGTCCGCCGCCAGGGGGAATGTCGCCCGGCTTGATGAGGCCCGAAATCGGCGACGAGCCCGATTTGGCATAGGCACCCATCGATTTCTCCTCGATGGTGGATAGGCCGCCATCGGCATTGCCCGGAGCGAAACTGCCATAGCCTAGCGTCGCGTAGTATTGCGCTGCCTTTGCCACGGAGGCGCGCAGCTCGACGCCGAGTTCAGGCGTCACGGCACGGCTCGCCATGATCTCTTCGCAGCCGATCAGCTCGCCGGTCTCCTCGAAAATACAGGCTGCTCCCGCACGGACCAGCCGATCGAAGGCAAGGCCGGCGGCGGGGTTGCCGGTCATGCCGCTGGTGCCGTCCGACCCGCCGCAGATCGTGCCGACGATAAGTTCACTCGCATCCATTGGCACTCTCGCGACCGCGCCCAGCTCTTGCAGGCGTTGCCCGACCCATTCGATGCCGTCGGAAATCGTCGACAAAGTACCGCCGTTTTCCTGGATCGTCAGCGTGGCCACCGGCCGTCCGCTTGCCTCGACGGTGCGGGCGAGCGAGAATTTGTTGAAGCTTTCGCATCCCAGTGACAGCAGCAGTACCGCGGCGACATTGGGATGCGTACACAGACGCTCCATCATCCGCTGCGCATAGGGATTGGGAAAGCAGCCTGGAAAGCCGATCAGATGCACGTCCCTGCCGCGGAAATGGGAGACAATTTCGCGACCGACATGATGCGCGCACTCTACCAGATAGGCCACGATCACAATGTTGCGGATGCCCTTGCGACCGTCCGGCCTGAGATAGCCGAGGATGGTGGACTGTTCGCCGGTCATGATCCGGTCTCCGCTATTACGTGCGTTTTGGTGTAGTCGCTCTTCAGATTGTGAATATGGACGTGCTCGCCGGGTCCGATCGACCGCGTCGCCGAGCCGATCGGGACGCCGTATTTGATGACCTTCATCCCCGGGGCGATCGGCAGCCGCGCCAGCTTGTGGCCGAGCTCCACGGCCTTGATCAGAATGCGCGACTCGCCGCCGACGATGATGGTCTCACCGGCTTCGATGCGCCGGCAGGCGACCAGCACATTGTCGTGATCGCAGAGCAGGAGCAGACGAGGATCGTCCATCGTCGGCTCACATGACGCCGAAGGTACGGAAGGCCTCGCAGGCGCTCATGCCGTCGCGGATCGCGGTTGCGACCTTGTTCTCTGTGCTGACCTTCTCGATCGCGCGCTCGATCGCTTCCTTTTCCGCCTCGCGCGGGATCACAAGCACGCCCTCGCGGTCGCCGAAGATCAGGTCGCCGGGCGTTACCAGGATGCCTTCGATCTCGATTGGGCAGCCATAGTCGATCACCTTGCCTCGCGGGCCCTGGTCCTGGGCATAGATGCCGCGCGAGAAGACCGAAAAGCCGAGCTTTTCGATTTCCCAGGAGTCGCGGATATAGCCGTTGAGGACGGCGCCGGCAGCCTTCAGCTTCTGGGCCCTGGTGGACATCAGCCCGCCCCACAGCGCGTAGCGGAAGGAGGAGCCGCTGGCGATGTAGACATCGTTCTCCGTCAGGCTGTCCAGCGCTTCCATCATGAGGCCGAACGGTTTGTTCGCGAGCGGACCGTGCGCATCCGGCGAACCGCCGGAAAACACGTCCGCCTCCAGCACCGGCATCGCGCGGCCGATGACTTTCATCTCCGGCTGCAACGGCACGATCCCGGCCGGCAGGAACTGCCGGCGGTGGCCCATTACATCGAGCACGTCGCCGACGACGGCCGTGAAGAGTTCCTTGCGGATGACTTCGAAGATCGCCTTGTCAGTATCGGTCGTCATCTGTTTTCTCCCTCGAAAAACTATGGTGTCAGAAGCCGTGCAGCGCGCCGCCGTCGACCACCAGTATATGGCCGGTCACATAGGCTGAGGCGCGTGAGGCGAGATAGGTCATGGCCCAGCCGATATCGGCGCCCTCGCCGAAACGACCCATGGGAATGCGGCTGTTGATCTTGCGCGCCCTTTCCGGATCGGCTGCGGTGGCCTGGCGTAGAAGCGCGGTGTCGATCCAGCCTGGTGCCACACCGTTGACGCGTATCCCGCTGGGCGCAAGTTCGGTCGCGAGCGCCCTCACCATGCCGACATAGGCGGCTTTCGCCGCCGAATAGCCGATCACGTTGGGAATGCCGAGGAAAGAGCTCATCGAGGCGGTGAAAAGAATGCTGCCCCTTGCTTCCGTCACCTGCGGCAGGAAGGCGCGCGAGAGGGCGAAGGCGCCGCCGACATGGACGTTCAGCACCGAATTGAAAGCCTCGACGCTCATCTCGCCGAGCGGCTTCTTGACCGTGTTGCCGGCATTGTTGACGAGGATCGAGACGCGTCCGGATTTTTTTGCCACCTCGCTGGCGAAACCCGTGGCACCGGCAGTGTCGGTCACGTCGAAGACATGGCTCGTGGCGGAAGGCCCCAGCGTCTCGCAGGCGGCAGCGAGCTTCGCGGCGTTGGTGCCGACGATCGTCACCTTGGCGCCGGCTTCGACGAAACAGGTGGCGATCGCAAGGCCGAGACCGCTTCCGCCGCCGGTCACCAGCGCATGCTGCCCCTCCAGCCCGAAGATATCGTTGATGCTCATGCGTCTTCCTTCGCTTCGATCCGGACGACGATCTTGGTGAAGCCTCCGGGGTTCTTGTCCCAGGCTTGCATGGCCGCACCGGCTTCCTCGATTGGCACGACGCGTGAGACGATGCGGTCGCCGGCGTCCCGATGTTGCTTCAGATAGCCGATAACATCGTGGAAATCGGCGATCTCGGAGCCGCGCGACCCGCGGATATCCATCTCCTTGAGCAGGAAGAACTTGGTGTCGTAAGCGATCTTGTTCTTGGCGTAGCCGACATAGACGACCCGGCCGCAGGACGCCACGAGATCGATCGCCTGCCGAAAGGTCGCATCCGCGCCGACCGCCTCGATGACGACCTGCGGACCGTCCCCACTGGTCAGTTCCAGGACATGCGCCAGGACATCTTCGCGCGACGCATCGATGGTGTCAGTGGCGCCGAGCACCTTGGCAACGGCGAGTTTGTCGGCGCTAAGGTCCATTGCGATCACGCGTGAGCCCCGCCTGACAGCGCCGAGCAAGGCGCCGAGCCCAATGACGCCGCAGCCAAGGATGACGACGGTTTCTCCAGCCGAAAGCTCGGAGCGGCGGACGGCATGGAAGCCGACGGCAAGCGGCTCGATCAGCGCGAGGTCCCGCTGGCGCATGCCCTCGACCGGAATGATCTTGCCCGCGGGAACGACGATGATCGAGGCCATCGCGCCCTCGCGCTGGACGCCCATCGTCCGGTTGTCCTTGCAGGCGTTCGGCCTGCCAAGGCGGCAGGCATGGCACCTGCCGCAATTGAAATAGGGAAGAATAGTCACGGACTGGCCGACCGCAAGCGCGCTGACGCCGTCGCCGAGCGCCGAGATGGTGCCGGAGATTTCATGGCCCAGGACGCGCGGGTAGGAGATCAGCGGATTGAGGCCGCGAAACGACGTCAGGTCGGAACCGCAATACCCCACATACTCCATCCGCACCGCGACTTCGCCCGGGCCCGGTTTTGGTTCGGGCAATTCGACCAGCGAGATCTTGCCGGGTTCCTCGAGGCAGACAGCTTTCATCATGGCGCTCAGGCCTCACAGATCGTGCTGTTGTCGATGGCATCCCAGTCGATCTCGACCCCGAGGCCGGGGGCTGACGGCGGCGCGGCGTAGCCGTCCTTGATCGGCAGCGGCTGCTTGAGGCCGAAGGCGAAGTTCTCCATTGGATAGAGCACTTCGAAGAAGTCGCAGTTCTTGATCGCCGCGGCGCAATGCAGGTTGACGATCTCCATCGGGTGGAAGATGGCGGTATGGATCTCGCAATTGACGCCGAAGGCTTCGGCGAGGCGGGCCGTCTTCATGACGCCCGTGACGCCGCCCGTCCAGGAAACGTCTGCCCGGACGCGATCGACGACACGCGTCGAGATGCATTCGGCGATGCTGTAAGGGTGCTTCGCAAGGACTTCTGTCCCGACGAGCGGGATTTCGAGGGTGCGGGCGAGCTCCCGCAGCGAATGCACGTCCTCGTCGTATAAAGGCTCTTCCAGCCAGTAGAAGTCGAGCCTTTCCAGCTCGCGGCCGAAGCGGATCGACTGCTCGAGATTGAACATCGAGACCGGGTCCGACATCAGCGTGAAATCCGGCCCGACGGCGGCGCGGACCTGGCGATGGACGTCGATGTCGTAGTCGAGGTCGAGTCCCGGTGTATGGAGCTTGTAGGCCCGCAACCCTTCGGCTTTGGCGCGCAGCGCCTCTTTCACATAGTCCTGCGGCCCCGACAGGATCATCGAGCTGCCATAGACCGGCACGCGTTCGCGGAAGGCGCCGAGATATTTGTAGAGAGGCTGCCCGGCGGCGGTGGCCGACAGCAGCCAGAGGCAGGTGTCGAATGGTCCGTAGGCATAGATCGGCAAGTGGCCCCACCAGCGGTCGGCCACCCGGAAATCGTGCCATGCCTTTTCCCGGTCGAGCGGGTCACGGCCGATGAAGAACGGACGCAGCGTGTCGGCAATCAGCCTGCCGGCGCCCGCCGCCGAACGACCGGCGAACCCGAAGGCGGTTGCCTCGAGCCCGGTATCCGTCGCCATGGTGACGGTGAGAAATTCGAACTTCGCGAAATCCCCGGTTCGAAACGCGCTGGCGGCAAAATCGCCTGGTTTGCGCTGGCAGCAGCGCACCTTCACATCCGTGATTTTCATGGAAAAACCTTCGATAAAACGATCGCAGCGGCATGTGTGGATCCGGGGAAGTCCCGGATCCAGTCATTCTCAGAAGCGGGGCAGGTCGACTTCGACACCCATCCATTTTTTCTGCAGGGCCTGCAGCTCACCTGTAGACTGGAGCATGAAGAGCTCCGTGTTCAGCCAGTGCAGGAAGTCCGGGTCGTTGCGGCGCAGGCCTATGCCCATCGGCGCCTGCGCCACGACGAACTGCTTCTTGAGGTTCGGGTCGTGCTCCTCGACGGCGCGGGCAAGCGCGCCGCTGGTCACGATGCCTTCGACCTGACCTGCGAACAGCGCCTGGGATGTCGACGCGTCATCGTCATAGCGCTGGATCTGTGCGCCTTCGACGGCCTTTTTGGTCATGACGATGTCGTTCGTGCTGGCCCGCGTCACGCCGATCTTCCTGCCGGCCAGATCCTCGATCTTGGTGATCGGCTGGTCGGCGGGACCGACATAGACCTGCTGGTCGACATAGTACGTGTTGGTGAACGCGATGGCCTTGGCGCGCTCGGCCGTGATCGAGAACGAATAGATCACGATGTCGAGCTTGCCCGAAGTCAGGTTCGGGATGCGGTTGGCTGCCGTCGTGTCGACGATGTTGACCTTGACGCCGAGATCGCGGGCGATTGCCTTTGCCACGGACACGTCATAGCCGTCGGGCTGCATGCTGCTGTCCATCAGGCCATAAGGCGGCGTTCCAAGGCCGACGCCGACATTGATGGTGCCGCGCTGTACGATGGCGTCCAGCGTGCTCTCGGCCTTCGCGGGCAATATCATCGCCAGCATGGCGGCGAGCCCGACAGCAAGTCTCTTCAATAGCATGATACTTTCCTCCCTGGTGTGATGAACCGGATCTTCAGTTGGCTGCCTGCTGCAGGCGGCGCTCCAGGCGGCGGCTGGCATGGGACAGTATGGAGCAGATGCCGAAGTAGATGGCCGCGACCGTCAGATAGACGGGCAGCGGCTGGAACGTGGCGCTGGAGACGATCTGTCCTGCTCTCGTCAGTTCGATAAAGCCGACGACCGAAGCAAGCGCGGTGTTCTTGACGACCTGAACGGAGAAGCCGACCGTCGGAGGAATGGCGACGCGAAGCGCCTGCGGGATGATGACGTCGGTCATCGTGTGCCGCCAGCCAAGCGCCAGCACGAACGACGCTTCCCATTGCCCCTTGTTGATCGACTGGATCGACCCGCGCCAGATCTCGCCGAGGAACGCGCTGCTGTAGAGCGTAAATCCAAGGCCGGCCGCGTAGATCGCCGGAAGGTCATAGCCGAGATTGGCGACGCCGAAATAGGCGATGAAGAGAATGACGAGCAGGGGCGTTCCCTGGATGACATAGATATAGGCCTGTGCGATCCAGCGCATCCAGGCGAAGCGGGAGAGGCGCATGAGGGCGATAATCGATCCGCCGATGGCGCCGCCTGCAAGCGCAATTCCCGAGAGGACGACCGTCCACGTCGCACATTGCAGCAGAAACCCGACATGATGGAGGTTGAATGTCTGGAACATCGTCATCGCCCTGCAAAGCGGAAGGAGAAGAGGGCACGGTCAATCAGTGCGAAGACGCCTTTGAATACAGCCGTCAGGACAAGGTAGATGGCCGCGACCACGAGATAGGCTTCCAGGCTTCGGAAGGTCAGGCCCTGCACATCATTGGCGACGCCGGTCAGTTCCGGGACGGAGATGACGGAAACGACGCTGGACGCCAGCATGATCAGGATGAACTGGCTGGTCAGTGCCGGGAAGATCGCTGAAATCGCCGGCAGCAGAACGACATAGCGGAAGGTGAGATACGGTGACATGCCAAGCGTGTGCGCCGCCTCCCGCTGTCCCTTGCCGATCGTCTGGATGCCGGCACGGACGATCTCGGTGATATAGGCGCCCGCGTAGAGCGTCAGGGAGAGGATGGCCGCCGTCACTTCGGAAATGCGGATGCCGACCGAGGGCAGGCCGAAATAGACGATGTAGATCTGCACCAGAAACGGCGTGTTGCGGATGATCTCCACATAGGCGGCCGCGATTGAGGAGAGGACTTTCGAGCTCGAAAGTCTCATCAGGGCGCCGACGATGCCGACGCACATGCCCAGAACCAGCGCGGCGGCCGACAGGCCGACGGTCAGCATGGCGGCGTGCACGAACAGGTCGCCGCGCGCGAATGTCCCGGAAAAATCTAGGTACTCCACACTCGTCCCCGGTCTTTAAACAAGGTTCGGTTCGATCGCTCGCGCAAGGACTTTCACCTGGCGCAAGGTGTTCTGCCGGCTTCTCTCGAGATGTCGCTGCAGCGCCGCGAGGATCTGGCTCTTCTTGCCGGCGATGATGGCATCGAGAATATTTTGGTGCTCCTCGACCGAGCGGCTGTAATCGCCTGGAATCGAGACGAAGACCGTATGCGTCTGGCCGACAATGCGGGAGTGGACCTCGGAGATCATCGGTATCCCCGCGGCGCCGACGAGCGAACTGTGGAAGGCCCGGTCATGGGAGAGCGCCTTCGCCAGATCGTCGAGCGACGACCCTTTGGCGAAGCGCCTGTGGTTTTCGAGGCTGTCCTGGAGCTTCACCCGCAGCGCCTCATCGAGCCGTCCTGCGTCGAAGGCTGCTTCCACGGCCCCTTTCTCGAGCAGTGTCCTGGCCGCGTATAATTCCTCGACGGCTTCCTCGTTGAAGCTGCGGACCACCATGCCGCGCCGCGAGGAATTGACGAGAAGCCCGTCCGCCTCCAGCCGCAGGCAGGCTTCCTTGACAGGCGTGGGACTGATGCCCAGTTCCGCCGCCAATTCGTTTGGCAACAGGCGTTGCCCGCCTGCCAGCCTGCCGCCGACGATCCGCGACCGCAGCTCCTGGTAGGCCTGCTCGGCCAATGTTGTCTTGATCATGCTCATGGCCCAAGCATCGGTCAGGTTCCGGTTCGGTGCAACAGAAAAATTAAAAATAGAAAATTTTTTATTTTCTGATTTCGATCTTTCGGGTTACAAGTCAACCTCGCAACAAGGAGGAATTCATGGACGCCAACGGCAGCGCCTTTGTGAAACTGCGCGACGCGGTGAAGATGTTCGGCGGGTTTCAGGCGCTCGATCACGTCAGCCTTGAGGTGGCGAAGGGCGAAAAGATTGTCGTCTGCGGGCCGTCGGGCTCAGGCAAGTCGACCTTGATCCGCTGCATCAACGGCTTGGAAGACCTGCAGCAAGGCTCGGTGGAAATCGACGGCAAACCGCTGGTCGAGAAGTCCCACGGACGTATGGTTCCGCGCCGGGACATCGGCATGGTGTTCCAGCAGTTCAACCTCTTCCCGCATCTCAAGGTGATCGAGAACTGTACGCTGGCGCCCGTCCGCGTGCTCGGAAAATCCCGCAAGGACGCTTCGGAGAGAGCGCTGGAGATGTTGCACAAGGTACGGATCGCAGATCAGGCGGACAAGTATCCGTCCCAGCTTTCCGGCGGCCAGCAGCAGCGCGTCGCGATCGCCCGCGCGCTCTGCATGCAGCCCAAGATCATGCTCTTCGATGAACCGACCTCGGCTCTCGATCCGGAAATGGTCAAGGAAGTGCTAGACACCATGGTCTCGCTGGCATCCGAAGGCATGACGATGATCTGCGTGACGCACGAAATGGGTTTCGCCAGCCAGGTGGCCGATCGGGTCGTCTTCATGGACAAGGGCCGGATACTCGAGGAGGCCACGCCGAAGGAGTTCTTCGCAGCCCCGAAGCATCAGCGTGCACGCGAATTCCTCTCGCAGCTCCTTCATTGACAAATTCATATCCGCCAAGGGTCATAGATGAAAATCGCCTCCGTCCGCCCGTTTATTCTCCATCTTCCACTCACCTCGGACTCCATTTCGGACTCGACCCACAGCATCACCCATTGGGGTGTCGTGGGTACGAAGATCGTCACCACGGACGGGCTGGAAGGTTATGGCTTCACCGGCACGCATGCTCATCTGGCCGCCGACCGGCTGATAACGTCCTGCATCGGCGAGTGTTACGCGCCGCTTCTGGTAGGCGAAGACGCCTCGGATCATCAGCGTCTATGGACCAGGCTTGCGCGCCATCCTTCGCTTCAATGGGTCGGTCGGGCCGGCATCACGCATCTGGCGCTGGCCGCAATCGATATCGCGTTGTGGGATATGAAGGCGAAACGGGCGGGCCTGCCGCTGTGGAGTTATCTCGGCGGCGCGCGCACCGATGCCCTGGAGGCCTACAATACCGATATCGGCTGGATTTCGTTCGATCTGGACACGTTGCTGCGCGGCTCCGCGAAAGCCGTCGAGGAGGATGGATTCACACGCATCAAGATCAAGGTCGGCCATGACGACCCAAATGTCGACGTCGAGCGCCTGGCGGCTGTGCGCAAACGTGTCGGACCAAGGATCCGGATCGCAATCGACGGCAACGGCAAGTGGGATCTTCCGACCTGCCAGCGGTTCTGCGCGCTGGCGCGCGACCTCGATATCTACTGGTTCGAGGAGCCGCTCTGGTATGACGATGTCGCCAGCCACGCCACGCTCGCGCGCAATACATCGATCCCGATCGCGCTCGGCGAGCAGCTCTACACGATCGACGCGTTCCGCTCCTTTGTCGATGCAGGAGCCGTCGCCTACGTCCAGCCGGACGTCACGCGGCTCGGAGGAATAACCGAATACATCCAGGTCGCGGACCTGGCACTGGCGCATCGGCTTCCCGTCGTTCCGCATGCAGGGGAGATGAGCCAGGTGCATGTGCATCTGAGCTACTGGCATCCTGCATCGACGATCCTCGAATACATCCCCTGGATCAAGGATCACTTCGAGGAGCCGATCCGCGTCGAAGGCGGCATCTACAAACGGCCCGAACGGGCCGGTGCGAGCACGACCGTCCTGGCCGAAAGCTTTGCCCGCTACGGCAAAAGCCTGGGCTAGGGCATTCCAGGAAAAGCGCCCGCGGCATCGGGGCGGCGCTATTCCTTCACCGCGCCGGTCATCGAGGAGACATAGTGCTCGACGAAGAACGAATAAAGCACGACGACCGGCAGGGATCCGATCAGCGCGCCCGCCATCAGGGCACCCCACTCATAGACGTCGGAGCGGACGAGTTCGGTGAGCACCCCGACCGGCACGGTCTTGTTTTCGGACGACTGGATGAACGTCAAGGCATAGATAAACTCGTTCCATGACAGGGTGAATGCGAATATGCCCGCCGAGATCAGGCCTGGCACCGACAGGGGCAGCACGATCTTGCTCAGGATCTGCCAGCGGCTTGCCCCGTCTATGAGCGCACATTCTTCCAGTTCGAACGGGATGGAGCGGAAGTAACCCATCAGCAGCCAGGTGCAGAAGGGGATCAGGAAGGTCGGGTAGGTGAGGATGAGCGCGAAGGGTGTGTCGTAAAGCCCGAGGTTGAACACCATCACCGACAAGGGGATGAACAGTATCGAGGGCGGCACGAGATAGGCGAGGAACACCGCGAGGCCGACCTGCCGTGCCCCGGAGAACCGCAGCCGCTCGATCGCATAGGCCGCGAAAACCGACGCCACCAGCGACAGGAAAGTGGCGGCGGTCGAAATGATGATCGTGTTGAGCAGCCAGCCCGGATAGGACGTCTCGAAGAGAAGATAGCGGATGTGCTCCAATGTCGGATGCACGACCCAGAGCGGGTTGAAATTGGCATAGTCGGTCATTTCGACATTGGGCTTAACCGCTGTGATCGTCATCCAGTAGAACGGGAACAAGAGCACGATGACGAACACGAGCAGGGGGAGATAGACCGTCACCACACGGCGCGGCACGCTCTGCAAATAGCCCATGCCGCCTTCGTCGAGCTGCGGCTGTTTTGTCTTCCTGGTGGCAGCCATGTCAGTCTCCGCCCCCCTGCTGCCATTTGCGGCGCTGCAAGCCGAAATAACTGAACAGGATCGCGGCAAGGAGGAATGGGATCATGGCGACCGCGATCGCGGCGCCCTCGCCGAGCTGGCCGCCCGAAATGCCGCGCTGGAACGACAGCGTCGCCATCAGATGGGTGGCATTTACCGGTCCGCCGCGGGTCAGCACATAGATCAGCTGGAAATCCGTGAAGGTGAACAGCACCGAGAACGTCATCGTGATCGCGATGATGGGGGTGAGCAGCGGCAGCGTCACATGGCGAAACAATTGCCAGCGGCTGGCGCCGTCGAGCGTGGCGGCCTCGTAAAGCGATTGGGGGATTGTCTGCAAGCCGGCAAGCAGCGTGATGGCTACGAAAGGGATGCCGCGCCAGACATTGGCCGCGATCACCGAAGCACGCGCGTTCTCCGGATCGCCGAGGAAATTGATGCGATGGTCGATCAGCCCCATCTGCTGGAGTGCCCAGGACAGGATCGAGAACTGCGAATCGTAAATCCACCAGAAGGCGATGGCCGACAGCACCGTCGGCACCACCCACGGCAACAGGACAATCGCGCGGAAGAACGATTTGAAGGGAAGGTTCTGGTTGAGGATGAGCGCCAGCCAGAGGCCGAGCGCGAATTTCAGGATCGAGGCGCTGACGGTGTAGAGCAGGGTGTTGAAGACGGAGAGCCAGAAGACGGCGTCGCTCCACAGATATTCATAGTTCTCGATGCCGATGAAGATGCCGGGACGGCCGATGCGGGCATCGGTGAAGCCGAGCCAGACGCCGAGCCCAAGCGGATAGGTCAGGAAGACAAGCAGCAATGCCGCCGCCGGCAGCATGAAGCCGAAGCCAAGCGCGTTCCTGCTCTCGGCCAGGCGCGACAGCATCGAGGAACGCGGCTGAGCGGCGACGGACGGCACGGCCATGGGGCGGGCTCCCTGCAAGGGTCTCGTTGATCGGCCTGGCGGCCGCCCTGCGCTTCCGGAGGGTCGGATAGCGCGGGGCAGAGCCGCCAGGCTCAGCTGGCATGGATCAAACGCGATAATACCGGTTTGCGCGCTTCTCCGCCTCTTCCATTGCCTCCTGGGGCGTGGCCTGCCCCGTGACGGCCTTGGCGAACATGTCGACCAGGACATAGTCGGCCATGGTCGCCGCCGAGGCATAGCCGAGCGGCCCGGCATAGCCGTTGGGCCGCAGCGTCGCCGAAGCCTTGGCGTAAGCGGCATTGTTCGGATCGGCTGTCCACACCGGATTGTTGTCGAACGCCTTGAGCGTCTGGCAGCAGTAGCCCGCCGAGGAGGTGATCCAATCTGGCATTTGCGGGTCCTCGAACATGAATTGCAGATAGGCTTTGGCCGCGTTGGGGTAGGGCGTGTAGTCGAAGATGACGGCTGTGGTCACCTGGAACAGTTCGACGGATTTGCCGACAGGACCGATCGGCAGGTTGGTGGTGCGTATGTCCTTGGCCATTTCCGCCAGCTTCGGATCATTGTCCTTGTTGATCTTGGCCGTGTTGTAGGCGGAAATGCCATTGGCGATCACACTGAGTTCGCCGGCCAGGAAGGCGCGATTGTTGTTGACGTCGAGCCAGCTTTCGGTGCCTGGAATAAAAGTCTTGTAGAGTTCCTGCGCGTATTCGATCGCCTTGAGGGTCTCGGGGCTGTTGATCGTCACCTTGCCGCTCTCGTCGACCATCTGGCCGCCATGGCTCCACAGCAGCCAGTGCGCGTAGTTGTTGCCGTCGCCGACACCATGGCCGTGCGTGAAGCCGGCCGGATGCCCCTTCGCCTGCAGGGCCTTGCAAAGTTCGAGGAAGCCTTTCGTATCCTTGGGGAACTCCGAAAAGCCGGCCTCTTTCACCCAGCTTTCCCGATAGACGATGGCATTTCCGATGGTGGCGAGCGGCAGGCCGATGAATTTGCCTTCCCGGGTCGCATATTGCTTTGGTCCGTCGTGCCAGCCGCCATATTTCGACCCCAGATACTCGCCCAGTTCCGTCACGTCGTGCAGCTTGTCGGGATACTGATGCGGGTCGTCGAACCAGACGAACATCAGATCCGGACCTGAACCGACATTGGCGGCGACCGCTGCCTTGGGGCGAATGTCTTCCCAGCTTTCCTTGTCGACACGTACCTCCACGCCCGTCGCTTCGGTGAACCGCTTGGTGTTTTTCAGCCACTGGTCCTCGTCACCCTGCACGAAAGGCGACCAGCGCAGCAGCCTGAGCTTCGCACCGTCCTCCGGCTTG
Organism: Mesorhizobium sp. B1-1-1; assembly: GCF_006442955.1. NCBI lineage: Bacteria > Pseudomonadati > Pseudomonadota > Alphaproteobacteria > Hyphomicrobiales > Phyllobacteriaceae > Mesorhizobium > Mesorhizobium sp. B1-1-1. The sequence goes on from NZ_VFWW01000002.1 coordinate 165,064, forward strand.
TACTTCAGCCCCTCCTGGGCGAATGCCGGAGAGCCGGCGAAGCGGCTTCCCAAAACGCCGGCAGCAGCGCCGGCCGTCGTGCGGATCACGTCACGTCTGGTGAATTTCATGCTCGTTCCTCCTGTTTGTTTCTCTTGCCCTTTGGTCTCTACAGCTTGCTGCGCGTTTGAAGCCGCTGCCCGGTTTCGCCGTGGAAGAGATGAATGAGGCCGGGTTCGGCGGTGAGCCGGATGGTTTCGCCCGGCGTGAAGGAATGACGTTCCCGGAAGTTGGCCACGATCTCTTCACCGCCGGCTGTCCGGCCGATGAGCTGTACCTCCGACCCGGTCGGCTCGATCACCGCGATGGTGACCGCAATGCCCTGGTCGGACAGCCGCAAATGCTCGGGCCGTATGCCCAGCACCACCGGCTCGCCGCCTTTGACGGACGATGCTGCGTCCAACGGCACGGAAATTCCGCCCGCGCCCCGAAAGGACGGCGACCCGTTCGTCGCGATTTCGCCCCGCAGCAAATTCATGGCGGGCGAGCCGATGAAACTGGCGACGAAGAGATTGTCCGGCCTGTCGTAGAGTTCCAGCGGCGGCCCGATCTGCTCGACGATGCCGTCATGCATGACCACGATCTTGTCTGCCATGGTCATGGCTTCGATCTGGTCATGGGTAACATAGACCGTCGTGGTTTTCAGGCGCTGGTGCAGTTCCTTGATCTCGGCGCGCATCTGCACCCTGAGCTTGGCGTCAAGATTGGACAGCGGCTCGTCGAACAAGAAAACCGCCGGATCGCGCACGATCGCCCGCCCCATGGCAACTCGCTGGCGCTGTCCGCCGGAAAGCTGGCGGGGATAGCGCGCCAACAGCGGCACGAGCCCCAGAATCTCCGCAGCGCGCTGGACGCCGGCGCCGCTCTCAGCCTTCGAAACGCCCTTCAGCATGAGCGAAAACGCCATGTTCTCGGCGACGGTCATATGCGGGTACAGCGCATAGTTCTGGAAGACCATGGCGACGTCGCGTTCCTTCGGCGCAACGTTGTTGACGACACGCTCGCCAATCGCGATCTGGCCCCGCGAAATCTTTTCCAGGCCCGCGATCATCCTGAGCAGGGTTGATTTTCCGCAACCCGACGGCCCGACCAGCGTGACGAATTCGCCGTCGTCGATGTTCACGCTGACGCCGTGCAGAACCTCGACGGTCCCGAATGATTTGTAAACCTCGCTAATCGCGACAGACGCCATCGATCCTCCTCCCGAACGATTCCCGCGACGTCTCTTCGAAGGAACCGCTGACCTCTCCCGGCGACGGCCCTCCAACCTTCATGTGGTCACGCGATACGGAGACGGTAGCGCTACCAAACCTGCCTGTAAAGCAGGCGCTTCGATAAACATCCAGGCTGCATTCCCGGTTGCTCACTGGACTGCCCACCACATGGCTGGAGACAGCAGGCAGATCGGCCACGGGATGAATATCAACCACTTGCACCGTCCGCCGGCCTGGGCAGCCGCGCCTGGAATTCGCCGACGATGCCGCGCCGGAAGACGAGCACGCAGACCATGAATATCAGGCCGGTGGCGATGGTCACCGGAAAGCCTGAGGTGGCGAGTGTGTTTTCAAGGCCGACGACGAAGCCGGCGCCGACGACCGGCCCGACCATGGTACCGATGCCGCCAAGCAGCGACATCAGGATCACCTCGCCCGACATCTGCCATGTCACGTCGGTGAGCGTCGCGAACTGGAACACGATTGCCTTGACCGCGCCGGCAAGCCCCGCAAGTGCGGCCGACATGACGAAAGCGGCGAGCTTATACCTGGCGACGGAATAGCCGAGCGAGATGGCGCGGTTCTCGTTCTCGCGGATCGAGCGCAGGATCATGCCGAAGGGCGAGTTGACGATCCGCCAAATGGCGAAGACGCCGATCAGGAAGATGGCCAATACGACATAGTACATGTTGACCGTAGCGCTCAAATCGATGATGCCGAAGAGGTTGCCGCGCGGAACGCCCTGGATGCCATCCTCGCCTTGCGTGAACGGTGCCTGCACGCAGAAGAAGAAGAACATCTGCGCCAGCGCCAGCGTGATCATGGCGAAATAGATGCCTTGCCGGCGGATGGCGAAGAAGCCCATGACCAGCCCGAGCAGGGCCGCGCCGGCGGTACCCAGCAGAATGCCTGCCTCTGGCGGCCAGCCCCATACCTTGACGGCATGCGCGCAGAAATAGGCGGCGCCACCGAAGAAGGTCGCGTGGCCGAAGGACAACAGGCCAGTGTAGCCGAGCAACAGGTTGAAGGCGCAGGCAAACAGCGCAAAGCACAGCATCTTCATAAGGAAGAACGGGTAGACGAAGAACGGCGCGGCGATGAGCGCCAATACCGCCAGCGCCACCAGCGCGCGTTCCAGCCGCACGGAGGCCGCGGCGCGCTTTTCCTGAAGCGTCAGCTCGCTCATCTCAGGCGTCCCTTCCGAACAGGCCGGCCGGCCGCAGTAGAAGCACGATCGCCATGATGACGAAGACGACAAGGTTCGACGCCTCGGGATAGAACACCTTGGTTAGGCCCTCGGCGAGGCCGAGCATGTAGCCGGTGACGATGGCGCCCAGGATCGAGCCCATGCCGCCGACCACGACGACGGCGAAGACGACGATGATCAGATCCGACCCCATCAGCGGACTGACCTGGTAGACGGGAGCCGCCAGGATCCCGGCAAGACCGGCAAGTGCCGCACCCAGTCCATAGGTGAGTGTCAAAAGCAGTGGCACGTTGACGCCGAAAGCCTGGACCAGTTCTGGATTTTCGGTCGCGGCGCGCAGATAAGAGCCAAGCCTGGTCTTCTCGATCAAAAGCCATGTGCCCAGGCAGACGAGAAGCGATGCCAGCACCACCCAGCCGCGATAGTTGGGCAGGAACATGAAGCCGAGATTGGTGCCGCCCGCAAGTAGCGCCGGCACCGCATAGGGATTTCCCGAGACGCCGTAATAATAACGGAAGACGCCCTCGATGACCAAGGCCAGGCCGAAAGTGAAGAGCAGGCCGTAGAGAGGGTCGAGCTGGTAGAGCCGCGAGAGCGCTGCACGCTCGACCGCAATGCCGAACAGCCCGACGGCGAGCGGCACCAGGATCAGCGCCGGCCAATAGCCGATGCCGAGATGGACAAGCAGCAGATAACCGATGAAGGCGCCCAGCATGTAGAGCGCGCCGTGGGCGAAATTGATGATGCGCAGCAGGCCGAAGATGACGGCGAGGCCAAGGCTCAGCATCGCATAGAAGGAGCCGTTGATCAGCCCGACCAGCAACTGCCCGAGAAAGGCCTGGATGGGGATGCCGAAGATCATCGTCATGGCGCGATCATACTCCGAGCACCTCGTGAAGTTGAGCGTCGTGGGCGGCCAGTTCGCCGACCGGAAACCCGCTCAGCACCTTGCCGTGCTCCATCAGGTAGAAGCGGTCGGCAATGCGGGCGGCGAAACGGAAATTCTGCTCCACGAGCAGGATCGTCATGCCGCGCTTTTTCAACGTCGCAAGCAATTCGCCGATGCGCTGGACGATGACCGGCGCCAGGCCTTCGGTCGGCTCGTCGAGGAGCAGCATCCGGACACCCGTCCTCAGGATGCGGGCGATCGCCAGCATCTGCTGCTCGCCGCCGGATAGCCTGGTGCCCGGGCTGTTGCGGCGCTCCTTCAGGTTGGGAAAGAGCTCGAAGATCTCCTCGACGCTCATGCCGCCCTTGGCCACCACCGGCGGCAGGATCAGGTTCTCGTCGACTGTCAGCGTGGCGAAAATGCCGCGCTCCTCGGGAACGAAACCGATGCCTTGGTGGGCGACACGGTGCAAGGGCAGGCCGATCAAGTCGTTGCCGTTGAAGACGACACTGCCGGTGCGCTTGCGGATCAGCCCCATGATGGCGCGCAGCGTCGTGGTCTTGCCGACGCCGTTGCGGCCAAGCAGCGTCACGGTTTCGCCGCGGAACACATCGAGGTCGACGCCGTGCAGCGCGTGGCCCTCGCCGTACCAGGCATGGAGATCGCGCACGGCAAGCAGCGGCTCACTCATGCTCGGTTCCCATATAGGCTATCCGGACGCGTTCATCCTGGCTGACCGTCGGATAGTCGCCGGCGGCGAGCACCCTGCCGCGCTGCATCACGGTGATCCAGTCGCAAAGATCGGCAACGACGGTCAGATTGTGCTCGACCATGAGCACGGCCCGATCGCGGGCCAAGGCGCGGATGATCCCGGAGATCATGCTGACATCCTCGTGCCCCATGCCGGCCATCGGCTCGTCGAGCAGCAGCACCTTTGGATCGAGCGCCAGCGTGGTGGCGATCTCGAGCACGCGCTTGCGGCCATAGGAGAGATCGCCGGCGAGCCGGTGCGCCGCGTCGTCGAGGCCGAGCGTGCCGAGAAGCTCGCGCGCCCGCGGCGTCAGTTGGTCGAGCGCCGAAAGCGGGCGCCAGAACTGGAAGCCCAGCCCGCCTGGGCGCTGCAGCGCGACGCGCACATTGTCGAGCACGCTCAGATGCGGAAAGATCGCCGAGATCTGGAACGAGCGCACGAGGCCCATCCGCGCCACCTTGGCCGGCGGTGTCCGGGTTATGTCGGTGCCGAGCAGTTCAATCGTGCCGCTGGTCGGCTGCAGGAACTTGGTCAAAAGATTGAAGATCGTGGTCTTGCCGGCGCCGTTCGGCCCGATCAAGGCGTGAATCCTGCCGTGATGAACGTCGAGATCGACATCCTTCACCGCGACGAACCCGGCGAAATCGCGCCTGAGGCCGCGGGCGGAAAGCACCACCCGCGGCACGGCTCCATCGCCGTCAGGCCTGACGGCCGCGGCGGTTGCCGTCGTCACTTGCTGACGAGCGGGCAGCCGCTATCCGTGGCCTTCATGAAGGCCTGGTCGCCCGGAATGGTTGCAAGATAGGTGTAGTAGTCCCAATCCTTCTTGCTCTCCTCGGGCTTCTTGACCTGATAGAGGTACATGTCGTGCACCATGGAGCCGTCGGCCTGCACCTTGCCGTTGGCGGTAAAGACGTCATTGACCGGCATCGAATGCATTTCCTTGGCCACCGCTTCGGTTTCGTCGGTGCCGGCCTTGTCGATGGCCTTGAGATACTGCGACACCGCCGAATACGTCCCGGCCTGGATCATGTTCGGCATCCTGCCGGTGCGTTTGAAGAAGCGGTTGGCGAACTCGCGGCTCTTGTCGTCGCGATCCCAGTAAAAGCCTTCGGTCAGCACGACGCCCTGGGCCGCCTGCAAGCCAAGGCCATGCACTTCGGCCAGCGTGAACAGAAGTGCCGCGAGCCGCTGGCCGCCAGCGACGATGCCGAATTCGGCCGCCTGCTTGATCGAGTTGGAAGTGTCGAGACCGGCATTGGCAAGGCCAACGATCTTGGCGCCGGAGGATTGCGCCTGCAGCAGGAAGGATGAGTAGTCGGTCGAGCCGAGCGGATAGCGCACTTCACCAAGCACCTTGCCGCCGCGATCCTTGACGAGCTTGGCGGTCTGCTCCTCGAGCGAATAGCCGAAGGCGTAGTCGACGGTGATGAAATACCAGCTGTCGCCGCCTTGCTGCACCAGGGCACCGCCTGTGCCGACGGCCTGGGAATGGGTGTCGTAGGCCCAATGGAAACCATAGGGCGAGCACTGCTTACCGGTCAGGTCGGTCGCAGCCGCGCCGGTGACGATGTCGATCTTCTTCTTTTCCTTGGAAAGTCCCTGCACGGCGAGCGCCACCGAGGAGGTGGTCAGTTCCATTATGGCATCGACCTGCTCGGTGTCGTACCACTGGCGCGCTATGTTGGAGGCGATGTCCGGCTTGTTCTGGTGGTCGGCGCTGATGACCTCGATAGGCGCATTCTGGACCTTGCCGCCGAAATCCTCGACAGCCATCTTGGCCGCCTCGACGGACCATTTGCCGCCGAAATCGGCATAGACACCCGACTGGTCGTTGAGGATGCCGATCTTGACCTTGCCGTCGGAAATTTCGGCTGCCGCCGCTGGCATCGCGGTACCCACAAGCAGCGCGGCTGAGATGAGATAGGATGCTTTCACTGGTATTTCCTCCCTTGTGGCCACTGTCGAAAACGCCCATTGCGGCCCTGTGACGGCTTCGAGTGTACCGTCTGGTCCCGCGTGAAGAATACGTCCTGTGCTCGCCACAGTTCCAAATTGCCCGGACACATGGTCACAAGCGCACATTCGGAATGCACAGAGATTCGTAACATCGACATGGAACGTCGAGAACCACTATTTTCGTATCAGGCGCACCGGTAGCGGTGTCCGCTGCTGGCTAGGACTTGTCGCGCGCTATCAGCACGATCTTTGCCGGATCGAAATCGACCGCGACGACGCTGCCTTCCGGCAGGGCGGGTGTGACGACCGGCGACGTCGCAAACAGCTCGACCGCCGGATCGTTTATCGCGACGCGGTATTCCATGTGGTCGCCGAGATAAGAACTCTTGACCACGCGCCCTCTCATCCCGCCGGCTGCCGGCTGGCCGGCGACGAGGCGCACGGCATTCGGCCGGACGGCCAGCACCGCCGGCCCCGCCGCGATGCCGCGATGCCGCATGTCGAGCCGCAGCGGCCCGACCTTCACCTCCGCATTCGTTTTGTTGCTGGCGAGAACCTCGACGTCGAGCAGGTTGGCGTCGCCCATGAAGTCGGCGATGAAAGGGTTCGTGGGTTCGTTGTAGAGGTCGCGCGGGGTCCCGTCCTGGGCGACGCGGGCAGCGTTCATGACGATGATGCGATCGGACACGGCCAGCGCCTCCTCCTGGTCATGCGTCACATAGACCACGGTCAGCGCGAGGTCCTGCTGAAGACCGCGGATCTCATCGCGCACGCGCCGGCGCAGCTTGGCATCGAGATTGGACAGCGGCTCGTCGAACAAAAGCACCTTCGGCTCCAGCACGATGGCGCGCGCCACGGCCACGCGCTGCTGCTGGCCGCCCGAAAGTTCGCTCGGCTGGCGCTTCTCGTAGCCGGACAGGCCGACCTGTGCCAGCTTCTCGGCGGCGCGCCCTGCGGCCTCAACCTTGCCGAGCCCCGTCGCCCGCAGGCCGTAGCCGACATTTTCCATGACGTTCATGTGCGGGAACAGCGCATAGGACTGGAAGACCATGCTGACGTCGCGCTCTGCGGCTGACAGCAAGGTGACGTCCTTGCCGTCGATTACGATGCGCCCGTGGCTTGCGTGCTCAAGCCCGGCAATCAGCCTGAGCGTCGTCGTCTTGCCGCAGCCGGAGGGTCCCAGCAGCGTCACCAGGCTGGCCGGTGCGATGTCGAAGCTGACATTGTCGACGGCAGTGACGGCGCCGTATTTCTTGGTGACGCCCTCGAAACGCACTGCCGGTCTGTCCACCACGCCGGGGGCAGCGTTCTTCGCCGTTTGATCCATACGCTTCTCCCGATCAGATTGGTGCCACGACGGCTTGCGCCTCGGCCCGGCGCCGGCCAAGCCGGCGTTCCCCGACCAGCAGCTGGATGCCGATCAGAATGATCATCATGACGACGATCAGCACCGCCGAATAGACGATGGCGATGCCGTATTCGCCGACATCGGCTCGCCCGACAATATAGACGGTGGCGAGATTGAAGCGGCCGGTCGCCAGGAAGATGACGGCGCTGACCGCTGTGACCGCACGCACGAAACTGTAGATCATCGCGGTCACGATAGCCGGCTTCAGGATCGGCAGGATCACCCGCCGCAAGGTGGCGAAGGAACGCGCCCCCAGTGTCAGCGATGCCTCGTCCAGGCTCTTGTCGATCTGCCCAAGATTGGCGAGGCCCGCGCGGATCGCAACCGGCATGTTGCGGAAGATGAACGAGATGACGATGATCAGTCCGGTGCCGGTCAGTTGCACCGGCGGCACGTTGAAGGCGAGGATATAGCTGACGCCGACGACCGTGCCGGGAATGGCAAAGCTCATCATGGCGAGGAATTCGAACATCGTGCGCCCGGCGAAATGCTGCCGGTCGAGCAGATAGGCGGTCAGGATGCCGAGCGCGGCGGTGAACGGCATCGCCACCAGCGCAAGGCCGATGGTCATCAGCAGCGACGGCCAGGCCGACCCGCTCAGGAACCAGCCATTGACGCCTTTCTCGACGGAGAAAGCGGTGAGGAAATATTCGAGCGTCGGCGTGTTGTCGCGGCCGATCGATTGCACGAAGCCGCCGCCCAGGATGATGCCATAGACCACGACGGTCAGAAGCAACCAGGGAACGACGGCGGCGTAGCAGCCGATGCGCAAGCCCTTGGGCAGCGTGGCCGGCACACCGCCATCGCCCTTGCCCGCGACGGTGACGTAGCTGCGGCTGCCGATCCAGCGGCGCTGGATGACGAAAGCGGCGAGCGTGAATCCCAGAAGCACGATCGCCAGCACCGCCGCACGACCTTGATCATGCGCAGCGCCCACCACCGCAAAGAAGATGTCCGTCGACAGCACGTTGAAGTTGCCGCCCAGCACCAGCGGGTTGGCAAAGTCGGCCATGCTCTCGATGAACGAGATCAGGAAGGCGCTGGCCAGCCCCGGGCGGATCAACGGCCAGGTGATTGTGCTGAAAGTGCGCCAACGGCTGGCGCGCAAGGTCTGCGAGGCCTCCTCCATGCTCGGGCTGACGCCCTGCAGCACGCCGGCCAGGACCAGGAAGGCGATCGGCGTGAAGGCCAGCACTTGCGCGATGGTGATGCCGGCCATGCCGTAGATCCAGCGGCTGCGCGGAATACCGAGATGTTCGGATAAAAGATTGGTGACGATGCCGGCCCGGCCGAACAACAGGATCAGCGCCAGGCCGATGACGAAAGGCGGCGTGATGATCGGCAGGATGGAGAGGCCGCGCAGCAGCCATTTGGCAGGCAGCCTGGTGCGCAACGCAATCAGCGCCAGCGCCAGGCCTAGCGCCGTGCAGAAGAATCCCACCATCACCGCGATCGCCACCGTATTCCACGCCACGCCGCAGGAACCGTCGCCGTAGAGGCAGCGCAGGCTCCAGATGTTGGCACTGAACAGCTTTTCGGCAAACAGAGCCGGCACGACATTGCCGTCATTGTCCTCGATGGCGGAAGCGAGGATCGACAACAGCGGATAAGCCACGAACAGGATCAGCGAAGCGATCACGATCAGCAGCGAGCCGACGACAAAACGGTCGCCCTTGCACCAGCCACGCGCGGCCAGCGCCTCGGCGATGAACATCAGCATCGTCACCGCGTACAGCACGGCACCCCAGCCGAGACCCGGCTGCACCGGCCCCGGCGTACTGGCGAGATGCCCAAGCCAGGCAAATCCCCAACCCGAATGGATGATGGAAAAACCCTCGACCGCCAGCCAGGCGAGACCGGCAGCGCCCGCCGCCGCCAGGCCGGGGAGGTTCCGGCGCGCGACGAGCCAGCTTGCCAGGAGAAGTGGCAGGACCAAGGGAAGCAGCCAGAGCCGGCCGTTCAGCGACAGCAGGATCGCTGGTGCCGCCTCCGCCGGACGCGCCAGCCAGTCAAAGGAAAGCAAGCCGCCTTCGACTTGGTACCATGGCAGCACAATGAAGCTCGCCCATGCCAGCGCCAGCCATCCGGCGGCACTGCGCCCCGGGAGGTCATTGGCCATGGGATAGGGCGAAGCCCGTGCCATTCGACATCTTCCTTTGGTATGGTCGGGGTTGCGCCGGCTGCCCCGCAGGCAGCCGGCGGATCGGCCGTACGGACCAGATCAGCCGCCGTTGCGGACCTCATCGGTGAATTTCTTCAACAGCCGCTTGCGCTCCGCTGACGATCCATATTTGGCGAAGTCATAGTCGATCAGCTTGATCTTGCTGAGGTCCGGCGCCTCGGGCGGCACCGGGGTGCCGGTGTTCGACGGGATCTGGTAGCTGCCGTTCGGAGCCGCAAGTTTCTGCGCGTCTGGCGTCAGCGCCCAGTCGTAGAATTTCCGCGCCTCGTCGATATGCTTAGCCCCGGCAACAATGCTCATCGACCCGATCTCGAAGCCGGTGCCTTCACAGGGCGAGACCACCTTGACGGCCGGATTCTGCTTGGCGGCGTTGATGACGTCGTGCTGGAAGGAAATGCCGACCAGCGTCTCGCCTTTGCCCACGGCGAGCGCAGGTGCGGCGCCCGCCTTGGTGTATTCGGCGATGTTCTTGTTGAGCTGCTTGAGATAGTCGAAAGCCTTGTCCTCGCCCATCAGCTGCACGATTGTCGCCAGCATCGTCCAGGCAGTACCCGAGGAATTGGGGTCGGCCATCTCGATCTCGCCCTGGAAATCGGGCTTGACCAGATCCGCCCAGCAGGCCGGCGCCGTCAGGCCGCGCTGTTTCAGGTCTTCCTCGTTGTAGCCGTAGCCAAGCGCGCCGAGATAGATGCCGACGGTGCGGTTCTTGGCGCGTTCAGCCTGCCTCAAAGCCCAGTCGCGCAGGTTCGCCAGCTGCGGCGACTTGTATTCCTGGGTGAGACCTTCTTCCGCCGCCTGAAGATGCGGGTCGCCGGTGCCGCCCCACCAGATGTCGGCTTGCGGATTGTCCTTCTCGGCCCGCAGGCGCGCGTAGATCTCGCCGGCGCTCATGCGGGTCATGTCGACACTGACGCCGGTTTCCTTCTGGTAGGTCGTGGCCATGGCCCGGCACCAGGCCTCGTCGACGCCGCAATACATCACGAGGTTGCGATCCGCCGCATGGGCGCTCCCGGCCAGCCCGAAAATGGCCAGCGCCGCTAGGCCAAGCCACGTCCTGCCTTGCCTGCGATCAAATGGACCTTTCATCGATAATTCCTCCCTTTCATGCTCTTTGGAATTGATTATTCGTCGTCGAGCGGCACTCCGATCACCTGGGACAATCTCGCCGCCACGCCCGGCGCCGCAGCAAGCACCGGATTGCCCCTCGCCATGCCATCGCCGTCGAGAAAGCGGTTGACGCGCCCGCCGGCCTCCTCGACCAGCAGCAATCCGGCCAGGCAGTCCCATGCATTGATATGAAGCTCGGCATAGGCATCCGAGCGGCCGTCGGCCACATAGGCAAGGCCCAGCGCCCCCGAACCGGAGCGGCGCACATTGGCGCCCAGCGACCAGACCAGGGCCACCTTGTCCAGGTAGTCGCGGTTGGGAATCCGCGGCGACCAGCCGAACTCCACTGAGGCGCGGTCGAAGGCCTGTGTGCGCGAAACATGGATCGCCGTGCCGTTGCGCGTCGCACCGTGCCCGCGGCGGGCAAAATAGACCTCCCCGATGGCCGGATTGGCGATGCCGCCGATCTCGCTGCGGCCGTCCTGGACGAAAGCGATCGAAACGCAGAAATGCGGAATGCCGCGCATGAAATTCGCCGTACCGTCGATCGGGTCGACGACCCACATGCGATCAGAGCCGCCGCTGCCACCGGTTTCCTCGCCCAAAAACCCGTCCTCGGGAAAGGCCGCGGCCAACGTCGTGCGGATGTGATGCTCGACCTTCCCGTCGGTCTCGGTCAGGAAATCCTGCGGGCCCTTCATCTCCACAGGCTGCGCGGCGTCGATTTGGCTGTAGCCCTGCATCGCCATGTTTCCCGACGACAAGAGCAGTTGCCGGCAAACATCGGCACGCCTGTCGAGTTCGGCTTCGGACATCCGGCTCGCGTTAGGCTGCACCGCCACGCTGTTCATGCTGTCCGTCCAGGCAATGGCAGTTCCGATGCGGTCCGCGAAGAAATGGGCAAGGTAGCCTCCGGCGCCGGCTTCATGCACGGCTGTGCAAAGCTGTTTCATTTACGCATGTGTGTCAAGGGCAGCGGTTACACCTGTGACTGGCTTGCGCTATGCTGCACGTGCGTGCAAAGAATCGAGAAACGCAGCGAGAGTGTGCATGACGACGCCAAGAGGCCGTATTGGCTTTTCCAGTGCCCAGCAGGTCGCGGAGCTTGCCGGCGTTTCGCGCTCGGCGGTATCACGCACGTTCACGCCCGGCGCCAGCGTTTCGGAAGAAACCCGCGAGCGGGTGCTGCTGGCGGCCGAGCAGCTCGGCTATCACGTCAACCACCTGGCGCGCGGCCTGATGCGGGCATCGACGGGCATCGTCTGCCTTGTCGTCGCCGATGGCGACACGCCCTACCAAGCCCGTATCCTGCGGGCGCTGACACAGCATTTGAGGGATGCCGGCAAAGTGGCCATGGTATTCAACACGTCGGGCCCCAGCCACCATGTCGATCAGGCGCTGCGCAACACGCTGAACTACCGTGCCGATGCGACGATCGTGCTGTCCGGCACGCCGCCGCAGGAGCTGATCCGAACCTGCCTCGAGAACGGGCAGCGCCTGATCCTGATCAATCGCGACGACCGGTTCGACGGACCGCATAACATCGGCGTGGACAACGCCGCCGCCGCCGAGGCGGCACTTCACGCCTTTCTTCGTGCCGGTTGCACCAGGCCTGCCCTGGTGACGTCGGCAGCCGGCACGCCCAGTCTGGTGGCGCGCGAGACGGCCTTTCTTGCCGCAGCGCGCAAGGAAGGACTGGAGGTGATCCAGTGGCGCGAGGGCCGCACGGGTTATGCGACCGGGGCAGAAGGCGCAAGGCGCCTGCTTTCGGGCCGGCAGCGACCGGATGCGGCATTCTGCGTGACCGACCTGATCGCCTGCGGTTTTCTGGACGCGGCGCGCCACGAGTTCGGCGTCGACGTCCCGCGCGATCTCTGCGTCGCCGGCTTCGACGACATCGAGCAGGCTGACTGGGCTTCCTACCGGCTGACGACCTTTGCGCCGCCGATTGAGGAGATCGCCACGCACGCCGTGCGACTGGCCGCCGGTTCGCGCGAGGAAGCAGGCGCCGGCAGTCGCCTGACCTGCCACGCGCCGATGGTCTGGCGCGGCACTGTGAGGCCAGGTCGGGGCTGACGCCGATCGGACTACAGTCCCGGTCGGTGAGCGTGTCGTGTGCTAGATCGCAATGCTGCCGATCGCGGCATCGACGGCGTCGCCCAAACGGTCGACGATGATATCGACCGTGCCGTCGTCGACGATGAATGGCGGTGCAAGCAGGACGTGATCGCCAGCCCGCCCATCGACGGTGCCGCCCATCGGATAAACCATCAACCCCCGCTGCATCGCTTCCGATTTTATCCGGGCATGGACCTTCAGGCGCGGATCGAACGGGGCCTTGGCCGAGCGATCCGCGACAAGTTCGATGCCCTGGAAAAGGCCGCGCCCGCGAATGTCCCCGACATGGTGATGGTTGCCGAAGCGCTCACGCAGCCGTCGTTCGAGCGTGGCGCCTCGCGCCGCGACATTGGCAAGCAGACCATCACGCTCGATGACCCGCTGCACGGCGAGGCCGGCCGCACAGGCGAGCGGATGACCGATATAGGTGTGACCGTGCTGGAAGTCGCTGCCTTGCGAAAAAGCATCGAATATCCGGTCGGATGCCAGCACCGCCCCGAGCGGGGCGTAGCCGCCGCCGAGCCCTTTGGCGATCACCATGATGTCGGGTGCGACGCCTTCCTGGTCGCAGGCATGCAGTGTTCCGGTACGACCCATGCCGCACATGACTTCGTCGAGGATGAGCAGCACGCCGTGGAGATCGCAAATCTCGCGGATGCGCCTGAAATAACCGGGTGCGGGTGGCACGGCGCCGAGAGTCGCTCCAACCACTGTCTCTGCGACAAAAGCAATGACCGTTTCCGGCCCGAGTTCCTGCAGCTTCGTCTCAAGCGCATCGGCGGCGCGCAGCCCGTAGGCCTCGCTGCCTTCATCCGGCCGCTGATGCCGATAGGCATAGCATGGTTCGATATGATGGTTTTCGATCAGCATGGGCTCGAACGGCGCCTTGCGCCAGGCGTTGCCTCCCACCGAAAGCGCGCCCAGCGTATTGCCATGATAGCTCTGCTGACGGGCCACGAAGCGGCGGCGCTGCGGCTCGCCGCGCTCGACGAAATATTGCCGCGCCATCTTCAGGGCGGTCTCGATGCCTTCCGATCCGCCGGAGACGAAATAGACGTGATGAAGATCGCCCGGCGCGTGAGCGGCAAGTTCGTCCGCCAGTTCCTCCGCCGGCCGGGTGGTGAAGAAGCTGCTATGCGCATAGGCGAGCCGGTCGAGTTCGGCATGCATCGCGGCAAGAACAGCCGGATGCTGATGGCCAAGGCATGAGACGGCCGCGCCGCCGGAGGCGTCGATATAGCGGCGTCCCTTGCTGTCGATGACGGTGACGCCATCGCCGCCGACGGCAACGGGATAGTCGTGGTGGATCTGGCGATGGAGGATATGCGTCATGACCGTTGCCTGGTTTCGTAGATATGGGTGGAAAGGGTGTCGAACTGACGTTCGACGTCGCGCATGGCGGCCAGCGCGCGATCGCCGGCGGCGGCCGCCAGGATCGCGGCCAGCGTTTCGGCGATGGCAAAGGCCGGCGCCATGGTGTGGAAAAAGGACGGGCTCTCGGTTGGCACGATGATGACGGCGCCCGCCCGGTTGACGAGCGGCGAGACCACGCTGTCGGTAATCGCCACGATTTCGAGCGCGCGGCTGCGTGCATAATCGACGAGTTCGACGGCGGCGCGCGTATAGGGCTTGACGCTGATCGCCAAAAGCACGTCGCCCGCTCCCGCTTCCCACAAAGGATCAGGTCCGGTTCCGCCGACGCCGTCAAGCAGACGCACCGCGCCGCCGGCGAGGCCATAGACGTAGGCGAAATGGCAGGCGACGGGGTAGCTCGACCGATAGCCCAGCGCATAGATGCGCTTGGCGCCTGCCAGCACCGAGGCTGCCCGGGTCACCGCCTCCAGCGTCGCCGGATCGCAAAGCTTCGCCATATGGCGCTCGAGCGTTTCGGCCAGCTCGAAGGCCAGCGCGCCGTCTCCTCCGCGCTTCCGCCGCGCCATCAATGCTTCGGCCTTGCCCAAGAACTCCTTCTCGCCGCGGCGAAGTTGCTCGGCGTAGAGGTCGCGCAGGCTATCGTAGCCGTCGAAGCCCATGCGCTGGGCAAGCCGCGTCATCGATGCCGGGGTCACCCCGGCGCGCTGCGCCTGGACGCGCATCGACAGGAGGGCAACGTCACGCGGATTGTCGAGCACCCATTGCGCCGCCGCGCGAAGCTGGCGCGGCATCGTCTCGAAACTCTCGAGCAGGCGCGAGCGGAAGGCGGGTTCCAACATGGCGCGAATTTACGCCGGCCGTTGACGAGCTGCAATGAATATTTCAATCTGCCAGAAATGAGCGTAGTGTTTCATTCAATCAGAAAACAAGAACAGGGGAAATTCGCATGAAACAGACCATATCCAGTCATTTGGGAGCGCTGGCGGCACTCGCGCTGGCTTCCTTGCCGTTCGCAGCCGCACCGGCTCTGGCCGAGGATCCAATCGCGCTAGGCTGGGTGGGGCCGCTGTCGCCGCCCGGCAACTATTCCGGCGGCCAGGAGATGCAATGGGCGGTGCAGCTCGGTGTTGACGAGGTCAACAAGGCCGGCGGCGTGCTCGGCCGTCAGCTGAAGGTGAGTTACGAGGACACCAAAGGGCAGCCGGCCGACGGCAGCGCGGCAGCGGTTCGACTCATCACCAAGGACAACGTCGCCGCGATCTTCGGCGAATTCCATTCCTCGGTCGCCCTCGCAGAAATCGAGGAGGCGCACAAATACGGCGTCGCCTGGGTCGGTACAGACGTATGGGCGGACGCCATCACGGCCAAGCAGTATCCGGAAGTCTATCGTCTCGCTCCGGCCAACTCCCTCGTTTACGTCAAGGCGGCCGACTGGACGGTCGAGCAAGGTTTCAAGAACATCGCCATCATCGCCGAAAACACGGACTTCGGCCAGGGCGGGGCCAAGGTCGTCGCCGATGAGCTGAAGGCCAAGAACGTCCCCTATACGCTGGCGACGATCGACCTCAACCAGCAGGATTTCACGCCCGCGCTGCTGCGGCTGATGAATCAGAGCCCGAGGCCCGATGCGATCCAGATGGTGATCGCCGGACAGGCGCAGTATCAACTCGTCAAGCAGGCCTGCCAGCTCGGCCTCGCACCGACTGCCGAAACGGCCCTCATCGGCTCCTCGGGTCTGCTGCAGAAGGAAGTGTGGGAAGTCGACGGCGAATGCGCCAACAATCTTCTCATCGTCAACGTCGCGCAGCCCAAGTCGCAATGGAACGACAAGGCCAAAGCATTCGTGAAGGCGTTCACCGAACGCTACAATAGGGCACCGACCGGCGTGGCCATGGAGGCCTATGACACGTTCGGTGTCGTCGTCGAAGCGATCAAGAAGGCAGGCTCGGCTGACCGCGCGGCGATCGTGAAGGCACTGGAAGAGATCAAATATGAAGGGGTGAACGCCACCTACACCTTCCCGACCACCAAATCTCCCGACTGGGCTTTCCATCAGTTCGTCGACGTGCCGTTCACGATCATCCAATACACGGCCGTGAACCAGGCGCCGGAGGATGCTGCGATCGTCTATCCGAAGAAGTGGGCCACCACCGACAAGGTCATGCCCGGCAAATGAACGGCACGCCGGCGGCTCCATGGCCGCCGGCGGCCGCTTCACTGGACAGGCGGCCGACAACGAGGTGATGTGAACCCATGAGCTATTTCCTCCTCCTGGCCGTCAACGGCCTGGTCATCGGCCTCATTTTCGCGCTGACGGCGGCGGGGCTCACTTTGGTCTTCTCGGTGTTGAAGGTCGTCAATTTCGGCCATGGATCGCTCTATATGCTGGGCGGCTATGCGTCCTACTACATCATCGCCTGGTTCCATGCGCCGCCGCTTCTCGGTGTCGCCGGCGCGATGGTGGCCCTGTTCATCTTCGGCGTGCTCTTCGAGAGGCTCGTCATAGCGCCGATGTATACCGACAAGGTCGAGCGCAAGGACGAATACGCCATTATCGTCACCTTCGGCCTCACCATTCTGATCACCAATCTCGGCCTTGTCGTCTTCGGTCCCTTCGCCAAGGCGCCGCCGTCCTTCATGACAGGAGCGCTGATCCTCGGTCCGTTGATCCTGCCTTACGACCGGCTGATCGCTGCGGTCGCTGCCGTCGTCCTGCTTGTCGGTCTGACGCTTTTCCTGAAGCGCACCTCGCTTGGCCAGGCACTCGATGCGGTGAGCCAGAGCCGCGAGTCCGCCGCGGTCATCGGTATCGATCCACGCCGCATGTACACCATCGCTTTCGGCATCGGCTCGGCGCTTGCCGGCGGGGCAGGGGCGTTGATCGCGCCGATCTTCGCCCTGTCGCCGTCGATGGGTGAGTTGCCGGCCGTGCAGGCCTTCATCATCATCGTGCTCGGCGGCATGGGTTCCGTCGGCGGAAGCATTACCGGCGGCATCCTGCTCGGCCTGGTGCAAGGGCTGGGTGTCGGCTATCTGCCGGATCCCAATCGCGCGCTTGCCTATACGCAGGCGTTCGGAGCGCTGCTGCTCGTCATTGCGTTGCTCTTCCGGCCGACCGGCCTGTTCGGCCGCTCGCATCTGCGGCTGGAATAGGGGCACGGCAATGATCCGTCCAACATTCTCGCAATCGGCCCAGGCGATTCTGCTCGTGGTGGCGTTGCTGGTGCCGCTCGGCGTCGGACCATACTGGACCCACGTCGGCGCCATCGCCTGGTACTATGCGCTGCTTGCCGCGAGCTGGGCGCTGCTTGCCGGTTTCGCCGGTCAGTTCTCCTTCGCCCATGTGGCTTTTGCCGCGCTGGGCGGATATGCCTCGGCCTTGTTCGTTGGCCAGATCGGCATGCCGCTGCCGCTTGCCATTCTTGCCGCCATCGCTCTTGCCGTCGTGGCCGGCGCCCTGATCGGCGCGCTCGTCCTGAGGCTTTCCGGGCCTTATCTGGCCCTCTTCACGCTTGCCATTTCGGAAATCTTCCGCCTCGTGCTGGTCGCGGAGGAGGACATCACACGCGGCATGCTGGGCTTGCCGGTGCCCGGCCTCTTTTCCGGTCGATCGGACCTGCCTTATTACTATCTCGGCCTTGCGCTCGTCGTCCTGGCGGTATTGGGAATGAATGCCTTGTTGGCGACCCGCGTCGGTCTTTTTCTACGTGCCATCCGGGAAGACGAGGGCGCCGCGCGCGCCAGCGGGGTGGATACCACGCGCTACAAGATCCTCGTCTTCGTGGTAACCAGCGTGATCGCGGCGATAGCCGGCATTTATTACGGCCATTTCATCGGCATCCTGACGCCCAACATGGCTATCCTGCCGGAGATGGGTCTGGTTATCGCGATGGCGGTGATCGGCGGCATCGAAAGCCTGCCCGGCGCCGTGGTCGGTGCAGTCGTCGTCTTCCTGCTTTCCGAGACGCTGCGGTCCTACGGCGAATGGCGTTTCGTGCTGATGGGTCTGGCGCTTATCCTGGTGCAACGCTTCGCGCAGAACGGCCTGTATCCGATGGTCGAAAACTGGGCGCGCTTCCGCGCGCGGCCACGGGAACAAGCGCCTGTTCCAACTGCTACCACCGAGGAACCCCATGCCGGTTGAGAAGGACACCGCTTTTTTCTCGGTCAGTGGTCTTGCCAAGCATTTCGGCGGCATCCATGCCGTCGAGGGCTTATCCTTTGCCCTGGCCCGCGGCGAAATTGTCGGGTTGATCGGTCCCAACGGCTCGGGAAAGACGACCACCATCAACATGGTGACGGGCGCGCTCAAACCCGACGGCGGTGCCATCCTCGTCGAGGGCACCGACATGGCCCGCTCGCCGGCTAATCTTTTCGCGCGCCGCGGCGTCGCCCGTACTTTTCAGGTTCCCCGCCTGTTCCGCCGCATGACCGTGCTGGAAAACCTGATCGTGCCGGCACTTTCCGACCCGGCTGAACGGCGCGCCGCGGCAGAGGAGCGCGCCCGTGGGGTTCTTGCTTTCCTGAGGCTCGACCATCTCGCCGACAGTTATGCAAGAGCGCTTTCCGGGGGCCAGCAGAAGCTGCTGGAACTCGGCCGGGCGCTGATGCTCAAACCGAGATTGCTGCTTCTGGACGAGCCCTTCGCCGGCGTCCACCCGCGCCTGCTGGAGGAGATCATCGAGCACATAAGGAGCCTCAATCGCGGCGGTCACACCATCGTCGTCGTCGATCACAACCTCGAGGCCATCCAGTCGGTCGTAACGCGCGTCATGGTGATGGCGCGGGGGCGCAAGATCGCCGACGGCGCGGTCGCCGAGGTGCTGCGCAATCCTGAGGTCGTGCACGCCTATACGGGATCCCGCGCAACGCATCGGGAAGCACGATGATGGAATCCGCTTCCCTGCCGTCGACCCCGCCGCTGATCGCCTGCGAGAACCTTGTCGCCGGCTATACGCGCGACATCGACATATTGCGCGACGTTTCGGTCAGAGCCTGGTCTGGCAGCATTTCCTGTGTGGTCGGGCCGAACGGCACGGGCAAGTCGACGCTTCTCAAGGCGTTGTTCGGCTTTCTGAAACCGAGTGCTGGCCGGGTGCTTCTGCGAGACGTGGACATCACCGGAAACCCGCCCTTCCGGATGCTGGGCCTTGGCCTGGCCTACCTGCCGCAGCGGCCGAGCCTCTTTCCTCATCTCTCGGTCGAATCGAACCTGAAACTCGGTCTCTGGCATGCCAGGCCGAAGAAGACGGTGCTGACCGAGAAACTGGAACATGTCTATGAGCGGTTTCCCGTCGTTCGGGAGAAACGCACGCAGCCTGCCGGCCAGCTCTCGGGAGGCCAGCAGCGACAGGTCGAGATCGCACGCAGCCTGATGGCCGATCCGTCGGTCTACCTGATCGACGAACCGACCGCCGGCGTCGATCCGCAGACCAGCGAGACGATCTACGACATCGTCCGCGATCTTGCCCGCGAACTCGGCAAGGCCGTGCTGCTGGTCGACCAGGATATTCGCGCCGCGCTTGCCATCACCGACTACGTCTATGTGGTCAAGAACGGCACGGTTTTTTCCGAAGGCGCGCGCGCGGATTTCGGTGCCGACACCGACGCTCTTGTCGCACGTTGGCTGTATGCGAGCGGTGAATGAACGGGCAGCTTACGGCGTGGCGTAGCCCGGCGGCTGTTCGAACAGGCCGTCGCGCCGAATCTCTAGCGCCCGCCCGATCCTCAGCGCCAGCGGATCCTGGAAGCGGCGAACCGCGATCTGCAATCCTGCGGGCAGACCATTGACGAGACCGATGGGGACGCTGAGCGCTGCCATGTCGAGGAGGTTCACCATGCGGGTAAACGTCCCAAGCGGCGTCGTTGTCTCATCGATGTCGGCCAATGGCGGCGCGGTAATCGGCGCCGTTGGCGTCAGGAACGCATCGGCGCCTTCGAGATCGCGATGAAACTCGATCTGCGCGGCTCGGCGCCTTGCAATCAACTCGTGATAAGCGGCGAGGCCGATTTCCCTGCCCTTGAGAACCCGCATGCGGATCGCCGTGCCGACGCCGCTGTCCGCGGGTTCCACGTAACGGCCGAGATGATGCCAGGCTTCGACGGCCATGATGTCGCCGGCCAGGGCCTTGTAGGTGTCGTAAGATTGCGGCATCGGCATCCGATCGACATTGGCACCGAGCGCCTCCAGTTCAGCGACGGTGGAGTCGAAGCGGTCCAGGATGCCGCAGTCTACGCCGGCAAGGTCCACGGCCGAGGGGATGCGCAGGCGAAGGCCCGATATGCTCCGCTCGAGCCCGTCGAGCGGCGAGGTCGACGCCACGCCAAAGGTGGCCGGATCGCCGGGATCGGGACCCTCGAGCGCGGCCAGCAGAAGGGCTGCATCCTCCACCGACCGGGTCATGGGACCGATGCTGTCGAAGGACATGGCAAGCGGCAGCAAGCCGCCGCGCCCGATAAGGCCGAAGGACGTCTTCAGGCCCACGATTCCGCACATGGCGGACGGATTGCGGATGGAGCCCGTAGTGTCGGTGCCGAGCGCGACCGGCACCAGTCCGGCGGCGACGGCCACGCCCGAACCGCTCGACGATCCGCCCGGCGCGCGCGGGATGGCGCTGTCACGCGGGTTCAGGGGCGTGCCGGCGACCGGGTTGGTCCCCCAACTGCCAAAAGCAAATTCCACGGTGTGCACCTTGCCCAGCAGGATCATCCCGGCCGCGACAAGGCGTTCGATTGCCGTTGCCGTGGCGGTTGCGAGTTCGCCCGCAAGCGCTTTCGAGCCTGCCAGGGTCGGATAGCCTTCGACGTCAAGCAGGTCCTTGGCCGCGAAAGGGATACCGTCCAGCGGCCCTTTCGAGACGCCGCGACTGCGACGCTCGTCGGCTTCGCCGGCGGCCTGGAGCGCAGCCTCAGGAAACAGCCGGACGAACGCATGCAGCGAATTGTCATGAACGTCGACACGATCCAGCGCGCGCCGGACGATCTCGGTCGAGGATGTGTTGCCATCGGCGAGCGCGCGGCTGAGTTCGGCGGCGGTGGCGAAGGCGGAAATCCCTTGGGCGGTGGCGTTCATGCTGTCCTACCTGTGCGAGTCGGTGAAATGAAGCATGGAAAACCACGTTGCGGGAGAGCCAATTGGGCCCGGAGATGAAATTGAAGCCGTTGCTGATCATGGTTGCGCCGAACGGAGCGCGCAGAACGAAGGCCGATCATCCGGCTCTGCCGATGACCGCCGACGAACTTGCCGAAACGGCGAGGCAGTGTCTCGCTGCCGGCGCCGCCGCCATCCATGCGCATGTCCGCGATGCTTCAGGCCGGCACACGCTTGACGCCGCGCTTTACCGGGATGCCATCGCGGCGATCCGGGAGCGGACGCAGGGCGTCATGGCGATCCAGATCACGACCGAAGCGGTCGGGCTCTATTCGCCACGCGAACAGATGGATCTTGTTCGGACGCTTCATCCGGTTTCCGTCTCGATCGGCTTGCGTGAGATAATCAGCGATGGCGAGGCGGAGCCGGCCCGCTTCTTCGCGTGGGCCGGTCGGGAAGGCATCGCGGTCCAGCACATTCTCTATGATCGGGCCGATCTCGACCGTTTCATCGATCTGCGGCGGCGAGGCATTCTGGCGGAGCCCACAAGCCCCCGGCTGCTGTTCGTCCTTGGACGCTATGCCGCCGATCAGGAAAGCCGGCCCGAAGACCTCGATGTCTTCCTTGAAGGGCTCGATGCGCATGGTCTTGAAGGCGCCGTATGGTCGGTCTGCGCCTTCGGACGGGGCGAGACCTTGGCGCTGACGGCGGCGATCGCGGCGGGAGGGCACGTGCGGGTCGGCTTCGAGAACTCTCTCTGGCACGCCGATGGCAGCCTCGCCCGCGACAATGCCGAACGGGTCGCGGCAATCGTCGAAGCCGCTGGCCGCACGGGGCGCCCGATTGCTTCTGCCGCGCAGGCGCTTGATATTCTCGGAATTGCCCGCCAGCAGTGAGGGCCCGCGCGCCTTGTTAGGGGATCGGCCGCGCGCCTGCAAATTCGCCAGGGTAGGACGGGCACTGTCTCGAACGGACCCGTCATATCCTTGCATCCAAATCGGGCGGCTTGCCTTGCGAGCCGTCTTCCTTGTGCGTTTTATCGCGGATGGCCCGGAACAATGGCCCCGATGAGGGGTTTGGTCGCGACATAGCGAGCGACGGAGCCAGCGATGTCCGAGCATGTTCCCCCAAACTCCTCCAGTCTCAGCAGACGAAGCTTTATGACCGCGACCGTCTCCGCGGCTGCGGTGACTCCGCTTCTGGCCTCGACAGCCAGGTCCGAGGAGCCTCCGGCTGCTGCCGCCAAGCCAAACGAGCCTGTCATGACAACACTGACCATCAACAAGCAGCCATACAATCTGGCGCTCGACAGCCGAACCAGCCTGCTCGACGCCTTGCGCGACCATGTCGGCCTGACGGGCACGAAGAAAGGTTGCGATCATGGCCAATGCGGTGCCTGTACGGTGCTGGTCGATGGCCATCGCGTGCTCTCCTGCCTCAGCTTCGCGGTGATGAACGAGGGCAAGGCGGTAACCACCGTCGAAGGGTTGGCGTCGACGGATGGCGGCCTGCATCCGATGCAGCAGGCCTTCATCGATCACGATGCGTTCCAGTGCGGCTATTGCACGCCCGGCCAGATCATGTCCGCGATCGGCTGCGTCCACGAAGGACATGCCGGTTCAGAGGACGACATTCGCGAATATATGAGCGGCAACCTTTGCCGATGCGCGGCATACCCGAACATCGTCGCGGCAATCGTCCAGGCCCGCGACCAGATCAGGAGGGCCTGAGATGCATCCTTTCGTCTATGAGAGGCCCGCCAGCCTCTCCGCGGCGGTCGTCGTCGCCTCGCGCTCGGCCACCAGGCATCCGCCGACGCAAGCCCCCGCGCAGTTCATTGCCGGTGGCACCAATCTCGCCGACTATATGAAACTCGGCGTCGCCCGGCCGGAACGCTTGCTCGATCTGAACGGTCTCTCCGAACCGGCATTGCGGCGGATCGAGACCGATGGTGAGGGTCTGCGCCTTGGCGCTCTTGTGCGGATGGGCGACGCGGCCGAGAATGCCGAGATCAAGCGTCGGTATCCGGTGATCGCGGAGAGCCTGCAACTGGCGGCAAGCGGCCAGCTGCGCAACATGGCAAGTCTTGCCGGCAACATCCTGCAGCGCACCCGCTGCGAATATTTCCGCGAAACCTCATGGCCATGCAACAAGCGCGAGCCAGGCTCGGGCTGCGCCGCGATGGACGGGTTCAACCGCCAGCATGCCGTGCTGGGGACCAGTGAGAACTGCATCGCGACCTATCACGGTGACTTTGCCCAGGCCCTGATCGCGCTTGACGCCACGGTTCATGTCCAAGGCCACAACGGGCGGCGAAAGATTCCGTTTGCCAGCCTGCATCGCCTGCCCGAGGACAGCCCTCACATCGAGACCGACCTGGCACCCGACGAGATCGTCACCGCCATAGAGGTACCCGCCGGCGCATGGACCAGGCGTTCGCGCTATCTCAAGATCCGCGATCGGCAATCCTATGCGTTTGCCCTTGCATCGGCCGCGGTCGCCCTCGACCTCGACGGCGAGACCGTGAACGAGGCGCGCATCGCGCTTGGCGGCGTGGCGACCGTACCCTGGCGGGCAAGAGCGGCGGAGGAGATCCTGCGCGGCAAGGTGCTCGACGAGGCAGCGGCGGCCGAGGCCGCCGAAACCGCGTTCGCCGAGGCCCAGCCGCGTCGGCACAACGCATTCAAGATAGAACTCGGCAAGCGAACCTTGATCAGGGGGCTGCTCGAAACCCGTGACATGAAGGTGTGATCATGAACGTCGCCGCTCCACAGCCGAAGGAAAACATGGGACAGCCGCTGCCGCGTATCGATGCGCGGCTGAAAGTGACCGGCCAGGCCGAATACGCGGCGGATCTCCCGGCCGCCAACATTGCGCACGCCGTGCTCGCGACGAGCAGCATCGCCAAGGGCAAGGTCGCCAGGCTTTACCTGGATGACGCGCGCTCGGTGCCCGGCGTGCTCGACATCGTCACCTATGGCGACCTCGACAAGGTCGAGACGCCGAAATTCGGAAATACCGGCGCGAGTTCTATCGGGCCGCTGCATGACAAGGCGATCTTCCATGACGGTCAGATCATTGCGCTGGTGGTCGCCGAGACCTTCGAAGCGGCCGAGGAGGCGGCGCAAAGGATCCGCGCGGACTATGCCGAGGAAAAACCGACCGCCAGTTTCGACATGCCGGGGACAAAGACCATCGACGCCGCCGGCAAAAGCCCGTTGTTCAAGGAGGACGTCAAGGCCGGCGATTTCGATGCCGCCTATGAATCGGCCCCGATGAAGATCGATGCGCGGTATTCGACGCCGACCCAGCATCACAACCCGATAGAGCTGTTCTCGACCACCGCTGTTTGGCAAGGCGACCAACTCACCGTTTACGAGCCCTCTCAGAACGTGACCGGCTGGAAAGTCGAGTTGGCGCGGCAATTGAGGCTCGACCCAGCGAATGTGCGCATCGTCTGCCCTAACGTAGGCGGCGCATTCGGCTCGAAGGGGCCGATGACGGCGCGAACGGCCATCGTGGCTGTGGCCGCCAGGCGGCTTGGCCGGCCGGTGCGCTGTGTGGTCAGCCGCATGCAGGCGTTCGGCACCCAGACCTATCGGGCCGAAACCCGGCACCGCATCCGCATCGGCGCCGGCAAGGACGGCCGCATCACTGCTTTCGGCCATGAAGGCTGGGAGGTGACCTCGAGACCCGATTCCTATGTCGTCGGCGGGACTTCGGCCACCGGTCGCATGTATGCCTATGGCTCGGTGCTGACGCATGTCTCGCTGGTGCAGGCGGATCGCAACACGCCCGGCTATATGCGCTCGCCGCCCGAGACGCCCTACGTCTATGCGCTCGAGAGCGCCATGGACGAAATGGCCGTCGCACTCGGCATGGACCCGATCGAATTTCGCCGGATCAACGAGCCCCAGAAGGAGCCGATCGGCGGCAAGCCGTTCTCCAGCCGGTCGCTGATGAAATGCTACGATCAGGCCGCTGATGCCTTCGGCTGGACGAGACGGGATGCGAAAGTCGGCTCGATGCGCGACGGCGACTGGCTCGTCGGCATTGGCTGTGCGACGGCAGTCTACCCGACCGCTGCCGCGCCATGCGCGGCCCGCGTGCGCCTGACCGCCGAAGGAGACGTGCGCGTGCAGTGCGGCTCGCATGAAATCGGCACAGGTGTGCGAACCGTTGCCGGCCAGATGGCGGCGGAACGTCTCGGTGTCGACATCGGCAAGGTCGCCGTCGAGATGGGCGACAGTGCCTTGCCGCCGGCGCCGGTATCGGGAGGTTCGATTTCCACTGCCAGCGTCTGTTCGGCCGTGCTCAAGGCGTGTGATGCTGTGCGCACGAAATTGTTCGCCGCAGCGGTCGCGGAGGATGGCCCTCTTGCAGGCTCGCACAATGAGGAACTGGACCTCCACGAGGGACGGATCCTCACCAAGGGCGGGGCGTCGGCAAGCACCGCCGATATATTCAAGGCCATGCAGGTAGGCGCTATCGAGGAATATGCCGAATTCGCGCCGAAGGGCTCGACCCCCGAAGCGCTCAAAAAACTCTATGCCGGCCAGTCGGAATTCCATGGCGGCGAGTCCGACGCGGATTCGGTGAAATATGCGTTCGGGGCCGAATTCGTGGAGGTGCACATCAACAGCTACACGCGCGAAATCCGTGTGCCGCGCATTGTCGGTGCGTTCGCCGCCGGGCGCATCATGAACACGCGCACCGCGCGCAGCCAGCTGATGGGAGGCATGATCTGGGGCATTGGCCAGGCCCTGCATGAGGCGACCGAGATCGATACCCGCTATGCCCGCTATGTGAACCGCGACCTGCAGGATTATCTGGTCCCGGTGAATGCCGATGTCAGGGACCTTGACGTCATACTGGTTCCGGAGATTGACCATGAGGTCAATCCGGCTGGTGTGAAGGGCCTGGGCGAACTCGGCAATGTCGGCACCGCCGCTGCCGTCGCCAGCGCTGTCTACCACGCGACCGGCAAGCGGATCCGCGACTTGCCGATCAGAATTGACGATCTGATCGTTTGAGGACCGAGACAAAGAGGATTGCTCCGCCGCAACAAGCGTGGGTTTGTCCTCGCCCAGTTTCACTGCCTTGCGGATCGGGATGCTGATGCGTCAGGAACCGACTGTTTCATGCCAGGGTGATCCGGAACAGCCGGAACCCTTCCCGCCCCATCGAACGGAACTGACCGTAGGAGCGCTCAGCCTTGGCCGCGCAGGATGCTGACGACGAGCAGCGTCAGCGCCGTATTCCACAGCGCCTGCTCGGCCCGGTATTTGCACCGGCAGCCACCACGCCCTGCGCCTGGTCGATGGCGTGTCCCAGCAGGCGCGGAATGAAAAGCTGCAGCGTCGCGGCGATGAAGGTCGAGACGATGGTGATGGCGACCTCCCAAGGGTGGCGCAGCGTCATGCGCATGATACGCAGCAAGGTGCTAGGGCCCTTGCCCCAGGAGGCTTGCGCCACATGGGCAAACGATTTGCCGCGCCCCGCCGCGCTGCCGATTGCTTGCGTGTTCAAGGACCTATCCAAACCGATCCGGACTTTAGCCCGGACGAATGAAACAGATTCAAATTCAAGTGCCGTGATGTTACGCGCCTCCCGCGCGGCCGTTCAAGGGCCAATGACAGCTTCGCGCTGTGCCTGAAATGACACGCCCGTATTTCGCGCAATGATCGCGCTCATCGTCAGGCTGCCCGCCCAAATAGAAAAATTGTTCGTCCCGGCGGCCCCGAAAAGCCGATCGTTCCTTTCCCGGCGCACCGAACTCCGTGAGATTTGGGGCATCGATGGCGGCTTCGGCCGCTGGAAAAGGAGCAGCACATCCACGGGCCCGGGTTTCCGGGCGAAGTTTTCAAGCAGCACCCGGAAAGAACCCGGAAAGGAGCTGACATGCCCAGAATAGTGCCCGTGCTCGATCTGAGCCGTCTCGAACAAGGCGCGTCGGAGCGCCGGACGTTTCTGGCGGATCTGCGCTCCGCCTCGCGCGACATCGGTTTTTTCTATTTGGCTGGCCACGGCATCCCATGGGCCGACATCAGCGAGACGCTCGCCGCTTCGCGGGGTTTCTTTGCCTTGCCGGAAGCCGACAAGCTGTCGATAGAGATGGTCAATTCCTCGCAGTTCCGCGGTTATACCCGCGCTGGCGGCGAACTGACCAAGGGCAAGGCCGACTGGCGCGAGCAGCTCGACATCGGCGTCGAGCGCCCGCCCATCGCGCAAGGCCCGGGAATTCCTGCCTGGACGCGGCTGCAGGGGCCGAACCAGTGGCCGTCGGCGTTGCCGGCGCTGAAGCCGGCGCTGCTGGCCTGGCAGGCCAAGGCGACGGCCGTGGCCATTCGTCTGCTCAAGGCCTTCGCGCTGTCGCTCGACCAGGCCGAGGACGCTTTCGATCCGATCTATGGCGGCGAACCCAATCATCGCATGAAGATCGTGCGCTATCCCGGCCGCGAAGCGACCGGCGGCGACCAGGGCGTCGGCGCGCATAAGGACGGCGGTTTCCTGACGCTGCTGCTTCAGGACGACAACAAGGGCCTCCAGGTCGACTATGACGGAAGCTGGGTGGACGTGGATCCGATTCCCGGAACGCTCGTCGTCAACATCGGCGAGCTGCTGGAGCTCGCCTCGAACGGCTATTTGAGAGCCACCGTGCATCGCGTCGTGACGCCGCCCGCCGGCGTCGAACGCATCTCGGTGCCGTTCTTCTTCAGCGCCAAGCTCGATGCCACGATACCGCTGCTCGAGCTTCCCGAGGGACTGGCGGAGCAGGCGCGGGGGCCGGCCAGCGATCCTGACAATCCGCTGTTTCGCGATGTCGGAACCAATGTGCTGAAGAGCAGGCTGCGCTCCCATCCCGACGTTGCGCGGCGTCATTATGCCGATCTGTTTGAGCCCGAGACCCGGGCAGGCTGAGCCATTCGGCAGGTAGAAATTTTTGTAGGGCAGCAAAATTTTAGAATTCTATTCGTCGTCATCGCGCGAAAATGGGCTCAAGATAAAATTATCGTTCGAGGTTTCCTCCCATTCCTCCGAACGGTGTTCCCCTCTGAAGGTTATGACCTTCTTTCTGGCCGGGCCGTCTTCGCGCCCGGCCATTTTTCTTTGCCGGGAACAGTTTTTGCGGCCTGGGAGCGCGCCACGACGACACGCCATTTTCTTGGAAATGCTTTCTCTTGCGTTCCACTTGGGAAGGCGCAACCCTCTCCAATCCAGTCACCACCGCGAAAGAGAGATGCTCATGACATCCAATGTCGCCGTCATTGCCGGAGCGGGATCCGGATTGAGCGCCTCGCTTGCGCGCCTTCTCGCAAGGGAAGGTTTTCGTGTCGTGCTGGCCGCCCGCAACGTCGAGAAGCTCGACCCGTTGCTGGCGCAGACCGGCGCCCAAGCCGTGGCAACCGATGTCTCCGATGCCGCGTCGGTGCAGCGCCTGTTCGAGGTCGCTGACAAGGCCGGCCCGCTGTCGCTCGTGGTCTTCAATGCCAGCGGACGCGCCCGTGGCCCGATAGCCGAACTCGATCCAGAGGCTGTCAGGCAGGCCTTGCTGGTGGGGGCCTATGGCGGCTTCCTGGTTGGCCAGCAAGCAGCCAACCGGCTGCTTTCGCAAGGCTCGGGCTCGATCTTCTTCACCGGCGCGACGGCAAGCGTCAAGGGATTCGCCGGCTCGGCCGGTTTCGCGATGCCCAAATTCGGCTTGCGTGGACTGGCGCAATCCATGGCTCGCGAACTGGCCCCCAAGAACATCCATGTCGCGCATTTCGTCATCGATGGCGCCATTGCCTCGACCGTGCCGGGAGGGGCTCCCGACCCGCAGGATCGACGGTTATCGCCGGACGCGGTCGCCGAGGCCTATCTCGGCATCCATCGCCAGAACCGCAGCGCCTGGACCTGGGAACTCGAGCTCAGGCCCTGGGTCGAGACCTTCTGATCGGCACGGTGACCTATGCAGCTTTCGCGGGGCTTCCATGCAAGGCGGCGGAGAGAGTCGACATTGCATGGGGATGTCACTATATAGCGGCGGCTTCGATGGCTTGTGCCTGGAAACGGCAACGTCATCGGGCAGCTGTTGTGACAGCCATTGAGATGCAAGCGGACCTGAAAACCGTAAGAAGCAAGTAGAAGCAGCCTCTCGAGGCGGGACAGGATTCCCGCCAAACGATACCCGCCCCCCAGAAACAGAAAATGTTCTTCAATCCTCTATTTCCTTTGGCTCTGTGGACCTTGGACGACATCGGCTTGCCGTCCGGTGGCGACTCGGCTGGAATGGGGACATGCATCCTTCACCGGATGCCGACGTTTATGATTACCAACCGGCTTCGCCGCCAGGGAAAAGCAATATGAGTGAGCACGCCATCGAATTCTTGCAGGGATGGATTGGCGAAAAAGTCCATTGCCAGTCCCACGCCAGGATCGAGAAGCAGGCCGAGACGCTGGCCAGGGAATGCGCTGCCAAGGCGGCCGAGGTCGGCATACCGCTGGAGGATATCCAGGAAGAAGTCGGCGACATCCAGGAACTCATCGCCTCCCGGCTCGAGGAAGCGGCCGAGGCCGACGAGCACCAGCAGGCCGCGAGCAAGGCCGCGGAATAATTCAGGAGCAATCCTGTATGAATACGCGGACCATTCGGTCCGCGTATTTGTCTCAGCCGAATTTCTCCTCCAGCCACGCCTTCGGCAGCGCCGGCACGAAATTGCCGTCGCGGCCGGTCATGTCCTCGTTGGCGACCATCGCATTGAGGACGGCTTCCTCGACGCCCTGGACCACGGCATCGAAGAACGGATCGATGTCGCTGTCGGGGATGAACTCGGCGCGAGCGATCCGGCCCGGCGGCGCCAGGGCCGCGTCGGGATTGGCGGTAGAGAAGGCGAGGAAGATGTCGCCGGAACTGTGATAGCCGAAGCCGCCGGTCATGGCGACGCCGAGCGGCACACGGCGGGCCAGCCGCTTCATCTGATGCGGCAGGAACGGTGCGTCGGTGGCAATAACGGCGATGATCGAGCCTTTTTCGGCACGTGGGGTGCCTTCGCGGATCGCCGGTTCGACGAGCTCCAGCCCGGCGCGCAGGCCTCGAAGCGTGAAATTGCGCCGCTTGCCGAAATTCGCCTGCACGACGGCGCCGACGGTGTAGGCACGCCCTTGCCATTCGGTGATGCGCGACGCGGTGCCCGAACCGGCCTTGAAGCCGAAGGCGATCATGCCGGTGCCGCCGCCGACGCTGCCTTCCTCGATCGGTCCGCTGGCGGCACCGTCGAGCGCCTCGGCAACATGCCCTGGTGTCACATGATGACCATTGATGTCGTTAAGGAAGCCGTCATAGGTTTCCGCTGCCACCGGCAGTCCCCAGCCGCTGTCGAGTGCCGCCGGCAGCACTTGGCTCATCCAGCGCAGCGTGCCGTCGCGCGAAACGCCGCAGGAATGCGTGTTGGTGACGGTGATGGGGAAGTTGAAGGCGCCGGTCTCCTCGACGATATGCGAGCCGGTCAGTTCGCCATTGCCGTTCTGGCTGAAGATGCCGGCAAAGACCGGTATGGCAAGGTCGGCCCGCGGCCTGGGCAGGATCGCGGTCACGCCGGTGCGCACCGGTCCCTGGCCCACGACGAGCGGGCCGTCGCCTGAAATCAGCGTGGAATAGCCGACCGACACTCCAGCCACGTCGGTGATCGCGTTGAACGGGCCGGGCGTGCCGTCGAAGCCGATGCCGAAGCTTCGCGCGCGCGGCTTGCCGGAGGGCGTTTTGTGATGATGCGGATTGTCTGTCATGTCACGGTTCAGAATAGGGAGCCCTGGCTGCCGGGCTCCTTGGCCTTGGTCGCGGTTTTGGCGGCCGGTCGTGGCCGCGCCGAGCCGCTGGTCGCGACCGCATCCGCCGTGCCGTCGGCGAACTCCAGGGACAGCGCCATCCCCGCCGTCAATTCCGCCGCACGCTTGACGACGGCGCCGTCGGCATCCTTCACCAGGGCGAAGCCGCGTGCCAGCACCGCCTTGTGCGACAGCGTCGCCAGCAAGCGGTCGGCCTGGGCGACGCGACTGCGCAGCCGCTCCAGCCTCAGCGATGCCGCATGCGTGCTGCGCCGCGTCAGCGCGGTCAGGAAATCCCTTTGGGTCCGCTGCCGCCGCGCCGTGGGCTCTATGGTGATGCGGCCCTGCAGCGCCGCCAATTGCTGCCGGAGCCGCTGCAGCGACGCCCGGGCGCATTTCGGCAACTGATCGGCGGCGCGATTGAGTTCGGCGCGCCGGGCCCTCGTCAGCGCGCGCAACGCACCCTGTGCCCGCAGGAGATTGCGCTCGTTGGTCCGCCGCGCCTCGGCAATTCGCTGCGACAGCATTGCCGGCGTCAGTTTCAGGGCGAGGAAGCGTCCCCGCTTGCGTTCGGTCGAAACCATGAGGCCGCGCCCGAGCCGGCTCGCCGCCTCGTCGAGGCGACGACGTGGCAGCGCCAGCAACTGATCGGGCGAGGGCAGCGCACGCGCTGCCCCGCGCACGGACTGGCGCTTGCGCTCGAAATTGCGCGAAACCGCAGCCTTGAGCCGCGCGCCGAGACTGGCGAGCGTCGCTTCGAGGTCAGCCTTCACCGGAACGGCGATTTCGGCCGCCCCCGTCGGCGTCGGCGCCCTCACATCCGCGACGAGGTCGATCAGCGTCCAGTCGGTTTCGTGGCCGACGGCCGAGATCACCGGAATGGCGGAGGCGGCGACGGCACGGGCCAGGGCCTCGTCGTTGAAGCCCCACAAGTCCTCGAGGCTGCCGCCGCCCCGCGCCACGATCAGCAGGTCCGGGCGCTCGATAGTGCCATCCCTTGCCAGCGCGTTGAAACCGGCGACGGCGGCGGTCACCTCGGCGCCCGCGGTTTCGCCTTGCACCCGCACCGGCCAGACGAGCACATGCAGCGGAAAACGATCCTTGATCCGGTGGATGATGTCGCGGATGACGGCCCCCGTCGGCGAGGTGACGACGCCGATGACGCGCGGCATGAAGGGCAGCAACCGCTTGCGGCCCCCCTCGAACAGGCCTTCGGCCTGCAGCCGGCGCTTGCGCTCCTCCAGCAGCGCCATCAAGGCTCCGGCGCCCGCCGGTTCCAGATTGTCGATGACGATCTGGTAGTTGGATTTGCCGGGATAGGTGGTGAGCCTGCCGGTGGCGATCACCTCCATTCCTTCTTCGGGGCGGAATTTCAGCCGGCCCATCGTGCCTTTCCACACCACGGCGTCGAGCCGAGCGCGGTCGTCCTTCAGCGTGAAATAGGCATGGCCGGAGGAGTGCGGCCCGCGATAACCCGAGATTTCACCGCGCACCCGTACATTGCCGAAGGCATCCTCGACCGTGCGCTTCAGGGCGCCTGATATTTCGCTCACCGTATATTCGGTGGCGTTGCTGCGTGATTCGGATGCTGCTTCGCTCATCGGCCGATTGGGGGGTGGTTGCGCGCCGGCGTCAAGCTGGCTGTTTTCAGGTCGGCGTTCAGGTGCGTCTGATCGCTTACCAGCCCGGCAGGATCTGGTTCGGCTTGGTTCGCCGCATCTTGCTGAAGGCGAGTGCCGCGAAATCGAACGTTCCCGCCTCTTCGCCAAGCGGCACCGAGATGTTGTCCAGGCTTTCGGAAATGTGCCGGGCCAGTGCATCGACGATCTCCGGCCGCGAGGTTTGGCCGCGCATGATGCCGATGCGGCAGTCGGGCAGGGCGCCGAAGCCGTCGGCCTCGCCCAGCACCCGCATGCCGGGCCTGAGCGCGCATTCCGGCAGCACCGAGATCGCCAGGCCCGACAACACCGCGGCGGTGATGACCGTTGCGGAAAAGCTGGTGAACAGGATGCGATAGTCGCGGTTCTGCTGGTCAAGCACGTCGACGGCGGCGCGCCGCCAGATACAGTTTGGCCGGCCAAAGGCCATAGGCAGCGTCTCCTGCTCGTGCGTGGCGTGGTTGGCCGAGGTGACCCACAGCAGCGGTTCGCGCCGCACCACCTCGGACTGGCCCCGCACGTCGTTATGCGTCACCAACGCCAGGTCGAGATTGCCGCGCTTGATGTGTTCGACCAGCCCCGGCGTCGGTTCGCAGACGACGGTCAGTTCGACGCGTGGATTGGAACGCGTGAAGCGCGCCATGATCTCGGGCAGGAAACGGTCGGCGTAGTCGTCCGGCGTACCGATCCGGATCGTGCCTTCGAGCCGCCGGTCGTCGAAGGCGGCCAGCGTTTCGCGGTTGAGATAGAGCAGCCGTCTTGCGTAGGAAAGCAGCTTGTCGCCTTCCTCCGTCAGTCTGTTGCTGCGGCCTTCCTTTTCGAACAGCGGCTTGCCGATCCGCTCCTCTAGCCGGCGCATCTGCATCGACACCGCCGACTGGGTGCGGTGCACCTCTTCGGCCGCCCGGGTGAAACTGCCAGTGTCGGCGATCGAGATGAAGGTCTGCAACTGATCGAGATCGAGCGGCGCTTTCATCGGCATGATCCATCACTAGTGTTGATGCTTAAGATTAGAAACATTCGTTGGATTAATCAATCGAGCAATGGCAAATTACTGATGTCCACATGAAGGCATGTGAATCGAAGCCGGAACGGCCGCTGTCGCCAGCGCCGATCGCCTGGTTTTGCCCGTTCGAGTCTGAAGGAGACCGACATGGTTACGTTTGATTTCGCCACCGAGACCTCGCGCATCACCACGCGTCCGGCCGTTGCGACGCGCGCGATCAATGCGGTCTCCAATGTCTACCAGGCCTGGAAAAACCGCCGTGCCTTCTATCGCCTCGGCGAGATGTCGGACGCCGAGCTTGCCGATATCGGCCTGACGCGCGCCGACCTGCACGTCGCCATCGACGTGCCGTTTGGCCGCGATCCGACGGCGATGCTGCGCGAAATCGCCAGCGATCGCGTCGAAACCATCGAGGACATCGCCCGCAGGGTGGCCTGATCGGTTGAATTTCGGTCCCGCTGAACCTTTTCATCAGTCAGCGCGACCAAGGTTCATGCAGGCTTCCCACTCCCTGCCGGTCCCCCGCCGGCCTGCCTGCACGCTGCCCGGTCCTCCCAAGGACCGGGCTTTCTTTTTGCGCGAGGCAAAAGCCAAAACCTGGGCGACGGCTACCGCCGATCCATGCCGCGCTTGAACTGGTCGAAAATCGACTCCATGCCTTTCTGGTAGTCGTCGCGCTGCTGCGCTCCGGTCTCGAACATCTTGCCAAACAGATCGTCGAACGGGTTCGTCGGCCTGCCGCTCGGATTGGCCTGCGGCTGCGGCGCCTGGGGCTGCCGCCGAGCTTGGGGCTGCGGCGCCGGCTGCTCGCCGCCTGATGCACCGCCACCCTGCCGCAGCATCTCCTCGAAGATCTTGCCTAGCGGACTGTCGCCATAGGGGCTCTGGGTCTGCTGCGGCTGAGGCTGGTCCTGCGGCGGCTGCGCGCCACCGCCGAACATGTCCTGCAGCACCTTGCCGAGCGGATTGTCGCCAAAGGGGTTCTGTGTCTGCTGCGGTTGTGGCTGGGAT
The DNA here is from genome assembly GCF_006442955.1 of Mesorhizobium sp. B1-1-1. Classification (NCBI taxonomy): domain Bacteria; kingdom Pseudomonadati; phylum Pseudomonadota; class Alphaproteobacteria; order Hyphomicrobiales; family Phyllobacteriaceae; genus Mesorhizobium; species Mesorhizobium sp. B1-1-1. The sequence continues at coordinate 199,884 of NZ_VFWW01000002.1, forward strand.
CGGCTTTGCGGCTGTGGCGCGCCGCCGCCGAACATGTCCTGCAGCACCTTGCCAAGCGGGTTGTCCATCGGGTCTTGCGATGGCGGGCTCGGCTGCGGCGCCGGCGCCTGGGCGCCGCCCAGGCCGCCTCCCTGGCGCATCATCTGCTCGATGATCTCGCCCAGCGGATTGCTGCCGGCGGCGCCGAAGCCGCTGGCCGCCTGCATCTGCCCCCCGGCCAACTGATTGGTGGTCTGCTTGAACAGCCCGCCCATCATCATCGAGGCCAGGGCCGGCAGCATCTGTTGCAGCACCTGCTGGCTGATACCGGTCGCTTGCGCCGCCTGGCCGGCAACCGCGCGCGACAGATCCTTCGAGCCGAACAGATGCCCCAGAATGCCGTTGCCCTCATTGATGCCTTGCGGCGAGAAGGCCCGGGTCGCGTCCTCGAAATACTTGGCGTGCTGGCCGCTCGCCATCGCCGTCATGAAGGCGCCGAGCCCATAGGGATCGGCGGTGTTGCGCCTCAGTCCTTGCGAAAAGGCAGGCAGCAACGCCTCCACCGCAGATTGCGTCTGCTGCATCGAGAGCCCGTATTGTTGGGCAAGCGCCTGCATGCCGCTGCCGTTCTGGGCTTGTGCCAGCATGTCGAACAAGGAAGGCATTGGTCTCTCCTCCGGAAATCCTCGCCGGAGAAGCCTAATTCGTTTCCACCGCCGATTGAAGCGGCTTTTGCAGGAGCCTGGCCGCCTCGAAGCCGAGGGTTAATAGGCGTATTCCATGAACACCGGCTCGATCGAGCCGCCCCAGCGCGTGTGGTAGGCCGACAGCATCTCCTCGGCGCTGGTGGTGCCGCGCGCCACGACCTCGTCGAGCGTGTTGAGGAACGAGGTCTCGTCATAGCCGTCGCGGTTCTTCTTGCCGCGGTTCTTCAGCCCCATGCGCGAGATGGTGAGCACGTCGCGAGCGATGTCGCGCAACGTGGCGTTGCGGAACGGCGCCGAAATGCCTTGTTCGGGCACGGCGTTGCGCATCGCCAGCACTTCCCCGTAGGTCCAGCTCGAGGTCAGCGCCTCCGCCGCATCGAGCGCTGCCTCGTCATAAAGCAGCCCGACCCAGAAGGCCGGAAGGGCGCAGATGCGCCGCCACGGCCCGCCATCGGCGCCGCGCATCTCGAGAAAGCGCTTCAGCCGCACGTCAGGGAAGAGCGTCGACAGATGGTTAGCCCAGTCGCCCATCGTCGGCAATCCGTCCGGGATTTCATTGCGGACGGCCCCGGCCATGAACTGACGGAAGGTGACGTGCGTCATGTCGTGGTACTGGCCGTCGCGGATGACGAAATACATCGGCACGTCGAGTGCCCATTCGACATAGTCGGCAAAACCGAAATCGGGCGAGAAGCAGAATTCGAGCAGGCCCGAGCGTTGGTTGTCGGTGTCGCGCCAGATGTCGCCGCGCCAGCTCTGCAAGCCGTTCGGCCGGCTTTCCGTGAAGGGCGAATTGGCGAACAGCGCCGTCGACAGCGGCTGCAGCTTCAGCGACACCTGCATCTTGCGCCGCATGTCCACCTCGCTCTCGAAGTCGAGATTAACCTGGATCGTGCAGGTGCGGTACATCATGTCGAGGCCCTTGGTGCCGACCTTGGGCATGTAGCGCGTCATGATCTCGTAGCGCGACTTCGGCATTTTCGGCGTCTCGGCCAGCGACCATTTCGGGCTGCCGCCAAGGCCAAGGAAGCGGATGCCCATCGGCTCGGCGATCTCGCGCACCTGCGCCAGGTGGGCATTGCCCTCGCGGCAGGTCTGGTGGATCGTCTCCAGCGGCGCGCCGGAGAGTTCGAACTGGCCGCCGGGCTCCAGCGAAATCGCGCCCTGGCCGGTCGGCTCGACCAGGCCGATGATGCGGCCGTCATCGATGATGGGGTCCCACCCGAGCTTTGACTGCATGCCTTCGAGGATGGCGCGTATGCCGCGCTCGCCGCCATAGGGCACGGGCCCGTTGCCGTCGACGTAGAACGGGAATTTCTCGTGCTCGGTGCCGATGCGCCACTTGTCCCGCGGCTTGTTGCCCTCGGCCAGATGCGCGACGAGTTCGTCCATGCCTTCGATCGGCCGGAAATCGGTTGTGTCGCGCGCCATCATCAAGCCCCTGCGGCGCTATGATCCCGAAATCGACCTCGATTTTCGGGATATGCGCCAAAATCAAAGTACTACAGCGGCCTTTGCGCGTCGACGCGCGGCACTGCAGGGCGGCCGGAAGACCGCCGGCGCTAGATGGACGAAATGTCAGTAGCCGATCAAGCGAAAAATCCTGAGCCAGAGGTCAACAGGAATTGAACGATGCGGCTCTTCCCATCTCCACAAGAGGGGAGGAAGAAACCCTCACCAATCGCCGATTGTGGCCTGCATCACCGCCAGTGCGGCCACGGCGGCCGTATCGGCGCGCAGGATGCGCGGGCCGAGCGGAATGGCAGTGACGAAAGGCAGAGCGCGCAACAGCTTGCGCTCCTCATCGGAAAATCCGCCTTCCGGCCCGACCAGCAGGCCGAGCTTCCTTTCGCTTACCGCTTGCAGCGCGGGCAGGGGATTGTTGGTCGAAGCGTCCTCGTCGCAGAAGACCAGCCGCCGATCCGTGTCCCAGCCGGTCAGCAGGCGTTCGAACTTTTCCGCTTCCCGCACCTGCGGCACCGCAAGTATGCCGCACTGCTCGGCCGCCTCGACGACGTTGGCGCGCAAGCGGTCGATGGAGGGTTTGGCCACTTGCGTGTGCTGGGTGATGACCGGCTGCAGCACGCCGGCGCCCATCTCGACAGCCTTCTGCACGAGATAGTCGAGCCGGCCCTGCTTCAGCGGTGCGAAGCAGTAGACGAGATCTGGCAGCGGCGGCTGCGGCCGTTGCCGCGCCAGCACCCTCAGCTTCACCGCCTTCTTGGATTTGGCCGCGATGGCCGCCGACCATTCGCCGTCGCGGCCGTTGAACAACAGGATCTCGGCGCCCTCGCCAAGCCGCAGCACGTGCAGGAGATAATGGCTCTGCTGGTGGCCGGCGTCGAACTCGATCTCCGGCCCGAGATCGTCGGGCACGAACAGGCGTTGCATCTTGTAATTGGCGCGCATGGCCGAGGAATGGGCGAGCCGGCGGTTGGCGTCAAGCCTTGGCGGAAGGATGCCAGACGGGTTCGTAGCCTCGCCTCAACACCCCGATCGTGGTCGGCGGCGTCAGCAGCCGTAGCGGCCGATGAGCGAGGTCGTTGAAATCCTGCGCTCCGCAATATCCTGCGAACGACCAGCGCAGCGCCTTGCCGCGACGCAAGGCGTAGGCATTGCCTCCACCCTCGACCATCGTGCCGTCGGGCAGGCCTGCAAGCTCGTCAGCCGCCACCACCGGCGGCTTGCCGCCCGCGGCCAGCCGCTCCTTGTGCAGCCGCTTGTCGACCTGCGGCGCGCGCGGCTCCGTTATGCCGAAGGCTTCGCCGAAGCGACCCACAAAATCCCTGGCCCGTTCGCGCCGGCAGAAGAAGCAGGGCCGATGGCCCGCCGCCAGCGCCGTCACCTCGTCGAGGAAGAACAGTTCCGTCCAGCCCGCCTTGGGTCCCGATAGATCATCACGTCGCCGGTTGCGGCCCATCGGCTCGCGCCGCACGTCGCCGAAGTCGCAGACGCAGATGATCCAGGCGTGAAGCGCCCAGCGTTTTTTCAACAGCGTCCTGGTTTCGGGATCGTGGATGATGCCGCGATTGCCCATGAACAGGCCGCGCTCGGGCACGGCGTGGATAGCGCCGAACGGATCGACCCGGTTTTGCAGTGGCATAGTTTTCTCCGCGCGCCCGCATCTTGGCTGAAATGCCGGCGCCATGATATCGCTCGTCGCATCGTTTTCACGTCAGCAGGGTTTTGCGATGCGGGTGCTGGTGGTCCAGAACTACGACAACACCGGCCTCGGCCAGGTCGGCGCGGCACTTGCGGAAGCCGGTGCCGATCTCGACATCCGCCTTCCTTACAAGGGCGATCCGCTGCCGGATGATGCGAACGGCCACGACGCCATGGTGGTGCTCGGCGGCGGCCAGAACGCGCTGGCCGATGAGGAATATCCCTATTTTCCGGCGCTGCTCGAACTGACCCGCGATTTCGCCGGCAAGAACCGCGCGGTGCTCGGCATCTGCCTCGGCAGCCAGCTGGTTGCCCGCGCCTTCGGCGGCGAGAACCGCATCGGCGGCGCCAACGAATTCGGCTGGCGCGGCGTTTCGCTGACGCCGGACGCCAAGGCCGATCCGGTGCTGGCCGAGCTTCCGGAAAAGTTCCCGATCTTCCAATGGCACGACGACACCTTCGTGCTGCCTGAAAACGCCGTGCGGCTCGCCGGCAATGATGTCGCCGAGAACCAGGCGTTCCGCGTCGGCCGCGCCGTCTACGGCTTCCAGTTCCATTTCGAGGCCGATCGGCCGCTGGTGAAGGACTGGAGCACCTCTTTCGCGCCGATCATTGCAGCGCGCCACCCCGACTGGGCCGGCAAGCTCGATGGCGAAATGGCCCGTAACGGACCGGATGCCGATGCTGCCGGCCTTGCCATCGCCCGCGCATGGGTGGCGACGATCTGAGCATCATCTCTGCGGACCAGGGCGTGGCATAATTGGCACGCGGCGGTGAATCCGCCTGGGGAAAACCGGTTTCGTCCTTGGCTTGTGTACGCCCGCCATCCTAGAAGGCGCGCGCTCTGCATCACCGGTGCAACCGCGATGGACCTTTGTGTGGCCCGTGCGACACACCGCCGATACAGAACGTGCCTAGAAGCGCGAAATCGTCGAAACTTTGAGACGTATTTTCGGTTTCAACGCATTGGTAACCGCCTCGTGCACAGATGCAGGAAGCTCAACAAGAGATGACGTCCGTGAAAGCAGCGCTTCTGTCCTTTGCCATGATGTCCGCCATCGTGATTTGCGGTCTCGGCATCTATGCGGCCGATGCCGCCAACAACCACAACGCCGTCGACGGCTACGGCGTCACCGCTTCGCTGCGCTGAATAGCCGGACCGTTCGCGTCGTTTCCGCGACGCGCGCCACTCAAGCTTCCCTTATTGTCATTGTCAGAATGCGTTTGTCGGCGTCCTCGATAACGAGCGCGCTCAGCATGCCTGATTGCCAGGCGAGCGTATCGACATTGACGCGGTTGGCCATGACCTCCGCCTCGGGAACGGGCGTGTGGCCGTGCACCACGATCTTCGGGAAAAGGCCGGCGTGATCGTGGAAAACGTCGCGGATCCAGATCAGATCCTGCGGATTCTGGTTCTCCAGGGCAACGCCTGGCCGGATGCCGGCATGGCAGAAGAAGAAGTCGCCGAAGCTGATTGAGAAGGGTAGCGAACGCAGGAAATCGATATGGTGTTGCGGTACTGCTTCGAGCAGAGCCTGATGCCCCCGTCTCATCGTCTCCATCCTGCCGAACCAGCCGGCGTCGGCCGCGAGGGGCACACCGTAGGATAGCGCCGTCTGGACCCCGCCATAGCGCATGAAAAGCCCGTCCGGGTCAGGGGTATCGAGAAAATCGAGAAAGCCGAGATCGTGATTGCCGGCAAGCATCAGGTTTCGCGGATCGCGTTTGCGCGCCTCGATCAGGAAATCGACGACGTCCTTGGAGTCCGGCCCACGGTCGACATAGTCGCCGAGGTGGATGACGCGCCAGTCGCGAGCCGGCTTCCATTCGAGCTCGCTCTCGATTCGCTGATGCATGGCGGCCAGCAAATCGAGCCGGCCATGGACATCGCCGATTGCGTAGAGCCGCATGCCGTCCGGTCCGCGCGCGTCCAGGAAATGAATGTCGGGTTCTGCCAACGTATCGCTGTCTCCGTGATCAGGCCGTCGCCGACCTGGCTAGCGCCGGATCTGGTCCTTGCCCATGTCGGTCACCAGACGTTTTCCGCACAGCGCCAGTGTGATGTCCATCTCCTTACGTATGATTTCCAGCGCCTTGGTAACGCCTTCCTTGCCGAGCGCGCCCAGGCCGTAGAGAAACGGCCGGCCGATATAGGTGCCCCTGGCGCCGAGGCACAGTGCCTTCAGCACGTCCTGGCCGGAGCGGATGCCGCCATCCATGTGCACCTCGATCCTGTCGCCGACCGCGTCCGCGATTTCCTCCAGCGCCATGATCGACGAGGATGCGCCGTCCAACTGACGCCCGCCATGGTTGGAAACCACGATCGCGTCGGCGCCCGTTTCAGCGGCCATCAATGCGTCTTCCTTATCGAGAATGCCTTTCAGGATCAGCTTGCCGCCCCAGCGTTCCTTGATCCAGGCGACATCCTTCCACGACAGATGCGGGTCGAACTGCTCCGTCGTCCATGACGCCAGCGAAGCCACGTCGCCGACGCCCTTGGCGTGGCCGACGATGTTGCGGAACGTGCGGCGCTTCGTGCCGGCCATGCCCATCCACCAGCGCGGACGGACCGCGATGTTGGCGATGTTGGCCAGCGTCATCTTGGGCGGCGCCGAAAGTCCGTTGCGGACATCCTTGTGCCGTTGGCCGAGGATCTGCAGGTCGAGCGTCAGCACCAACGCCGAGCATTTCGCCGCTTTTGCCCGGTCGATCAGGTCGAGCACGAAGTCCTTATCGCGCAGCACGTAAAGCTGGAACCAGAACGGCTTCTTCGTCACCGACGCGACATCCTCGATCGAGCAGATGCTCATCGTCGATAGCGTGAACGGCACGCCGAATTCCTCGGCCGCCTGCGCCGCCAGCATCTCGCCGTCGGCATGCTGCATGCCGGTCAGGCCGGTTGGGGCCAGCGCCACCGGCATGGCCACCTTCTCGCCGATCATGGTCGATTCCAGTGAGCGGTTGCTCATGTCGACCAGCACGCGCTGGCGGAACTTGATCTTCTGGAAGTCCTCCTCGTTGGCCCGGTAGGTGCTCTCGGTCCATGCGCCGGAATCGGCATACTCGAAGAACATCCTGGGCACGCGCCGTCGCGCCAGGTCCTTGAGGTCGGCAATGGTGAGAATGTCGCTCATCGTGTCCCCGCTTGATCGATATCGTTCAGGAGCGTTTGCGCGCCGGTTCGGCATCGCCGGCTTCAGAGCGTTGCCTGAGCCTGAGCCGCGATACGCGCTGCCAGTCGCCGCTGCGCTCGGCTTGCGCCATCGACCGCTCGACATAGATCATGTGGTCCATCGCCGCCTGCCGCGCGCCGGCCGGGTCGCCGGCCTTGACCGCGATGTGGATCGCCCGGTGCTGGGCCAGCAGCGCATCGCGCGCGCCGGGCACCGTGAACACTAGCAACCGGTTCTGGAACACGCCTTCCGACAGCAGCCTGTAGCAGGAGCGCAGCGTATGCAGGAGCAGGATGTTGTGCGCGCATTCGCAGATCGCATGATGGAATTCGACGTCGATCTCGGCTTCGTCGTCGAAATCCCCGGTGCGGTGCGCTTCGTCCATGCGTGCCATGATGCGGTCGAGCAGGGCCAGGTCCTCCGGCGTGGCGCGCCGCGCCGCATATTCGGCGGCGATCCCCTCCACCTCGCGGCGATACTCCAGGTAATCGGCCACCGCCTTGCGGTGCGTCGAGATCAGGTCCGCCACCGGCTTGGTGAACAGCTGGCCGATGATGTCGGCGACATATGTGCCGCCGCCCGGCCGCGTCGTCAAAAGGCCGCGTCCCTCGAGCGCCTTCAGCGCGTCGCGCAGGATCGGCCGGGACACATCGAACTGGCGTGCCAGCTCGCGCTCGCCAGGCAGCCGGTCGCCGGTGCGCAGCACGCCTTCGAGGACGAGGCTTTCGATCTGCTGCACCACCTCGTCGGCGGTTCGCGAGTGCTCGATTCTGGAAAAAATGTCGCTCAACGGCATGCCTGGGAGTGTTGAACCGGTGTCGCGCAAGATAAAGCCAGCGTCGCCAACTGGTCAAATTATTTATCCAATTGGTCGAAGCGTGTCGGCTTCCCCGCTCGCGCCCCTATCCTCTTCGGCTAAACTTTGCTGTTTGCGTCAGGAGCCTATTGGCTCTAGAGGACGCAACTGCAAGAGGGTTCAAAGAAACCCGGGGAACAAGCCGTGTCGCACGACCCGTCCAATCTCGAATTTCAGCCGCGCGCCAAGGGCAGCGTGCTCGGATTTCCCGCGCATGAGGGACGGCCCGGCGCGCTGGGCGAAGTCCATGCCCGTCCGCACCCGCTGATCGAGAAGCCGCGTGTGCTGATCCAGCTCGCCTTCATGACCGAGGGTGGCGCCGGCGTCGATCATTCGGTGCTTTCCGAGCTGTCGCGCCGGCTCGGCATAGCCGCGCCCGACCGTCAGGCCCGCCATCACGCCATGAGATGGGGCCAGGGCTCGTTGCGCTGGGAGCGGCATACCGAATTCTCCACCTATCTGTGGGAAGGGCCGCTTGCCGAAGGCGGCAAGGGCCAGGAGGATTCGCCGTTCGGCAACGGATTTTCTCCACCCGGAACCGTTATTTCAGGCATCCGGCTCGAGATCCGCAAATGGACGCAGGCGGGCGAGCGGTCGATCGCCGGCTTCGATCCGACCAGCCTCTGCTATTCGCTGGTCGAACGCGGCAATGCTGCAATCGTCACCGATTTCCGCCAGGATGGCGACGGCCTGACCCGTATGCTGATCCTTGACCGCGGCCTGACGCCGGCCAGCACCGGCGCCTTGTCGCAGCGGCTGATCGACATCGAGACCTATCGCACGCTGGCCATGCTCGGCCTGCCGCTGGCGCTGGCCTTGTCCGGCCGCGCCCGCCGTATCGAGGACAGGCTGGCCCAGATCACGCTGGAGATGAAACTCGCCGAGACCCGCGACAGCCAGAAATTGCTTGCCGACCTGACCGAACTCGCGGCTGAGTTGGAAGCCGACGCGGCGTCGAGCCTCTACCGCTTCGGTGCCAGCCGTGCCTATGACGGTATCGTCGGCGAAAGGCTGGAAGCGCTCGAGGAAGAAGCCGTACAGGGATATGACACCTGGGCGGGGTTCCTGCGGCGGCGCATGGCGCCTGCCATGCGCACCTGCCGTTCGGTCGAGGAGCGTCAGGCCAACCTGTCGCGCAAGCTGACGCGCGCCACCACGCTGCTGCGCACCTGGGTCGATGTCGAGGTCGAGAAGCAGAACCGCGACCTGCTCGCCTCGATGAACAATCGCGCCCGGTTGCAACTGCGCCTGCAGCAGACCGTCGAAGGCCTGTCGGTCGCGGCCGTTTCCTACTATGTCGTCGGCCTCGTCGGCTATGTCGCCAAGGGCGCCTCGATCTTCGGCCATGCCTTCGCGCCCGAAGTGGTCACGGCGGCGTGCGTGCCGCTCGCCATCCTGCTGGTCTGGTGGGGCGTGCGGCGGGTGCGGCGCATGCATTCCGAGCCGACGAAACATCCGGGCGAGTAGGCGCGCCTTTACTTCCCACAGGATAAAGCGCACCAGCGGCAGATTGCCGCTACGGAAGGCGTCCGTTGCGTCCGTGTCCGCTCTCGGTCAAAGCGGGGTTTGCAACCGACGCCCTTCACTGGTAAAAGATTTTGACCAGTCACGCGAGATGAGGCTGCCGATGTCCGGCCTTGCCATGCCCAAGCCAGACGACGCCACGATGCGCCGGCGCGGCGAGATCGTCGCCGACATGCGCATTATCGTGCCGGGCGAGGGTGTGGTCGACGCGGCCAACGAAATGCGCGCCTTCGAGAGCGATGGCCTGACCGCCTACCGGCAATTGCCATTGGTCGTGGTGCTTCCCGAAACGGTGGCACAGGTTTCGCGCGTGCTGAAATACTGCAATGACCGCAACATCCGCGTCGTGCCGCGCGGCTCCGGCACCTCGCTGTCGGGCGGTGCGCTGCCGCTGGAGGACGCGGTGCTCCTGGTCATGAGCCGCTTCAACCGCATTATCGAGATCGATTTCCCCAATCGCATCGTCGTCGCCCAGCCGGGCGTCACCAATCTCGGCATCACCACCGCCGTCGAGCAGGAGGGTTTTTACTACGCCCCCGACCCATCTTCCCAGATCGCCTGTTCGATCGGCGGCAATGTCGCCGAAAATTCCGGCGGCGTGCACTGCCTCAAATACGGCCTGACCGCCAACAATGTGCTCGGCATCGAGATGGTGCTGATGAGCGGCGAGGTGGTGCGGCTCGGCGGCAGGCATCTGGACGCGGAAGGCTACGACCTGCTCGGCGTCATGACCGGCTCCGAAGGCCTGCTGGGCGTCGTCACCGAAGTCATCGTGCGCATTTTGAAGAAGCCGGAGACGGCACGTGCGCTGCTGATCGGCTTCCCGACCAGCGAGCAGGGTGGCCAATGCGTCGCTGACATTATCGGCGCCGGCATCATTCCGGGCGGCATGGAGATGATGGACCGTCCGGCGATTCATGCGGCGGAGGATTTCGTCCATGCCGGATATCCCCTGGATGTCGAGGCTCTGCTGATCGTCGAGCTCGATGGGCCCAGCGTCGAGGTCGATCATCTCATCACCGCGGTCGAGGCGATCGCCATCCGCAACGGTTCGACCACCTGCCGCATTTCGCAGTCGGAGCAGGAGCGATTGAGCTTCTGGGCAGGGCGCAAGGCTGCCTTCCCCGCGGTCGGCCGTATCTCGCCCGACTATTATTGCATGGACGGCACCATCCCGCGCAAGGAACTGCCGCGCGTGCTGGCCGGCATGCGCGAGCTCTCCGAAAAATACGGGCTCGGCGTCGCCAATGTCTTCCATGCCGGCGACGGCAATCTGCACCCGCTGATCCTCTATGACGCCAACGTGCCGGGCGAACTCGACAAGGCCGAGAGTTTCGGCGCCGACATATTGCGGCTGTGCGTCAAGGTCGGCGGCGTCTTGACCGGCGAGCATGGGGTAGGCGTCGAGAAACGCGACCTGATGCCGGAAATGTTCAACCAGATCGACCTCGACCAGCAGATGCGGGTCAAATGCGCCTTCGATCCCAATCATCTGCTCAACCCGGGAAAGGTGTTCCCGCAACTGCGCCGCTGCGCGGAGCTGGGGCGCATGCATGTGCATCGCGGAGAGTTAGCGTTTCCGGACATTCCGAGGTTTTGAGGGTTATGTCAGCGCCTGAACGCCCCCCTCTGTCCTGCCGGACATCTCCCCCTCACGGGGGGAGATTGGCAGCTTCGTCGCTTCGCCCTTCCGCCAACGCTGGAGATTGGCGAAACCCGGCGCGGCATCCAATCTCCCCCCTTGAGGGGGAGATGTCCGGCAGGACAGAGGGGGGCGCGAAGGAACGCGGCTTTTCCGCATTTGCATATGGCGCATCGGCGCCATGACCACCTTCACTCCCACCACCCCTTCCGAAGTCCTCTCCACCGTCGCCTGGGCGGCGGCGGAAGGCTCGCCACTCGAAATCCTCGGCCATGGCTCCAAGCGCGGCATCGGCCGTCCGCTGCAGACCGAGCACACGCTCGACCTGTCGAGGCTCGCCGGGGTCACGCTCTATGAACCAGCCGAACTGGTGCTGTCGGCAAAGGCCGGCACGCCGCTGGCCGAAATCGAGACGCTGCTGGCGCAAAACGGCCAGCAACTCGCTTTCGAGCCGATGGATTACGGCCCGCTGCTCGGCGGCGAGCCGGGCAAGGGCACGCTTGGTGGTGCGCTTGCAGCGAACCTCTCCGGCCCGCGCCGGCTGAAGGCGGGGGCGGCGCGCGACCATATCCTGGGCATCAACGTGGTGTCCGGCCGCGGCGAGGCATTCAAATCCGGCGGCCGCGTGGTCAAGAACGTCACCGGGTACGATTTGTCCAAGCTGATGGCCAACAGCTGGGGCACGCTGGCGGTGTTCACCGACGTCACCTTCAAGGTGCTGCCATCGGCCGAGACCGAGGTCACGCTCGCCGTCCGCGGCCTGCTCGACGATGCGGCCGCCGCGGCGATGGCGCTGGCGCTCGGCTCCAGCGCGGAAGTATCGAGCGCCGCGCACCTGCCGGAGCGGATTGCCGCACGGGTTGCCGCAGGCGTGCTCGGCAATGATGCAGCCACGCTGCTGCGGGTGGAAGGTTTTGGCCCCTCCGTCGTCTATCGCATCGCCGCGCTGAAGACGTTGCTCGGAAATGCCGGACCACTCGAAGAGATTTCCAGCGAAGCGTCGGCTGCCCTGTGGCGTGACGTGCGCGATTGCAGGCCTTTCGCGGACAACAGCGACAAACCGGTCTGGCGCGTATCGATGGCGCCTGCCCAGGCGCACCAGATGGTTTTCACGTTGCGCATGCAGGCTGCCGTCAGCGCCTTCTATGACTGGCAGGGCGGACTGGTGTGGCTGCGCATGGAGGAGGGTGACCCGGAAGCGACGCTGCTGCGCGGACTTCTGAGAAAACATGGCGGCGGCCATGCGACATTGGTGCGCGCGGCTCCTTCGCACCGCGCCGCCCTGCCGGTGTTCGAGCCGCAGGCTCCCTCACTGGCAGCGCTCAGCCAGCGGCTGAAGCACGAATTCGACCCCAAGAACATCCTCAATCCCGGCCGCATGGCCTAGGACATCAAGAGATGCAGACCAATTTCTCGCCCGCACAGCTTGCCGACCCGCATGTTGCCGAGTCGGAAAAGATTCTGCGCAAATGCGTGCATTGCGGTTTCTGCACCGCTACCTGCCCGACCTATGTGACGCTGGGCAACGAACTCGATTCACCGCGCGGGCGCATCTACCTGATCAAGGATATGCTGGAAAACGGTCGCCCCGCCGACAAGGAGATCGTCACCCATATCGATCGCTGCCTGTCCTGCCTCGCCTGCATGACCACCTGCCCGTCTGGCGTCAACTACATGCATCTGGTCGACCATGCCCGCGCCCATATCCAGCAGACCTATAGGCGGCCGCTGCTCGATCGCCTGACCCGCGCCATGCTGGCCCTCGTCCTGCCCTATCCCCAGCGTTTTCGCGCCGCGCTCAAATTGGCGAAACTGGGCAAGCCGTTCATTGGCCTGTTCGAAAAAGTCCCGGCGCTGAAGCCAGTCAGTGCCATGCTCAAGCTCGTGCCGGCATCGATCCCGGGAGCATCGCCGATGGCTTCGCCGGGCACCCATACTGGGCAGGGGGCGAAGAGGGGCCGCGTCGCCATCCTCACCGGTTGCGCGCAATCGGTGCTCGATCCCGCCATCAACGACACGACCATTTCACTGCTGACGCGGCTTGGCGTCGAGGTCGTGGTGTCGCCGGGCGAGGGCTGTTGCGGCGCGCTCGTCCATCACATGGGCCGCGAGCAAGCCGCCCTTGCTTCTGCAAGGCAAAATGTTGATGCCTGGACCCGCGCGATTGAACAAGGCGGGATCGATGCCATCATCATCACCGCGTCGGGCTGCGGTACGACCATCAAGGATTACGGTTTCATGCTGCGGCTTGATCCGGCCTACGCCGAAAAGGCTGCACGTGTCTCCGCGCTGGCCAAGGACATTACCGAATACCTGACCGCCATCGACCTGCCCGAACCGGTGCGCAAGCCGGGCACGGTCGTCGCCTATCATTCGGCCTGTTCGATGCAGCACGGCCAGAAGATCACCCGCCAGCCTAGGGGATTGCTGGCCAAAGCCGGTTTCATCGTGCGCGAGCCGCGCGAAGGGCATTTGTGCTGCGGTTCGGCCGGCACCTACAACATCTTGCAGCCGGATATTTCGGCCGGGCTGCGCGACCGCAAGGTGAAAAACATCGAGGCTACCGGCGCTTCGGTCGTCGCCACCGGCAATATCGGCTGCATAACGCAGATCGCGTCTGCCGCGAAGCTGCCGGTGGTGCATACGATCAAGCTGCTCGACTGGGCCTATGGCGGGCCGAGGCCGGAAGGTGTCGCGGAACCCGGCCTGATCGCCGCTGAGTAGGGGCCGCCCCGGCGTTATTCGGCCGCCAGCCTGTCGATCGTGCCGTAGGTCGCCTCGTAGAGCGCGCGCTGGCGGCTGAGCGCCACCATCGTGTTGCGCAGCAGGATCGCAACGGTGATCGGACCGACGCCGCCCGGCACCGGAGTGATCCAGGAGGCCACGTCCTTCACGCTGTCGGTGTCGACGTCCCCGACGATACGGGTGGAACCGTCCGGCAGCGTCTCGGAATTGATGCCGATGTCGATGACGGCCGCACCCGGCTTTACCATGTCGGCCTTGATCAGGCGCGGCTTGCCGACGGCGACGAACAGCGCATCGGCGCGGCGCGCGTGCGCGGCGACCGAGCGCGTCATGTGGTGGCAGACCGTGACCGTCGCGCCTTCGCTCATCAAGAGGAAGGCGATCGGCTTGCCGACGATCTCGGAGTGGCCGACGATCACCACTTCCAGGCCCTTGAGGTCGAGGCCGGTTTCCTTGAGCAACTCGACTGAGGCGGCCGCCGTGCAGGGCGCCAGATCGAGCTGGTTGTAGACGATGTTGCCGATCGAGGCCGGATGCATGCCTTCGACGTCCTTCAGCGGATGCACCGCCGCCTGCAACGTCCTGATCGGGATATGTGCCGGCACCGGCCGCTGGATGATGATGCCGGTAACGCGCGGATCGGCGTTCAGGCCGTGGATCGCCGCTTCCAGTTCGCCCGCGGTAATGGTGGCGGGAAAGCGCCGTTCTTCGAAATCGATGCCCGCCAGTTCCGCCTTGGCGCGCTGGTTGCGTACATAGACATCCACCGCCGCCGTATCGCCGACGGTGATCGACACCAGTTTGGGCGGGAAACCTTCGGCCCTTGCGATCGCCGCATCCTCGCGCACGGAGGCCATGATGCGCCGGGCAACCGGGCCGCCCTTGAGATAGCGGCTGTCGTCGGACAGTGACATGATCGGACTCTTCTGACCTGAGCGTTGCCTTGCCATAGCAAAAGAACAGCGGCAATGGCAGCACGAATGCGAACCGTCATGCCTTTTGCGCGACGTGCGGGCGCGGCAGTGCTTCGTCCGAAACGGAAAAGGGCAGCACGGTTTCCCGTGCCGCCCTTTCTGACCGGCCGCATCCCCATACGGCCCGTCCCCCGTTATTCCTTCCGATCCCGGGAAGCGCTGCGCTTCCGGATCGGGTGATTCGCAGCAACTATTATATCACCTCGACAGTGGTTCCGACATCGACCCGTTCATAAAGGTCGACGACATCCTCGTTGCGCATGCGGATGCAGCCCGACGACACGGCGCCGCCGATGGTCCAGGGCTGGTTGGTGCCGTGGATGCGATATTCCGTACTGCCGAGATAGAGCGCGCGCGCGCCGAGCGGGTTCTCCATGCCGCCGGCCAGGTAGGTTGGCAGGTAACGCCCCTTGGCGGCCTCGCGCTTGATCATCGCGGCCGGCGGGCGCCAGTCCGGCCAGACCCGCTTGTTGGTGATCTTGTGCGTGCCCGACCATTCGAAGCCCGGCTTGCCGGTGCCGACGCCATAGCGCCGCGCCTTGCCGTTCTTTTCGACCAGATAGAGGAAGTTCTGGGTCGTATCGATGACGATGGTGCCCGGCTTCTGGGAGCCGTCATAGGCGACTTCCTGCGGCAGGTAGATCGGATTGATCTGCGGGCGCGCGACCATGCGCTTGGCCGGGGCCGGCACGGCTGCCGTCTGCACGCGGTCGGGCTGCGCATAACGCGGGCGCGGCTGCTGCGCGACCTGCCGGTTCTGCCGCACGATCCCCGGCGCTTGGCCAAGCTGCAGCACCCAGGGGGCCGAAAGGTCGGGGCTCACCATCACCGGCGGTCTGTCGGCATAGCGGTCTCCGGCCGTGGAAGGTGTGACGCCTGCAGCAAACGCAGCCACGGCGCCGAGCACGGGAAACAAAACTCTCTTCATCGGGAAAGCACCTTGATCGTCTGACAAACCGGGTGGAAACGACCTCCCGGTTCAGCGATCATTGGCGCGGGAACAGCAACCGAAACATGAATCGGAATGTGTAAAATGCGGAACTGTCGGTAAACCTTTTGGTGTGGTTACCGCCGCGTTCAGGAATCTGGTAAAGCCAAGGTAAAGCAGCGCAACCAGCGCGTTAACGAATGGATTTCTCGCCATGGACAAGGAAAGAACCGGCCTTCTCGCCGGACCCGACGGTGTCGCGCGCTGCTTCTGGCACGGCAATCTGCCCGACTACCTGCATTACCATGACCATGAATGGGGCCGCCCGGTGGCGGACGACCGCCGGCTGTTCGAGAAGATCTGTCTCGAAGGCTTCCAGTCGGGCCTGTCCTGGCTGACCATCCTGCGCAAGCGCGAGAATTTTCGCGCCGCTTTCGCCGGATTCGATTTCGACAAGGTCGCCGCCTTCACCGACAAGGACGTCGAGCGCCTGCTCGGCGATGCCGGCATCATCCGCCATCGCGGCAAGATCGTCTCGACCATCAACAACGCCAGGCGTGCCCGCGAGATGGCCGATGAATTTGGCTCGCTCGCTGCCTGGTTCTGGAAGTTCGAACCCGGCAGGGAGGAACGGCCGCAGGTCGTCGACCTCGGCCATCTGCGCGCCAATCCGACCACGGCGGTCTCGATCCGCATTTCCAAGGATCTGAAGAAGCGCGGCTGGACCTTCGTCGGCCCGACCACGGTCTACGCCTTCATGCAGGCGATGGGCCTGGTCAACGATCATCTCGAGGGGTGTGTGTGCCGCAAGGAGGTCGAGAAGGAGCGGAAGGCTTTCAAACGGCCGAAATAGCCTCAGGCGCCGTTGGCACTTCCCAGGAACAGGCCGGCGACGATCGCGACCACGGTGGCGACGGTTGGATAGATCACCAGCAGGCCGGTCACCAATGCGTCGCGCAGGGAAGGTCCGGTATCGGCGTGTACCTCGAACGGTCCGGCCGGCTGGCCGATCATGCTGGGAGCATGGACATCTGCGGCGCGCAGGCGTGCCGGCATGTCGCACGCATCCCTGTTGTCGTGAAATTCCACCGCGCTCATCATGTCCCGAACCCCTCCATTGCGGTGCGCTGTATCGGCCTCGATTATGTCGGCACGATGCCGCGCCGATGGCGGGATTGTTTCATTTTCGGTGCGTTTTTGTTTCGGCGAACGCCCGCGTGCCTTCTCGCATGCATGGAGACAGCGCCTGCCGCCGGCCTTGCCCGGTAGGACCTGTTCGGTTAGGACACGCCCGTTGCGAAAATCGCAACGCTGTTGAGTTTTCAGCAACACGAAACACCGGGCGAATCCATGGCCGACAAATCGGAAAAGACGAAAGCGCGGCTGCCGCGCGGTTTTGCCGACCGCAGCGCCGAAGATATCCGCGCCGTCGAGAAGATGATGGCGACCATCCGCTCGGTCTACGAACTCTACGGTTTCGAACCCGCCGACCAGCCGCTGATCGAATACACCGATGCGCTCGGAAAATTCCTGCCCGACCAGGACCGGCCGAACGAAGGCGTGTTCTCCTTCCAGGACGATGACGACCAGTGGCTGTCGCTGCGCTACGACCTGACCGCGCCGACGGCGCGTTTCGTCGCCGAGAATTTCGAGCGCCTGCCAAAACCCTATCGCAGCTACCGTTCCGGCTGGGTGTTCCGCAACGAGAAGCCCGGTCCCGGCCGCTTCCGCCAGTTCATGCAGTTCGACGCCGACACGATCGGCACGCCGGGCGTCGCCGCCGACGCCGAGATGGCGATGATGATGGCCGATGTGATGGAAGCGCTCGGCATCAAGCGCGGCGACTACGTCATCCGCGTCAACAACCGCAAGGTGCTGGACGGCGTGCTCGAGGCGATCGGCCTCGGAGGTGAAGGGAATACGAGTCGTCGGCTGACCGTGCTGCGGGCGATCGACAAGCTGGACAAGCTCGGGCCGGAAGGCGTGCGGCTTCTCTTGGGACCAGGGCGCTGGGACGGCGGCAAGGAAGGCGAGGGCGACTTCGCCAAAGGCGCCGGGCTGAATGATACGCAAGCCGAGGCGGTTCTTCTGGCGACGGCGCGAAACGCGCAGGCCGGCCAGGATGCCAGCGTCGGTGCGAACGCCGTCTACCAGGAGGGCGTTGGCGAGCTCGCGACCATCGAGGCCCTGGTCAGGGCGGCGGGATACGGCGAAGATCGCGTCGCCATGGACCGCTCCGTCGTCCGCGGCCTCGAATATTACACTGGCCCGGTCTTCGAAGCCGAGCTCCTGGCCGAGATTCCCAACGAGGATGGCCAGATCGTGCGCTTCGGTTCGGTCGGCGGCGGCGGGCGCTATGACGGGCTGGTGTCGCGCTTCCGCGGCGAGCCGGTGCCGGCGACCGGTTTTTCCATCGGCGTTTCCAGGCTGATGACGGCGCTGAAGAACCTCGGCAAGCTCGACAGCACCGACGTGATTGCGCCGGTCGTCGTGCTGGTCATGGACAGGGACACCGAAAGCCTCGGCCGCTACCAGAAGATGGTCAGCGAACTGCGCGCTGCAGGCATCCGCTCCGAAATGTATCTCGGCGGCGCCGGCATGAAGGGGCAGCTCAAATATGCCGACCGGCGCGGCTGTCCGGTCGCGATCATCCAGGGCGGCGACGAGCGCGCCAAGGGCGAATTGCAGATCAAGGACCTGATCGAAGGCGCGCGCCTGTCGGCCGAAATCACGGATAACGCCGAATGGCGTGCCGCCCGCCCGGCACAGGTCACGGTGGCGGAAAGCGAGCTGGTGGCGCAGGTGAAGAAGATCCTGGCGGCGCAGGCTGAGGAGAGGGCGCGTGGCAAATAGAGGCCGCGTTCTACGGCGCCCCCCTCTGTCCTGCCGGACATCTCCCCCTCAAGGGGGGAGATCGGCTGTCACCATGGCTTTCGCCAATTTTCAGGATTCCAAGAAGGGCACCAGCTGCGAAGCAGCCAATCTCCCCCCTAGAGGGGGAGATGCCCGGCAGGGCAGAGGGGGGCGCCGTAGAGCACCAGCCTTGACCTGGATCATTGGCGTCTCCGGTTTGGGACCAGAGGGTCGTACAGCGCTGAGGTTTGCAAATTGACCTCCCGCTATCCCGCCATCGCGGCCGACATCGCCGGCCTCTTCGCGACCCGCGACACGCATGCGGTGGAGGTCGCCGTGCTGCAGCCGGCCGATCCGTTTCTCGATATGGCCGGCGAGGATTTGCGCCGCCGCATTTTCCTGACCGAAAGCGAGACCGGGCAGACGCTCTGCCTGCGGCCGGAATTCACCATTCCCGTCTGCCTCGATCATATCGCCAGCCAGGCCGGTACGCCGCGTCGCTACTCCTATCTGGGCGAAGTGTTCCGCCAGCGCCGCGAAGGCGGCAACGAGTTCTTCCAGGCCGGCATCGAGGATCTCGGCGACCGCGACACGGCCGCTGCCGATGCCCGTTCGGTGGCCGACGCGCATGCACTGCTGTCGCTGGCGCTGCCGGGCCAGCCGCTCTCGATCACGCTCGGCGACCAGGCCATCTTCGAGGCGGTGCTGGCGGCTCTCGGCCTGCCGCGCGGCTGGCGCATGCGGCTCGCCCGCGCCTTCGGCTCGGCGACGATGCTGGAGGCAGCCCTTGCCGATCTCGCCAATCCGCCGCGCAACAGCCAGCTCTCCGGCCCGGTCGCGGCACTCGTGCTCGACGGCGATCTGGACGGTCTCTCCGCGCATATAGCCGGCGGCATGGAACAGGCCGGCCTGTCGGCTTCGGCCGGACGCGCGCCGGCCGATATCGCGCGGCGGCTGATCGAAAAGGCAGAACTGCGCAGCGTGCGGCTGTCCAACGAAGCCTTCGCGGCGCTGAAGACCTTTCTGGCGATCGACGTGCCGCTCGATGGCGCGGCCCAGGCGCTCGAGAGTTTTGCCGGTGCCGCCGGGCTTTCGCTGGGAGCCGCGCTGGAAAAGTTCGCGGCGCGCGCCAAGGCCGTCGAGGCGAATGGCCTGCCGGCGCAAAAGATCCGCTATGACGCGGCCTTCGGCCGCCCGCTCGATTATTACACCGGCCTCGTCTTCGAGATCGCGGCGCAAGATGGTGAAAGGCCGCTGGCCGGCGGCGGCCGCTACGACCGGCTGCTGACGCTGCTCGGTGCCAAGACGCCGATCCCCGGCGTCGGCTTCTCGGTCTGGCTCGACCGCATCGAGGCATTGCGGGAGCGCGCACGATGATCACGCTGGCGATCCCGTCCAAGGGCCGGTTGAAGGAGCAGGCGCTGGAGGTGCTGGCGAAGGCAGGCCTCGCCATCAGCCTGCCCGGTGACGAGCGCAAATATCACGCCCGCGTCGAAGGCGTGGACAATGTCGAGGTCGTCTTCCTGTCCGCCTCCGAAATATCGGGCGAGATCGGGCAGGGCGCCGTCGATCTCGGCATCACCGGCGAGGACCTCGTGCGCGAGAACCTCGCCGACTGGGAGGCGCGCGCCGAAATCGTCGCCCGTCTCGGCTTCGGCCATGCCGATGTCGTGGTGGCCGTGCCCGACATCTGGCTCGACGTCGAGACCATGGCCGACCTCGATGATGTCGCCGCCGATTTCCGCCAGCGTCACGGAAGGCGGCTCAGGATCGCCACCAAATACTGGCGGCTGACCCAGCAATTCTTCTCGCAGAAGCACGGCATCCAGGTCTATCGCATCGTCGAGAGCCTGGGCGCCACCGAAGGCGCGCCGGCGGCCGGCCTTGCCGATGTCATCGTCGACATCACCACCACCGGCTCGACGCTGCGCGCCAACCATCTCAAGGTGTTGGCCGACGGCGTCGTGCTGCGGTCGCAGGCGTGTCTCGTTGCATCGCGAAAGACGCGTTCCACGGCCGACGAGACGATGCTGCGCGACATAGCGGCCAGCATGGCCTCGGTGAAGGGATAGCTGGCGGCGGACAAATTTTGTTCTTGCTTTGTGCCGGCCACTATGCTACTAATATTGGTATGGTGATGATTTGCGCCCCCGCCCTTCGAGGCGGGTTTTTCGTTCTGCGCCATTCTCACGACCCTGCCATTCTTATGACCGTGGAAGGCGGCGCGGTCCGCCTTCGAAGCTTGGCCCTACCTTCGGCGGGATTTCCACCGTCCCGGCAGGCTGATAGGCTCGGATGTCCTGGGAGGAGAGAGCGATGCCGGTCAATCTCGACGAGCTGAAGAACGCCACCAGTTTGCGCGGACGCGGGGCGCGCGCCGGCAGCGTCTTTGTCGCGCCCGTCGACGGCAAGGCGCATGTCTCGGGCGAGCGCGGCGTGCCGCTGCTCGACAAGACCATCCCCGCGCTGTTCTCCGACACGGCCGGCAAATACGGCACGCTCGATGCCGCCGTCTTCGTCGGCCAGGACAAGCGCTTCACCTGGAGCGAGCTGTCCGACACGGTGGATGCGCTGGCCGCCGGTTTCCTGGCGCTGGGCCTCGAAAAGGGAGATCGCGTCGGCATCTGGTCGCCCAACCGCTGGGAATGGCTGGTGACGCAATTCGCCACCGCCCGCATCGGCCTGATCCTGGTCAACATCAACCCGGCCTACCGGCTCACCGAGCTGGACTATGCGCTGAACAAGGTCGGCTGCAAGGCTCTGGTCACCGCGGCCAGCTTCAAGACCTCGGATTATCTCGGCATGATCGAGACGCTGGCGCCGGAGATCGCGACGGCCACGCCCGGCAAGCTCAGGGCACAGAAACTGCCGGCGCTCCGGATCGTCATCCGCATGGGCGAGGAGAACTCGCCCGGCATGTTCAATTTCGCCGATGTGCTGGCGATGGCGGGGCGCGACGAGCATGACAGCCTCGACCGCATCTCCGAGGGGCTGAAGCCGGACGACGCCATCAACATCCAGTTCACCAGCGGCACCACGGGCGCACCCAAGGGCGCGACGCTGACCCACAACAACATCCTCAACAACGGCAATTTCGTCACCTCGGCCATCAGGTTGACGGTCGACGACCGGCTTTGCATTCCCGTGCCGCTCTACCATTGCTTCGGCATGTCGATGGGCACGATGGGCTGCGTCACCAAGGGCGCGACCATGGTGTTCCCTGGCGAGGGCTTCGATGCCGGCGCCACGCTGAACGCCGTGGCGCAGGAACGCTGCACCGGCCTCTACGGCGTGCCGACCATGTTCGTCGGCCTGCTCGACCATCCCGATTTCGCCGTCTTCGACCTGTCCACCCTGCGCACCGGCATCATGGCCGGCTCGCCATGCCCGATCGAGGTGATGAAGAAGGTGGTGTCGCTGATGCATATGTCCGAAGTGACCATCGCCTACGGCATGACCGAGACCAGCCCGGTCTCCTTCCAGAGCAGCGTCGACGACCCCTTGGAAAAACGCGTCTCGACCGTCGGGCGCGTTCATCCACATGTCGAGGTCAAGGCCATCGATGCCGATGGCGCGACCGTTGCCGTCGGTGCGCCGGGCGAACTCTGCACACGCGGCTATTCCGTGATGAAGGGCTATTGGGACGACGAGGACAAGACCCGCGAGGCGATCGATGCCGACGGCTGGATGCATACGGGCGACCTCGCCACCATCGACGCCGAGGGCTATTGCAACATCGTCGGCCGGGTTAAGGACATGGTCATCCGCGGCGGCGAGAACGTCTATCCGCGCGAGGTCGAGGAGTTCCTCTATCGACACCCCAAGGTGAGGGAGGTGCAGGTGTTCGGCGTTCCCGACGCCAAATATGGCGAGGAGCTCTGCGCCTGGATTGTGCTCAAGCCCGGCCAGATCGCCACCGAGCAGGAGATCAAGGCCTTCTGCGCCGGCCAGATCGCGCATTACAAGATCCCGCGTCACATCCGCTTCCGCACGGAATTGCCGATGACGGTGACCGGCAAGCCGCAGAAATTCCTGATGCGCCAGGCGATGGTCGAGGAGCTGGGGTTGGTGGCGCAGAAGACTGCGTGAGGCGAGCGCGGGGCAGGAAGGTGCGGTTGCCGAGACGAGTGTGAATGTCGCATTTCGGGGCCGAAAGCGGACTGGCAGGTTATAGGCAATGCGCCTGCCAAATTGGACAATCGCTGGGGTGGTTGAATGGCCGATTGCTGCTGCGCCGCGCCGATTTGATCGACCCATATAGCGTGCGAACGGCCGTCCCTCAGCCGGCTTGCAGTCGCCTAGCCATCTTCCGCGAAGTGGGTGCGAATTTCCGAGCGCGCGAGCCGCTCTGGAAGTTTGCGATCGGTGGTGGAACCAATTTCTCGGACTTACGTTGCAAATAGCTATTTGCGGCTCTGCCGCGATATCGGGAACTGAGCAGTGGGACTGTCTTGGCAACAAGGTCCTCTCTCGACGGGAGCCATCGGTCGGTTTCTCGTCCCCGAAGCGTTGCCCAAGAGAATGTTATATGTGGAACGGCTGCGCCGGCGCATGCGCGTATTGTTTGGCGGGGTTTGGGTTGCCGAAAGCAACGACGTTCTCCTACTGTTTGAACCCGCCCGCTACCCGGTAGCTTATTTTCCGGAGTCCGACATTTCAGCACATGTGTTGGAGCGGACAGAGCAGATCACCCAACATCCTGATCTTGGGTCTACTTCATGGTACACTGTCCGGGTAGGCGAGCAACACGTGGCCGTCAGAGGAGCGTGGCAACACACGAACCTCCCTGCCCATGCAACAGAACTCCAGGGACGATTGGCGTTCGCATGGCGCGCCATGGATGCCTTCTACGAAGAAGACGAACGAATCCTGGGTCATGCTGCCGACCCATACCATCGCATAGATATTCGACACAGTTCTCGTCACCTCGTGGTCCGCTACAACGACCGCGTCGTTGCGGATACCAGGCATCCATTGGGCCTTTACGAATCCGGGTTCGCTCCACGCTGGTATGTCCCTCGTGATGACATCCACGAGTCCTCCCTCACAGCGGTAAAGCTTCAGACGTTCTGTCCCTACAAAGGGCTCTGCAGCTATTATTCTATTGGCGACGCTCGTCAGGCGGCATGGTCCTACACCGACGCCTATCCCGAAGTCCGCCGCATTTCCAACCTTGTGTCGTTTGAGCCGGACATAGTTTCGGTCTTCCTCGACGACGTTCAGCTTCATCTCCAGCCTGGCCAGACGGTCGTCCCTCACGGTCCTGATCGAAATCTCGATGTGGCCGAGTTGGAGCGGGCACCTGGTGGAGGCCCCGAAATGATTGCCGGCGGCTAGCTACCGGTCGCGATTAACGGAGCGGAGCATGGCGCGACTATTGTCCGTGAACGTGGGGCTTCCGCGCAACATCTCTTGGAATGACCGCACAGTATACACCGGCATTTTCAAAAACCCGGTAGCCGGACGTTGTCGCGTTGGCCGATTGAATTTGGACGGCGACGGTCAGGGCGACCTCGCTGGGCACGGGGGCGAGCAGCGGGCCGTCTTCGTCTATCAAATCGCATCATATCGCTACTGGCAGAAGCACCTGAACAGGACCGACTTCGTCTATGGTCAGTTCGGCGAAAACTTCACGGTCGAGGGCTTGCCAGACGATGCAGTTTGCATCGGAGATCGATTTCGTATTGGAGGCGCGCTTTTCGAGGTCACTCAACCTCGCGTCACATGCTACCGGGTTGGCATCCGCATGGACGAGCCCCGAATGCCGGCATTGCTGACTTCCAGCGGCCGGCCAGGATTCTACTTCCGAGTTCTGCAAGAAGGCGAGGTAGGAGCGGGCGACGAAATCCTCAAGGTGGGCGAAGCGAATGAACGGGTAACCGTCGCTGAGCTGAATGCACTGCTTTATTCACCGGAACATCCCCGCGTCGAATTGGAGCGCGCGGCGCGGATCAAAGCGCTTTCGCCAGGATGGCGGGGTTCTTTTGAGGCTTTGCTGCGCAGCCAATCGACCGGCGTAGAGAGCGGCAATGCCGGGCTCGCTCCGCCAGCCGCGTTACACCCTGCTGCTCCCGGATTTCAGCCGCTCGCGGTGGCTGATCTAGAGCAGGAGTCCGTGGACGTCGTCTCTCTGTCGATGCGGCATCCCGATGGAAAGCCGCTCCCGCCCGCTCTACCTGGTCAATATATCGTGCTGCGCCTTCGCCCGACCCGTTCCAGTGCTGCGCTATTTCGCAGCTACTCGCTCTCGGGCCCACTCTCGGAAGAGCGCTACAGAATCAGCGTCAAGATCGAACCGCACGGGACGGCCGGCCTTTTTCTGCGGGATCATGTGCGGATAGGCGATCTTGTCGACGTAAGCTCGCCGCGCGGAAGCTTTACATTGCAGCCTGGGCAGAGCCCCGTGGTACTGCTCAGCGCAGGCATCGGCGCGACACCTCTTCTGGCAATACTATACGCGCTGGCGGCAGCCCGGGACACGCGGCAGGTCCTCTGGCTATACGCGGCTCGCGACAGACGGCACCATCCTTTTGCAGCCGAAGTCCGCCGTCTGATGGCCAGTCTCCCCCATGGTCGCAGTTATGTCTGCTATAGCAGGCCAGACCCGGTCGACAGACTCGGCGTCGATTTTGATGCAACCGGCCACCTATCACCATTGGTCTTCAATAGTGTCAGTATCCCGCAGGACGCGGACGTCTATCTCTGCGGACCTGTCGACTTCATGGCAGACATGAAAGAGGCGCTAGCCGCATCGGGCGTCGCCCCGGATCGCGTTCGTATCGAGATCTTCAACGGGAGCGAGCCGCTGAACCCCGGTGTTGTTGCCAGCGAGCGGCGCGCGCCACATCTGCCGGAAGGCGACACCGATGCCGGTCCGCTGGTCTCCTTCGCTCGAAGTGGTGTAGCCGCCCATTGGAACCCTTCAGTGTACCGGAGCATTCTGGAGCTGGCAGAGGCCTGTGACGTTCCCTCCCGGTGGTCATGCCGAACCGGTGTTTGTCACAACTGCGAAAGTGGGTTGATATCAGGCGCGATCGCCTATGAGCCTGAACCGCTTGAAAGGCCGGCCGACGGCAACCTTCTCATTTGCTGCTCGCAACCGACCCGTGATCTAGTCATCGATTTGTAAGCTAATCGAAGGGGACGGACTATGAAGTCTGGCACAGCCGCGTTCGGAATATTATCGCTTGGGGTTGTCACACTGCCGATAAGCGATATCGATCGTGCGCTCCGGTTTTATGTGGACCGGGTCGGCTTTGCGCTCGATGTCGACTATGCGCCGAACACCACCTTCCGTGTGGTCCAGCTCACGCCGCCTGGCTCCCACTGCTCAATACAATTCGGCAGAGGCGTTACGGACGCGCCCGCAGGGTCGCTTCGCAACATCTATCTTGTCGTTACGGATATTGAGACTGCGCGAAGCCGGTTGCTCGAACGCGGAGTCGAAGTCAGCGAACTCAAGCACAAGGCTCCGATCGACGGCTGGGGTGGGGCGTTCGCCCCAGGTTTCGACCCCAACCACCGCGACTATGCCAGCTTCGCGGGCTTCTCGGATCCAGATGGCAACACTTGGGTGCTGCAGGAACGGGGACACCCTGATGTGTGATGCGCGAGCAGCGCTGTGAAATCGCAAAAACGCTGCGGAGTTAGGCCTACTTTTGTCAGTTTCGCCGCGTTTCAGCCATTGGCGGTTCGGGATTCAAATAGCCGAGCAGACAGCAGATGCAGAGACCCAAGCCCGCAAGGGGGTACTTCAGCGCAATCATTGCAGCCACGCCGAAGAGGGCCAAGGTCGTAAAGGATCGGACGCGCATGAGCCTGCGTACTTTGGGCGAAATCTTGACGCTGCTTCGCCGATCGAGCAGCTCCCAGATCAGCCCGATGTAGGTTGCATTCACCAGAGAGAAGGCGGCTGCGTAAAAGGCTACGGGCTGCGGCTCGAGTTCGCTCACCGCCATCCAAGCAGTGGATAGCGGAGCAGTGAGATCGAAAACGAATGCGCGAAATTGAACCACATGAGGTGCGGTGTCGTCTCGCGAGCGTAGCGCATGAGGTAGTGGTGATTGGCCCAGACGATGGCGATGAAGATGTAGCTCACGGCGTAACTCAGCCACGTCGCCACAGGGATAGCAATGCAACGAAAGTCGGCTGACCGGGTGGTCTCAACTCCAGCACCAGCACGGTGATGAGAACGGCGAATACGCCATCAGAGAACATGCTCAGTCGTTTCTAGAGTCGCAGGGCAAGATATTTACGTCAATTGGCTGTCGACTTACCTATCTCGGCTCGGAGTTCCGGCATTCAGGGTCTTGCGAGATAGCGTCTTCCCGTGTCACTCAAACCAAGCGCCAATCGGGAAGGCAATGAAGATCGATGATCCGCTCGGATCCGGCTCACATCTCTGCCGCCATGAACGCAGACGAAAACGACCACTTTCGGGAACGTTTGAAGTTTGCTGAATGGCGGGAAAGAGGCGCATAGCAGCCGTCCAACAAACGCGCATTCGCCTTGCGCCGACCTCAAGCCTGGAGGACACCGACCTCAGCCCTCACTCCTTCACCGCCCCCCGTAGAGGGGGCTCGAGGAAGAATAATAGAGCACCGGCAGCGGATCGATCAGCGCGCCTGCCATTCATAGACGTTCGGGCGCTCGTAAGCGCGCCAACCGGCATGTCTTGTTTTCGCCTGCCACATCCGCTTCCGAGCTGCTTCGCGTTTCTTTTCACAGTTGAGCACTTCCCGCGCGTTGTCTAACGCAGAAGCGGGAAGTCTCCGTCTCTCCCGGACTTACGCCTTGGCGGCGTTCTGTGCAGCCTCGAACACATCTCGTGCGGACGTCGTACCGGCTACGTGCTCCGTACTCGCGGCGCCGAGGTCCATCCATCCCGCGTTCACGGCCTCGAACATTTCTTCGGCAGGTCCGGAGCGGCCCTTGGGGATGCCGAATTGCTCGAAGGCTTCCGCCCAGCCTGCACGCGGGATTGCAAAGGCTTTCACGTCGCGATTGAGGACTTCACCCAACTGCCCCGCGACGTCATCGGCGGTGACCATCGAACCAACCTCGATGACGCGCTGCCCTGACCACGCCGGCCCGGTCAAGACGGATGCGACCTCCGCGCCGATGTCGTTCGTCGCGACCATGGTCGATTTCCGGTTTGTCGGATTGTAGTAGACCGGTAGCGTTCCGCCCTGCGCGACCTGCAAGCCGTAGAGGAAGTTTTCGAAGAACCCGCCGGCGCGCACAAATGCGATTGGCGATTTCAGGTCGCGAAGACCTTGCTCCAGAAGCGACAGGGCCGTGATCACCCCGTGCCCGCTGGTTCGGTTCGCGCCCATCGACGAAAGCGCAACCACGCGCGGCGGCGCTGCCTTGGTAAGCGCCTCGACATAGTTTGCAATCACGCCCTTTGCTTCCTTGTAATCGGGCGAGGGCGCCCAGACAGGGGGCAACATGACGAACGCGCCTTCGACGCCTCCGAGCGCTTGCTCGATGGCTGCCGGATCATTCCAATCGCCCTCCACCAGCTCCACGCCCTTGTTCGCCCAGTTGGCCGCCTTCTCGCGATTGCGGACGAGCGCGCGTACATCCTTGCGGTGCGCCAACAGATGTTCTGCCGTTGCGCCGCCAACTTTTCCCGTGATTCCCAGTACTAGAAACATGTGTTTTCTCCTGATGTCGAGGGACAGGGCACTGCCCCGGTTGGTTCAATGGATGAGCGGTAGAATGGCCCGGACTCGGGGATCGCGCAGATAGAGGCCGCCCCACGCCAGCGCGCCCAGAAACAGGGAAATGATCTCCGGCGGCGATCCCAACTCACCAATGCGGACGTGGGCGCAGATGGCACCGCCCAGAAAGCCCGTCACCAGGATCGCGCCGAGGACGGCGGTGGCCGGAATGGCGTAAAGAATGGCGCAGGCGAGTATGATCGGCCCCACGACACGGGTCAGGTCCATCGTGAACCCGGTTTCCTGCAACATGCTCGCGATTTGT
This sequence comes from Mesorhizobium sp. B1-1-1, assembly GCF_006442955.1. Taxonomy (NCBI): domain Bacteria; kingdom Pseudomonadati; phylum Pseudomonadota; class Alphaproteobacteria; order Hyphomicrobiales; family Phyllobacteriaceae; genus Mesorhizobium; species Mesorhizobium sp. B1-1-1. The sequence continues at coordinate 228,417 of NZ_VFWW01000002.1, forward strand.
GCCGGCGCGAGAAGCTGGATGGTGCCGTCTGCCACCAGAGCGATAACGACAAGCGCGCTCATGATCCGGCCGGCCCACAGGGCGCGATGCAAGGTCACGGTTTCTGCTGCCTGACGCGGGTTCATGGTTTCGGACACTTCTCGTTCTCCGATGGGGAGATCCCATATCCGAAACTTACTGTGCCTCCTGAGTGTGATAAACACTGAAAAAATGAACCAACTGTTCTCTTTATAAAAAACAATAGAGGTACGAAAATGCAGAATCTCGAGCACGTCCTCATTTTCATAACGGTAGCGGAAATGGGCAGCTTCACCCGCGCGGCCGATAGCCTGGGCATCCAGAAGGGGAGGGCCTCGACGGCGGTCCGGAAGCTGGAAGAAGACGTCGGTGCCAGGCTCCTGCACCGCACGACGCGCAGCGTGCGCCTGACGGAGGACGGGCGCGCGTTTCATGCCCGTGCCCGCGATCTGCTGGCTGAAGTCGATGATCTGCACTCGATGTTCGCCGGCGATCGCGTGGCGCTTCGCGGGCGCTTACGGGTCGATCTTCCGACCGAAGTGGCGCGCACGACGATCGTGCCGGCCTTGCCGGAGTTCATGGCGGCTCACCCCGAGTTGGAGCTGGAGGTGTCGAGTACCGACCGGCAAGTCGATCTGGTTCAAGAGGGGTTTGACTGCGTCTTGCGACTTGGTCCCATCGGAGACGAGACGCTGATTGCCCGCCCGTTGGGCCTGTTGCGCATGGTCAACGCCGCCAGTCCCGCTTATCTGGCGCGCTATGGCGTCCCTCGGTCGCTGGACGACCTCCAGCGCCAGGAACATCGGACAATTCATTTTTCGACGATGCTGGGCGCGAGACCGCATGGATGGGAATATCCGGACGGCGACGGCTACGCGACGCTTCAGTTGCCAGGCGCGCTACACGTCAACAGCGCGCAGACCTACGACGCTGCTGCCGTCGCCGGCCTTGGCCTGATTCAAGCGCCGCTTCTGGGGATTGGCCAATACTTGAAGAGTGGAGCGCTGGTGGAGATCATGCCCGATTTGCGTCGCCGGGCGATCCCCGTGTCCTTCGTCGTAGCACATCGCAGCAATCTGTCGCGCCGCGTCCGCGCATTCATGAAATGGATCGAAGATGTACTGGCGCCGTATCTCGAATAGCGGGACGAACATCTTCGTCCCGCCCGAAATTGCCATCCTGAGTATGTCTGCCGGTCGGCGGTCGCGGGCCAACAGAATGCGACACTGAAAACAACCGGGTTCGACATGAGATCTCGCTGCTCGCAGCCTATCCGGAGCCGCCCGTCTGGACGAAATCGAGGAGAGGGGAACCGTCCTCTCTCCCCCAAGTCCTCACGGGCGAACACGGATGACCGTTTTCCCCGCGCGTCGTTCGGTCGAGTTGAAGGCCGCGATCGCCTCGTCGAGGGTCGCGACTTTGCCGATGTTTGTCCGCAGGCGTCCGTCCCGCACCCGCTGGACGATTTCGCTCAGCTGGGCACGATCGGACTCGACGACGAAGTCGACCGCCAGGCCATCCACGGGCCGCGTCTCGGCCGGGCCGACGACGGTCACGAGCGTGCCTCCGGCTCGGATCAGGCCCGCGGACCGCTTCTGGATGTCGCCGCCGATGACATCGAACACCAGATCGACGCCGCGCACGTCTTCCAGGGTGTCGTTCTCGAGGTCGACGAATTCATTCGCGCCGAAGTCGAGCGCCTTCTGGCGGTCGGCAGAGCGTCCGGTGCCAATGACGTAGGCGCCGGCCTCTCGTGCGAGCTGCGTCACCATCGACCCAACGGCGCCGGCCGCACCATGCGCAAGGACGCTCTGCCCCGCCTGAAGACGGCCGTGCTGAAACAGTCCCTGCCACGCGGTCAGGCCCGAGATCGGCAGGCTAGCGCCCACCGTGAAGTCGACATCGCCCGGCAGTGGCGCGAGGTTGCGGGCCTCGATGGCGATATACTCCGTCAGGGTGCCGTCGCGATACCAATCGGCGAGGCCGAACACCCGCTGGCCTACCGAGAGCCCGGTCGTGCCATAGCCGAGGGCGGTGACCACTCCGGCCAGTTCGTGCCCGGGGATCGATGGCGTCCGGTCGCGATCGACGCGATCGGTCCAGGTCGAGGGCCACGTCAGCTCGGTCGGGACGAACCCCGACGCATGAATTTCGACGACGACATCGTTTATCGCCGCCTGCGGCTCGGGCCGCTGCACCAATTTCATCCCGGCCGTTCCTGCAGCCTGGTCCGTCACTACGATCGCTTTCATGGGAATTGTCTCCTCAGACATTTGTTGGTTCGGGGTAATTTACGGGCGTGGAAGGACTTTTCGATCTCTCATGCAATCAGCCATTGGCGCGGCGCCTTCCACGAGAGCGGCAGTTCTTGCCATCCTCGTCTCCGTAAGATCTGGAGTTGCCGGGGATTATGCAAACTCCAGGACATCGGCCACCGGCATGCGCGGCTTCTGCGGCCAGTTGCCGGCTCGCTCCGGCCCGACGGTCAGCAGCATGACCGGCACTTCGTCTTCGGCCAGGCCGAACTCGCGGTGCACCGCCTCGGCGTCGAAACCGATCATCGGTGTCGAACCCATGCCCAGCGACCGGGCCGTGTAGATGATCGCCGCGGTGCCGAAGGTCGCGGAGCGTACCGCCTCGTCGCGCTGGCGCTGCGGCTGATCGTCATACAAACCGCGAGCGGGGATCTCCCATTCCGGCACCAGGTGCGCCGGCATGATGCCGGCCTCCACCACGGGCGCCAGGCGGGCTGGGACGGTGCTGGCATCGGCCAGCCTGCCGATGATGATGAAGGTCACGGCCGCATCGGTGATCGCCGGCTGATTCCAGGCGATCGGGCGCAGCCGTGCCTTGGCTTCCGGCGAGCGTACGGCGATGAAGCGCCAGTTCTGCAGGTGGAAGGAGGTTGGCGCGGACGTGCCGATACGCACCAGGTCGCGAATCTGATCGTCGCTCAACGTGGCAGTGGGATCGTAGTACTTGGCGGCGCTGCGGCTCAGGATCGTTTCGATGACGGCATTCGTCGCGAAAGCGTTTTCGCTCTTCCCGGTCTGCGCGAAGATTTCGGCGGCTACGCGGGTTGCGGGTCCGGTGGTGGCGAGGCAGTTCATTGGATGGCTCCCTTATCAAGTGATTGCGGAGCCTAACCTACGGGGAAGAGTGATTATTTCGAGGCTGAATTAGCTCAATGTGATGCGCGAAAGGATCAAATTGCGCTTTCTCGATTCCGGACCGCGCGTCTTACTCGCCCTTGTGCGCCAGTCGCCGCCACTCCCCCGGCGTCATCCCCGTCCTTTCGGCGAAAACACGCCGGAACGCCGAAACGGATTGATACCCGACGGTCTCGGCCACGGCCTCGGTGCTGATCGCCGGCTTCTTCAACTCGTTGGCGGCCAGGCTCATGCGGAGATCGGTCAACAAATCGAGCGCGGAGCGACCCAGCTTGTCCTGGAACTGGCGCATGAACGTAGCGCGCGACATCCCGCACAATTCGGCCAGATCGGGCAGTTTCCAGGGCCGTGCCGCATCGGCGAACATCGCGGAAATGGCTGGAGCAAGCCGGGGATTGCCGGCCAGGGCCAACAAGCCTTCGGGGGCTTTCCCGGATTGGCTCGCCGCGCGCAGTACCAGTGTGAACAGGGCCGAAGAAAGCGCGTTGAGAATGGCGCGTCCTCCGGCTCTGTCTCCGGCGGACTCCATTCGCATCAGCGTCACCAGGCCGGCCAGTTGGCTGGAGGCGGAGCCGATGCCGTTTTCTTCATCGCCGTCCTTGGACCGCGCCACCAGATCCGCAGGCAGGTAGTTGCGGACCAGCCGATCATGGGGTGGTGCGATAAAAAATCGCCCACACAGCAGATCCAGTTGCTCGCCCTGGCCATCATTCTCGCTCAGCATCCATCCGGCAGCCCCCCGCCGTTGCTGGGTAGGGATTGGTATTTGCCCGCTGCCGTCGTGCAGCACATGCGCCGCGCCGTGAGGCAGCAGCACAATATCTCCACTCACCAGCTCCCTTGCTGCTCTCGTGTCCGGATCCTCCAAAATGGCCCGGCCCCTGACGATGACATGGTAGGGAATTTCGTTTGCGGCAGCCTTGCTCCAGGCAATGCGCCACGGCGCACCGTAGGCGCAGCGGACCTCGAGCTGGCCGGTAACGGTGATGATTTGCAAGAGATGGCTGAGCCAGTCCACTTCAGACATTGGACCTCGAAAACCGGAAATGGTGAAACATCTTATCGCAATTGTGCACTGGTTCTATCTGTCGCTCACATTTCCAAACCCGGCTACGCTCGCGCCTGGATCGCGAGCGAGCCACCGAGCGCCGCACGATCGGAACAGGGGCCTGTATCAGGCGCCGCGGCCAAGTGCAGTTTCTTTCGCCTTTCAAAACGGATGCACGACCCAACCGCGCAGGCTATATTGTCGCATCGGGCCGACGTCATAGAAGGGGAGGGCATGACATGCAGGCAATGCCGATAGCGCATCACGTCGCGCAACCCGAGGTCGTGGCCTCCGTGACCGGCTATCCGGCCGCCGTCCTGTGCTGGCTGCTTTCGGCTGGCGTCTATATCGCGGCCAAATGGGTGGCGCCTGAAATGCCACCCTGGGGCCTCTGCTTCTGGCGGCTGACGCTTGCCTGCGCCATCCTGCTGCCGATCGTGCACCGTCATCACGACGCGATGATCGGACTGTTGCGAACGCGCGTCGTGGAGGTCGTCGCGGTGGGGGCGATCGGCCTCACCCTGTGCCAAGGTATGATCTACCATGGCCTCAACGACACCGACGCCACCACGGCCGGCATCATCATGGCGCTGTCGCCTGTCATGACGATGGTGCTCGCCCGTTTCGTGCTTGGCGAGCCGCTCGGGCTGTGGAAGTCGCTAGGCGCGCTGGTTGCGCTCGCCGGGATGATTTTCATCGTTGCCCACGGGAACCTGACGGCGCTGCTGCAACTCAAGTTCAACGCCGGCGAGCTGTGGATCGTCGGCAGCGCGTTCTGCTGGGGCCTGTACACCGTGCTTTTGCGCCGTGCCAAATTCGGCATCGAACTCCTGCCGATGGTCGTGCTGCTGCTCGGCGCCGGTGCGCTGGTCGCCTTGCCGTTCCATGTGTGGGAATTGTTCAACGACGAACGCTCCGCCATGGACGTCCACAGCATTCTCGCGCTCGCCTATCTGGCCGGTCCGGGCGGCGCCTTGATGTACTATCTCTACAATAAAAGCGTGGAAACGCTCGGTGCGAGCCGAGCGAGCATGCTGCTCTACCTGCAGACGGTGTTCGTCGCTGTGTTAGCCTATCTGCTGCTCGGCGAGGGCTTGCACGATTACGATCTGGTCGGCGCGGCCTTCATCGTCACCGGCATCGTACTCGCCACCGTGGTCAAACCCAGGCCAGCTCAACCACGCGTGGCGTAGATAAATCGAAGGTCAGGACGGTTCACTGTCGAAACAGGCGCGCAGCAAATGCAACCCTTCTTCGATGCGGGGCGTCGGAATGGCGCCATACCCCAGCATGATGCCGGCTCGCGGTATGGCGTTCACGGCGAACCGTGACAGGATCTGGACGGCGACGCTGCGATCGGCTGCACGGCGCGCGACCTCGGCGATCTGGTCCGCCGACATTTTCCGGGCAAGAGCGGTGAGATGGAGCCCCGTTGTCGATGGGATGAGTTCGAGATGATCGGCAAAATCATTGGCGATGGCGTTCGCGATGATCTGGTGCCGTTCCCGGTAGATTGCGTTCACCCGACGGATGTGACGCGCAAAGGCGCCCTCATCGATGAAGCGCGCGAGCGCTGCTTGCGCCGGGGTCGATGAATGCCAGTCGCTGACGAATTTCGCTTTGTGCACGGCCGCTCGCAGCGATGGCGGCGTCAATATGAAGCCCAGCCGAAGCGTCGGCAGCATTGTCTTCGAGAAGGAGCCGACGTAGATGACCCGGCCTTTTGCGTCGAGCGTCTGCAACGGCTCGAGGGGACGGCCCCCGAAACGGAACTCGCTGTCGTAGTCGTCTTCGATGATGGCCGCGTTATTTCGCTCGGCCCAGGCCAGCAGCGCCTGCCGGCGCGGCAGCGTCATCGTCACCGAAAGCGGAAATTGATGAGACGGCGTGACATACACGGCTCGGACTCCGCGCGGTAGCGCATCAACGACCAGGCCCTGGCGATCCACCGGTACACCGACCACACGAATACCCAAGGCCTTGAACAAATGCCTCGGAGGACCGTAGCCCGGATCTTCAATGGCAATTGCATCGCCCGGTGCCAGCAGGACGCGGGCCAGGACATCCAGTGCCTGCTGCGTACCGTTTGTGACAATGATGTCGTCCGCAGCCGCCCCGATCCCTCGGGAGATGCCTATGTGCCTGGCGATTGCGACCCTGAGATCGTGATGTCCGGCGGGATGCTCGTAAGTGCCGGCGGTCGCTTCGCCCGAACGCAGCGCCCAAACCACCGACCGCCGCCACGCCCCGTGCGGAAACAGCGAAGCATCGCAAAACCCGGCGTGAAAGTCGAACCGAACCGGCTCGAATGCGGGTGGTGGGGCTATCGCCTCCCAGATCTGGCGTGGCTGGAGCACGCCGGTAGATCGGCGTCCGGTCTTTTCTCGCCCGGCCGGCACGACCAATTCGCTGATGAACGTCCCAGACCCCTGCCGGGATGTCACGAACCCTTCCGCGGCGAGCCGTTCATAAACCACGGTCACGGTGGCACGGGACACGGCAAGCGTCCGCGCCAGTTCGCGGCCAGGCGGCAGAGGGTCGCCGGGCCGCAGCCGTCGATCCAGAACGGCGCGCCGTATCTGACGATAAATCTCGCCGCTGAGATTCTTGCGCCCGACCAGGCTTATGTGAAAGGCCGTCATTGTTCAGCAACTGGAATTGGTCTGACGCAGGCACTGGAATTCAGCCTGCCACCAGTCCTCCTGCGTCCTGCCGGCTTAGCGGCAGCGCCTTGCAAGTGTCGTCATGCCAAATTGAATTGGACTGGCCAAGAATCCATGAATTGGCACTTCTATCGGTCCTCTAGCCTCCTTACCATTGCTTCGGCGGCAAGGGAAGAAGCGGATGGCTGGCTGTGGGAGGCTGAAATGCCTCGAGCGGAGACTCGAATCCATCACCCGTCGAGCGTGCGACTACCTTGGTCTGTGCTGAAAACCACAGTCGCGGCCCTCAAGACCTGGCAACTATCCGTCTCAAGACGTCGGGAAATCGCGGATTTGTCCCCTGAGCTGTTGAGGGACATTCGGGCCCATGCCATCGATCTGCCGGACCACGGGGCCGATCCTACGCCGGTCGCCACGGCTGACCCTATTCGCGCCATCGGCGCGGCCTTGCGAGCACAAGGCCGCCGCCGCTTGCTGGTGGACCATTCGATCGGCGGCATTTTCGAACCCGCGCCGTCGAGACCACCGCGCGGCTCGAAGCTGCGAACCAACCGTCAACATTTTGGGGAGAGTGCCATGCCCAACCATCAGCGCTCTGCTACGCGCACGACAACGCTTGCCCACCAGCCCGGTTCGATCCCGGGCGAGACAGGGCTGCGCGCGGCCGACCGACCAATCGTCACCAAGCAAGAGCTTCCTTCCGCTGTCCCACTGATGGCGCTTTCGACCGGTTTCTGGGCCTTCAAGACTCTGGCCGCCGCGCACGAGTTGGACCTCTTCAGCCGCCTTGCGAGCGGCGCCGCCACCACGGTTGCCGGTTTGGCGGAAGCGCTCGGCCTGCATCAACGACCGGCCGAGATGCTGTTGACCGGCTGCGCTGCACTTGGGCTCCTGGAGAAAACGGACGGCCGCTATCGCAACACGCCCTTAAGCGAAACTTATCTCGTGAAGGGTAAGCCGTATTACTTCGGCGGCTTCGTGCAGATGGCCGACAAGCGACTCTATGCGGGCTGGGGAAGGCTTGCAGAGGCGCTGCGCACGAACCGGCCAACCACATGGGGTCCGGCAGTGCAATCCTCGATGTTCGAGGGCGAGGATCCTACGATGCTGGCGCTTTTCTGGGAGGCGATGCATTCGCTTTCCACGATGACCGCGCGCAAGCTCGGCGAAGCCGTGGATCTCAGTCATTTCCGCCGCCTCCTGGACATCGGCGGCGGATCGGGCGCGTACGACATCGAGCTTTGCAAACAATATGGGGCGCTGCGTGCGACCGTGTTCGACTTGCCGCATGTCGCCGCGATCGCCGCGGGAAAGATCGCCGAGGCCGGCTTGACCGACCGCATCGAGACCGCGGACGGCAATTTCTTCGAACAGCTTCCCGGGGATCACGACGTGCATCTCCTGTCGATGATCATGCACGATTGGGACGAGGCGAAGAACCGCGCCCTGCTGCGCCGATCCTTCGAGGCTTTGCCAAGCGGCGGCGCGGTCGTCATCAGCGAGCTTCTCGTCAATGATGAAAAGACCGGCCCGGCGCCGGCCGCGCTGATGAGCCTCAACATGCTGATCGAGACGGAAGGACGAAACTACACCCCGGCCGAGTATTCGGCGTGGCTCGAGGAAGCCGGATTCAGGCACGTCGAGACGGTCTGGTTCGATGCTCCCGCCGCGAACGGCGCCGTGATCGGCCGCAAACCGTAAGGCGCAACGTAGAGCGGATCAGGTGCGCCGCAATCGGCTGGCCGGGCTGCGTAACGGCAGCCCCCGACGGGAGCACGACAAAGGTCATAGGAGAAGCCAAGAACAAACCAAGGGAGAAAACCATGTTTCCAGCGTCAGTTCGTCTCGCATTACTCACGGCCTCGGTCGTCGCCCTTCCATCATACGCCGCCATGGCCGACGACGCGCAGGTCGCGCGTGGCGAGTACCTGGTCACGATCGCCGGCTGCAACGACTGCCACACGCCCGGCTACTTCTTCGGCAAACCCGATATGTCGCGTTTTCTTGGCGGCTCGGATGTGGGCTTTGAGATACCTGGCGTCGGTGTCTTTCCCGGTCGAAACATCACACCCGACAAGGAGACCGGCATCGGCAGCTGGACCCCGGAGCAGATCGTCGCTGCGATCCAGACGGGCCAGCGGCCGGACGGCCGCACCCTGGCGCCGATTATGCCCTGGCCTGCTTTTGCGCATCTCACAGCGGACGATGCCATGGCGATCGCGGCGTTCCTGCAAAGCGTGAAGCCGGTAAGCAACAAGGTCCCGGTCCCGTTCAAGCCTGGCGACACGGTGTCGAGATCCATGATGCGGATCATACCGCCGGGCGGAACCGCTGCCGCTGCACCGAAATAGGCCGAAAACCGGCCTTCCACCGGACGTCGTGCTCGACGCCGCCCGGCGTCGTCCCGGAGCATGGCCAAAATGGCATCCACGCCGGCCTCGCCATTCGCGGTCAGTCCCACAGCCATTTCCACACGCGGAACTGACGGCGGCTGACGCCGCAATCGCGCATCAGCTGCTTCGTGCAAGCGCGCTGATGCTGTCGAGCAGCGGCTGTTGGTCGCCGACCCAAAACCAGTGGTCGTCACCGGCGACCTCGATGAACCGCGCGCCCGGGATCCCGGCGGCCAGGAGCCGCCCTGCCTCGACGCGCACGGCGCGGTCGCCGGACCGGTGCAGGACCACCGTCGGGGCCGAGACTTTTGCGAGCAGGGAACGGACATCGGTATCACGCAGCGCTTCGAGCAGACCCGCGACCGCGCCGGGGCTGGAGGCTGCCCTGAGCAATCCCGCCCACCAGGTCTCCGCCTGGCGGTCTCCGGAGAGGCTGGGGGCGAAGGTCTCGATTTCCGCCGGGCCGCCCCAGCCGGCGATCAGCCGCTGCTTCCACAGATCGTATTGCGCGGCGGTCAAGGCGAAGGGATAGTCCGACGCGCGGCTGCCTTTCGCGAGCGAGCCCCACAGGACAAGGCCGATGAGCCGATCCGGATGATCGAGGGCGAAACGGACACAACCCGGCCCGCCTTCCGAGGCGCCGATGAGCAAGGCGCGGCTGCTGCCGGCCGCGTTCATGACTGCCAGAATATCCTGCGTTGTCGTTTCGACTGTGGCACGGACACCGACACGGTCGGAAAGTCCCATGCCGCGCCGGTCGAACAGGATCAGGCGGCCCAAGCGCGAAACCGCTGATATCCAGGCGCGGCAGCGTCTGTCTTCCCAGATACGCTCGACATGCGAAATGAAGCCGGGAACAAGCACGATGTCCGTCGGTCCGCTGCCGACGATCTGATAGGCGAGATGGATGCCGTCTACTTCGACGTAGCGCGTCCTGGGCACGTCCAAAGTGACATCTTGAGTTGGCTCCCGCACCAGGGCAAGCGTGGCCGGGTCCGGCGCTACGCCGAGTTCGTCTCGTAACAGCCGGACACAGCTTTCGGCCTGGCGCTCGGCTGCCGCCCTGTCCCCGGCCGCCAGGTGGGCGCGGATCAGGTGACGGTGCGCACTTTCGCTCAAGGGGTCGAGTGCCGCCAGGCGCGTCGCATGCACGACCGCGCTGCGTGGTTCGCCGCCGGCGATCTTCGCTTCGATGGTACGCTCCAGCGTCTGCACCAGTCGGCTACGCAAGGCCTCGCGCCTGAAAAAGACCCACTCGTCGAATTCCGAACAATCCCGAAGGGAGAAGCCGCCGAGATAGTCGCCCTTATAGATGTCGGACGCCTCATCGAGAGGGCCGACATTGCAGGCATGCTCGAAAACCTTGGAGTCGAGCTCGACGAAAAGCGCCGAGTGTAGGCTGAGGGATGCCCCCGTGGCGGCGATGACCTCCGTGCCGAACGCGATGCGAATTTTATGCAGTGTGCGCCGAAGGCGTGCTCGTGCGGCTTCTTCGTCGGCTTCGGGCCACAGAAGCGTGGCGGCGACCTCGCGCGCCACGGGCCCGCCGGCCTCGGCGACATAGATGAGGAGCGCGGCCGCCTTGCGCAAGGCGAGCTCCACGGGCTGCCCGTTCAGACGGAACTCCGGAAACCCCAGAAGTCGGAACTCCAATCTTTCCATCGACCCGTACGCGGCCGAGCGGAGACGTTCAGGGGACGCCGGCCTTCTATCCATCCCACGACGGCGGGCCGATCGGGCCCGATCAGGAGACTCCTTGGAGCGAGAAATGTCACCGGTCAATACTCTCAGCCAGCATTGCACGTCCGAGGCCATTGCCGGGGGTGGCGTTCCCATCGGCGTCAAGAACGCAGGGAAAGGAGGCTGAGACATGTGCCAATCCTGTCTCTCCTGGTACGCACGTTGCATTGCTCCCTACCTCGTCCACGCCGGCTGTTCGGCAAACGTGTTCGCGCGCATGCGAAGGCGCCTGATCCCGCGGGCGCAGGGCATTGTCGTCGAAGTCGGCTTCGGGTCCGGCCTGAACCTTCCCTATTACGACGCCGCCAGGGTGGAGCGGCTGGTCGGCATCGATCCCGACGGCACGATGCTTGGCCTGGCCGAACCGAAGATCCGTTCCCTGCCGTTCGACGTCGACTGCATCCGGGCCAGCGGCGAAAGGCTGCCCTTGATCGACGGCCTCGCCGACACGGTCGTCGTCACCTATGCCTTCTGCACCATTCCCGACCCTGACGCGGCGCTGACCGAGATCCGCCGCATATTGAAACCTATGGGCCGGCTGATCTTCATCGAGCACGGCCAGGCCGAGGGGCCGCGCGGCCGCAGATGGCAGGAGCGGATGAACAAGCCGTGGGGACAGATCGCCGGCGGCTGTCATCTCAACCGCCAACCGCTGCACTTGATCCGAGAGGCGGGCTTCCGCATCGTTGAAGAGGAGCGCGGGCGGTTCCCGCTGCCCTTCTGGCAATTGGGAAGCCACTACGCCGGCGTCGCGGTGCTCCGACAGGGTGACGGGCCATCACCCCAGGCCAGATCGTGCATTACGAGGTCCCACGCACATCCGCTTCCGCGCGGAATTGCCGATGACGGTCGTCGGCATCCCGTTCCTGATGCGCGAGGTCACAGAAGATGGCGTGAGGGACAGCTTCTCGCACCGGAGTTAGCCGACATTCAAACCGCGTGCATCCACGTCTCAGATGGGGCTTTGCAACCCTTCTGTTATCAGCGTTCCGATCATTGAATCATAAACCGCGAGCTGAACGGCAGGCTGGCTGCGCCGACGGCTTTCGGGCTGATGGTCACCCGCGCTGGCAACGCTTGGACAGCGGCAAATTCCCGGCCGATATCGGCGCACAAGGCCTTGGCGATTTTCTGCGGCGCATAGCTGGACAGGAGGACCGTCCTGAACTCGACAAACTGGGTCAGCGCCGAGATCGATGCTTTCAGGCGGTTTGAGCATTCCCCCAGCCATTCGGTGTAGGCCTCTCCAAGATCAGGCCACTCAGGGCTGCTGCTCCAGATGATTTCGGACGAGCGTCCGCGCATGGCCAGTTCGCTTTCCAGGCGCATGAGGCCATGATCGAAGCTGGCACTGGAGTTTCCCTTATAGATCTGGTGGTTGAGGATGAGCCTGCTCTGCAGCCTAGCTCCGAGATAGAAGAACAAATAGTCGTTCAGCGGCTTTGCGACGCCGAACATGCTCTCGCCGCCGGCCGCCGCGGTGATGTCGTTCTGGACGAAGACCGGCAGCTTGATCTGCTCTTCGATCTCGCTTTGCAAAGCCTTCAGGGACGTGCTCGATCCGTTGCCGGTTGCAGCCATGGCGTCGACCTCATCGGGAACGGCCAGCCCGATACCCGCGACCCGGCTGCGCGCCTCGACCGGCAGGCTCGTCATGGCTTGCCTGATCGTCGCAAGCAAATCGTTGTTTTGCGGAAACGGATTGGCTTCATCCGCGGGCAACTGCGTGTGGAAGCGCACGGTGCCGATGAAGTCGATGAGCGCGATGTCGATCCTGCGCCGGCTGAAGCCGACGCCGACCGCGTAGGCACCTTCCGGGTTGAGTGAAAGCGGGATGGTGGGGGGCCCGACACGGCCGCGCTGCGCCTCGCCCTGCGAGACCAGCCCTTCCTGTTCGAGGGAGCGGACGATGACCGAGGCCGTCTGCGCCGACAGACCGGTCTTCTCGCCGATTTCCATCCGCGATATGCCCTCGTTCTGAAGCAGCAGCGACAGCACCAGACGCTCGTTGTAGCTGCGCACGCTCAACGCGTTCAGCCCGCTCGCACGATCGGCGATGCGCAAGGGATTGGGTGGTGCAAACCTCATGTCAGGCAAGGGTCGCCCCATCGGTAAGAGCGCATTGCCGGGCGGCGGTATGGTTGCTCATGTCGAGCGGCTCCAGCCGATCGCATCGACCGCGCGGGCGAGTGCGATGCCAAGCAGTCTGTGCGCTTCGGCATCGATGTGAAATCCGTCCGCTTCGCTGCAGGACACCACCGAGCCAGCATCGAAAAAGTGCAGTTCGAGCGAATCCGCCAGCACCTCGAACTCGAGCGCCAGCAGCCGCGATTTCTCCGGTGCGCCGGCGAAGATGGACTTCCACTCCTTGACGTCGTCCTGCATCGGCGGCGGTGCGACGATCATGATTTCGGGTGTGGTGCCGCCCGGACCGGGCGCCAGTTCCTTGATGTCGTAGACAAGGCAGCCGATGCCCATAGCCACTTCCGACGGCGGTTTGTTGAAGCGGATCTTGAGGTCATTGGTGCCGAGCATGATGATGACGAGGTCGAGCGTCGCATGGCTCTGCAGACAGGGGCGGAGATAGGTTCTACCGTTCTTGTGTGCCCCCTCGATCGGATCGTCGTGGACGGTGGTTCGACCGCTCAATCCTTCCTCGATGACATACCAGTCGGGGCCTAGCTGAGCGCGCAGTATCCCCGGCCAGCGCTCAGCCGGGCCATAGCGCTCGAGCGGCCCCTTGCCGGGGATCTGGCCGTGCGTGTTGGAGTCGCCGTAGCACAAGACTGATCGCATGATTTTCCCGCCGGGACTGACCGCGCGCCGGTGCAGGACGAGCGCTCTTCATGATGAATAGCGGAGTGGCGAAAGGCAAGCAACGGAATAGTCATTCAACATGACTAACTATTGACAGGTCAAACCCACTATGCTTCTAAAGTGCCCGGAGGAGTTCTCGACCGTCATCATTGTCCAGCCGAAATTGGGCCTCGACACACATGTGTTCGGGGGCGGGAGAATTGCGTGCATAGGTCGGTTCGCGACGACAAGCATGCATCGGGAGAGCGTCTCGCGGCCCGTGCGCGTCCGTACGGCCGGAGCAACCACAAGGAGGAGTTCAATGTTAGGATTGCTGAAAACCGTCTGGCTGGGGATGCTCGTTGTATCAGCGCTTGCCGTAACGTCCCTGGCGCACGCGGAAGATGTCAAGCTGATGGACGGCGTCGCGCCGCGCCCCGACGACACGCGCATGACCGAGGCCGGCGCATTCAAGAAGGATCCCCCTTGGGTCATCGGAATGAGCGACTTCGGCGTCAACGCCAACACCTGGACCGTGCAGGTCGCGCATGAGGCGGAAAATGCCGCGGCAAAGGACAAGCGCATCTCGAAGTTCATCCTCCTCGATGCCGGCTTCGATCAGAAGAAGCAGGTAGCCGATATCGAGGATCTGATCGCCCAGCATGTCGACGCGATCATCGTTCAGCCGGTGACCAGCACGTCGGCCAACGCCAGCATTGCCAAGGCGGTCGCCGCCGGCATCCCTGTCATCCTTCACACCGGCCGCATCGATTCCGATGCCTACACCACCGAAATCCAAGGGGGAGCCGAGCACTTCGGCAAGGTAATGGGCGACTGGCTGGTGAAGACCGTTGGCGACAACGGCAAGATCTGGGTCCTGCGCGGCCTTGCCGGCCACCCGGAAGACACCAACCGCTACAATGGGCTGCTGGAATCGCTCAAGGGCACGCATGTGCAGATCATCGCCGAGGAGCATGGCGACTGGCAGTATGACAAGGCCAAGAAGCTGTGCGAGACGCTCTATCTGAACAATCCGCAGGTCGACGGCATCTGGTCGTCCGGCGCCGACATGACGCGCGCCTGCGTCGATGTCTTCAAGCAGTTCGGCACGCCGATCCCGCCGATTTCGGGCGAGGGCAACAATGGCTATTTCGGCCAGTGGATCACGGATGGATTCAAGTCGATCTCTCCGGAATACAGCCCGGCCCAGGGTGCTGCCGGCGTGCGCGCCGCTGTAGCCCTGCTCGAGGGCAAGCAACTCTACAAGCGCTATGTCTACAACCCTGATGGCTGGGACAAGGACAAGGCCGCGAAATACTATCGCGACGACCTGACGGCCAATGTCTGGTGGCCGAGCGAACTCCCCGAAGACAAGCTCAAGGAATATTACGGCAAGAAGTGACACGCCGTGGCCGGCGGGGAGTGGACAAGCGTCCCCGCGGGCCCTTCCAGTGGTGAAGCGAGGGTTTAGTGGCCAATCTTATCGAGATGTCGCACATTTCGAAGGCATTCGGGGGAAGCAAGGCGCTCCACTCCGTTTCCCTCGATCTGAAGGCCGGCAGCGTTCACGCCCTGATGGGCGAGAACGGCGCCGGAAAATCGACCTTGATGAAGATCCTGGCGGGCGTGTATCAGCCCGATTCCGGCGGGATCTTCATGAATGGGGAAAAGCTCGATCTGAAGTCACCGCGCGCCGCGCTCGATGCCGGCATCTCGACCGTTTTCCAGGAACACTCGCTGCTGCCTAATCTGTCGATCGCCGAGAACATGTTTCTCGGCCGGGAGCCGACGAACCGGTTCGGCTCGATCGACTATTCCGCGATGAACAGCCGAACCGCCAAGGCACTCGGCGAACTCGGTCTCACGCTAGACTCCTCGCAACTCGTTTCCAACCTGACCATTGCCGAGCGGCAATTCGTCGAGATCGCGCATTGCATCCAGGCCGACGCCGGCGTGCTTATTCTCGACGAGCCGACAGCGGCGCTCAACGCGGCCGATGTCGATGTGCTCAACCGCAATATCCGCCGCCTGCGCGATAGGGGAAAGGCAATCGTCTACATTTCGCATCGCATGGAGGAAATCTTCGAGCTGTGCGACACTGTGACGGTGCTGAAGGACGGCGCACTGGTCGGCACCAGAACGGTGTCCGAGATCACCGCAGACGAACTCATCGCCATGATGGTCGGGCGCGAACTCCAGGACCTGTTCCCAGATCGCACGGGCGACAGGGGCGGCGAAATCCTGCGCGTCGAGAATCTCAGGATCACCGAGACATCGCAGCCTCTGTCGCTGACGTTGCACAAGGGCGAGATCGTCGCCCTCGCCGGGCTTGAGGGACAGGGCCAGCAGCGCTTCTTGCGCTCCCTCATCGGCCGCTACCATCCTTTTGCCGGGACGATTTCCATCAACGGCAAAACGCTCGACATGCCGCTCTCGACATCATCAGGCGTTCGCCATTTGCAGCAGCTGAAGGTCGGTTTCGTCCCCGAGGACCGCAAGGAGGAGGGGCTCTTTCTCGCTTTGCCGATCGCCCACAACATCGCCATCGGATTGCATTCGAGGCGACGCGAACTTGCGCCGGCGCGGCCCTATCGAAGCGTCATCGCCCGCATGATGGATGTCATGAACATAAAGGCGACAGGGCCGTCCGCTCCGGTCGGTTCGCTGTCGGGCGGCAATCAGCAAAAAGTACTGCTCGGCCGCTACCTCGCCGCGGATCTCGATCTTCTCCTGGTGGAAGAGCCGACCCGTGGCGTCGACATCGGCGCCAAGTCCGAGATCTACCATCTGCTGCGCGACTTCACCCGCAAGGGTGGCGCGGTGCTGGTGCTGTCGCGCGAGACGATCGAGCTGATCGGGCTGTGCGACCGCATCTATGTCGTCCACCACGACACAATCGTGGCCGAAATGCCGGCAGCACAGGCGACGGAGCACAAGATCCTCGACGCGGCCCTGACGGGCGGCTCGGCGCGCCGGCACTAGGGGCCTTCCATGTATCGTAGCCTGTCCAACATCGTGAGTGGCCGGAACACACGGCAGGGCCAATGGGGTCTTCCATTGTTGGTTGCCTTGCTCATTTCGCTGTGGCTGTCGGTTCAGACGACGCAGTTCGCAACGGCCGAAAACCTTTTCAACCTGGTTGCGCAGGCGATGCCGCTGGTCATCGCGGCGGTCGGACAACTCGTCGTCGTGGTCGTCGGCGGGCTCGATCTATCGGTCGGCTCGGTCATCAGTTTCACGACGGCGGTGCTGGCGCTCGACCAGCCGGCGATCGTGCTGATCCCGGCGGTCTTCGTGCTGGCCGCATTCATCGGGCTGATCAACGGCCTGGCGATCACCCGTTTCAACGTCCATCCAATCATCGCCACGCTATCGACGCAGTACATTGTCCTTGGCATCACGCGCATCTTGCGTCCCGTCTCCGGCGGCACCGTTCCGGAGATCGTCATTGCTGCCGTCTCAGGCAGTTTCCTCGGTATTCCTTATCCGGTCTTTTGGGGAATCGTCGTGATGCTGTTGGCCTGGAAGCTGCTCTACGGATCGCGATACGGCCTGCATCTGTTTGCGATCGGCGGCGGCATCGCGTCGGGGGCCGAAAGCGCTGCCCGCAATTTCGGCGTCTCCGATCGCCGCAACATCATCCTCGCCTATGTGGTCTGCTCCTGTTTCGCGGCCGTTGCCGGTGTCTTCCTGGCCGGGCGCATCGTGTCGGGTGATCCAAATGTCGGGTTGCTTTTCGAACTCGACACGGTCACCGCCGTGGCACTTGGAGGCACCCAGCTTTCAGGCGGAATCGGCAGCCTGCACGGCACGGTGATCGGCGCGCTTGTGATGGCACTGCTGGCCAATGGCATGAACCTCGCCAACGTCTCGCCCTTTGTCCAGACGGCGATCAAGGGCGGCATTCTCTTGGCCGTGGTCGGGCTGCAATCCCGCAAGAAGATGGGGCTCTGAGCGATGACTGCCGTTCTCGCAAACCCGATCGCCCGGCGTCTGCTTCGCATACCGCCGTCCTACTTTGTCTTCCTCGTGCTTCTGGCCACGCTGTGGGTCGCACGGCCGAACATGCTCAACCTCAACATCATGGGCATCTTCATCAGGCAGATCGTTCCGCTCGGCATTCTCGTGCTGGGGCAGCTCGTCGTCATGCGCGTGAAGTCGATCGACCTCTCCGGCGGCGGCATCATCCTGCTGATCAACTATTTCATCTCGTCGGGCAGTTTCCCGGGCGCGTCGCTGCCCTTCTTCGTCGTACTGGCGCTCGCCACGGGCCTCGTCATTGGCCTGTTCAACGGCTTCATGATCGGCATCCGGCGGGTGTCGGCCGTCATAGTCACGCTGGCCGTCAGCATCATCCTGGTCGGACTGGTGCAGTTCCTGTCGAGCGGCAATCCACCCGGCGATGTGCCGAGACTGTTCAACGACCTCTACAACACGAAGTTCCTGTCGGTTCCGACGCCGGTGCTGTTCTGGATCATGCTGACCGCCGCGGTGTGGCTGCTTCTGTCGCAGACAGTGTTTGGTCGTTACGTGGCCTCTGTCGGCGAGAATGCCGAAGCCGCCCATTTTTCCGGCGTGCCGGTCCAGCGCACGGTCATCCTGGCGCATACGCTCGCCGGCCTGATCGCGGCGATCGCGGCCCTGGTACAGACAGGTTCAATCGCCGTCGGCAGCGTGCGCGTCGGTCTCGACCTGCCGATCCTGGCAGTCGCGGCGACGATCCTTGGCGGCGTCGCCTTCGGTCGCGGCGACGGCGGCGTCTGGGGACCTTTCTTCGGCTCGCTGTGCTTCGCGCTTTTGTTCGTCGTGATGACGGTGCTCGGCATCGACGAACCCGGCAAGCTCATCGCCCAGGGCGTCATCATCCTCGGTGCGGCGATCTTCTACGGAGTGCGCGTGCGAACCTCCTGAATCGAAACAAGGCAAGCCGGCACCGGCGTTAGGGCTGGATCGATAGATCTGCACGTTCAGACAACTGCAAACAGATGGAGAAACATGGATGTCACCGCCAAAAAATATCATGTGCTACGGCGACTCGCTGACCTGGGGCTGGGTTCCGGTCAAGGAAGGGTCGCCGACCTACCGCTACCCCTATGATCAGCGCTGGACGGGTGTTATGGCGGCGGCGCTGGGAGCGGGCTACCACATCATCGAAGAAGGTTTGAGTGCGCGCACGACCTGTCTCGACGATCCCAACGATCCGCGCCTCAATGGCGCCAATTATCTGCCCTCGGCCATCGCCAGCCATCTGCCGCTGGATCTGGTCATCGTCATGCTGGGCACCAATGACACGAAGTCCTATTTTCGCCGGACACCCTACGAGATCGCCAACGGAATGGCGAAACTGGTCGGGCAGATCCTGACGAGCGCCGGCGGTATCGGCACGCCTTATCCGGCTCCGAAGGCGCTGGTCATCGCGCCGCCGCCGCTGACCCCGATGCCCGATCCCTGGTTCGAGGGTATGTTCGGCGGCGGCCACGAAAAGTCCAGGGAGCTGGCCAGGCAGTACAAGGCGATGGCGGATTTCATGAAGATCGACTTTCTGAATGCCGGCGATTTCGTCACCACGGACGGTATCGACGGCATCCATTTCACCGCTGGCAACAACGCCGATCTCGGCCGCGCGGTCGCCGACAAGGTCAAGTCTATTCTTGAGCCAAGCCGAGCCAGCACCGCCGCCTGAAGTCGCGACGCCCGCCGGCTTGCGCAACAGGCCGGTTTGCAGGCGTGTCGCATTCTTCCTGTATGCCATTATGGACCCAACGATGAGCCCGGTCCGTAATTCTGCCCAACACGTTCCGTGGCACTTGACCCACTTGCTTTTATGAAGACGAGCTATCCACTCAAGCCGTTCAACAAGCGCACATTCGAGGTTTGCCTGGGCTGATAGCCAGCTTGGGCTCTTCGTCCTTCACACCGCCTGCACCGCCGCCGCCAATCCTCGTATGATCTTCGCCAGCTCCCTGCACTCATTGTGCAAGGTGCTGTTGCGCCGCCAGGCAAAGCAGATCGTGCGCTGCGGCATGGGTTCCTGGAACGGCACGATCTTGAGATCGGGGATAGTGCCGGCAGGTCCCGTGGCCATTTCCGGGATCAGCGTCACGCCGAGCCCGTGCGCCACCATCTGCAAGAGCGTGGTCAGGCTGGTGGCGCCGTAGCTTGCCATCGCCACCGGCCGCACATTGCCGCAGACAGCCAGTGCCTGTTCGCGCAGGCAATGGCCCTCCTCCAGCAGCATCAGCCTTTCCAGCGCCGGGCTTTCAGGCGGCACCGGCGGCGAGGCGAAAGCCGGATCGCCTGACGGCACGGCCAGGAAAAACCGGTCGGGGAACAAAGCCTCGGTCACCAGGCCGGGATGGTCGAGCGGAAGCGCGGCGATGAAAGCATCGAGCTTTTGCGACGCGATGTCCTCGACGAGCGAGGCGGTCACCGCCTCGCGCAGTTCGAGCATCAAGTCCGGGAAATGCATTTTCAGCTCGGGCAGCGCACGCGGCAAAAGGTAGGGCGCGACGGTCGGAATGATGCCCAGCCGGAAGCGCCCTCCCATGGCAGGGCGGCCACGCCGGGCGATGGTCTCGACCTCGCGTATGTCGGAAAGGATGCGTTCGATGCGCGGCAAAAGGGCTGCCGCCTCGTCGGTCATGCGCACCGATTTGCCGCCGCGTTCGAACAGCCGGCAGTTCAGCCGCTGCTCCATTTCCGCGATCTGCGAGGACAGCGCCGGCTGGCTCACGCCTGCAAGTTTCGCCGCACGCCCGAAATGCAGCGTCTGCGCAAGTGCGTCGAAATAATGCATCTGGCGGACGGTTAGGCCTATCATAAGAAAATCCTATTGAAAGGAACAGGAAAGGCAATTTGTTTTTATCGGCAGGCTGGCCTAGTCTGGAATCATTCCAGGATGGCGGCGCTGGCTGCCCGGAACCCTCGGCAAAATTGGAGTGCAAGATGGACGCGAAAACCGACGACAACAGCGCGGGCAAATGCCCTGTCGCGCATGGACCCGGTGCCAGGACCAACCGTGACTGGTGGCCCAACCAGCTGGACCTCGGCGTTCTCCACCAGCAGTCGAACCTCTCCGACCCGATGGGCGAGGACTTCGACTATGCCAAGGAGTTCGCGAGCCTCGATCTCGACGCGGTGATCAAGGACCTGCACCATGTCATGACGGATTCGCAGGATTGGTGGCCGGCCGACTTCGGCCATTACGGGCCGCTGTTCATCCGCATGGCCTGGCACAGCGCCGGCACCTACCGCATCGGTGACGGCCGCGGCGGCGCCGGCGCCGGCCAGCAGCGTTTCGCACCGCTCAACAGCTGGCCTGACAACGCCAATCTCGACAAGGCGCGCCGCCTGCTGTGGCCGGTCAAGCAGAAATATGGCCGCAAGATTTCCTGGGCCGACCTGCTGATCCTCACCGGCAATGTCGCCCTGGAATCGATGGGCTTCAAGACCTTCGGCTTCGCCGGCGGCCGCGCCGACGTCTGGGAACCCGAGCAGGACGTCGATTGGGGATCGGAAACCAAATGGCTCGACGACGAGCGCTACTCCGGCGACCGCGAGCTTCGCGGCCATCTCGGGGCCGTGCAGATGGGCCTGATCTATGTCAATCCGGAAGGCCCGAACGGCAAGCCCGATCCGCTGGCCTCGGCACGCGATATCAGGGAAACCTTCGGCCGCATGGCGATGAATGACGAGGAGACGGTGGCGCTGATCGCCGGCGGCCACACCTTCGGCAAAACCCACGGCGCCGGCGATGCCTCGCTGGTTGGCGCCGAGCCGGAAGGCGCCGGCATCGAGGCGCAGGGCCTCGGCTGGTCGAGCAAGCACGCGTCGGGCATTGCCGGCGATGCCATCACTTCGGGGCTCGAGGTCACCTGGACCACGACGCCGACCAAATGGAGCAACAACTTCTTCGACAACCTGTTCAACTACGAATGGGAATTGACGAAAAGCCCGGCCGGCGCCCATCAGTGGACGCCTAAGGGCGGCGCCGGTGCCGGCACGGTGCCGGACGCGCATAATCCCTCCAAGCGCCGCGCGCCGGCCATGCTGACCACCGACCTCGCGCTGCGGGTTGACCCGGCTTACGAGAAGATCTCGCGGCGGTTCCACCAGAATCCGGATCAGTTCGCCGACGCCTTCGCCCGCGCCTGGTTCAAGCTCACCCATCGCGATATGGGCCCGGTCGTTCGCTACCTTGGCCCGCTCGTGCCGAAGGAAGAGCTGATCTGGCAGGATCCCATCCCGGCCGTCGACCATGAACTGGTCAGCGAACAGGATATCGCATCGCTGAAGGCCAAGATCCTGGCCTCGGGCCTGTCGGTTTCCGAATTGGTCTCGACCGCCTGGGCTTCGGCCTCGACGTTCAGGGGTTCCGACAAGCGCGGCGGCGCCAACGGCGCCCGCATCCGGCTGGCGCCGCAGAAGGACTGGGACGTTAATCAACCTGCTGAATTGGCCAAGGTGCTTGCCACGCTCGAATCCATCCAGAAGGCGTTCAACGCGGCACAGACCGGCGGGAAAAAGATCTCGCTGGCCGATCTGATCGTGCTCGGCGGCGTCGCCGCGATCGAGAAGGCGGCGAAGGATGGTGGAAACGAGGTGAAGGTGCCGTTCACGCCGGGCCGCATGGATGCCTCGCAGGAACAGACCGACGTCGCCTCCTTTGCCGCGCTTGAGCCGAAAGTCGACGGCTTCCGCAACTATGTCCGGGGGCCGCAGCCGATGTCGATCGAGGCGATGCTGGTCGACCGGGCACAGTTGCTGACGCTGACCGCGCCGGAGATGACGGTGCTGGTCGGCGGCCTGCGGGTGCTCGGCGCCAATACCGGCAAGTCCAGGCACGGCGTGTTCACCGACAGGCCGGGCACGCTGACGAACGACTTCTTCGTCAACCTGCTCAGCATGAACACGGTCTGGGATCCGGCCGCCGGTTCGGATGAGATCTACGAAGCGCGCGACCGCAAGACCAAGGCGGTCAGGTGGACCGGTACCCGCGCCGACCTTATCTTCGGCTCGCATGCGCAGCTGCGTGCGCTGTCTGAGGTGTACGGGTCCGCGGATGCCGGGCAGAAATTCGCCAGGGATTTCGTCGCGGCGTGGACCAAGGTGATGAACGCCGACCGGTTCGACATCGCTGCCTGATCCGAGCAAGGACTTCTCGACCCAAGAAAAAGGCGCGGGGCTTGGCCCCGCGCCTTTTTCTTGTCCAGGCTTCCGAAGTCAGTCCTTTTCGAAGACGCGCGCCTTGGCGACGACGCCGGCAATGGCGCCGCCGATCAGCGGCGCGACGATGAACAGCCAGAGCTGGCTGATCGCGGCGCCGCCCGAGAACAGCGCCGGGCCAATGGAACGGGCCGGATTGACCGATGTGCCGGTCACCGGGATCATGGCGAAGTGGATGCCCGCCAGCGTCAGGCCAATGACCAGTCCGGCGAAGGCCGTCGCATGCCTTTCCGCGGTAACGCCGAGGATCACGGTGACGAAGGTGAAGGTGCCGATCAGCTCCCACAGGAACGCGGAAGAGACGCCCCATTTCGTCTCGTCCCAGCCATTGGCGCCGAAGCCGCCAGTGTGTCCCCCGGCCTGGCCGGAGACGATGATCCACAGCGCCAGCGATGCCAGGATGGCGCCGATGATCTGCGCGATCCAGTAGGGGATGACGTCCTTGGCCGGCAACCGGCCGGCAAGGAACACGCCGAGTGTCACAGCCGGGTTGAGATGCGCGCCCGAAATGGGGCCGATCGCGTAAGCGGCCGCGATAAGGCCGATGCCGAAGGCCAGCCCGATGCCTTCTTGTCCCAGCGGCAGCGCGCCGCCGAAGCCGCCCGTCACCACCGACGCGGTGCCGATGAACACCAACAGGAATGTGCCTAGAACTTCCGCCAGATAAGTCTTCATTGCCCTCTCCTCGTGACGATCCGCCGGTCAAACGCTTTCCGCGCCGCGAATCATGGTGGTAAGAGTATTCCCAACCAAAAAACTTGGAAAGCTGAGCTGTCGTATCCCTACCGTGCTTGCAGCCCCCAGTTAAGAACATTAGAGAGCTTGCATCTATTGACGAACTGCTGTTGACCGCACCGGAAGATTTACTGCTCGAGCGGTTTTCGCCGATCCCAACAGGCGGCCTGCCGTCGCGAGAGGGGGCGGGGTTCAATCTCACCGTGAAAGGCTCTAAGAGCAGACCGAAATGATGCGCTCGATTTGGTGGACTGAAGAATGCGACTAGGCGGACGGCTGGCTGCGGCCATCGAAGTGCTGGAAGACATTGGCCGGCGTCACCGGCCGGTGGCCGATGCGCTGAAGGACTGGGGCCTGTCGCACCGTTTCGCCGGCGGCGGCGATCGTGCGGCGATCGGCAACATCGTCTACGATGCGCTACGCCGCAAGCGCTCGGCAGGCTGGCTGCTGGGCGAGGACACGCCGCGCGCCATCGGCTTCGGCGCCCTGCTGCTCGAATGGGGCCAGACCGCGCGCTCGCTCAACGAAGCGCTCGACGGCGACAAGTTCGCGCCGCCGCTGCTGACGCCCGCGGAACTCCAGGCAACCGACGAGCGGCGGGTTGCCGACGCGCCGCCCGCGGTGCGCGCCGACATACCGGATTGGTGCGAGCCGCTTTTGCAACGCGCGTTCGGTGAGGCCTGGGTCGAGGAGGGCGCGGCGCTCGCCACCCGCCCGCCGCTCGACATCCGCGTCAACACTTTGCAGGCCGATCGGGCCAAAGTGCTGGCGGAACTTGCCGAAACCGGCGCCAAGCCAGCCCAAATCGCACCCCAAGGCATTCGCATACCGCCGATCGACGGCGACGGCCGGCATCCCAACGTGCAGGCCGAGCCGGCTTTCCAGAAGGGCTGGTTCGAAGTCCAGGACGAGGGATCGCAAATCGCCGCCGCTCTTGCCGGCGCCGAGCCTGGAATGCAGGTGCTCGATTTCTGCGCCGGCGCCGGCGGCAAGACGCTGGCGCTGTCGGCGGCGATGGGCAATACGGGTCAGGTCTTCGCCCATGATGCCGAGAAGGCGCGGCTGGCGCCGATCTTCGACCGCATCCGCCGCTCGGAAAACCGCAACGTGCAGATCGTCACCAAGCCGGCGGAATTGTCGCCGCTCACTGGCCACATGGACCTCGTCCTGGTCGACGCGCCTTGCACCGGCAGCGGCACCTGGCGGCGGCGCCCGGACGCCAAATGGCGGCTGACGCAAAGGCAGCTCGACGCCCGCAAGGGCGAGCAGATGGCGATCCTCGATGCCGCAAGCAGCTTCGTCAAGCCGGGTGGCCTGCTGGTCTACGTCACCTGTTCGGTGTTCGACGAGGAGAATGGCGACCAGGTCGCAGCGTTTTGCCAGCGCAATGGCGGTTTTGCCCCGGTCGACCATCGCCGGCTCTGGGACAGCCGTTTTCCCGGCCATGAAACGGCGATGCGGCTCGGCGCGCTGGGTGGTATCTGCCTGTCGCCGGCGCTGAGCGGCACCGACGGTTTCTACATCTGCGCGCTGCGTAGGGCTTCCTGAATGGAGCGGAAGCGAAACTTGCGCTTCCGCTCTCGAGATCAAATTGCTGCAGTGCAGCATTGGATGATTGCTTGCCGCTCACGCCTCTGCAATAAGCTTTTCCGGCAAAGGTGAAAGCAGCGACGGCCATGGCAGCAAAGATCGTACCCGCTCCGGACTATGAGGACCGCGTCAGGGCGTCCTTCGCGCGCCAGCAGGCGATGGCGACCATCGGCGCCGAATTGACGCTGGTGACGCCCGGCATCATCGAAATCGAAATGCCCTATTCGGCCGCACTCACCCAGCAGCATGGTTTCCTGCATGCCGGCGTCATCTCGACCGCGCTGGACTCGGCTTGCGGCTATGCGGCCTTCTCGCTGATGCCGGAGAATTCCGGCGTGCTGACCATCGAGTTCAAGGTCAATCTGCTGGCGCCGGGCAGGGGCGAGCGCTTCCTGTTCCGCGGCTCGGTGACCAAGCCTGGCCGCACCATCATCGTCGCCGACGGCCAGGCCTATGCCTTCGCCGCCGACGGCGAAGCCAAGTTGATCGCCACCATGACCGGCACCATGATGACGATGGTGGGCCGCGACGGGATTGCTGGGTGAGTCGCAGGTTCGCCGCAGGCGAATTCATCGTGCCAGTGGCACGATGAAAGGCCACGAACGCCGGGAGCTGCCTCAGGCAGCGGGTCCCGGCGAGCAGGCGGTGAAGACTGCAGGACAGGGAGGAGTAAATCATCATGACCGACAAAGTGTCGCGCCTGTCCGGCAAGAACGTCCTCTTCGTCATGGCGGTGCAGGCCGAATACGGGCCGCATCTACAGCGGCTGTTTACCCCGCTGATGACCGGTGTCGGCCCGATCGAGGCAGCCGTCCGGCTTGGCGCCGAATTGTCCTGGCTGAAGTCGCAAGATGCGCTGCCGGACCTCGTCGTGTCGCTCGGCTCCGCCGGCAGCCGGACCTTGGAGCAGACGGAGATCTATCAGGCGGTCTCGGTCAGCTATCGCGACATCGACGCCTCGCCGCTCGGCTTCGAGAAAGGCGCGACGCCATTTCTCGATTTGCCGGTTACGGTGCCGCTGCCGTTGCGCATCCCGGGCATAAAGGAGGCGACGCTGTCGACGGGCGGCGCAATCATCACCGGCGCGGCCTTTGACGCCATCGCGGCCGACATGGTCGACATGGAGACCTTCGCCTGCCTGCGCGCCTGCCAACTGTTCGAGGTGCCCCTGATTGGGCTGCGCGGCATTTCCGACGGCGCGGCTGATCTCAGGCATGTCGGCGACTGGACCGAATATCTGCACGTCATCGACGAAAAGCTGGCGGATGCCGTCATGCGCCTCGAACAGGCGATCGGCTCGGGCTTGCTTCGGACGGCATCTCCCGGTGACGTGACGGGACCGGTCTGAAAGTCAGGTTCGCAACCCATTGCGTCGACTCGTTTCTTTCTCTAAACGCTCGCCATGAAAACAGCCAATCAACCCGACACCGTCCTGATTGTCGATTTCGGCAGCCAGTTCACCCAGCTCATTGCCCGCCGCATCCGCGAGGCCGGCGTGTTTTCCGAGATCGTGCCGTTCCAGTCGGCCGAGGCGGCATTCAAGCGCATCAATCCAAAAGCCGTGATCCTATCCGGCGGTCCGGCCTCGACCACGGATATCGGCAGTCCGCGGGCGCCGCAGATCGTCTTCGAGGCCGGCGTGCCGGTGCTCGGCATCTGCTATGGCCAGATGGCCATGTGCGTGCAGATGGGCGGCGTTGCCGAAAGCTCCAATCATCGCGAATTCGGCCGCGCCTTCGTCGAGATCGAGAAGGAAAGTCCGCTGTTCGAGGGCCTCTGGGCAATCGGCCAGCGTCACCAGGTGTGGATGAGCCATGGCGACCGCGTCATCTCCTTGCCCAAGGGGTTCGAGGTGTTCGGCAAGTCGGAAGGCTCGCCCTTCGCCATCTTCGGCAATGTCGAGCGCAAGATGTATGGCATCATGTTCCATCCGGAAGTGGTGCATACGCCCGACGGCGCCCGGCTGCTCAGGAATTTCGTCCACAACATCGCCGGCATCGAGGGCGACTGGACGATGCGCGCCTACCGCGAGCACGCGGTCGAGGCGATCCGCAAGCAGGTCGGCAAGGGCAAGGTCATCTGCGCGCTCTCGGGCGGGGTCGACTCCTCGGTCGCCGCGCTGCTCATCCACGAGGCCGTCGGTGACCAACTCACTTGCATCCTCGTCGACCATGGCCTGATGCGTAAAGACGAGGCCGCCGGCGTCGTTTCGATGTTCCGTGAACATTACAATTTGCCGCTCATTCTGGTGAACGCGTCGGATCGCTTCATCGGTGCGCTCGAAGGCGAGGCGGATCCCGAGAAGAAACGCAAGACCATTGGCCGGCTCTTCATCGAGGTGTTCGAGGAAGAGGCCAAGAAACTCGGTGGCGCCGATTTCCTGGCGCAAGGCACGCTCTATCCCGACGTCATCGAAAGCGTCTCCTTCACCGGTGGCCCGTCGGTGACGATCAAGTCGCACCACAATGTCGGCGGCCTGCCCGAGCGCATGAACATGAAGCTGGTCGAGCCGCTGCGCGAACTGTTCAAGGACGAGGTCCGCGCACTCGGCAAGGAACTCGGCCTGCCCGAGAGTTTCATCGGCCGCCACCCGTTCCCGGGCCCGGGCCTTGCCATACGCTGCCCCGGCGGCATCACGCGCGAGAAGCTGGAGATCCTGCGCGAGGCCGACGCCATCTATCTCGACGAGATCCGCAAGGCGGGGCTGTACGACGCCATCTGGCAGGCCTTCGCCGTGCTCTTGCCGGTGCAGACGGTCGGCGTCATGGGCGACGGCCGCACCTACGAATTCGTCTGCGCGCTGCGCGCCGTCACCTCGGTCGACGGCATGACGGCAGATTTCTATCACTACGACATGGCCTTCCTGGGCGCCGCCGCCACCCGCATCATCAACGAGGTCCGCGGCATCAACCGCGTGGTCTATGATGTGACGTCGAAGCCGCCGGGAACAATTGAGTGGGAGTGATTCAGGCCCACTCAAACGCCGCCGAAAATACGCCAATCCGCGACTTAAGTACGTCGGAGCAATGAGGCTCGTGACGGTGTTTTTTGCCTAAGGCATAGAGGAAAAAGGAATTTCCTGCCACGAGCCTCCAAATTGTACTGACGGTACTTTTCAGGACGCAGTAGGGATGTTGACGGATGCCGCCCTTAAGGCCCTGAAACCAAAAGAATATCTACAAGATTGCTGACCGAGATGGCATGTATGTCCGGTCATGCCCGGTGGGGCGATCTCATTTCGGCTTGATTACAGGCGCCGCCTGAACGACGCCAAGAGTTTTGGCGAGTTTGGAAAGAACTGGCTCTCCGCCGCGCCGATGGCCGACAGTACGCGCGCCATGCGGCGCTCCATCCTCGAGCGAGAGCTTCTTCCGGTCTGCGCAATCGCCTGCTGAGGGAGATCACTCGGACAATCTAAGAGCCATTGCGGCAGCATCGTCGAATGTGGTGCTCCGGCGACCGCTATCCACGTGCGAGAGATCCTGAAGCAGATTTACGGTTTTGAGATTCTCCACGGGGAGAAGATCGCCAACCCCGGCTGATGACGCGAACGACGTCTTTGCGCCGTATATCAGTCGAACAGACTTGCTCTGCAAACTTCTGAAAGGGGACATTTGTCCCTGATCGCAGCATAGCAGCATATGACCCTGGCAGTTGCATTGGCCCCTCGAACGCAAGGTCGGCTTTCTAGCCTAAGGCCATCCCGAACGCGGCAGATCCGCTATCGACCGGGTGTTCTCACGCCTCCTGTCTGGCGTGGATATCGGCTCCACCGGGGCCGAAAGCGTGCCGCGCCAAGCACGCGCACTCAGGCCTCTAGTGGTCGAAACGCTTCATCCAAGCAAAGGAATCGGTAGTGGGGCGATATTCGGCGCCGAATGCGCCATCATAGCCGGCGTCCGCGATTGCGCGCAGGAGCCAGCCATAGTCCACCTCGCCGTGATCGGGCTCGCTACGATCCGGTACGGCGGCGAATTGGATATGGCCGATCTTGTCGGAAAATTGCCTTACCGAGTTAAGCAAATCGCCTTGAATGATCTGCATGTGATAGCAGTCGAACATTACCTTTACCGCACCGTCTGTCGCATCGATCACACGCAATGCGGTGGAAAGGTCGGAGAGGAAATAGCCCGGCGCATCGCGCGGGTTCAGGGGCTCGATCAATATGCCGATGTTGTGCCGTGCCGCCGCCTTCGAAGCGTACCGCAAATTGCCGGTGAACGTCGCGAAGGCTTCGTCGCCGATTGCCTTTCCTGCCATCACATGGATGTTGCGGCAGCCTGTTACGGCTGCCCATTGAACCGCCTGGTCGATCGCCGCGCGCGCTTCCGTTTCACGGCCCGGCAGCGCGGAGAGACCGAAATCACCCGCCCCAACATCCCCCCGGGCCGTGTTGATGCCAAGCAGCGGAAGACCGGTTTCGGCGAGCAGCGCCGCGACCACCGATGCGTCGGTATCGTACGGCCAATGCATCTCGACCGCCGCGAAACCGCGCCGCTTGGCCGAGCGGATCGCATCCGGAAGCGATAGGTCACGAAAGAGAAATCCCAGATTGGCCGAAAGTTGCATCAGTCGTCCCACTCCACGTCAAAGTGTTCCACCAACTCGCGAATTTGCGGAGCCGCGAGGATCCTGGGCCGCAAGCCCTGGGTGAGAAGCGTGAGCTTGGCCGTTTCCTCAAGTTCCTCCATCGCGTAGGCGGCGGCTTCGAGATCCTTGCCGGCGACGACGGGTCCGTGGTGGGCCAGCAATACGGCCGACCGTTTCCCAGCGAGTCCGCGCACGGCGTCTCCCATCGCCGGATCGCCGGGCCGGATGTAGGGCAGCAGTTTCACCTTTCCCAGCCGCATGATCGAATAGGCCGTCAGCGGCTTGAAGACGCTGTCGGGATCGATGTCGGGCAGAAGCGAAACCGCGACAGAATGGGTCGAATGAAGATGGACGACCGCTCCGGTGCGCGCGCCGCGTGTCTCGTAGAACGCCTGATGCAGCGGCATCTCCTTCGTCGGCTTGTCGCCGTCCAGGAACCGTCCCTCAGCGTCGAAGAGCGACAGGCGGGCGGGGTCGAGCGCGCCAAAGGACGATCCTGTCGGCGTGACGAGCAGCCGACCATCGCCGAGGCGGGCGGAGATGTTCCCCGAGCTTCCCGCAGTGAGGCCGCGCGCGAACATGGACGCAGCGATGCTGCAGATCTGATCCCTGAGTCTTGTTTCATCGCTCATCGTAGAACGCCTCCCGTAAGGACGTCGGCTGCCTTTTCGAAGAACCCGGCCGAACCGAAATTGCCCGATTTAAGGGCGAGCACCATATCCGGGTCACGGGCCTTCAACGCCGGAACACCGGGGTCGATCTCCGGTCCGATCTCGAATGACGAAATGTTGAGCGCTGATACGACGGCCCCCGATGTCTCGCCGCCCGCCGTAACCAGCCGGCGTACGCCACGCGCCGAAAGCTGACGCGCCAGTTCGCCGAAAAAACCTTCAACCGCCGTCGCGACGCGCTCCTTCCCGTAGCGGTTCTGTGCGGCGGCGACGGCTTCGGGATCGGCCGACGAGAACACCAGTGGCAAGCCGTGGTGCTGATGGCCGATCGCCCACTCGGCATATTCAACAGGATTGGCCGTGCCGTCCACGACCGCATCCACCTCCACAATGCGCGTCGGATGGTTTTTCCGGTGCTCGGCAATCTGGCGCCGGCTCATGGTCGAGCACGAACCGCAAAGCGCGGCCCCTGGCCCCTGTATTCCCTTCCAATGCGTGGCCGCCGTGCCGATCAACCCGGCCCGACGAAAGTTGGCCGGAAGTCCCAGCGCTATTCCCGAACCGCCGCTGAGCAGAACATCGGCTTCGGCAGCCTCGCCAATGGCGATAAGGTCCTTGTCCTGGATGGCGTCGACCACGACGTAGCGAGAGCCGCTGGCGGATGCCGCCTTCAGAGCATCCCTGATCGGGCCGCTTCCTTCCGCCACGACGCTGTAGGGGACATGACCGATCGCGCGCCTGGTCTGTCGTGCGAGCCAACGTCTCAGATCGGGATCCGTCATCGGCGTAAGCGGATGCTTCTCCATGCCGGATTCGCTCAACAGCCGATCGTTGACGAAAAGATGCCCCTGGTAGATCGACCGGCCGGTTGCGGGAAACGCCGGACAGACGATCGCGCGTGCCGCTCCCAACGCGTCGCCAAGAGCGTCCAGCACGGGACCGATATTGCCTTCGGGCGTCGAGTCGAATGTCGAGCAGTACTTGAACAGATATTGGCGGCAGCCTTGGCGTCGAAGCCACTCCAACGCCGCGAGCGACTGCTTCACCGCCTCCGAGGCGGATATCGTTCTGGTCTTCAGGGCAACGACGCCCGCGTCGACCGAGCGGTCGGAGGCGGTGTTGGGAACGCCGTTGTACTGGACCGTGCGCATGCCCCCCTTGGCAAGCGTGTTGGCCAGGTCGGAAGACCCGGTGAAATCATCGCCTATGCAGCCCAGAAGCATCGGAATTTCCCAGTTTCAACTTTCACGGAACTTTGGCGACCATGCCCTAACGGTTAAGGGATGGTCTTCGGGGCGTCGTCCGCCAGGTAAACCGCGATCAGTTCGTCGACCGTGCTTTCGGCCACAAAGCCCAGACTGGTGGCCAGCCTGGGCGTGAAGGATTTCGGCCACCCGGCAATAATGGCCTCGATCGCCTCGTCCGGCGTGCGGTCTATCAACGCCTCGGCTTCGGCCCCTGCCACGCGGCGGAGCGCGGCAATCTGGTCGGAGACCGTGGCCGCGACACCCGGCATGTTCAGCGTGCGCCGGGCGCCCAGCGCGGATGTATCGAGCATCGCGGCATGGATGAGGAAGGCTACCGCCGAGCGCGGGCTCGCCAGCCAATGCTTGACGGTCTCCTTCACCGGCAGCACGGAGCGCTGCCCGGCGAGTGGCTCGCGCAGGATGCCGGAGAAGAAGCCCGAGGCTGCCGCGTTGGGAGTGCCGGGCCGAATGACGATCGTCGGCAGGCGTATCCCGACGCCGTCGAGGAAGCCGCGGCGCGAGTAGTCGGCCAGCAACAGCTCGGATATCGCCTTCTGGGTGCCGTAGCTGGTCAGCGGGGCAAGGATGTAGTCGTCGGGAATAGGGTCGGGCAGAGGCGCGCCATAGACAGCAACCGAGGAGGTGAACACCAGCCTGGGGATATATTTCCGCCGGGTTCCTTCCAGCCGGATCGCCTCGAAAAGAGCGCGCGTGCCGTCCATATTGATGCGATAGCCCTTCTCGAAATCGCGTTCCGCTTCGCCGGACACGATGGCCGCGAGATGGAAGATCACATCCGCGCGGCGCGCGGCCAGATCCTGCGCTGCGCCGGGAGCGGAAATATCGGCGGCAATGGCTTCGACAAAACCTATGTCACCGGTTGGCACCGGCGGCTTCGTCACGTCCGCCAGCGTCATCCGGTCGATCTTTCGATCTCCAAGCGATGCTGTCCGCGAAAGCTCGGCCGCGAGTTTGCGGCCGATCATTCCACCAGCGCCAATGATGAGTATATGCATGGATGCTCCGTTCTCTTCCGGGACTGGTTTGTGATGCCGCTTCAGACCGGCCTGAGCGCGCGCACGACTGCGTAGGCTTCGAGCGACAGGGTTTGCGTTCCGTCATGCGTCAGCCGATCGAGCAGATCCGGTTGGCGCGATGCCGCGACGAAAGATGAGGCGTCAAGAATTGCAGCGCGCGCGAAGCCTTCGGGGAGGCGCACCTCCAGCGCGTTGGGCGAGGGGTTGCATAACCACAGCTCGGTGCCTTTTTCGGTAACCGCCGCGATTCCTCGCACTGCGCCAGGGACCGACGATCGCAGCGGACGGAGCGGGCAGCCTTTGAGCTTCGCCAGGCCTCGCACGATGTGCCAGACAGGATAGAGCTCGCCCTTGCCTTCGAACCAGGGCTGCGGAAACGACGTCGGCACGGAGAGGACGCCGAACGGGCCGACCGCGGCGCCGAGCGCGATGGCCGCCGCGCCGCCTTCCGCGAAGGCGGCGAAGTAGCCGAGGTTCCAGGCCGCTCCCATGACGCCCCGCTGGCGCGGATCATTGAAATTGACCGCCTGCCGGATGTTGGCGGGATTGGCGACCGGCGCTTCACCATAGGGATTGTCGCGCAACCCGATTGCGGACGGCCCAACGGAATATGGGCGGCCCTTGGCGATCGCCGGCACGGTCCTGGCAATATGCGGCAGGCATTCGAGCGTCTCCATCAAGGAGCGGTCGTCACCAGCATGAAAGATCGCCGCCGTCGTGAATGTCACGAGGTCTATCGCCTCGGCCGGGGGACGTTTGCGGTTGAGCTCGGTGAAGAAGCTGAACATGCCTCCGCCGATGCGAGATGCGGGGAAGGCCGCGCGCGCGGCCGCATAGAGCTTCGCCGCATCCGGCGCTGGCGGCCAGATGCTGCCGGGCAGCGTGCATTTGAGATCGGGTGCGGGCGACACCAGAACCGTCGTGAAGCGATGATCGAGTCTCGCGGCCATTTTGCCCAGGGAGTCTATTTCCGCCGCGGCGCCAGCATCGTCGACGTGCTCGACCACGGCTTCGAGCCAGGGTTGAGCGCCCATTGCGACGGCGACCTCGACCTGCCTCGCCAGCGTTTCGGCATCATGGCCGCGCCGCGGATCGTGATGGCAGATAACATGGGCAACGCCGAGCTGGTGCAGCGTGTCGAGATGTCGCAATGCGGCCGAAGCATCCTCGGGCTGGAGCCCGATGCCGAGAGGGGGCATTGCGCCCTCCGCCTCGGCAAGCGTCAGGGCGGCGATGCCTCCCGCCTGACGCGACGGACCCTTGGGAGAGCCCTTGACGGT
The DNA here is from genome assembly GCF_006442955.1 of Mesorhizobium sp. B1-1-1. NCBI lineage: Bacteria > Pseudomonadati > Pseudomonadota > Alphaproteobacteria > Hyphomicrobiales > Phyllobacteriaceae > Mesorhizobium > Mesorhizobium sp. B1-1-1. Next base: position 262,620 of record NZ_VFWW01000002.1, read on the forward strand.
CAGGGTGATCTTCTGTTCGACGACCTCGCCGGGCTCGATCCTGTATGGCCAGGGCAGAGCGAGGGGACGAACATAGGTCTTGTAGGAGGCGTCGGTCCAGTTCCGCTGGTCCTCCATCTCGAACGCGTCGCCCTCCATAAGGCAGCTGACCTCCAGCCCGCCGGGAGTACGGTGCGAGATTTCACGCAGATCCATCATCGGCTGCACCGGATCGATCTCCACAGGAAACCGTGTCTCGACCCTCTCGCCGCTTGTGTGCGTGATCGTGGCGGCCGCGCCGCTTATGCCCTCTATGGGATGCAGGACGACAAAGCCGGTCCGGTTCGTGAGAAGCCCGGTCGGCGTGGTTCCGCGAGCCGAATAGGTCAGAACGCCTGCCGCGGTACCAGCGATACCCACGTCATAGCCGAAGGTCTCGCCTTTGCTGGCAACGCTTGCGCGATAGGCCACACGAAAGCGATCGTCGTCCTTTTCGACGACCAGGTCGGTGATCTTCGGAATGAGCGTCGCCCAGTCCTTGTCGCGGACCACGAACGAGATTGCGCGGATCACCTCTTCGCCATGCATGCGGCAGTCGCGCAGGTTCGCGCCGTCGAAAAGCACGCTGAGGGGCCCGGCGCTCAGTAGCCGCTCCTCTGCCGGTAGTTCTTCGGTGCCGTAGAGGCGGACGGCGCGGGAAGGATCGGACTGTGTCATAGGATTCTCCTGGTCTCAAACGCGGCGCGATTTCCAGGTGATGAGGCGCTCGGCCAGCAAGGCGAGGATGATGATGGCGCCGATGGCGGTCCCCTGCCAGAACGGCGAGACGCCGAGCAGGTTGAGGCCATTGCGGATCATCACCATGATCAGAACCCCCATCAGCGTGCCGAATATCGTGCCTCGGCCGCCGTAGAGGCTCGCGCCACCGATGACCACGGCCGCGATGGCGTCGAGTTCAAGCTGGTTCCCCCCGATCGGGTCAGCCGACATGATCTGCGCCAGCGAAAAGGTCATCGCCGTCGCCGAAAGGGCACCGGACGCCACGTAGGGAAAGATCGAGTAGAAGAGGGTGTTGAGGCCGGCCGCCCGGGCGGCTTCGATGTTCGAGCCGACCGCGTAGATGGTTCGCCCGCCCTTGGAATATGTCAGCCACGCCCAGGTGGCGAGGTAGAGCGCGATGAGGAAGATGACGTTGGCGGGGATGCCCAGCAGGTTCGTGTAGACGATATTCTGCAGCCCCATCGGCAGTCCCGAAATCGAGCGCTGCCCCGACACGATGTAGGCGAGACTGCGCCCCATCGCCATGACCCCGAGCGTCACCACGAAGGGCGCCAGCCCGAACACTGCGATGAGAACGCCGGAGAAAAGCCCGATCAGGGCGCCGCAGCCGACGGCGAGCGCGATAGCCACCGGAATGGGGAATTCCTTCAGGAGCAGGGCGAGGATGATGCCGGTCACGCCCGCGACGGACCCGACGGAAAGGTCGATGCCGCCAGTCAGGATCACCAGGGTCATGCCGACGGCAACTATGCCAAGCACCACCGATTGGTCGAGTATGTTGAACATGTTCCGCTCGGTGAAGAAGTGCGGCGAGATGAACGACAGGATCACCGCAAGCACCATGGCGAGGCAGAGCATCCGGAACTCAAGCGTGCTGGCGAATCTGGGCATCGCAAAGGATCGTGTGGGCGCGTTCATGCGTCGATCTTTTCGTCTTGAGGTGTATCGAACAGGCCGGCGATCCGGGCCGACAGGGCCCCGGCGTCCGGCAGCTTGGAGCCGGCCGGCAGGCTGAGCCCGATCCATCCCAGATCGTGCCCTCGGCGATTGGACAGTGGTGCAAGCAAGGTAGAGCGGCCCTCATTCTCGGTCACGATGCCGGGTTGACGCCTTCCAAGCGCGAGGGGGATTGCCGTCTCGTGCGCGAGATAGACATGCCCGGCCGCGAGTCCCATCGTTGCATCCGGCGTGCCCTCGGCGAGGGCGAGGCAGACAAACCGGTCGTCATCGATCAGCCCCCAGAATGCCGTGCCGCCATGGCCGGCGACAAGATCCCGCAGGAATGCGGTGTTGCGCTCGGCTGAGCTTCGGGGCGCGGCGAGCAGCGTCAGGCTCTCTTCGCTCAGTCGCGAGGCGGGCAGGTCGGCGATGGTATAGCCGTCACTCACCACGACGACCCGCTCGCAGATCCCCAGTAATTCCTGGAAATCCGAGGAGATCACGACTACGGCTATCCCCCTTTCGGCCACCTCGCGCAGCAGCTCGTAGATTGCCTGGCGTGTCCCTATGTCGACGCCTTTCGTAGGCTCGTCGAGGATGAGCACTTCGGGCTCGATCAGCAGCCAGCGCGCGATAATGATCTTCTGCTGCATGCCGCCGGAGAAGTGCAGAAGGTTTGCATCCATGCGGTCGGTCGGAAGGTCGAGACGCGAAATCAGCTCGCTGGCCTGCTTGCGGCGCGCCGAATGGCCTCGCCCGAAACCCCTGTGCTTGCCCATCTGGGCGAGGAAGAGATTTTCGCCGACCGTCATGTCGGGCACGATGTTCTGGGCCCGCCGGTCCTCGGCGACCAATCCGAGACCGGCGCGGATTGCCGCGATAGGGCTGTTGGGGGCAATCTCCTTGCCGCCGACAAGGACGCGCCCGCGGCTGCGGTGGCGCAGTCCGAATATCGCTTCGGCGCTCTCCGAGCGTCCAGCTCCGACAAGCCCGCCGAGGCCGAGAATTTCACCCCTGCGCACCGTGAACGAGACGTCACGCACGAAAGGCGGGGCTTTGAGCCCAATTACCTCCAGAGCCACCGGCTGCTCGTTAGTGGTCACTCGCGAGACGGCCTTTCGATACACATTTCCGATGTCGCGTCCCACCATGTGGCGGATGACGTCGGCCTGCGTGAGCCCCGCCGTGGGCACGCTTTCGGCCACGGTCTTGCCCTCGCGCAGGATTGTGACGCGATCGGTGACTGCGAAGACCTCCTCGAGCCGATGCGACACGAAGGCGAGTGCCTTCCCGCTGTTTTTCAGCCGCCCCATGATCTCGAACAGCCGGTCAACCTCGATCGGCGAGAGGGAGGCCGTCGGCTCGTCGAAGATGACAAGATCGGCGTTGAGGGCCAGCGCCTTGGCTATTTCGACGAGTTGGCGTTGCGCTGCCGAGAGCCGGCGCACCTCGATGTCGAGTGGCAGTACGTGGTCGTGGCCAAGTTCCGACAGGATGGTCTGCGCCCTGTGTCGCAACTGGCTGAAAGACAGACGGCCCGGCATCGCGTAGCTGGGCAGGAAGATATTCTCCAGCACGCTCATGTCGGGCGCCAGGCTGGTTTCCTGTGCCACGAGGGCAATGCCGGAACGCAGCGCGTCGCGCGCGGATCCGACGGTCAAGGGAGCACCCTTGAAGAGTATCTCGCCCGACGAAGGCGGCAGGTGTCCGCAAACGATCCGTGACAGCGTCGATTTTCCCGCGCCGTTCGCGCCCAGCAATCCGCAGATCTCGTACCGGCAGAGCGCTATCGACGCGTTGCTGAGCGCGTAGGCGTTCCCAAACAGGCGGGTGACGCCACGAGCCACGAGAAGCGGCTCGGGAATCTTGCTGCTGTCTACCATCCGAGGACACACTCCAAGTGGTACGAATAAAGCGTCCGGGGGAGGGTGCCCCCGGACGGCCTATGTCGGCCAGGCCCCGATTACATCTCGTTGGCGAAGACCGTTTCCTTGATGGTTGGAAGCTCCTGCTCGATGTTCTTGCTGGTCACGATCTTGATCGGCACGAGGATTTTCTTTTCGGGAGTCTTGCCGCCGAGATGGTCGACCATCGCGCGTCCCGATTCCTGCCCCATCAGATATGGCTGCTGCATGCCCGAAACGACCAGTTCGCCCGACTGCAGCAACGGCACGAATTCCGGCACGCCGTCGAATCCGGCAACCAGCACGTCGCCGGTGAGGCGGGCCGCCTTGATTGCCTGCAAGGCGCCCAGCGTCGGGCCGTCGGTCTGGACGAAGAGGCCCTTCATGTCCGGATTCGCGGTCGTCATATCCTGCGTGAACTTGAAGGTTTCGTCCGCGGTGTAGGTCTGCATCTGCTGCAGCCCGGCTTCCTTGGTGATGCCAGCCTCTGTCATCGCGTCCTTGAAGCCCTTGGTGCGGGCCTGGCCGTTGAGGCGGGCCTGGCTGATGCCGACAATGCCCACGCTGCCGTCCTGCTTGCCGGCGGCCTTCATTGCCTCGGCCAGCGCTCTGCCGACGCCGTTCGCGCCCTGATAATTGTCAGAGATGATGAAGGACACATAGTCGCCGCTGTCCGTGCCGATGTCGGCGATGACCACGGGAATGTTTGCCTGCTTGGCGAGATCGAGCACGGCCGGCGCGGTCGAGCTGTCTGTCGGAGAGATGATGATCCCGGCGACGCCGCGGGCGATCGCGTCCTTGGCATTTTTAAGCTGGGTCTGGGCATTGTTGCCCGAATCCAGCGCCTGATAGGTGTAGCCTCCCTTGGTTGCGACATTCTCGATGCCCTTGGAGAGGTATCGCCAGAAGGCAAGATCAAGGCCTGGAGTCAGATAGACCAACTCCTTGGATTCGGCGAGAGCGGCGGTCGCCGTCCCGGCAATGCCGGTCAGCGCGACAACGCCCGCGAGGGCTGCGGTGGCAAAAAGGCGTCTTGTCAGCATGGGAACTCCTCCTGTTGTGCTGCATGGTTGCCCGGCAATCCGCCCCTATTCTTATCCCTTTCGAGCGGATTGCGTTAAAAGCTGCTTGGTCGTGGTGTAGATGCGTGTTTCGTGGACCGCGAAGGCCCTTGCGGCCGCCTCGGAATCGCGCGCCTCAAGTCCCGCAAGAATGGCACGGTGATCGGCGATGCTCGTTGCGATGCTTGAAGGCTGGGCGACTGCTCGCCGCCGATGGTCGAGAAGGTAGGAATAGAGATCGGCGGCGATATCCGCCAGCGCGGCATTGCCGCCCGCCCGATAGATGGCCGTGTGAAATTCGCGATCGCAAATGAGGAAGCGAACGGGATCGTCGATCGCCGCTTCCTGCGCCTCGATCGACTTTTGCAGGGTCTCGAGCGTCGCGGCTTCAACCCGGACGGCCGCGGCCCGCGCCACCTGATCTTCGATCAGCAACCGCGCCTCATGCACGTCGTCAAGACTGTATCTGGAAATGTCGCGATAGCGGGCCGATTGAACCGCGAGTTCCCCGACTTCCGTCGAGGCCACCACTGTCCGCGTGCCCTGGGCGACGGAAAGGATGCCCTTTGTGGAAAGGATCAGGATCGCGCCGCGCACCGTCTCGCGGCTTACCGACAAAGCGCCCGCAAGTTCACGCTCGCTTGGCAACGGGTCCCCCACGTCAAGAATGCCGGTCGCAATGAATGTCGCGATCTTCTGGACGACGAAGTCCTTCATCGAATGCTTCGGCACGCCGCCAAGCGCACTCCCGTCGTCGGTCAGAATCGCTCGTAGGTCCATCCGTCCTTACATCCGAAGAGGTCTAGTGGTCCGGTATATGTACCAGTAGGCCTGCTTCAGCTGTGCGTCAATAGCGAGACGCGGCCGTCAAATCTCGGTCGACAACACGATATTGTTTGTGAGCGGTGAGAACGTTCTCAGCCCGCATGCTCTCCGGCACAGCTTCGCCACTCACCTGCTTGAGCAGGATGTCGACATCAGCGTCATCCAGGTGCTGCTCGGGCACAGCAAGCTCGAACGACAGCGCTCACCGGCGGAGCGGGAGTCTTCCTTTCCATCGATTTCAGGCTGCTCGTGTTCTAACGCTAATAGGGCCAACTTCCGAATAAATCGATATGAACGCCCGATACTCGTGATGGATAGGAGTGGCGGGACCATGCTAGCCACGAGGCAGACAGACCGCAGGCCTGTCGTGCTTCACTCCAGCTTAAGCGCTTCGGCTCATATCGAAGGTCGCCGCCGGATGGCGTGAGGTTTATTCGAAAGGGAGAGTCTCGATGTCTGGACACGGGTATGAGGGCGGGCGGCTCGATCTCCCCTTCGTTGGGCTTAGCACCTTCGGTAAACGGCCGATCTGCCTTGATTGGGACAAGATCGATGCGGATGTCGCCGTGCTGGGTGTGCCCTTCGACATGGGGACCCAGTACCGCTCCGGTGCACGTTTCGGCCCGCGCGCCATCCGCGAGGCCTCGACGCTGTTTTCCTTCGGTCATGCCGGCGCTTACGACCATGAGGACGACCAGATCTATCTGCCGCTCGACAAGGTACGGATCGTCGATATAGGCGACGCGGATATCGTGCATACCGATACCATGGCCAGCCACGCGAATACGGAAATGGCGGTCCGCAAGATTCTTGAACGCGGAGCGCTGCCCGTCGTTCTGGGCGGCGACCATGCCATCAACATTCCCTGCGTCAGGGCGTTCAGCGAACATGGCCCCATTCACATCGTGCAGATCGATGCGCATCTCGACTTTGTCGACGTGCGTCATGGCGTGCGCGAAGGACACGGCAATCCGATGCGCCGCGCGGCCGAACAGTCGCATGTCAGCGGTCTCAGCCAGATCGGCATCCGCAACGTCTCTTCGACCGCCCGCGACGGTTACGAGGATGCGCGCCAACGCGGCTCGACGATCCTTTCCGTCCGCCAGGCGCGCAAGCTCGGGGTCGAAGGTGTTCTGGCGACCATTCCGGAAGGCGTACGCTACTATGTGACGATCGACATCGACGGTTTCGATCCGTCGATTGCGCCGGGCACTGGCACGCCTAGCCATGGCGGCTTCCTGTATTATGAAGTAATGGAAATGCTCCGGGGCCTTGTGAAGCGCGGCGACGTCGTCGGCATCGACCTCGTCGAGGTGGCCCCGGCCTACGACCCTTCGGGCATCACCGGCTTTCTCGCAGCACAGGTACTCCTGAACTTTCTCGGCTATATCTTCGTCGAACACGAAGCGCGCGGACGCTGAACGAAAGGAATTCAACGATGCCAACAAACGCAAGTAACGGTCAGGTTCACGTCATTCCTGCCCGCCAGGGCGTGGCGACGCGCGTTGCCCAAGGCCAGGTGATCACCGTCATCAACACCCACGGCACCCAGGTGGTGGACACCTGGGCCTTCTGCGCCGACGATATCGCGGAATTCATGTCGATGGAGCACAGTCGTGGAGCCATGCTCAAGGTGAACCCGAAGAACGGCGACACGCTGTGCAGCAACAGGCGGCGTCCGATGCTGACCCTGATACAGGACACGTCGGGTGGCGTGCACGATACGCTGATCGCCGCCTGCGACCGCTATCGCTACCAGCAGTTGGGCCATGTCGGGCACCACGACAACTGCACCGACAATCTGGCGACGGCCCTCGGCGCGGTCGGGCTGACGCCACCCGAAACCCCTTCGCCGCTCAACCTGTTCATGAACATTCCCGTCGGCGAAGACGGTTCGGTCACCTTCGAGGCACCGGTGGCGGGACCGGGCTCCTATGTGTCGATGTGCGCGGAAATGGATTTGATCGTCGCGTTCTCAGCCTGCCCCCAGGACCTCATTCCGGTAAACGGTCAAGGCTGCGTTCCAACCGAAGCGCATTATCGGATCGACGCCAAGGCGCCGCGCCTTCAAAGCGCAGCCCAGCATTCAAACCATTGATCCCGAAAAGCGGCTCCCGCTTTTCGGGATCAATGCATAAAGGAGTTTTTACATGCCGCGTACCTTGGGCATCGTGTTTTTTGCGTCGGCGGCTTCCCCTTTTCCGGCGGATTTTTCGGCGCTCCCCACCCTTTTGCGCAGTTCCTGAAAAAAAATCCGCTGCGACAGCGACGCTTTCTTGTGCTTTGGCGCGATGATGACGAAGGGCGAGCGGATCTGCGCCTCGGGAATAAGCAGCGCCTTAAGCCGGTTGTTCTGTCTAAACGTGACGGTCATGTGATCCGGCAGATAGCCGACGAAGTGGCCGCTCAGGATATACATCGCCTGCGCCTCGATATTCGAAGCATAGGCGCCGACATGAGCGTTGGGGAAATGCTGCAATTCCGACTTGTTGGCATAAGGGCGCACCACCATCTGCGATGCTTCCACATCAGCCTTTGTCACCAGCTTGCGGGAAAACAGCGGGTGGCGCTCGCTGCAGTAGAGCGAGTTGATTTCATAATGGAACTCGGTCTGCGAATAGCCGGGCAGCAATTTGATGCGGGGGGAGATCGCGAAGTCGATCCCGCCCTTGGCGGTTTCCGCGATAAGCTGTTCAGGCGAGCCGATGGTGATGCGCAGATCGACTTCGCTGGCTTTCTTGATGAACTGATGAATGACGTCATCGAGGCCCAGGGCTGAATCGGTAACGGTGGCATCGACGATCCCGACGCGCAGCACACCCGTCGCCTTGGAGCGCAGTTCGCCCAGCTGCATCTCGAACGCCGACAGCGCTGAAGTCAGCGAATGGGAATATTCATAGACCGCGGTGCCCCTATCGGTCAGTTCGAAGCCGCGCCTGCCGCGTTGGCACAGCGAAAACCCCAGCCGTTCCTCCAACGCATTGATTTGGAAACTGATCGTCGACTGGCTCATCGCCAAAGCAAGCTGCGCTCCGGTAAATCCGCCATGCTCGACCACCGAGCGGAAAACCCTGAGCGCACGAATGTCGGCAACCGACAGACGCATTCTGACACTCCTCCCTGAGTCTCTCAGACGGTGTCGGGTATCAGCCTTACATCGCCAACTTCGATGTATAGTCTATTCCTTCCATGTTTATCAAAGATTCAATCCTGCCATGCTGCCCTACCAGATGGTGCCGTGCCGTCATGCCACTGGGGAAGCAAACAATCGGGCCGGCATTGCAGCCGGCTGACGACCTGGAGGTTTAAGGCTCGTCACGTATGCGAGATTCCTGAGCGCGTACAGAAGCCTCGGACTCCAAATAATCCATAATAAACGGGAACATACGAAACTGGAGGAAGTTATGCGATCCGCTTTGAAACTGTGCACTTCGACGCTGTTGGCCGCGTCGCTCTCGCTCGCCGTGGCGAGCTTTGCCACCGCCTCCGATCTTCTGGATCGGATCAAGGCAAAGGGGGAAATCACCATCGCGTCCGAGGCCCGCTACCCGCCGTTCGAATATGTCGAAAACGGCAAGATCGTAGGCTACGGAGTTGACCTCTTCGAAGAAGTCATGAAGGCGCTGCCGGACGTGAAGGTGAACCGGCTCGACCTGCCGTTCCAGGGCTTGCTGCCCGGTTTGCAGACGGAGAAGTTCGATGCCATCATAACGTCCGTCACCGTTAACAAACAGCGCTATGATACCTACAGGCTGTCTCTGCCAATCGCCGACGCGTCGTTCTCCTACGTCAAGCGCAAAGGCGACACCGCCTTGAACACGCCCGAAGACCTGAGCGGCAAAAATGTCGGCACGCAGGCCGGCTCGGCACAGCTCAAGGGCACCGAGGCCTTTTCCGAGGATTTAAAGGCAAAAGGCCTAGCGCCGATCGCCAACATCCAGACCTATGTCGACTTCAATGAAGCCTATGCCGATCTCGCTGCCGGGCGCACGGATGCCGTCGTGAATTCCCTGCCCAATCTGCTCTACCTGCAGACGCAGCGCGGCGACGTCTTCGAAACCATCCGCACAACGTTCGGGGACCCGACCTATTTCAGCTGGGCCTTCCGCAAGGACGACGACAGCAAGGCGCTTGCCGACTTCATCGATGACCAGTTCCGCAAGCTCGCCGCCGATGGAACCATGGCCAAACTTCAGGAAAAGTGGTTCGGCTTCACCATGAAACTGCCGACGGACGCTCTGCCCGAACCCAAGAGCTGACGAGTCGGCATCCAACGCCCGGATAAAGGTGAGGCTTTCCAGCCTCGCCTGCCTAACAACGCACAGGCTGCAAGCCTGGCCTCAAGTCCATAAGGTCTGACGACTTGGCAATGTTCGCCCTCATCCAGAACAACCTGCCCATCATGCTCTGGGGCGCGGGCATGACCATCCTGGTGTCGGGCGTCGCCATCATCCTCGGCATGCCGCTCGGCCTCGTCCTGTGCTTCGGCGTCACCTCGAAGAAGACGTGGCTGCGCTACTTTTCGCGCATCTATCAAAGCGTGTGGCGCGGCACGCCCATCCTCGTGCAGTTGCTGATTATCTATTATCTGCTGCCGCTCATCGGCATCAATGTAGCGCCCATCCTCGCGGCCATCCTCGCGCTGACCCTGAACACGATCGCCTTCCAGGCCGAGATATTTCGCGGCGGACTTTTGGCCATTCCACCAGGGCAACTGGAGGCGGCGCGCATGGTAGGCATACGCAAATGGGCGGGGCGCCAGCATATACTCGTGCCCCAGATATTGCGCCTCGTCATCCCGTCGCTGGTCAATGAGACCATCAGCATCCTGAAAAACTCATCGCTGGTCTCCGTTATCGCGGTGACGGAACTGATGCGGGTAAGCCAGCAGATCGTCGCGACCACCTATCGCCCGTTCGAAATCTACATCACCGCCGCCGTCATCTATATCGTCATCAATTTCCTTCTGTCGCTAATCGGCCGCATGGCCGAGCAACGGCTGGCGCGGAGGGCCTGAGCCATGGCGCAATTCTTCGACCTATGGGTGCAATACGGACCGCTGATGCTGGCCGGCCTGGCGACGACGGCCTGGATCTGCGCACTTGCCACAGCCCTCGGACTGGCGATCGGCCTGTTGCTCGCCTGCCTCGAGAGCACGCCGTTCACGCCACTGCGCTGGGCCGTTCGTGCCTATATCGAGATCATGCGCGGCCTGCCGATCCTGATCCTGCTGTTCGTGCTCTATTATGGCGGCCCGAGCATAGGCCTCCGGCTGAGTGCCGAAGCGGTGGGTGTTTTCGGCCTCGGCTTCTATGGTGCCGCCTATTTCGCCGAAATCTTCCGCTCCGGTTTCCAGTCGATCTCCAAAGGCCAGATCGAGGCGGCGCGCATGGCCGGGCTCTCAGGCACGCAGATCATCCGCCATATCAAGCTGCCGCAGATGCTGGTCATGATCACGCCACCGATGGTCAACCAGATCATCATCCTCATCAAGGAATCCGCGGTGCTGTCCATCATCACCGTTGCCGAGCTGACCAAGAACACGACGCAATTCGTCAACGAGACCTACGCGGTCATCGAACCTTATCTCGCCGCCGCCCTACTGTACTGGCTGCTGGTCGAGGCAGTCGCGCAGCTCGGCAAATATGTTGAGCGCCGGGTGCGGTTCTAGGCCGCTCAACCACCAATTTGGGAATAAACGATGGCCACTGAAACCACCGAGCCCGTCATCAAGATCCGGAATCTGACCAAGGATTTCGGCACATTCGCGGCCCTGTCCGGGATCTCGCTCGACATCAACCTCTCCGAGGTCGTCTGCATCATCGGACCGTCGGGGTCGGGCAAGAGCACGTTGCTGCGTTGCGCGAGCTTCCTCGAGGAATATACGAGCGGCGAGATCGAGATCGAGGGCCGGTTGCTCGGCTACAAGCGCGGTGCCGAAGGACTGGTACGAGAAAGCGACCAGAACATCGATTCCGTGCGCCGCAACGTCGGCATGGTGTTCCAGCACTTCAACCTATGGCCGCATATGACAGTGCTGGATAACGTGACGCTGGGATTGCGTCTTTCCAAGCGCGCTCCCGCCGCCAAGGCGAAGGAAAGCGGGCGCCGTGCGCTGGCCAAGGTCGGCCTCGCGGATTTCGCCGAGCGCTACCCCTCGCAGCTTTCCGGCGGCCAGCAGCAGCGCGTCGGCATCGCCCGGGCGGTCGCGATGGAGCCGCATGTGATCCTGTTCGACGAACCGACCTCCGCACTCGATCCCCAGCTCGTCGGCGAGGTTCTCGACACCATGAAGCAACTGGCCGTCGAGGGCATCACCATGGTGGTGGTGACGCACGAGATGGGCTTTGCCGCCCAGGTCGCCGACCGTGTCGTCTTCATGGACCGCGGCAAGGTGATCGAGCAGGGCCCGCCCGCCAAACTCTTCAACGATCCGCAAAGCCCGCGCTTGCGTGAATTCCTCGACACTTGGAGACAGCGCAACATGCTGTTCCAGAGCGAGCCCGCCGCCGGCCAGTAGGGCAGCGGCACAATCGACACGACAAGACGGAGGACCGTACCATGAGCGAAGCTTTGAGCCCGGCAGGTGTTCCCCGCATGTATGGCGACGTGCCACCCTTCATGGCATTTCCCTATGTGCGCGATCTGGCGGGTCTTTCCGCCGACGCTGTGGTGGTGGGCATGCCCTATGACGGCATCGCCACCTTTCGCGGCGGCGCGACCCGCCGCGCCCCGCAGGAAATCCGCAAATACTCGCTTCTTTACGGCAGCTACAGCTTCGACTGGGACCTCGACATGCTGGCCCATATCACCGTCGCCGATGCCGGCGACATCGATGTAGTGCCGGGGGACAATGCCGCCAGCTACGCCCGCCTCGAAGCGCGGCTTGCCGCGGTGCTGGTCAACGGGGCGGTGCCGCTGACCATCGGCGGCGATCACGGCATCAGCTATCCGGCGGTACGCGCGGTCTCCGATGCCGGCGACACCCCGGTCGGGCTCATCGTCTTCGACACCCATCTCGATCTCAGCGAATCCTTCGGCGGCGACCGCCTCACCCGCGCCTCGCCCCTGCTGCGCATTGCCGAACTCGACAAGGTGGCCCCCCGCCGCATCGTTGTCATCGGCGCGCGCGGCCCCCGCAACCTGCTCGAATGGACCCCGCTCTACCGCAAGCTCGGCATCACCGTGTTTTCCATGGAGGAAGTCGAGCGCCTCGGCATCGAAACGGTTGCCGAACGCGCACGCGCCATCGCCAGTGCCGACGGCGCGCGCCTCTATATCAGCCTCGACATCGACGGCGTCGATCCAGCCTTTGCCCCTGCAACCAACAGCCCCGAACCAGGCGGCCTTACCTCGCGCGAGATCATTCGCGGCGTAAGAATAGTGGCCCGCGACGGCTTTGCTGGGTTCGACCTCGTGGAGGTATCGCCGGATTTCGATGCTTCCAGCGGCACCACCAGCATCCTGGCCGGCCGGCTGCTGGCCGAGGCCCTGTTCTGCCTCGCGGCCAAGCGCGCCGGCAAGCAGAACGCCTGGCGCGACGCCCACAGGTCCGACTTCCAACAGAAATAGCACCACCTTCGGAGTGCGCCTCGCGGTCAAGCGACCCGATGCGCCAACAGGACACAAGACCATGAGCATTACAAATTTCCAGCCACTCGATTCCGGCAGCGTTCCGCGTTTTGCCGGCCCTTCAACCTTCATGCGCCTGCCCATGGCTACCCCCGAGCAGGTCGACATCGCGCTGATCGGCGTCCCCTTCGACGGCGGCACCACCAACCGGCCGGGCGCGCGCCATGGACCGCGCGAAATCCGCAACCAATCCAGCCTGGTGCGGCGCGTCCACCATGTGACGGGCGTCTCGCCTTTCGAACAGGTGCGTGCCGGCGACTGCGGCGACGTGATTGTAAACCCGCTCGACCTGCCCGGCTCGCTGGACACGATCAGCGCCTTCTTCGAAAACGTCCACCACTCCGGCGCCCGGTCTCTAGTCGTCGGCGGCGATCATCTGATCACGCTGCCCATCCTGCGCGGCATCGCCAAGGAACCGGCCGGCCTCATTCACTTCGATGCCCATTCCGATACCTATGACGAGTTCTTCGGCAACCGCTATAATCACGGCACCCCGTTCCGCCGTGCCGTCGAGGAAGGCCTGCTCGATCCCAAGCGCATGGTCCAGATCGGCATCCGAGGAGCGATCTCCGATGTGGAAAACTACGATTTCGCCCGCGAGGCCGGCATCCGGATCATCTTCATCGAGGAATTCATGGAGCGCGGCGTGGGCACGGTGATGGCCGAGGCGCGCTCGATCGTCGGCGACGCGCCGACCTACGTCTCGTTCGACATCGACGCGCTCGATCCGTCTTTTGCCCCCGGCACCGGCACCCCGGAGATCGGCGGCATAACGACGCGCGAGGCCCAGAAGATGATCCGAGCGCTGGCCGGCGTCGACATCATCGGCGCCGATCTGGTCGAAGTCTCGCCGCCGCTCGATCCTTCGGGCGTCACCGCGCTAACCGGTGCCACCCTCCTGTTCGAGCTTCTCTGCGTCATGACGATGCAAATACCGGCTAAATGAGACCCATGTGTGGAGTGCGCCCCTCGGACCGGACAGGATGAACAAGCAGAATTGACTTGGAAGCCGGGCTTTCGAAGGATGGAAGCCCATGGTGGCTTATCGCACGCACAGCATCGAGTTCAAACGTCAGGTAGTGCAGGAGTTCCTGTCCGGCGAGACGCTGCATGGTCTCGCCAAGCGGCACGAACTGCCGCGTAACCTGATCCGCATCTGGGTTCAGAAATACGAGGCCGGCTCCTTCGACGAAGACGTGGCGGCGGCCGACACGATGCAGACCTATGAGGCGCGGATCGCAGCGCTGGAGCGGCTGGTAGGCCGGCAAGCCTTGGAAATTGAGTTTCTAAAGGGGGCTCTGAAAAGCGCACCACGTCCGAGAAGCGGGACTACATCCGGATCAAAATTTCTCCCGCCTCCAACGCCCCTGCTACCGATTGAGCCCCGGAGGCGGGGCAAGGAAGCCATAGTTGCGTCGGGAACAAGCGGCGAGACCGATCCGCCGATCTCGAATTCCCATCCGAAGAGTTCCGCGTAAAGCGGCGCAGGTTCGCAGGATCACGCCCTATTATTTCAAAGTGGATGATTGGCTTGGCCATGATGTCCAACCTTTTAGACGGTTCGCAAAACAGTCGCAGCCCGAGCGGCAGCGGCTGCTGGCTCGGCAGGTGAAACACCTCCCAGGTCGCCCGCATCTGGCCACAATCGTTCTGTGCGACAACACCGCGGGACCGTCAGATCGGGGCGACGATGCGGAGAAGGCAACGGTTCACCGACAAAAAAGGCACGAGAGAAAAGAGCGCACCTCGGATGTTGCGCGCGAGTCGATCGAGGTCGAGCGGGCGGCACGGGATGCGAAGACAGCTCGGCTCCGAGAGCAAGGGCTGATGACTGAGATTCGCAGCTCAGCACCTAAGAAGGTGCAGCCCCGATAACTGCTTAAGGGAGGCAGCGATGCTCGATACCCATACGGACATTGCGCGGGCGGCTATTGAAGCCACCTTCCTGCCACGTCGCGCCGCATTTCCGCGCGATATTGATCACTCCCGACGCGTGCTCGCGACATCACGCGAGCTTCTGAAACGCCTGCGCCAAAGCCATGGCGATGACACCTCCCGAGCTTGGGAGGATGCAGACCCGGTTCCCTTCGCTATCTCAGCGTTCGATGCCGATGTTCTCCGGGCAGTGTTCAAAGATTTGGTGTTGGGAACATACGCGCCCAAATGTCGATGGCGCGATCTGGCTAAGACCCTGGTACTCGAATACGCCGGGTGCGATCAGGTCGAAGTTGGCTTGCTGGATTGGATCACCAGGAAGTAAGTACCTTGTGCCAAGTCGAGTTGAGCGCGTGTTCTAGAGATCCACCAGGCGCGCCACGAGGGGGTTGCGACGTCTCGACTTCAGGAGTTTATCTCAACTGTCCGAATGGCGATTTGACATACCCAACCCGCCGCCAGCTATGGCGGAGGTCGGGTTCGTTCTAGGTCTCAGTCGTAGACTTTGACGATCTTGCGGGTGCCCGGGTCCACCAAAACCGTGCGGTTGTCGATCACCACATACCGGTATTTGACATTGGGGACCTCATGGAGCTCGACCGTGTCCGGCAGAGCCGTGCCGACATTCAGCTCAAGTCCGAGAAGGTTCACGGAAGCCAGCGGTTGCTTCTTCACGTATTTGCGCACGACGGTGTCCTGTTCCGGTGTGATGACAACATCCTGTGCCGCAACTGCGCCGACGCCGGCCAAAAGCAATAGCGCGGCAGCGGTGCTGGTAAGGGGGATCCTCATGGTTTTTCTCCTGTTGTTCCGGCGACAGCACAAGTCTTCTGTGCGCCAGGCAACTGAACACGTCGGCAGGCCGAACGTTCCTCGATCAGGCTTCAGTCGGAATCCTGACCAGACCAAAGGCCGATCACAAAACGCAATGGTCTTATCTCTTGAGACTAGGCGGAACGGCTTAGGGCTAGGCTAGTTGCTTCTCCAAATCAGGAGAAAGCAGATGGATAAAAGCATTGGCCAAGCGCGTTGGTTGCTCGCGCCAACTTTCGCCGCAGCCGTCACATTTTTGGTGATCGGCATATTCCTTGGCTGACATGTCGTGGATCGGCACAGCTACGTCCCTTCCTGTGCTGATAGGGCCCGCAAGCCGCTTCGGTGGCTGGCGGGCCCTCTATTTCCAGTATGTTTGGTGAGCAAAAGACAATGACATCGATCCAGAGAACCAATGAGAGTGGCAACGCAAACCAACCGGCAAATGACAACGATGATCATGCGCCTGCGCTACTGGACGCTGTTTCTTTGACGAACGAGGAAAACATTGCCGACCTTGTCAGGCGAACCGAGCGCGTGGCGATTTTGGTAGTGTTGGGAATGGGGGGCTGGTTGATGTTAGTCCCCGCTATCTACCTTGTACTGAGCCACCGAATATGAATGAATAATTACGCCAGCATATGATCGCCCGTCTCAGGGGCCGGGGTCGGACAGTTTCATCATCCGCGCAGCTTTTCGCCTCGAATTCCAGCGTGGCGCTCGTTACCGTGACGCTTGATCATCTTGTTGGGCTGCAGCACCTGATCTGGAACTCGAGCGCGGCCCATTGCTGACCGGCTCGCTAAAACACACCACCAATGCCTATGCCGCCACTGATGTCCGGTGGGGGAGGCGCGGGACGTCTCGGGGCGGCCTGCGAGCGTTTCGCAGTCGTCCGTACGGAGCCGTTTCGTGAAGGGGCGGCGTCCGACGCTATCTTAGCCGGCTTGGCCTTCACGATGACCGGCTGCTTGCAGATTCTGCCTGAGCGCAAAAAGAGATCGCCCAGCAGTCCGACGCTCGGCTCCGTCGTCGCCGCGACTTGCTTGGTATTCTTGTAGTAGTCGGTGAGAGCACGGATTGAACCCGTGCCCCAATCTCCATCAATCTGCATCCGGTAGCAACCCAAGCGACGAAGTTCGGTCTGAACGTTGCGCGCAAGATCGGCTGTCTTGTCTTTGTCCGCCTCGCCCATAGATGCGCCGACAATGAGCGTTTCGAGACCGGAGACGACGCTTTGGCGAGCGTCCTCAACCCTTTCGGTCGGAGACAGATTGGCGACCTGTGTGCCAACCGGCTCCGGTGAACTGGCGGACGGTGCCGGAATCTCGACCGACCGCAACGTCTGTCCGACGATTAGCACGGCGGTCTGCAGGTCATTGGAGGCAAGTTCGACTTGCAATCTCTTCTTTGCCGCAGGGTCCGCAAGGATGCGTGAAAGGCTTGCGCTCAACTGTCCCGGATCGAGTACCTGTTGCTCCGTGAAATAGAACTGCTCACGCAGGTTCGATTGATCCCACGGCACTTGACGGCCAACCGTCAACGCTTCGGTTTCGTTGCGGACGCGGATCATCATATCCGAAATGCTGAGCCCGGGGATCTCGAGATTCTTCAGCAGCGCAATGGTGAACGGGCTGTTTTCGCCGCCGCCATCGGCCGTGACATTGCCTGGCTGGGTGGCAAAGGCAACGAACGTGTTTTCACCGACTTCAACTTGCGCCAGACCATTGCCGGCACCGGCACCGAGCGGATTGTTGCGGCACGCGTCCAGGAATATGAACGTCTGGCGGTCGCGGCGCGCGAACCGCGCGATCACATCATTCAGCTTGATGGCCGTGGCGGTGAGTTTTTCCAGGCTTTCAGGATCGGGCGTATCGACCGGGAGCAGGTAGTTTTCGCCGTTCAACTGCACGCCATGACCGGCGTAGATAATCAAAACTGCGCTGACGGTAGGCAGCCTTGCATCAGCTTCTCGAAAGATTCTGGAAAAATCTTGGGTCGAAAGATCGGTGCCCGTCAGGACCTCAAAATTTAGCCGCTTCAAGCTCTCTGAGAGCTTTGCGGCATCATTTGCGGCATTGGGGAGATGCTCAAGTCGGCTGCTTTGATAGTTCGAATTCCCGATGACGATCGCTAGCCGGTTGCGTGGCTGCGGCGCCGCGGTCGGCTCGACCGCGGCGCGAGCACCAGCTGAGCCAAGAAGCAGGAAAATGAGAAACAGTGGGACACGAAACAGAAGTCCGTTGCAGTGGGTCATGTCAGCACGCTCGCTCCGGCCTGCCTCAATCTTGGTCCAGCAACTTCCCAACGCACCACGACGCAACCGCAATCAGCCTGAGCGCCTGCCCCATACCGGCGAAGGTCACCAAAATTTATACCAAGAATCCTGTCAAAGATAGGGAAAAGGGATTTGTATGCGATCAGTCATTGGACTGTGGAGGACAAGATGCCGACCAAGATCAATCTTGCGCTGCCGGTTTATGGAGCAGCCTACAAAAGCGTGTTCGTTCGCAGCCTGTTCGCGGCCTTAACTCATAAGAGCCTGTCCAACTACGCCTTCACGCTGTCGGAAATCGAGTACACGGATATTCCATTTTCGCGGAACTATCTGCTCACGAATTTCTACTACAATAAACCGGATTGCAGTCACATTCTGATGATCGACAGTGACATGGGCTTTTCACCTGATCTTATCGCGGCGATGCTGGCGCTGGACAAGCAAGTCGTCGGCACCCTGTATCCGCGGCGCCGGATCGATCTGCGCAAACTCCATTCCCTCTCGACACTGCCCTTCGACAAAGCCTTTGCGCAAAGCCTGGAGTTCATCGGAACCGTCGTCGAACCTCGGCAAGAGCAAGAAGGCTTTGTCCGGGTAACGTCATGCGGCACGGGCATCTTTCTGGTCTCCCGCGACTGCGTGACGGCCATAATCGAGAAGTTACCCGAGACGGTGGACCGGTCTCGTTACAGAAAGAGCAAGTACACCGCTCAGTTCGAGAATTTCCTGACGCCATTTGCGAAGATTGTGACGCCGGAACTGGACCTCCCTACCGATTTCTCGTTCTGTCACCGCTGGGTTGAGCAGTGTGGTGGCGAAATATGGGCAAGCTACCATCGCAAGATCGCACATGCGGGAGATCTGACTGTTTCGGCGGCCTATTCTGATCTTTAATGATGCCTTTGAAGATTGTCCACTGCTTTTGACCGGTTCATTTAAGTTTACGATAGTGTCCTTGTCGCCACAGATAGCCTTATAGTCTCCTGAGAGCGAACGCCAAACCATTGCCGTCCAGCAACGCGACGCGTACAGTGCCGGTTAAGCAGTCAACGATCCCATGAGATGGATCGTTGATCTATTTAATTGCCTTGATTTGTGACGGTATCGATTTCTCGTAAGGTGGGGTCGAATGAGAGTGTCGCGCGAGGCCTATCAATTGACGGGAGTCTCGTTGCTCGCCTTAGCGGCGGCGTCCACGTTCCAAGTCTCTGGCGCGGCGGCCTGCTCCGCTACTGCAAACGGCGGCGGCACTCCCTTCCAGGCGACATCGGTTACCGTGAACTGCACGACGACCGGGGATTTTCAGGACGTCGATGGCGTATTCACCACCCGATTTAGCGGGTTCGAGAACTCGTCGGAAGTCATCGTCAACGACTACGACGGCAATGGCGACGACGTCGTGAGAATTTTTGGCGGCCTCCTGACCGATAAAGCGGCGACAACACCCGGTGTAGGCGGCCTGCCTGCGGGAGGGTCGACCTCCTTGCAGCCGGCGGACGGTACAATCGAACTCCTCGGCGGCAACGACCGGTTTGAGATGTTCTATGGGGATTTCTTGGGGGTTCCGTACGCCCCAACCGTCGCGGCCAATCTCAATACCGGGGCGGGGGATGACCTGGTCGTCATCCAGAGCGGCAGTATTCAGGACATTGACCTTGGAGATGGTGCCGACAGCGTCGTGATATTCGGCGACGGTACACAGGTTGGCAACGTGACCGGCGGCAGTGGTGACGACCTGTTATCGATCGGCATCCTCACTACCGAGGAGGGAATTTTTTTCAGTGCGCCGACCGTCGGCGTTCTCTCCGGGGGCGATGGCAATGATACCATCATCATTGCGGGGGGCACAGTTGATGCCCTGGATGCCGGGGCTGGCAATGACCGGGTCAGCGTCAGCGGCAGTGCCGCGGTCGACCTCGACCTCGACGGAGCGGGCGGAAACGACACGATAATGGTCGCTGGCAACGCCACCATTGGCGGCAGCATATTCGGCAATGACGGCGACGACACCGTCAACATAAACGGCGGAACCATAGGCGCCACGACAGGCGGCAACATCACCGGCGGCCTAGGCTTCGACAGCGTCTCGGTCGTCGGCGGCGACATAAAGGGCGGCATCGACGCCGAACATGTCCATTTGTCGGGTGGCACGATCGAGGGTGACATTACCGGCCTTGGACCCAACACGCTAACCATCGATCATATCGGCGCCGTCGAGCCGCTCATCCTTAGCGACGGGGTGCTATTCAGCGGTACAGGCGCCAACGGCACAGTCGTCGACACCGACCTTGCCGCCGGCGGCAAGAGCCAGAACTTTGCCGGCTTCGACAATTTTTCGGCCGACCATTCGACCCTTCGCTTCAGCGGTGGCACGCAGGGCATAAACCAACTCAACCTCGGTAACGGTTCAACGCTGTTCATCAACGGCAACGTCACTATGCCGGGTTCGATCATCGCGACAAATTCCCTGATCAACATGATGGACGGTGTCGCCGACGACGTGTTGATGCTCGGCGGCCTCGCCCTCCACAGCGCCACCATCGGCCTCGACATCAACCAACAGACGCTACGGTCGGATCAACTCGTTGCCAATGCGTTTTCGGCTGCCGGCACCAGCACCATTATTGTCAATCTGCTGGGCACCCCCCAATTCGCCCAAGTGACCAATATCCCGATCATCGTCTCGGCCAGCGGACCGGTTGCCGGCACCTTCCGTCTCGGAAGTATTTCCGGCACGCCGGGTTCGCTTTTCAGCTATGAGATCGTAAACGGCCCGAATGGCGGCTTGTTCCTGCGTGCCACGCCGGCCAGTTTCGGCATTGCGGCGGCGCCGACCAGCGCGACCAACGCGGGCGCGGTCGAGGTGGCACTCGACGCTCTCTACGGCATAAACCGCGACGCGATCGATGCTGACCTCCACCTTTCGCCTGCATCCGGATCTGGAATGGTACCGGTTTCTTCGAGCTTCGGGGTCTTTGCTTCCGGCCAGTTCGCTCATACCGAGCATGACGGCTATAACATCAGTGGCGGCGGCTTGAATGGCCCCGGCCCGAGCTTCGATGCCAATGATTTTTCGGCTGCCATCAGCCTGGACTTCAATGCCGCCAAGCATTTCCAGTTCGACAATGAGTATGGCCTGAACATCGGTGTATTCGCCGGCTACGCCTCGACTGACGTCAATCTCGGAGCCTTCCAGGGATTTGATGCCATAGGGGAAGGTAACAACAAGGCCGGACTGTTCGGCGGCTACGCACTGTTGCGCAAGGACTACAATTACGCGCTGGTCTCGGCCTCCGGTTTCTTCGGCCGAAGCGACGTGATGAACGGGGTGCTTGACACCACCGGCAGCTATGACACCGAGGGCTACGCGGTCACGGGATCTGTCGGCCACATCTTCGCGCTGGGCGAACGCACCCGTTTCGATCTGCGTGGCGGCCTGCTTGGTGTTTCATTCCGCGGCGATCCCTACACTGACAGCGGTGGCAATCAGTTCGGCAAGAGCCGGCTTTCATTTGGCGCCATCAAGTTCGAGCCTGGCATTTATGGCGATTACACGCTGAGCAACGGTATGGTGTTCAGCCCCTATGCGCGTGGCGAATTGCAGCAGCGTTTCGGTTACAAGAACACGACCGAGATCGGTACCAGGACGATCGCCTTCGACGATGCGGATTTTTCCGTGGCGCTATCGACGGGGTTCAACCTGAAAGTTTCGGAGTTGACGACCGTCAACGGCGAAGTCCGTGGTAAGGCCTCGTCGGATAGCTCCACTATTGGCGCCAAGCTCGGACTTAAGATAGCTTTCTAGCGGTTCCTCGATCCGCGGATCATCCGCGCCCGCGCTGAGTTCCTGACGTCTTTGGGATGGGAATAGCAGGACCTTCGAATCCCCCGCACTCAGGCAAGGTGCGGTATCGCGATGCCGGGATCGCGGGCTGGCCAAACACACCAACCGGGATGCTCGCCAATTGGCAGCAAGTGCTCTATGCTCTCTGGAGACACCGCATGGTCGTGATGTCGATACGGGGTTCTGTTGTCGTAGGCAGGGGGAGCCATGTTCGAAGTTCTCGGAGTCTGGCGCAAAGCACGGTCAAGAAGCAGAGTCGCCGCGAAGACGCTTGGCTTGATCGTTTCGTTGTTCGTGTTGTTTTTGCCCGGACTGGGAACGGCGAACGCGCAGACGAACTGGGCGCTCGATCCGACCGCTTCGGTCCTCACCTATCAGTCGGTCAAGAAGAACACGATCGTCGAAACCAACAAGATCAGGAATATTTCCGGCAGCCTCACTTCGACCGGCGACGCCAAGGTCTCCTTTGACCTCAACTCAGTCGATACCGGGGTCGACCTGCGCAATGTCCGGATGCGGTTCCTCTTCTTTGAGACCTACAAGTTTCCAACCGCCGAACTGACAGCGAAAGTGGATCCGGCGGCATTTGCCGACCTCGCCACCAAGCGACGTATGAAGGCGGTTCTTCCATTCCGTCTCAACCTGCATGGGGTCGACAAGGATCTTGAGGCCAATGTCGTGGTGACCATGGTCAGCGACACCATGGTGTCGGTCGCCTCGGAGGCCCCTGTCGCGGTGCATGTGGAAGACTTCGGTCTATTGCCCAATGTCGACAAACTCCAACAGGCGGCCAGTGTGACCAACATTGTTCCTACCGCATCGGTGTCGTTCGATTTCGTGTTCACGGCCGACGGAAGCAAGCCGCCCCCCGCCCAGACCGTTGCGGCAAGCACCGAGGTCGGGCCCGTCGCCACCGATGCGACGAAGACCAACTTCAACGATGAGGAATGCCTCAACAGGTTTGCGGTGCTGTCCCGTACCGGGGCGATCTATTTTCGCCCCGCGAGCGCGCGGCTCGATGCCCAAAGCCGCCCGCTCCTCGCTGAGGTCGTCGGTGTCGTCAGCAAATGCCCAGGCCTAAAGGTCGAAGTTTCCGGACACACCGATGCCGATGGACCGGTTGCAGAGAACAAGCGCTTATCGGAGCGCAGGGCCCAGGCAGTGGCCGACGCCATTGTTGGAGCGGGCATTCCGCGCACGCAGATTACGGCGACCGGCTACGGCGAGGAACGCCCAGTCGCCGGCAACGACACGCCGAAGAACAAGGCGCTCAATCGGCGGATCGAGTTTTCCGCCACCAAGCTCGTCAACTGAGGAAGGATCTGTTGTCCCGGTGGGTTTCGATCTGATCGCCCGTCGCAGTAGCCTTCTGCGCGCAATCGGGCTCGCGGCAGTTGCGCTGCTTTTCACTTTGACGGCAGCCGATGCCGAGCGCCGTACAGCGCTGGTACTTGGCAACTCCCAATATCTGCACGCCCCGGCACTCGCCAATCCGGTGCGCGACGCCAAAGCCATCGCCGAAAGCCTGAAAGATCTTGGTTTTGAAGTCGTTTCCGGCTTCGATCTGACCAAGTTGCAGACCCAGACGACAATAGCGCAGTTCGCAAAGCAGGTGCGCGGGGCGGACATCGCGCTTTTCTTCTATGCGGGCCATGGCTTGCAGGTTTCAGGCAGCAACTACCTTCTTCCGATCGATGCCGCCCTGGAGGACGAGACTTCGCTCGACTTCGAGGCGGTGCCTGTCGATTTCGTTCTGCGACAGATGTCTCGCGAGACCAGCATAAGGCTTATTTTCCTCGACGCCTGTCGCGACAATCCTCTAGCCGAGGTGCTGGCAAAGACCGCCGGCGTCAGGGGAGCAAAAAGCGGCCTTGCGGAAATCTCGATCGAGAATGGCGGTGCCGGTACGCTTGTCGCGTTCGCCACCAGTCCAAATCAGGTCGCCTACGACGGATCCGGCAAACATTCGCCGTTCACCTCGGCGTTGCTTGCGCACATTGGCGAGACAAATGTGTCCATCACTGAGGCGATGAACCGTGTTACCGCCGATGTGTTCAAGGCAACCGCTAGCAAGCAGCGCCCCTGGAGCAACGTCTCGCTGACCACCGAGGTCGTCCTGCACAAGGTTGATCTCAACGCACCGCTGATCGTCGGTGAGGCGGGCGTTCCCGGACCGCAAGGCGGCTCGGATACGCGCAATGCCACTGCTAATCCGTCGAGCTCCGCCAATGACGCCCAACTCGCACTCAATGTGCTCCGTCAGAAAATCCCAAAACTCGCCTCTGACGACCCGATCTTTTTCGACGTTCCGATCGATTTCGGCGACCCCGAAATCGATGGGAAGAGTATTGCGGAGCTCATAAAAGGCGAGCCACGCTTCAGTCCGGTGGAGGGCCTCGACAATTCGGTATGGCAGGGCAAGCACTGCGACGGCTGCCATGAGTGGAACGAGACCCGACTGTGTGATCAGGCGAAGAATTTCGCCGCCAACGATGTCTCCGTTCTGCGCTTGCAGCATCCGCTTGGGACACGCTTCAAGGTGGCGCTCGCCAAATGGGCTCAAGGGGGTTGCAAGTAGGCGGGACGGAGGGCGTCCTCCAGTTCTGTGGGTGCCGGTCGTGTGGGCGAGTGCCCCTAAGATGCATCCGTTGACTGGTGGAGGGCCTCGATCTCGGCCATCTGGATACCGATTTCGACGAACGCCGACAGCACCGAGAAACGGTCCACGAGCGCCACGCGTGCCAGACCGGCCAGAATTCCGGCATTGATTGCATAGGCAGCAGGAGAATGCTGCAAATCCAGTGCCGGCATCGCGGCCACGGCTGACCGATCTTCACGCGATCCCGCAGCTAGGATAATCCAGCCGACCGGGGTTGTTGGCGATTTTGCCGCGGCGGCTCTGACGTCTGTTCGATGGCGGGGGCTGTCGGGTTCGCTCACCCAGTCGCGGACAAGACCGAGCAACCGGTGATCGGTCTCATCGAAGAGGTCGCTCAGATGGCTTAGGCATTCGTGGGCCCACCAGACTGCGGCCCGCTCGGGAAGCAGGTAGGCGCAAAATGTAATCGCTTCCTCAGGAATGCGCCCGGCGAGGAGGTCGCGGCAAAACGCGATCGAGTGCTGTTCGGTCGGAGGAGTGCGCATGTCCCTGGTGATAGCGGGACAAGCTGCGAAAAGATCCCGTGCCGTTTTGAATCGGAGCCCATGGGCCATGAACGCCGCGCTTTCATCGAGGAACTTTGGCCACTCAAGCCTCAGGCACGGCGCGGGTCAAGTCTCAAGCCGTGCCACGGCCAAAACAATCGCGATGATCGCACCTCCAACGTTTGGCCACAGACAATTGCGCTGGAATTTGATATGTTCGCGGTCGATCAAAATCGGATACTCAAACAGGAGGAGCGCTATGCAGTGGAGTCGTTCAGCCTTTGTGTTGGCGGTCGTGTTTTTCTCGAACCATGCTTCCGCCGATCCGGCTCGGAAATCAGAAGACATCGTGAAGTTTTTTGCCGGCGCAGCCGATCTTGGCAAATCTCGAGGAATTTGTGTCGGTTCCGAAGAGGAGTGCAACAAGAGCAACACCAATGGGCAGCAGGAAGGCAGATCCAACCTCGACATGCTGATCAATTTCGGGCTGGATTCGGCCCAACTCGACGCAACCGCGCGCGCTGAGCTCGAAGAGTTCGCCAAGGCTTTGAAAGACAACCGGCTGAGCACGTTCAACTTCGTCGTCGAAGGCTACACCGATGCGACGGGCACGCTGCGCTACAACGAAGGTCTGTCACAACGAAGAGCGAAATCGGTGGCAGCTTTCCTGACGGCCAGCGGTGTCGAGGCCGCGCGCATCAACGCCGTCGGCATGGGCGAGAAGAACCCTCGCAACGCCAACCCGTACGATCCTGCCAACCGCCGCGTGGAAATGCGGATAAAAACGCAATAACCGTCGAAACTGCGCGGCAAACCGAGGGGGAACCCTTCTGCGCAAGAAACTCATGCCAGACCTGACGCTCAGAGCGTATTTGGGATCGAGCCCATGAGAGCAGTGATGGCCTGTTTGTATTTTTCGAACTCCGGCGACGTCTGACGGATTTCGGTGGTCGTTGTCTGTGACCCGGCGTCGGTTGCCAGATGAGTCAGCTTCTGGCCCATTTTTCTTTCGGCCCAGTCCACCACGTAGCTGGCTGTCTTGCCGGTGAGGAACGGGTTGGCCTGGATGACGGCCGACCCCAGGACAGCGCTCAGCTGCGCCGAACCTGATGCCGACAGAACCTGATGCGCGCCTTCCATTCCAAGGAAATGACAGAGATAGAGCCGGCCGGCCGTGATTTGGTGGCCGCGCTGGCGCAGGTAGGCCTCGCCTTCGCGCGCCAGGTTGCGCACCATCTCTCGCGAGATCGTGGCGTCGTAGCGCAGGGCGAGTAGGTCGTCGGTCGACAGCGTGCGTGCAAGCTCCGGGCGGTAGGTATTCATCATCCTGATCCAGGTCTTGGTTATGAACTGGCCGGCGCCCGTCGCGGAAGAATTAGGATTCTTGGCGCGAGCACTACCGCCACTTTCGACGTGAACGATGCGCTCGGTGAGCGTTTCGACCGCGGAATCGTTCGATGCGACCGCGGTAACCGTGCCCAAGGGGTCGATCGCCTCGCCGTTTTGGTAAAGCTCGAAATGCAGGTGAGGGCCGGTCGATAATCCGGTGGTGCCGATATAGCCGATGACGTCGCCTGCCTTGACCTTGGTGCCGACGCCGGCTTCGATTGCAAATTTCTGCATGTGCGCATAACGCGTCTCGCGGCCGTTTTTGTGCAAGATCTTGACCAGATTGCCGTAGCTTCCCCCATCGCCCTGGAAGGTGATCTCGCCATCGAAGGCGGCTGCGATCGGCGTGCCGACGGGTGCCGCCCAATCGACGCCCTTATGGATGCGCACGGTCCCCAGAATGGGGTGCTTTCGTGGTCCGAAGGTGGAGGTCATGACGCCATTCACCGGCGTGACCATGCCGTTGGTGACTGTCAGCGAGCGTACCTGATCGTCACCTGTAACACACGCAAACTGGCCGTCGCTTTGCTGGAAGACAAAACAGTCGAGGCTTTTCTCGCTCCCCTGCACGCCCACATACAGAACCCGTCCCGCGCCCTCGTCCTTGCCCCTGGGCGTCTGTGAATAGATCATCACCAGACGCTGGTCCTCGCTTGCAAAGGCGTCCAGATCCTGTCCTCTCGAAAGATACATGATCGCCTCGCCGATCACGCCGGTTGGAACATTGTTGCGGGCTGCCGTCGAATAGATGGCGTCGAGCAGACGATACTGTCGTTTATGCGTACCTTCTTCCTGTGCGCCCGAATAGTTGAACAGATCTTCGCGAACCCAGGGATCAACACCCGACACGAAGGCGCCCGCGCCGTTGCGCGTCAGCGTGCCGACGAACAGGTTCTTGGCGTAGATCGAAACCTGCATCAGGGACATTGCGCTCGTGTCGCGCGTCGGCCTGAACCCTCGCATCGCAACGACGTAACCCGCTGCCAGGCCGTCCCGGTGGAAAAGCACGCTCAGGGCCTCGCCTGCCAGCTTGGCATCCTGCGCGGAGAAGTGCGCATCCAACGCTACGCTGTCCAGACTGCGATCATTGAGAACCTTTACGAACGTGTCTTCGGTCGCCGCGAATCGCTGGTACTCATTGGTGACGGCTACGACGCTCGTGTTGTTCTCGATCTCGGTCTTCTGGAATGCCGGCAGGGCTGCATCGCCTGCATCGATCGTCTCACCCCATCCGGCTTCGGGATCGTCGCTGTCGGCTTTCTGACCGGAAGCCGCTTCAAGTTCCCTGGCGGGAGGCGAGGGTTGAAGATCGTTCTCCAGATCGCCCGATGGCGCGGCAGCGGTTTTTCGTTGCGCTTGGAAGAATGCGAAATCCTCCTGCGTCGACGGTATCGTCGTCATGAATTTTTCGCTGGCGCTCAGCATGACGTCTGACAGGACTTCGAGCTGGGGAGAAACGTCGGCCTGATCGAGTTCTGCCGGACGCGGGACCACTCGGCCTTTGGTTGCGGCGCCGGCATCTGGCGCAAGGGTGATCCACATCGGGTCCCCCGCCAGATCGATCAGCGCTGGCACGTAGACGGATGCGTCGGCCGGCACATCGTCCGCCCCCTCGACCGCATGCAACTCCTCGTCTTCGTCGCCGAATGACCAATAGTCCGCGGTCAGGTAAAAACCGGCGGCCACGCAAAGCAGCACAGCCGAGGTCAAACCCACCATCAATCTACGCCATAGCGTGCGCCTGCGAAGGGCGGCGCGCGCCTGCTTCTTCTGTCTGAAGCTCGTGTCGATATGGTGTGTCACGGATTGCTTGCGGTCAGGAAGAAGGTCCACCGCACCTGTTCGAGGGTGTCGACTTCCAGAAACCGGGCGGTGATGTGGCCGCGCTGCCAGCATTCGTCACTGCCGCGGATCGAGAAACGTCGCCGTTCGATGCACATTTCGGTCAATCCGGCGAGGATGGCATGACCAAACACGTCAGTTGCATAGATGTAGACGTAGCGGTTGGTCAGTTCCTCCCGGATAACGTTCACGCATTGGTTTGCGCCGATGGTCCACCATCCATCGGTCTGGTCCGCATTGTCGACCTTCTGGCCGACGGCGAGATTGACGACATCGAGTGTCTGATTGCAGACCGTGAACTCGGCTCGCGCTTGGCTGGACAACAGCAGGGCGAGGGGAGCGCCCAAAATAATCGCGAGTTTCATGCGCGCCCTCGGGGCAGATAGGGCTGGAACCGGACCTGCTGCTTTTCGGGCAGGGCAGACCAAGCGGTCAAACACCAGCGGCGGCGTTCCATGCTAGGCCCACGCTATCCGCCGAGCCGGAAATACTTGGCAGTGGCTGAGAACCGAGATCCGTCGGTCTCGACTTCCTCGATGATTTTGGGCAACAGCGCCGAAGCCGGCGTGGGATCGGAGAAGGCAGCCGACTGAATGTCGCGAGGGCCCGTGATCACCAGTATTATCTGCGGCACGGACTTTCCAGCAGCCTTATCGGCCGCGCCGAGACCAATCGGGATCCTGAAGGTCGCCTTGTCCGACCCGGTGACGATGCGGTCGTCGAGATTGAACACCATTCCTTTGTGGTCGATCAGCAGAACGCTGGAGATGAGTCCTCTGCGCGTTACCAATGTACCGCTAATCGGCGTACCGTTCGGCACGGATGTTCGGTCGAGAACAAGCTGCGGCTGGTCGGCCGCGGTCTGTCCCAGAAAGCGCAGAAAATTGGTTACCTCGCATTGGCTTGGCTCAATGAGGCGGACGCTGATGTCTGGCTCGACATGGAATTTTGCCTGGAAATCGCCGAGCATGCGTTCGAATGGCTGGACGGCCGTGCCAAATCCTTCGATTGCGGCGGCCTTGTCGGTAGCAGATGTGACGGCGGCATAGAAACAGTCGCCGCCGCCGAAGGCGCGAACCCAGGCGACGCGTTGAGCGATATCGTCGACCGCCGGGGGGATCGCTGGTTTGGGCACGTTCAACGCTACAACGCGTTGGTTCGGCTGCTTGCCTGTCGGCAATGCAGAAATCTGGCTGTTGCCGTTGGCATCCACCGCTGGACCTGCATTCGATTTCAGTTCCGGGATTGGGGCGGCCGGCGGGCTGGCCCGTGGTTCGGGCTTTTTGGTCTCGACAACCTCCGTCTCAGCCGGCGGCGGAGTTTGGACCGTTTCGGCTTCTGGCGGGGTTGGAGCGGTCGTAGCGGGCGAAGTCGGCTTTTGCCTATCGCTGGCCGTCGTGTCGGGCTGGATTGCCGGCGATGCCCTTTCGGGCGGCGGCGCGTTCGTCGCGATTGGCTTCGGCGGCGCCTCGGTTCGTAGAGGTATGTCGACGGGCTTGGCCGACGGCAGTCTTTGAGCTGCCACAGCATGTGGCTTATCCTCGGCGGGCGGTGTGCCGGCCTGCGTTTCCGGCTGCGCCGGCGGAACAACCTTTGGCGGCTCGGGCGCGTTCGCTACATCCTGCGTAGCGGCGGGCTGTGACGTTTGGGGCGTGGGCTTTGCTGGCTCTGCCGCGGAAAGCGACGTCTTGCCGACAGTCGGCGTCGCGGGCGTCATGACGCCGCCCAGATAAAGGCCGCCTCCAGAGGCCACGGCTAGCGCCGCCAAGGCACAGAGCGCGATCGTTCGGGTCCTTGTGGATTTGCCAGGCACCTCGGCCATGGCCGTACGTGCAGCGCCGAGGGGGGGCGGGCGCGGCGGTCCAGACAAATGCGCGGGCCGCACATGCTGGACGAAGCGCGGCCTACCTGAACCCGTCGCGTCTGCGTCGTCGTGCCGCTCGACCTCATTCTTGCTGGCTGGAGCAGCGGCTTGCCCTATCGGCGGCAAACCCGGCCTAACGCGGGGTGTGAGGGAAGTCGGCGGGATTGTCTCCTCGTTGTCGTCACGTGTCATCCTGGCGATTTCGGCCATGCTGACGGGCCGGTCTCGCGGATCCGGTTGAAGCATGGCTTCGACAATGCCGCGAAAATCGTCATCGATATCGGAGAGATTAGGCACGGTCCGGCGCTTTTCGATGACTTCGAACTGCGAGCCGCTCATATCGACCGGCTTGCCGCGCAAGGCGGCAACCAATACCAGCCCAAGGCTGTAGATGTCGGACTGCTCTCTGACGTCGCCGCTGTAGAGCCCGAGTTGTTCGGGCGAAACATAGTTGTACTTTCCCGCGAACCTTCCGCCTATCAGGGTCTCTCCGCCCACCGTCGCCGAGCGTGCGATGCCGAAATCGATGATCTTCGCACGGTCAACCCGGTCCCCCGGCAGAATAATGTTATCCGGCGAGAGGTCGCGGTGTATTGCTCCGGCCTGGTGCACGGCGCTTAGACCGGAAGCGAGGCGATGGCACAGCTTTCGTACCTCTCCCGTCGGCATCGCCCCACGTCGCATGATGTCGAACAACGACGCTCCATCGACGAATTCCATGGCGAGGTACGGACGACCGATCCCCGGATCGATCGTGAAGACGTGATAACGCACCACCGCGTCATGCGACAGGTGGTTCAGGATAGTTGCCTCTTTGCGAAACAGGGACAAGATCGTTTGGTCGCGCGCGAATTCCGGCAAAACGATCTTGATCGCAACGTGGTCGCCGGTCTGGATGTTGTGGCCCCGGTAGACTTCGCCCATGCCCCCGAATGCGATCCGCTCGTCAAGTTCGTAGATACCGCTCAGTTGCGTGCCCACGGCAGTGTTGGCCGCGCTTGGCGATATCCGCGTCTTGTCGTCGGCGCTCATCAGCCCCGCCCCCGCGCTTTGTACGCAGCTGGACGGGGCGACTGGCTATCGTATCCGCCCGCGACCCTGACAAGCACGATGGTCACATTGTCTGTTCCGCCACGCGCCAGAACCGTTTCCAGCAGGTTTTCACACGCCGACTGAGGTGTCGCGGACACTGTCGCAGCCTTGATCTCAGCATCAGTGACATGCGCCGTCAGGCCATCGGTGCTCAGCACAAAGATGTCCCCCGGCAGGATTTCACCTTGCTGGAAATCGATGACAATCTCGTCGCTGACGCCGACTGCCTGCGTAATGACATTGCGGCGCGGCCAGGTGAGCGCTTCGGCTTCGGTGAGCATGCCTTTATCGATGAGTTCCTGAACCTCGGTATGGTCCTTCGATATTTGCGAGATCGAGGCCTCGCGGATCAGATACACGCGGCTGTCACCAGCCCAGAGGCAGGCGAACCGCCCGTCTATGGCAAGCAGGGCGGCAAAAGTTGAGCCGATTGTTATCCCGCGAGACTGGGATATGCGGCGGATCTCGGCATTAGCCCTGCTCAGCCTGTCTTCGAAGCGCGCCCGAAGATCCGGTGCGGAGCTGGCAATCCCGATCGTTGCCAGATGATTGACGATACTGGCTGAAGCGACTTCTCCGGCGTCGTGACCACCCATCCCGTCGGCGACCAACCACAGGCCAGCCTGGGGCTCGACCAGGTAGTTGTCTTCATTGAGCTCCCGCACACAGCCTCTGTGGCTCACGCCGAAGCTTTCAATGGGAAGGGCGACATTGTTCAATTTGCCACCAAACGCTTCACCCAGCGTCCTCCGCGACGCGCCTTCGGGCGCGTTCGTGCCACTTTGCCACAGGCTCAAACATTAAAGTATCGAAAACTAAAATATGTGTGTGCCTGGTTTTGCGCTTCTGCGGCTTACTGCCCAGGATCATCTCAATCTCAGAACGCCTTGGGACAGGTGAACTCGGAAAGGGCAGGGAGCAGGAAGGGGTTGGTGCCGGACCCTGTCTGGATCGTGTAGGTGACGTCGCGCCCGCCGATCACGAAGTGGGCCTGCATGCTGCCCTCGTTGCCCGTGATAGCCGCCTTGTTCAGAAGCCGCGTCAAGGCCCACGGCCCTTCGAACGTGATGGCGGACTGGCGCCCTGGCATTTCTGGTGTCAGGCTGAGGCTCGCGGATGGGGTAGCCGTACCGGTCGGCCAAGTCACCGTGCTCGGCCCATTTCCGGTCTGGTTGCTCTGAACGGTCTGGCCATCGACATCAAGTACGGCCATGTCGGCATCGCCATGCAGCGAGAAGGGTGTAAAGGTGACGCTGACGGAGGGTACTGAAGCGCCCGATGGAAAAAAGGCAATGCGGATTTCCGCAGCCAACTGGAAGTCCTTCAAGGTCGATTTCGACAAGTTGCGTCCAAAGCGCGTATCCTGTTTCCAACGCCAGTCCTGGCCGGTCATGTCGATCAGCGAGGCCAGATTTTGTGCAAAGAACCGGTCCATCAGTCCGCCTGGGGCGAACAGCTTCGCGAAATCGGCCATGGCGACATCCTCGGTGCTGCTCCCGTCGAAGGGGTAACGGCCGTTGATCGCTGCCTCGCAGGGGGCTGTGACCGTCTGGTCGAGTATCTGGTTCAAGTTTGTCACCGAGGTTTCGGCGACGTTACCTTCGAACTCATCTGCCGTCGTGTTGACCATCCGGCCGAGTTGCTTGGGCAGACGCGAGACATTGGCGCGAAGGGTGGCAATCTGTAGCTGCAGATTACCGTTGAGCCGCTCCACCTGCGAAGGAACTTCGGTGGCCAGTCGCAGGCTTTGATAGATGTCGCTGAAGTTCTGGGCTAGTGCGTCGATCGGGCGATGTCCGGTGGGCCCGTTCACCAGGACCTGGAATGATTTGAATCGCGCTTCAATGTTCGCGCCCGGATTCAAGTTCTGTACGTCAGCGGGCTGTGCGCCGGCGCGGATTTGCGATTTGCCGTTGGCTATGTGTATGCCGATACGGGCTAAGCCCTTGGCTAATTCTGCGGCGCTGCGTTGCTGGTTTTGAGCCGCGGATTCTGTCTCGGCGCCAGGACCGTCACCTGGGTCCCGTGTCAGCGCCGTCTCGTTGGCGATCGCCGAAAACAGCCGCTCTATCGGCGAATTGGGGGAGGCAGCGGCTGAAAGCGCGGTGTAGTGCGGCTTGTCTGTCAGCATCGCCTTGAATTTCAACTGGTCGAGAACGCTATTCCACGCGACGGCGAACGCCTTGCCGTAGCGATCGAGAAGTTCGGGGCCGAGCCTGAGCAATTGCTGATCGATGTCGCCTTGCTCTCCGCCACCACCGAGAACCCACTGCTCGTCGACGAGCATCTGCGCAATGCGCGAGAGTTGGGCAAGGTAGAACCTGTTGAAGCCGGAACTGGTGTAGAGACCGGGAACACGAAGGTCCGCCAGCTCGCTGCCATCGATACGTTCGAACAGCAGTTGGGCTTCGGGACCACCTTGCTGGGAAACGGAGAAGTCATCCAGCGCCGCCGCGTAGATCGCCGACTTGATCAAAGCGGTCGCTCGATCGGCAAGGCTCATGCGTTCGAGAGAGCGTTGTGCGGCTTCAACAAGTGGCTGGTTCAGTTCGAAAACGGGGTCGTAGGCGTCGTCCAAGGCGAGCATGGCGCGCAGGTGCTTTTCGAGGTGCGCTCGTCCCTCGCGGTTGTTTTCGCCCGGGTATCGGTTCTGTTCCCAATCTTGCTTCATCCAGGAAACGATCAGCGCGTCATCGACCTTCGGCGCTTTGCCACCAAGCATGAGGTAGATTTTCAACGGCTCGTAGAGTGCGGCGGGATCGCCCATCTTGGCTTGGATCGTTCGCTCGGCCTGGATCAGCAGGCGCGAGCGCAACATGCGTTCCAGGCCTTTCCGATAAGCGGTCCGGGACGCGGAAAGAAGTCTTTCCCGCTGACTGAGGCCGAACGTCTCCCCGATCGGTGTCGCTAGCTCAGCGGCTTCGAACCCGGCCGGCAGGTCGCGCAACTGGTCGAGCGGGCCGATGACGTTTTCAAGGTCGACATCGGTAACCGTGGCCGCCTTGAGCAGCTTTTCCGCCGTCGCGCGATACTGGCCCATGGCAACCGTTGCGGACGCGATCAGCGAGCGGTTGGCCGCGAAGCTCAGAGCGAGCGTACCGAGTGCGGCAGCAGCGATCAGCGCTATCGTACCGAGGCCGCCAAATCTGGCCACCGCCGCCCGCCTCGCAGCTGATTTGTCATACGAAACCCATCCGGATTCGGCAAAAATGACGTCCGTCAGCAGATCATGCAAAAAGAAGCTTTTGCCGGTTCCGGAAAGGTGCGGGCGGGAATTGCCCCCGAAATTGCGGCCGATTGCGCCCAGCACCTGATCGATGGGCGTTCCCTCTTGCGTGCCTGACGAAAAATAGAGTCCACGCAGGCTGGCGTTCACCTGGCTGCGGGACGGGTCGAATAGACCGGCGACAAAACTGGTAATGCGAGCCCTCAGCGCGCCGAACTGAGCCGGAAAGCCGAAGATGGAGATGCGCGTGACCGGATCAGCCTCTTCCTGGAGGCGGTCGGCCATCTCGTCCGCCAGTCGTTCCGCCAGCCCATCGAGTTCGGCAGGAGCCGCGGCGGCCATGTTCCTATCGCGCTCCGCCGTCTGGAATGTCGTGCCCCATACCTTGCGTCTGCGCGCCTCGTCGAAACCGCCGAAATAATCCGTGAACCCTGAAACCAGATCGGCCTTGGTGAAAAGCAGATAGACGGGAAACTGGATCTTCAGCGTCTCGTGAATTTCTCTCAGGCGGCTGCGTATCTCGACGATGTGGGCATCAAGCTGCTGATCATCGAAGCTCATCACATCGGCAAGGCTGATGGCCAGGATGACGCCGTTTATCGGTTGTCTGGTGCGGTACCTCTTGAGTAGTGACAGGAATGCGAGCCAGCTCTTCTTGTCAATCTCGGGATTGGAGTCCTGCGTCGTATAGCGTCCTGCGGTGTCGATCAGCACGGCCTGATCGGTAAACCACCAGTCGCAGGCACGTGTTCCGCCAACACCGACCACCGGTTGGGCGTCCCCCGAACCGGCAAGCGGAAAATTCAGGCCTGAATTGACCAGGGCCGTCGTCTTGCCGGCACCCGGCGGGCCGATGACAACGTACCAGGGGATCTCATAGAGAAAGTTGCGCTTGCCGCTCGACCGTTTGAGCGCCGCCACGGCCTCGTTCATCCGCGCTTCGAGCACCCGAGAATCGTCATCGCGGTCGTCATTGTGCGCAACGACGGCTTCGAGCGCTTTTTGCGCCTTCCTCGCTTTCCAGAAACGCAGCGCGTAAAAAAGCGCCAGCAGCGCGAGGATCACACCAATGATCGTCGCGCGCAGCCACCCAGGTCCGAGCGGCCGGGTGTCGGCGAAGCGGATCAATGGCCCGGCAAACCACACTGCCGCGGCGAAGCCGACCAGCGCGATCACGCTGAATATCCGCAACAGCCAACGCGTCATGGGTGGTTCCAGCGGGCCGTGCTCACAGTGTTTCCTCCCTGGGGATCATCACATCGACACGGCGGTTCTTGGCGCGGCCATCCGGTGTCGCATTGTCGGCGATTGGCTCGTCCTCGCCCTTACCCTCGACCGTCAGTCGCGAGGGATCGGTGAATTTCACTGCCATCAACACTTCGACTGCCTTCGCCCGGGCGACGGAAAGGTCGAAGTTGGATTTGAACGCGCTCGACTTTCGTGGTTTCACATTGTCCGTGTGGCCGACGATCCGGATTGGTCCAGGCTCGTGTTCCAGAGCCGCGGCGATGTCGGTGGCAATGGGCTGGAATTCCGGCCTCGCCTCGGCCCTGCCGGACTGAAACAGCAGGAGATTGTTGATTTCCACGACGATGAAGTCGCCCTTGGTGCCGATGGTCAGCCCGCCGCCTTCGAGATCCTTGGCCAATGCCGCACGAATACGATCAATCTGCGCGGTGGCCGCCGGTGGGGTGACTTTCGCCGGCTCAGCCAACGGCGCCACGCTGGCGCGTTCTATGACGACTGGTGTTGATGGGTCGAGCGCCAGCAATTCACCCGCGACCGCCTCGCCTTCATTGGTTATGAAGACCCGCAATGCGAAGAACGCCGCTGTCAGCAACGCGGTCGCCGCTGCCGCGACGACCCAAAGCGGCAGGCGGGCGGAGGACTGCGCCATCGTCGCCGCTACGCCCTGCCAATGCGGCGAGATGTCTCCACTGGAACGCGGCCTGAAATAGCGAAGCGTCTCGTAGACGTCGCGACGAACGCGTTCGAGATTGTTGTCTTGTCGCGTCACGCCTCGATACTGGCCTTCGAAACCCAGCGACAGGCAGGCATGCATCAGTTCGAGCAGATCGTAGTGTTTTTCGGGACTGGCCAGGATCTTGTTCAGCGCTTCGTAGAAGCCGGTGCCGGTGGGCTCGAGGTGAAAGAATTGCCGCAGCATCCCGTGTGGCGCCCAGGCGTCATTCCTGGGCCAGGGCAGGTTACCGATGAGATCGTCGGCGGTTTCGCAGAGGGCGAATTTCGCGATCCGGGCATCCTCTTCGGCAACCCCTGACTTCTCAACTATCCGGTCGAATTTCTCAATCGCCTCGGTGACATGTTGCGCCAATGGCGCCGCCTGTCTTTCAACGGGCAAGAGCCTGAACTGTCCGAGCAGCATCAGCAAAGGTGCCGCCGCGGCGAGAATGGGGTTTGCCGCGGCGTATTTGATGCCGCTCCCGGCGTTGAATAGGCTTTCCTGCTCGATGCCTGTCCTCGGCGCAGTCCCAGCAGAGCCTGTCGGCGTACCAACATCGCCGGGGCCACCTTGATAAATCACGGTTCCGGATGCCCAGCCTGGCGACCACCCGCCGCCTGGATCGAACACCGTCGAATCCTTGATTGGAGAGGACTGGCCTCTGTCCGCGAAGGGCAGCTCGGGAATTAGCGTCGATTTTTGCTTGCTCCGCGGATTTGCGCGAATGACCGTCTTGCCCGCCGGGCCGAAGGGGTCGTCCTTCGAACTCATCGCAGATCGTCCGTGCAGGCGGGGCGCCGGCGATGGGGTGAGATGGGCGCAGAACGGTTTCCGGCCAGGTAAAGGAAAGGCAGCCGCTGCCGGCCGTGGCAATGGCTAGAAGATGCTATCACGTAGTGACATGACATTTGCCGCAGACCCTCAGCTCAATGAGTCTTACCCGCTTGGCGAACTGTCTTATGCGATCGTAATCTCAGAAATCGTCGATTGGAACCGGACGCCGGGCGTCAGCGAGACTTTTCTTCGCCGACTGCCGTGCCATGCATTTTTGGCCATATGCTTTTTGGCCATACGTTTCCCGGGGCCGTGCCTTCCTGGGACCTCCTATTTCTGCTTGCCGGCCTTGGCGTAGGCCTCGCTGAAATAGGCCAGGAATATATCAAGCATGCCGTTTTCATGTGCCTCCTCCATGGTCCGCCATGTCGCGACATAGACGTCCCAGGCTTGGCTCTTCTTCTTCGTAAACGAGGTAGGCGGGAGTTTCCTGCCGATCGCCTCGGGCGACAGGTCGTCAAGCAGCCGGGAGAGCGCGGTTTGCATCGCGGTATAAGTGGCAAACTCGTGAGTCTTGAGATCGCGGAATGCATCTTCGATGCTGCGCCTGGCATCAAGATAGCCGGTCCTGCGCCGGGCGAACATGATTTCCAGGATGTCGTCGGTTCCTGGAACGAACTTCATCGGATTGTTGTCGGCGGCGCTGATCATCGTTCGCTGTGTGCTTTTGGCCAACATTTTCGCGGCCGCGCGTGCTTTCAGCAGCAGGGTCAGCTCCTCGACCACGTCCCGCAAGACCGCGCCGATTTCGGCGGCAACTTCATGGGGGTCGCGCGATTGAAGCAATTCCGGCGAAATGCCGGCTGCGATCGCGATCTCCCGCAGCACCTCGTCCCTGGTTGAGGGCAGGGCAGGCGACGAGAATGTCGGCGCGGAAATGCGCTGTGCGGACCGTTGCTGCGCGGGCTCGAAGAAAGGCCCATCTCCGAATTCCAGCGGCCGGCCTGTCGCGACCGGCGTTTCCCGCTGTGTCGAATCGCGGCTGGGGTGGTCTGCCGTGGCGCGCTCTTCTTCGACCGATACCAAGACGACATAGCGGCCGATCAGCATCCGGTCGCCATCGACCAGCCGATGCGGGCCGCTCATGCGCTGGCTCGATCCATTGATGAAGGTCCCGTTGCGCGAGATGTCGTGCAGCCAGAACGCGCCCGCCTCGTATCGAATCTCGCAGTGCCGACCCGAGATGAACTTGTCGGGGTCGGGCAAGGTCCAGTCACAAGCATCGCGCCCGATTTCGAAGCCGCTATCACGCGCCACGTAGCTGGTCGAGGTGCCAGCGAGCAGGGCGTCGACATTGTTGATCCGCAGACTGATGTACATCCAAGATCGCCGTCGATCGTTGATCGATACTCCAACATTCTAGCAGCTTGCAGGCAAAACAGGACAGCGGCGTTTCAAGCCGACGAGTCGACGGATAAGATTCTGTCGCCCGCCTGTCCTCTTTGGTCAGCGGGAAAACATGTGGTAGGCTAAACATGGCCTGGCGTGGCAGATTTGGAAAGTTCCTGAACGTAACACCGCTAATGACACCGTTGATATAGCGGGAACTTCAAATCCATCACATTGGCGGCCGCGTCCAGGAGGGGGCTCGACCCATGCCGAATGAACGTGCCACCGTTGTCCGCACACCGGTTGGCTCCGATTTGCTGACCTTCACGCATCTTGTCGGACGCGATGAGATCAGCCGTTGCTTTGCCTACACGGTCGGGTTCGTGAGCACAGACTCCGATATCGACCCGTTGAAGATGCTGGGCGGGCCTGTCTCGATCGAAGGTGAATCCGATCCAAAGCGCTGGCTCAGTGGAATCGTATCGGAGTTTCGGCTCACCCGCATGGAGGACCGGCTAGCCTACTACGAGGCCGTCATGAGGCCGTGGCTCTGGTTTCTCGGCAACACCACAGATTGCTATATTTTCCAGAACAAGAGCGTCGTCGACATCGTCAAGGATGTCTTCAAGAAATACGGTATTTCCGAATT
Source organism: Mesorhizobium sp. B1-1-1 (assembly GCF_006442955.1). Taxonomy (NCBI): domain Bacteria; kingdom Pseudomonadati; phylum Pseudomonadota; class Alphaproteobacteria; order Hyphomicrobiales; family Phyllobacteriaceae; genus Mesorhizobium; species Mesorhizobium sp. B1-1-1. The sequence goes on from NZ_VFWW01000002.1 coordinate 301,942, forward strand.
CGATCTACGCCTGCAAGGGTCCTATCCGGCGCGTGAATACTGCGTGCAATACGACGAGACCGATCTGGACTTTGTGCAGCGGCTGCTGGAGCACGAAGGTATCTTCTATTTCTTCGAGCACGATGACGGCAAGCATACGCTTGTCCTGGCCGATGCGATGAGCAAGCTGAAGCCTGCGCCGGGCTACGAGAAAGTGCTCTATAACTTTGAAGGTCAGGGCTCCCGGCGCGACGTCGAATACATCACCGAATGGATACCGGGCAGCTCGGTGCGCCCAGGCGCCTATGCCCACACCGATTATGATTTCAAGAAGCCGGGCGCCGACCTCATGGCCAAGTCGGCCCAGCCGTTCAGTCACAAACTGTCCGCGGGTGAGAACTACCGCCAGCCGGGCGCGCATCTCGAAGTAAGCCGGGGCGACAGCCTGGCTTCGATCCGGCGCGAGGAGATCCAGGCCTTGCACCAGCGCATCGCCGCGGCCGGCACCGTGCGCGGCTTGTATTCCGGCTGCACGTTCAAGCTGGACGGTTTTCCGCGCGAAGACCAGAACCAGGAATATCTGGTGGTCAGCGCCGAATACAGGCTGTTTGACCCCGGCTATAGAGCCCAGGCCGACGTCGAAAGCGAGAGTTTCAAAGTGGTCCTCGGTGTGGCGCCGACAGCCTTGCCCTATCGCCCGCCGCGGACCACGCCACGACCGATCATGCGCGGCCCGCAGACGGCGACGGTGGTCGGTCCATCCGGCGAGGAGATATTCACCGACAAATATGCGCGGGTGAAGGTCCAGTTTCATTGGGACCGCGTCGGCAAGAAGGACCAGAACAGTTCCTGTTTCGTACGGGTGTCGCAGAGCTGGGCCGGCAGTGGCTGGGGGTTCATCCAGATACCGCGCATCGGCCAGGAGGTCATCGTCGACTTCATCGAAGGCGACCCGGACCTGCCGATCATCACCGGCCGGGTCTACAATGCCTCGCAGATGCCGCCCTACGGCCTGCCTGGCAACGCCACACAATCGGGCTGGAAGTCGGATTCTTCCAAAGGCGGTGGCGGCTACAACGAACTGATGTTCGAGGATAAGGCCGGCTCCGAACTGGTCAATTTCCAGGCGCAGAAGGATCACAACCTTCTGATCAAGCATGACCGCACAAAGCTGGTCCAGCACGATCAGTCCGACCGCATCGACCACGACGCCAAACACTCCGTCGGCCACAACCTCGACGAGGACGTCGGCAACAACAAGACGGTCAAGATCGGCGTCGACCAGACCACCAACATCGGCTCGAACGACACCGAGACAGTGGGCGCCAACCGCTCGCTGACAGTCATGGCCAACGAAACCATCCATGTCGTGTCGAACTCGACGGAAAACATCGACGCCAATCATTCTCAGACCGTGGGGATTGTCCAGACCGTTACCGTGAAGGCGGCGCGTTTCGACACCGTCGGCGCCGCGGAGACCCGCTCTGTCGGCGGGGCACAGATGAACACCATCGGTGTTACACGGTCGGTCACTGTCGGCGCGGCGCAGAGCCACGATATCGGCGCGTCGGATAGCTGGGACATCGCGGCGGCGCAGAGCGTCAATGTTGGCGCCGACCAGAGTTTCGCTGTTGGCGGCGCACAGTCTTCCCAGATAGGCAAGGCACGAGCAGCCAAGATCGGCGCAGATGATGCCACTGACATCGGTGGAGCGCATGCCCTCAAGGTCGGCAAGGGCAGCGGTATCGAGATTGCCGAAGACAGTTTGATCAAGGTGGGCAAGAATTTGGTGATCGAAGCCGGCGACTCCATCACGCTCAAATGCGGCGACGCGTCGATCACGATGAAAAAGGACGGTACTATTGTTGCCGACGGCAAGGACATTACGATCAAGGGCAGTGGCAAGATCAACATTAAGGCCGGTGGCGACGTGGTCGTCAAAGGAAGCAACATCCACAACAATTGAGGGCATCATCATGCAAGTGCTGGATCGTATCGACGGCGTCGTGATCGGCCTGCTGATTGGTTTCGCAGACGGGGCGCCGCTAGTTGTCTTCGTTGGCAATCCACGTGAGACAGCAATTGCGGCGCGCAGTCTGACCGAGCTGGACACTTCGTCGATCGGGTCGGAACTGGCGTTGCTTTTTGAAGGTGGCGACCCGATGCGGCCGCTGGTCGTCGGACGTATCGTCGATCCAGCTCACAAGGAGAGGAAACTGTCAGTTGTCCGCGAAGGCGACCGTGTCGTCATCAGCGGAGAAGAACGGATAGAACTGCGCTGCGGCCTGGCATCGATTATCCTAGAGAAGGATGGGCGCATCACAATTCGCGGCAACCAACTGACGAGCCACGCAAGCGGCACCAACCGCATCCGTGGCGGAGCCATCCATCTCAACTGAGGCGTTCACGATGCAGCGGATCGCGTCTATCGCTGCCATGGTGGACCAGCACGCCAGCGACGCGGCTTTCCTCTGGTCCCGTCGACGACGTGAAATCGATGGTCCGATCCTGGGCGAAACCGATATCGGCCGTATCGACCAGCGCCTGAATGCAAATCTCGAAGGGCTAATGGCTTCCGGAAAGGCCGGCTGGGAGGCGGCTCAGGCGCATTTCGCCGACTACGCCGAGCCCGGCGAGCTTTTCGTGCTCTGCGTGCTGGCGTTGCATTGGGGCGAGGCCGAAACAGTTACCTCGGTGGTCGACGCCGCGGGAACGCTGGGCGAGGATGGCGCGTCGGGCCTGTCCGGCGCGATAGCGCGTACGCCGCGCGAAAATCTGAGTTCGTTCGTGGCGGAATGGCTGGACGCGCGCGATGCGCGGCTGCGCGGCCTCGGCCTCGCGGCACTCTGGCATCATCGCGTCGATCCCGGTACCCGCCTTGGCGATTTGCTGGGCGATCCGGACTCGAATATTCGCAGGCGTGCATTTCGGCTTGCCGGCGGGCTCAAGCGGCGCGACGTCCTTCTGACGGTGCTGGACGGACTCGACGGCCACACGTCGAAGGAACGCCTGATCGCCGCACTTGCGGCTTGCCTTCTTGGTCAAGCGCGCTTGGCTCACCCGGTGCTTGACCAGATCGTACTGGCAGAGCCGGCCCTCGCGCCTGCAGCGATCGAGATGCGCCTTTTGACGACGCCCCTGAAGGCCGGCAAGGGCTGGCTGCAGGACCGTCTGAAGCAGCCTGCCTTGCGCGCCACTGCGACAGCGGCAATCGGCCTCTTTGGCGACCGGTCGGTCATGCCGTGGCTGATCGCCAAGATGCGTGAGCCAGAGCTTGTCTTCGCCGCCGGGCTGGCGTTGCGCGATCTGTTCGAGGTAGATCTCAATGATACCGACCTGTTCACGACAGACGCGGCCGCGCTCGGCAAGGAATTTGAATCCCTGACCGCCAGCCCGCTTCCGGTCGCCGATCGCGTGTCCGCGTGGTGGGACGGGGGACGCGGCGGGAGCAATCACGAGACCTTCCATTCGATGCGCAGGCTTCGGCTGGACGCAATACGCGCCGCACTCGCCAATCCGGATACACCCCTAATCGATTGGCGCCGGACGCGCCGGTTCCCGGCCTGGATGTGAACGAACAACGCGCGAGTTCAGCGGTCGGCCCCAGGGCATAGTCGTTCACAAAACGTCAGCCGCCACCATCAGCGCCATCGCCCCTTCGGTAGCGCCGTTGCCGGTGGTCTTCTGCTTGATCCCGTGGCGCTTGGCAGCGCCCTCAGCCTCTCTTGACCGTGCTGTATCGCTCGACAGGCCGCCTCTGTCGTCGAGGCGCTCCCAGGCAGAATGTGGCCCATAGCGCTTCCTTTGACTAAGGATGCACCATCAAAGCCTGGGATCAAAAATATAGCTGTTCGTTCAGGCGCATAGAGGATGGTCCTCCTCGGGTATGCAGGGGAGCAAGTGATGGCACCTCCTGGAACAATAATTCACCTTTCGCGCCAAAAATTTGTTATTATTGTTATGATATAGGCCCTCTGGGCGGTGTTGGGGGACATGACCGACTCTTTTCCATTGGTGCGCGCTGCGGAAGCCGAGGATTTGGCGGCGCTGGATCACGCGGTCTTTGCCGGCGGCTGTTTCGACAACGCCAAGACCTCGGCCGCCGCGTTGTCGAAAGATATACTGAAGCTCTATTACGCGCAGTGGGACAGTTTCCTGCCCGACGTCAAGCTGGCCCGGTTGACCGCCCTTTCGGCTCATAGGGAAAACCTCAAGGATCTGTTGAGCGCAGACTCCGCCCTCACGTGGTTGGTGACGGCAATCGTGTGCAAAACCGAACTGATGCGCTGCAATGACGAACCAGCGCCCGCTTGCGACAACAAGGCCGTCGACGGCTCGCCGGTTATGATGGTGAGCGACACGGGCAGTTGGGCGTGGCTGCGAATGCTGCGGACGGCGCGGTTCACCGCGACATCACTCGCGGATGTCTACAGCCTGCGGGTAGGGGCAGTAGGCTATTACGGGGACTTGACGCTCAAGGCGTCAAGTATCGACTACCCCTACAATTTGCAAATGTTCAAGAAGTTCTCCTGTCCGGCGCAGATATGACGACAGGTTTTTTCGGCAAGATCCCCTCGACAGGTGACTTTATCACCTGGAATTTGCCGCGCGTCCTCACCGACCGCTGGGACCGCTGGATGTCGATTGAACTGCGTGACAGGCCCGATACGGGCGAGCTCAATCCGCGCATATGGCGCTTCTCGGTCCGTGCGGGCATCTTTGGCGACCAGCCAAATGCGGGCGTCTGGCGCATGAGCGAAGACAGGGCCGGCCGGCGCTATCCGTTTGCGATCGTTCGACTCGGCCCACCGCCGGAGGCTACCGACCGATGGTTTGATGAAATGGCGCGGCTGATCGCGGGATGCGTCGACGATTTCTGGCCGCCGTCGCGGCTACAGCAGCGCATCGTGGAACTGCCGCCGCCGGGCTATGGCGCGTCGCCGGAACGCATAGCCTTCTGGACGGACGACTGGGAAGTGAGGGAACTGGCTTTTGCCGACATCTACGACCTCGCCGACAATGGTCTGATTGCCATGCGTCAGGCGTCCACGCCAGCCGAGGCCTAAGGCATGCCCTGCACGGTGTTCGCGGAAAACATGGGGTGGTTCCACAAGGGCAGCAACGGCCAGGCGATCGCGCCGGGTGACGTCTGCTTGACGCCGCCCCCGCCACCCGCGGGGCCGGTTCCGGTGCCTTATGTCAACATGGCGTTCGCCAAGGACCTGATCAAGGGAAGCAAGAGCGTCAAAGCGGATGGCGGCAATCCGACGGCACTGGAAAACGTTTCCGAGTGCTCGATGTCCACCGGCAATGAACCGGCGACGCCAGGTCTCGGCGCGGGCGTGGTGACGCACAAGATCAAGGGCAAGGCCAGTTTCACATTGTGGTCGTTCACGGTGAAGGTAGAAGGCAAGGGCGTTTGCCGGCACGGCGATCCTGTGCTGCAGAACACCATGTGCACTCCGCCGAATTGCACGACCCTTGGCGCATTAACGACGCTCAGGGCCGAGTTGGGTGACCTGTACAACACGCCTTGCCCGAAGAACAAACCCTATAGTCAGGCCTGCCGGCCGGGCCGCTCGGCCGAGCAGCGCGACGCGGTCAATGGCAAGCCTTGCTGGGAATGCAAGGGCAAGAGGGCAACCGGCACCGCCCCATTCCATCGGGAAAAGAGGGGGAGGAGGAAGAGCAAGAAGCAATGGACCAAGAATGAGGACGGCTCATGGGAAAAGAAGGAGTATCGCACCCACGACCACCAGCCCCCGCTGAACGAGGCATGGGACAAGGGCGGCTGCCATCTCGGAGTGGAAAAATTCAAGGAGATGATGCGCAAGGCGAAGTTCGCCCGACCGCATTGTGAAGAGCACTACATGAGCCAGGGCTCGAAGGTTAAGGCGAAGGTAGCCAGGAGCAGGAGATGAGAGGCACAATCGATGAACGCGCGATACGACGATCTCCAGGCTGAATATGTCGCCGATCTCCGCAAGATTGTGCCGCCCGTGATGACCTGGTGGAGGGAACGCGCTGGGCGCGGTCCTGAAAAAATGCAGGACGCAAAATCCCTCAACGCGTTCGAACAACGATGGCCGATGGGTCCCGTTGCTCATCCCAGAGTGCTTGAGGTCGTCCGGATCTATTACCTGCGCATCCTCGAACTGAACCGCGAGAACGAAACAAACAAGCAGCCGGACGCTGCGCCGGAGGAGGGCGATTGGGGGTCCGATGACGACTCAGATGACGTCGACTTTGCGCTCCCGGTCGATTTGCTGGTCAACGACCTCAAGACCGCGGCTCCTGATCTCTTTGAGATCATGAGCTTTCTCGTCTTCGTTCCGGTCGGCCTGTCTCCAGGCGGGGAGTATTGCTGACATGGCGTTCAAGGTCGTCCACAACATCGAAAAAGGCGTAAGGCAGCTTTTGAACGCGCCCAACGATCTCGCGGGCCAGGTGCCGGACCAGGGCAAAGCCAAGCCGATTGCCGAAGCGACCGAGCAGCACAGGGAAATGTACGCAGAGTACATCGCCAACTTCGAGGTTGCGTACAAGGTTGCGGACAACTGGTGGCAGGGCAACGTACAGGCTTTGGTTGAGGAGGGTTATGACCACGACGAGGCGGTTGACCTGGCATTCGACAAGCGTCTGGCCGGTCCAGCATCGGCGCCCGAAGTCGTCTGGTTCTTTCGCAACTACTGGCTCGAATTCGACGAGGTCAACCGCTCGTTGCCCGCGGCCGATCGCGTACCCCCGCAGGTCGCGATGCTGCAATGGCTGGTCGAGGAAAAGCACGAGGATTATGTGCAATTGATAACGTGTATGCCGTACTGGCCGATCGGTCTTGACGAGAACGGCAACTGGACGTGACCCATGTCGTTCGATGTCGAGGTCGAGAACCGAACACCATTCAGCGCCATGACCCATGTCCAGCATGACGCGGACGGCCAGGAGGTGCTCGTCGCAATGTTTTCGGCGAGCTTCGAGGCGCCAGAACGGGACGCCAGGCTGGACATTGCGGCGGCTCAGTTGCCCGTGATCCTCGGAGATGTGCCGCGTGGCGTGCCGGGCCTATCGTCAAACCGTTATGACGCCGACATCGCCCCGCGAAAGCCGGCTTCCGAGATCGTCGTCAACGGCACCGCCTATTCGCCGAAGGGCAAGCCGGCGCATGAGATGCAGGTCGGCTTTCGCGTCAACGGCCTGCAGAAGGTGCTACATGTGATCGGGGACCGCATCTACGACGCGGGCGCTTACAGTGAGCCGCACCCTTTCCGAACCATGCCGGTCATTTATGAACGCGCCTTTGGCGGCATGACTACCGCCGCAGCCGATGCCGAAAACCCAGTCGGCATCGGCTTTCGCCATGCTGTCTCGGCCGACCCGTCCGTCAGGACACATGCGCCCAACATCACCTATCCGGACCAGATGTTCCGCGGCCCGCAGGATCGGCCGAGGGCCGCAGGCTTCGGGCCGATTGGCAGGAATTGGCGGCAGCGCCTCCAATATGCGGGCACCTACGACCAGGCCTGGATCGACAACCAGTGGCCCTTACCGCCCAAGGATTTCGATCTGCGGCACCACATGAGCACGCCCCCCGACCAGCACCTGCCGCGCATCGTCGGCGGCGAAGACGTGCGGCTCATCGGTCTGACGCCGTCCGGCTGCTGGGATTTCCGGATGCCGCGTGTCATCGCGCCGATCCGCCTGCTCTTCGCCGACCGGGTCGAGGAGCGCGAGTTTGTGGCCGACACGGCCATCATCGAGCCGGACCTCTGGCGCATCACCCTGAAATCGCGCATCGCGCTCCTCACCCGCCGCAACGCGCCAGCGCTGCGTGCAATCGTTTTCGGCCAAGTCACGCCCGCGCTGCTCGCGGCGAAGCGCAAGCGCAAGCAGTATTTCAGCCACTATGGCGGCAACGGGACATTGCGTGACCGGCCGTTATGGCAACCGTGAAGGCGCCGGTCTACCTCGCGGGCGCGGGCGCGGTCACGGCCGCCGGGTTGAACGCGCGCCAGACACTGGCGGCCATTCGCGCTGGCCTGTCGGCATTCAATGAAATCGTGGTCGAGCCATTCCCCGCTACCCAGATCGCCGCACGCGTACCGACGACCTGGAAACTGCGCAAAACCGATGGTGAGTGGCTGGTGAACATGGCCGTTCGGGCCATCATGGAAGCACTCCGTTCGGGGCCGTTCGCGGCGGCGGCGACGGCGCTCGTCATTTCGCCGCCTGAGAGCTTTCGCAGCCATCCGGCTTTTGCGACCGTACCGTTTGTCGATTTTCTGCCTGCCGTGATGCTAGGTTGCGGCGGCAGCTTCCATCCGGCGTCGATCGCGGTGGATGGCGGCGCGGCGGCCAGTGTCAGCCTGCTTGAACGCGCGTCAGACTTGTTCAGCAGGCCGGGTGTCGAACAGATCATCCTGGGCGGGGTCGACAGTTTCCTCAACGACGTCGACCTGGACCGACTGCGGCAAAGCGGGCGCCTGAAGTCGTCGGACGGCGCTCAGGGTCTGGTCCCCGGCGAAGCGGCGGCCTTCGTCAGGCTGACTAGCGCGCCGGAGGGTAATGGCGCAGTTGCTCCCGCTGTCGTCAATATCGGCGTCGCGCGCGAGGAAGACAGTGTCCTCTCCGACCGTTTCAGTCAGGGCCGTGCCATGCTGAGCGCGTTGCGCGCGGCGGTTGCGAGCAACGGGCCGAAGGAATCCGACATTTCCTTTGTCGTCAGCAATTCCAACGGCGAGCGTCATCGCGCACTCGAGCAACTGGTTGTGCACCCGCGCTTCTATCGCACGCTGCGAGAATTGACCCCGACGGCGTATCCGGCGATGACCGTCGGCGAGGTTGGTGCTGCGGCAGGTGCGCTGGCGTTGATGCTGGCGGCGGACGGCATGCGACAAAACTATGCGCCGGGGTCTGCAGCGATGCTCGAGATAGCGTCCGAAACAGGCCTGAGGACGGCAGCCGTGGTCGCGGGAATGCGCCGGCGTTGAGGCCGGAAGGGGCGTGAGCGCCGCCGTTGGCGGAAGAGGGCTGAGACAGATGTCACGTCGCCTGGCGCAATGCCCTTGCCACCACTTCCCCTATGAAAGAAGCCCATGCTCTCAGCGAAGGCAGTAAAGCCCATCGTCAGACATCCTCGATTGCGGGCTTGGTGGCGCGCAGCTTCGGCAAGGCGTTGTCGGCGAGGTCGTGGATATCAGCGAAGCTAAACTCGATGACGTCGAAGTCATCGCACCAGAACGTTATGGCGGAAGCGTCGCCCGTGCTCGTCTCTCTCAGCAAGGCCAGCGTCTCTGCTAGCTTGGTGGTTGACCAGTTTCCTTCCACAGCGCCGTTAAGGCAGGCGGCGATTTCGTCAAACCATCTGGCGGTAGGCTCCGGTGGCGGTCCAAGCCGCACAATGGCAAAGGGGTATCGGCGCCCGACACGGTCCTCGCTCATGCGCCATGCGCCGGCGCAGGGCAGGTCACCAAAAATACCGGGCTGCATGGTAAAGCGCCAGACACGCGAGTCCAACTCACCTTCATCCGGCCGCGCGCGCAATTCCATCGACATCCAGCGGTCCCAGCGGTCGATAAAAGTCCGCGGCAGGTTCCAAGCGACGAAATCCCCCGTCGCCGGGATCTTGCCGTAGAAGCCGGGCGCGTTCATATCTGCGCGGGACATGTGAACTTCTTGAACATTTCGAGGTTGTAGGGGTTTTCGACGCTGGCGGCCTTGAGCTCGAAATCGGCGTACATGCCTTTCGTGCCCAGGCGCAGACTGTAGACATCCGAAAGCGAGGTTCCGGTGAATCGGCCGCTGCGCAACATCCTCAGCCATGCCCAGCTGCCGGTCTCGTTGAGCATGATTTCGGGCGATCCGTCGATCGGCTGGAAGGCGAGCGAAATGACCCCGGTGCCGTCCTTGCCGGGCCAGGTCATCGGTTGCGGCCGCGTTGCGTTGTTGTAGTAGACGAGGCTCTGGCCATCGAGATTGAGCGTGACGCGCGTGAGGTTGGGAGACAGATCCTTCGGTTCGAGCGTGAAGCTCATCACCGGTCCGGCACCCCCGGGGAAAAGATCGTCGCGGATGTGCCTGGCCTGCTCGAACGCCGCCAGCGCCGAAGGGTCGAGGCCGAAATCGGCGCGCCACTTCCAAGGCTCGCCGGTCGTGTCGACATAATTGATCAGGTGGTCGTTGATGAAACCGTCGATCAGCCCGGCCGGCCCGAACAGGCGGGCGAAATCGTGCACGTTGACGTCGACCGCACTGGCTTCGCTGAAGGGATAGCGATTGTTCAGCGCCGCTTGGCAGAAAGGCAGTATGTCGGCCCGCCAGATGGCGTTGAGTTCCGAAGTGACCGCCTTTTGAGTCAAATTGCTGGTGTCGCCGGCTATCCCGCCCAACCAGCTGTTGATGGGATCGGGCAGGATCTGGGCCTGCCTTGCCACCGCGCCCGTCAGTTCGGCAAGGCCCCCCTGTTTCTTGATGGCGTCCTGTGGATTGGGGTTCGCGGTGACCGTTTGCAGGACGTTCGAAAGCGCGGTCAGTGCGACAACGGCAGCATCCAGCGCCGGTGGCTGGCCGTCGACCTCTGCGATGGTGCTCTTCAGCGGTTTGAAATGTTCGGCCACCAGATTGCCGGTCAGGTCCACCTCACTGGCGGATCCGGCGCGGGGAAGTAGTTTCGCACCCGATGTCGCCAGCTTGCCAAGCTTACCCAGCTTGCCGAGTAGTTTCGAAGCGCCCTTGGCTGCCGCCTTGTCGTCGGCAGGCGCTTCGTCGGAACGGGTCAGTTCTGTCTCCTGGACGACCGCCGTAAGCAGCCGCTTCAGCGCTGAATCAGCACTCGAGAGATCTTTCAGGTTTTCGCCGGCGACATTGAGATCGGTCAATGATGCAAGCCTCATGTCGCGCAGGAAGCTGTCCCATTGCGCGATGTAGTCGTCGTAGTAGAGCTTCAGAATATCCTCGGACAGCGCCGAGACGGATGTCTCGGAATTTTCCGAGCAACCGCCGGCGAAAACCGCACGATCGAGCGCCGCCTGGGCGGCGACATCGTCGATGCGGTCGAGAATGACGTCGTGAAAGCCGGAATAGGTGAAAGCGCCCGAAATGCCGACGCGTAATGTCTTGCCCGAACGCCGTGCAAACACTTTGCCGCCGTTTGGGCCGGCGAAATTGGCCGGTATCCACTCCTTCAGCCCGGCCACTGCCGGATCGGCCAACAACTGCTTGTAGCCACGCGCCGGCAACGAAATCGTGCAGACCGTTTTCAGAGCTTCGGCAACCAGGGCCTGGTCCGGCGCGACATAGCTTTCGTCGACCGTCATCCGGCGGATCGCGGCAAGCTGATGCTCTTCGGCGTCGGCTGTCGGAAATGGCGCCGCGGCCGCGAATTCGGGCAGACTGTTCACCCACCAGTTCTGGGCGTAGTCGGGATCCATCTGCGACAGGCCCGTCATCATGCGATAGGTCTTGAGCGCCCCGAGCATGAAGTCGGGATCGCGGATCTGGCGCCACATCGTCGCCTCGAGCAGGGCCACCATCCGGGGCTCGAGCACGTTGCGGAGGGCGTGGTCATAAGTGTCGGCCTGTGCCCTGACCAGTTCCGCCGAGGCCGATGGGCCAAGCAGATCGTGGGCAGCGCCCGGCGGTGCTGTCCGGGCATTTGCGACCGCGTCCATCGCCTCGAGCGCGCCGTCCATGACAGGCTGCTCCACCGATGCCGGGGTTGCGGCAGCGGAGGTCAGTGGTGTTTGCAGCGCTTCAAACTGGCCTGCCTGCGCCGAGATCGCATGGCGGTTGTCAAAATAGGACCAGGTGAACAGGCCGCCTGCCAGCAACGCCGCCGCAGAGCATGCGGCAGCGGCGCCGCGCCAGATCCAGGCGCGGCGGCGTTGCGCCAGCGGGTCGAATGTACCGAGGCCTGCTTCCTTGAAGATGACTTCAGTGAGAAGGTTCTTCAGGAAGAAGCTGCGTTTCTCGACCCGAGATGCGGGCAGGGCGCGCCGCGGCGGAAGACCGAAGGAGGAAGACAGCGCGGCGGTCAGCCGGTCGATAGGCGCTCCTTCCTGCGTCGCCGATGTCAGGTAGAGGCCGCGCAGCCAGGCAGCCTCCTCATACCGGCTTTCGCCGAACATGGCTTCGACCAGCACCTGTATCGGTTCGGACAAGCTTGCCAGTTGGGCGGGAAACCTGAAGATTTCGGCACGGGCGGCGAGTTTGTCCTCGTCCTCCAGGCGCGTCACCAAGCGCCGCTCGAGTTCGGTCGCCAGCGTCGCGATTTCTCGTTCGATGGTCTTGCCATCGACGCGCGCATCCAGCGCGAAGGTCGTCCCCCACACCTGTTCGCGCGAGGCGGTCGACAGGCCGCCGAAGAACGGCTCGAAGCCCTTGATCAGGTCGGCCTTGGTCAGCATCAGATAGACCGGCAGGCGGATTTCAAGCCGGTCGTTGAGCTCGGCCAACCGGCGGCGGATCTTGCGCCCGTGCGCCTTGATGGCCTCGTCGCCCTCCGAAAGGACGTCGATCGAAAGCGCGACGATCACGCCGTTCAGCGCACGGCGGCCGCGATGTTTCTTCAAGAGGTCGAGGAAACCGAGCCATTCGGCCGCGTCGACATCCGGCTGGCTCTCCTGCTGGACATAGCGGCCGGCAGTGTCGATCAGAACCGCGTTTTCGGAAAAGAACCAGTCGCAGTTGCGCGTGCCACCGACCCCCTGCAAGTCGTCGGTGAGATCGATCGGAAAATTCAGTCCGGACTGCCGCAAGGCGATGGTCTTGCCGGTCGCCGGCGGCCCGACGATGACGTACCATGGCATCTCGCGCAGGAACTTGCGCCCGCCCAGCTTGCGGCGCCTCAGTTCGGTCATCACCTCGGCAAACTTGGCGCCCACGGCGGCGACGTTCTCCTCGCCTGGGCTGAGCGGCTTTTCCACCGCTGGCGCGGCAATCTCGGCCACGAACATCCGGTTGGCGCGGATCGCCCGACGCTGGGCAACGATCAGCCAGACCAGCCAGAAGATGACCAGCAGCGCGATGATGACGATGCGCACATTTTCGGAGGCGAAGGGCTCGTAGGGACCAACCCTGACGATCGGACCGAAGATCCAGATAGCCAGGGATAGCAGCGTCAGGCCGATCAGCGTCCACAGCCAGCGCGATGTCAGGACCGCCCAGAGGAAGCGCAGGATGAACATCTCACAGCCTCTTTTCGACGAGCACCTCGACGCGGCGATTCAAGGCTCGCCCCTCGCGCGTGCTGTCGCTGGCCACAGGATCGGTGGCTGCCCGGCCCTCCGAATGGACGCGATCCTGCGGCACTCCGTTTTGAACCAGCATGTCGGCAATCGTCCGGGCGCGAGCCTCGGATAGGCGCTGGTTGGTCGACAGCGGGTTGGTCTTTTGCAAAGGAACGCTGTCAGTATGGCCGACCACCGTGATGTTTCCGATCAGCTCCTGATTGGCGAGGATCACCTTGGCGATCGAACCGATCAAGGGTTCGAAACCATCGGTCAGTTGTGGCCGCGATGACTGGAATAGTTCGGGGTTGGAGGCCTGGATGATCAGCTTGGCCAGTGAAACACTCTCGGTGCCGCTGAGAGCAGATTTGAGCTCGGCCGGCGCCCCCGCCTGGAATTCCGGCAACAGCGCAAAATCCACTTTTTGCGGTGGCGGGGCGTCGACTTTGGGCGACGCGCGGGTGATGTCGCCGCGGGCAGGCGGTGGCAGGGCACGAACAAGTGCGGAAAGCTCGACCGCCTGGCTGCTCAGTCCCATTGACAGCCCGATATGGATCGCCGCGGCTGCAACCGCAGCACCGAGCGCCATGACCCAGATCGGCACGATGAAGCGCTGCGGCTGGTCGGAGGCGATGACACCTTTCCAGTTTGGCGCTAAAGGCGCGCCTTCGGCGTCGGCATTGCGCAGGAAGCGGGCCGCCGCCACGCGAACCGCATTGAGCGAGCGGTCGCCTGAGCGGCCGGGCACGCGATATTTGCCACGGAAGCCGAGCGCCAGGCAATGGTACTGCAGTTCAAGCAATTCTCGGTCCCGGTTAGGATGTCGTTCCAGTTCGTCGAGTCGCGTGAAGAATTGCGTGCCGGCATCGACATCGCCGCGCAGCATGACGACGAGCGGCTGCCGCGGCCAGGCGCTGGCCCCGCCCCAAGGCGTGTTCAGGGCCAGATCGTCGAGCAACGCAGCCACCACCCAGGCTGCCTGGTCGGATCGCTCCATCGAGGACCCCGTCGACATAGCCGTGTCGCGTGCCCGAACCAGTTCTTCGAGCAAACGGGTGCGCAAGACTTCCGGATTGTCTGGCGGCATTGCGCTTTCGAGCTCGGGGGCGAACTCGAGCAAGGGCGCAAAGGCGTTGACAAGCGCGTTCGGGTGGGTGCGAGAGCGTTTTACCAGTGCGCCCGGCGAAAGTGGCGCCATGGGCCTTGGCATCGGTGCGCCGCTCAATCGTATGCGAGTGCGTTCGCGATCCTCCGACAGTCCGAAAGGATCATCGCGGCTCATGATCTCACCTGTTCACCGAATAGCAGTCCACCTGCGGCTCGCTTGGCAACACGCCCGAAACACCGATGACGAAGCCTGGTGCGTCGAGCAGCGAGGCCCAGTGTTCGCTTTTCTGATCCAATTCGAGGCACAGTCGATCGCCGTCGTAAGGGATTTCGCGTGGCTGGGAATGAAGCGGTTTTAGCGGAATGCCGGGCAAGCGCGATTTCCACAGGCCCTCGAACTCGTCGGCCGAGCCGACGGTCGCCTGATTGACGAAGATCTTGCGCAGGGCATCCTCCGACAGCTCCGAGCCGACCCGGATGACGATGCGGCTGGCCACCAGCAGCTTTGGGTTGTCGATGCGAATTTTCCAGACATTGGTCGAGTGCCGCATGACAGGCAGCGCACGCGATTTCGGCTCGATGTAACGAAGGCTGAGAATGAGCGAGCGCAGCGCGTCCGCCAGCGCCGAATAGGCAGGGCCGGGCGCCATGTGATCGTAAGCGGGCAACTCGCCCAGCCGTCGCGCGCTCGATCCGTAAGTTGCCATCGAACCGGCGAGCCCGGCAAGTTCCAGGTAAAGCTCGGCCGGATGGAAGACATCCTGCGCCAGCATGTGAGCCAGACGCGGACGCGCCGCATTGGCGAGATTGAGCATCAACAGATCTTCGACGCTGCGCCCAGGCCCGCCCATGACCATCTTGCCATGCGCCTCGGCGATCTGGTCGAGGCCGGTGACAACTTCCAGAAGCAATTGCCGATACCAGGCCACCGCGCCGGTAACCAGTGCCGGTGGCAGGAAGGTCTCGTCCAGAGAGACGCCGCCATCGGCTCGAACTCCGTTGAGGTCGGCTATCGGCAAGGCGGTGTAGCCACCAACCGACTTGCCAGGTGCAAGCAGCAGCGCCTGCGGACGGGCGATTTCTATTTCTTCAGGATCCGAACCGCCCTGGACAGCGTCGCGCACCGAAACGATCCGCCCGTGATATCGCGCTCCAGAGGCGGCGGCGTGTGCCGGATCGAAGCCGACACCACCGGGAGGCTCCAGCGGCAAGGCGACCAGCACCGGCCCTGCGCCCGTCTCGGGGGTGACCGGCAGCGGTCGCGGCGCGTCCATCCAATCCGGAATGGAAAAAGGTGTCCCATCCGGGAAGATGCCCCGGGCCGACAGGATCGCGACCTGGCCGGATTCCAGCAATGCCTGGTCCAGCGTCAGCTGTCGAAAGCCGAACGTATGCAGTTGTCCGGCCTGCAACGCGCCGCGCACCGTCGCCTCGAAGAAACGATCCTGCTGCTGGAAATGCTGGGTTCGCAGGAAAAGTCCTTCGGACCATAGCACCCTGTTTGCAAGCACCCTGTTTGCATCGCTCATGCCGCTACTCTCTGCATTGAGCTCCCTTACCTTGGCTGCTAGGCGGAGATGCCGCCGCTGCCCAACGTGACATTGATGGTGAACTTTGATCCCGGCGACACCGACTTGGTTGTCCGCCAGTTCCTGCCGCCAGGTTCGCGGATCAGTGCAACGAAGCCCAGAGCCGTCGCGTCCGGCTCGACAGTGATGGTCTTGGATGCGGATTTTCCGGGCCCGACGGCGATCTGGTCGGAACCGATAAGATCTCCTGCGAGTGCGCTGCCGGCATCCCCCTGCAGCGCAAAATAGTCGGCGGAATTGAATTTGCCGGTGCTTTTTAACCGCATCACGAGAACCGTCACCGGCCGGTCGCCGCCACCTGGCCCCGGATTCATGCCGGCCCCGCCGGTCACGTTGACGGTGATCACCGACGGCTTTGGCGGACCGCTCTGGCACGCTGCAACCAGCCCGGTCGCGCCCAGGGCAATCATCAATTCACGTCGGTCGATCATGGCTTACTCCTCCTCATATGCATCTCGAAAATCAGTGCCGATTTCGCCAAGGAAGCTTTTTTCCGCGCTTTCGGCGATTTCGCGATGGCGTTTTTGATAGAGCTCCCACAGCTTGGCGCCGCGCCCGCCCGAAAGCAGGGTGCCGATCGCCGAATTCGATTTCAGCTCGTCCTCGATCGCTGCGGGATCGAAACGATCGATCATCCGTCGCAAAGCGGCCTGTATGCCTCGCCAAGCGCGCACGTGATGTTGCGCGAGATCGCGAACTGCATCGGCGATGGCCGCCTCCCCGGCGAGAAATCCGGGGCTGCGCTCGGCGATCAGCGTCACGATGGCGTCGTCGACCGACGGCAGAAATTTGAGCGGATTGACTTCGGAGGCACCGACCATTGTCTGGGCGACGCGAGCATTTCCTTTCTCCTCGGCCCGCTTGCGCAGAAGCTGCATCAGCCCTTCCATCATCAGCCGGTATTCGCGGCCGAACTTCTCCATTTCCACGATGCTGTCGCGCCCGGGGAAATCGGCTTCCTCGACGCCCATGCCGCGCAAGAAGGCGGCGCGGAGCGCCATCTCGGCGGGCTGCGCGCTTGCCGGCGGGCGGGCAGGTTTGGAAGCAGCACCCATGCGCGCTGGAGGCAGGACATCGGCCGGTTGCGCGGGAATATCCCAGGGATTGGCGGATGGTGGCCGTTGGGCAATGCGCTCGCGCTGGCCGGTCGAGGCCGAGTTATTTGTCGAACTGGGCGAGGAGACCGGTCCGAAACCAAAATCATCGTTGAAGTCGGACAGCTTTCCCGCTGCGGATTCAGCTCCGTGGCTGGGAGGGGGGGGCCGGTCGAGGCTGAATGGATCCGCCCGGCTGCCCACCCCGCCCTGCTCGACATAAACGGCGGCGTTTTTCGACACCGGCGTTGAAACCGGATCGAGGCTGAACGGGTCGTCGAAAGCAGGCGAGTTGCGCTGGCCGGAGGACGCGCGCTCGAACGCCCCTGGGATCGGCTGCTCGAATGGGTTCGGCAGATCAGCAGGTCGAGGCCGTTGCGGCGCTTCTTCGACCTTGGCGGAAAAGAAGTCATCGCGGCCGATGCTTACCGGCGCCCGCGATGCCGCTGGCAGACGTTCTGGTACCGGCTGGATGACTGCGGGCGCTTGAGCGGCCGCGATCTGCAGGTCGACACAGACGACGTAATCGCCCAGCCTGAGCCGCATGCCGCTTTGAAGGCGTGCGGACTTGCCTGGACCAAGCGGGCTATCGGAATCGTTTATGAACAAACCGCTGCTCGATGTGTCGGTGACGAAATATCCATCTCGCCCGCCAGAGATTTTGCAGTGAGCGCGTGAAACGAACATGTCGGGATCATCGATCTGCCAGCCTGCATCGGCGCTGCGGCCGATCACCAGCTCACCTTCGTCCAGGCGAGTTTGCCGCACCGCCTGGGTGCGTGGCCCTTGCTCTAGCGTTAGCAGCAGACTCATGCCGCGCCCCCCGCCATTTCCGGCCGCCATCCGACGATTGTGCGCAGCCGCATATCATCAGCATCTCCCCTTTCAGCGGGTCGCGCAAGCCAGGCGGTTCGGCCGAGCTGCACCGCTCCAATACGGGGCGGCGGCACTGCTTCACGCGCAAGCACGATACGCAGATCGACATCGAGAGATTCTCCGACCATGTCGCGAACCGCGTGCTGGAACAGTTTGAGCCGCTGGCTGCCCGGCAGGAATGTCTTGAAATCATCATACTTCAAAGGGCCGACCCGCAGTTCGATCCTGCTTTGGCGGGTGAAAACGCGTGGGCCGATCGTCGCCCCCCGACCGAGCACAGCAAAGGATTTTGCGAGGCGGGTCTGGAGGCCTGCTGGTATGATTGTCCAGGCGGCGACGAATTCCTTGATCTTTACCGGCACCTTGAAGGCTTCCGCCAGGAACAGTGTCAGTCGTTCCGGGCCCTCGACCTGGCTGGCGAGCGAAGCCGCCTGGCGAAGCTTCACCATGTCGAGATCGATGTTTCGGGTGCCGGGAAGTCCGATACCGGCCATGGCCGCAAGCATGGCGCGAACCCGGCCACCGACCGCGCGTTCAACCTGAACGGCCGGATTCGCATCCGCCCACGCCCGATAGTAAAGGGCGATCATGCGGTGCTGCAGAATGTTGACGAAATCGACGAAAGTAGTGTCGCTGGTCAGCTGTGCGTTGGCCCCGGCGAACCACCGCTGCGACAGCCGGTCGAGCACCCAGCGCGTCAGATGCAGCGGCATTGGACCCTCGGGGCCCAAGAGACCCAGATTTGCAATCGTGACCCGGGCCGGCTTGCCGTTGTCGGCTTCGCGGAAATGGACCAGGTCCCTGGCCGAGAAGGCGAGGCGCACATGCTGGCCAAGCCTTGCCGGCTCACGGTCGGGACGGCCGGAATGGCCGAACACGGCATTTTGCTGTTCGAGACGGCGCAGCAATTCGAAAAAGTCGAACCCTTCGGACAGACCTTCAGCGGGGCTGGGCTTGTCTAGATCAGGGAGCGATTGCCGGGCGTCATCGGCCATGGCACATCCTCCTGCTTCTGCAGCAGCCGCGTGCGGGTCCGCACGAAACCGTTTATTCCGGCATATCGGGCGAACAGCCGCGCCAGCAAAGCCGAAAGCAGCAAAGTGCTTTGGCCAGCCAGGATGGATTCATCGACATGCAACGTCACCTCGGTGCCGCGTCCGAAGCACATCGGCCCCTCGATCTGAAGCCGCTCCACGACGGGCCGCGAGTCGATGCGGGCGATCGAATGTACATTGCGAGCCAGGCTGGGATCGCCTCGGTCGGCATAGATATCGAGAAGCGCATGCAACGGGTCGACGCCGCGGCCCTCCTTGGCAAGGCTGAGGAAGTTGAGCATGAGCTGTGCCACCAACCGCCAGGCGAGATCGTCGGCGCGCGATTCACCCTCGGCCCCTGTGGGCAGTGCTGCGGGGATCGCCGGCTGCGGTGGACGCAGGGCTCCAAGGAGCCTGACGATTTCGACCGGGTCGCCGGCCTCAAGCGTCAATGTGGGATTGTCATCGAGGATCGGCAGGTCACGATTGGTGCACAGTGCTACGACGTCGAGACGCTTCAGAGGTCGGTACGCCGGGCTTGCGAGCGGTCGCGATACGGCCAGGAAAACGTCGTCGCCGGTGTATGACGTGCGCGTTAGACCGTCGCGCCGTTCGTCTTCGGTCGCGCGCCGAGGGCGCCGCTCGGTTGAGTAGACCCACCCACTGCCGCTGTTCTGCCCCAGGCTGAACAGTTCCGGAATTTCGGCGTCGTTGCCTTCGGTGTCGGCGTCCTCAACACGAATGATCCGATAGATTTCAAAGTCGCGCGCCCTCGTGCGGTCTGCATGCAAAACCTGGCGTGTCTTACGCGCATCGATCTCGACGACGTTGCACTCACGTTCGAAAAGATTGATGATCGGCGTTGCGAAAAGTTCGAAGTCGGCCGATGTCAGATCGGCCAACTCTGGCACCGGACGCCTGAATTGGAAGACGATCTCAAGCCCTCCGTCGCATCGACGCACGACAGGCTGTAGCCCCGAAACCCGCACATAGTGGAAGCGCTCGGGCATTATGAAGTATTCTCGCAGGAGGCGATATCCTTCGAATGTCGGGCGGGTACGCGGCATCAAGGCTTCGTCGTCGCTGATGCCAACCATTTCGGGCGCTGGCAAGGGCGACAACGGGTTGCTCTTGCCCTCAGCGCGTGCGCCAACGCTTGAGCAAGTGCCGAAGATCGCGTCGAATAGCAGCGGCGCCTTGGTTCGCCCGGCAAAATAAATATCGAGCCGGTCGAGCGTCAATTCGTGGAGCTTGCCTTTTCCGGTCGGGGCCAGCGTGATGCGGAGCGCCGCCTCGCCGCGCACACCGCCGACCGTGGCCATCCCGGCCGCCGCCAACGCGCTGCGGTCCTGAAAATAGCTGACCGAAGTGATTGCTATCGGCCACAGGGTCGTCTCTTGCGCGGTCGAGAAAGTGCAGCGCGTCGAAAGGCCGGGCCGCAGGCTGGAAACCAGCCGGGTGTTGCGCCTGACGACGTGGCCGTCGAGCATGGTCTGGACCTGCTGGCCTGGTTTGAGCACCACCATCGCCGTTGCCGGCGCCGGGGTGACCAGATCGGGATAAAGAACGTCGAGCACACTGCGCGAAAATCGCGAACGCTCGGCGTCGACCTTTAGCCGGGTGCGCGCCGCGAGGAAAGCCACGCCATCCAGCAGCCGCTCAACATAGGGGTCCGGACAGGGGACCGTGTCGAGGGAAAGGTTGCGCGCGACCGCTGGATGCATATCGGCAAATTCGGCCGCAAG
The DNA here is from genome assembly GCF_006442955.1 of Mesorhizobium sp. B1-1-1. Lineage (NCBI taxonomy): Bacteria > Pseudomonadati > Pseudomonadota > Alphaproteobacteria > Hyphomicrobiales > Phyllobacteriaceae > Mesorhizobium > Mesorhizobium sp. B1-1-1. The sequence goes on from NZ_VFWW01000002.1 coordinate 322,589, forward strand.
GCCGCGGATGTGGGTCAACTCCTCCTCGTAATATTCGACGAAGACCCGATCCATCTCAGGCGTCCCTGATTTCGGTCCGCGCCGCGCCGTTATCGAGATTGATCGTAGTGCGCAGGCGCATGCGTTCCGGTGTCGGGGTTATGATCAGCACACCGTCAATCTCGATCTTGAGGCCGGCGGTCTTGTCGCCAAGCGTCACTGTGACCTTTGTTGCGCTTTCCTTGAGGCGGGGCTCGAAGGTGGCGAGCACCGCACGGATCTCACGCGCCAGCACATCGCGATCAAAGTCGCGCGAAGACCTGCCCGAGAAGGAGGGGACGCCGTAATTGACCACGCTCCGGCGCACCTCCGGGAAATCTGCGAGCGACGGTGGGTTGTCCGATACCTGTTCATTTTCCAGATCGGACAGGAGCGGCGTGGCCTCGAAGCGCTCGGTGTTGAAGAGCGCCTCGACGTCACGCCGCACTGCTTCTCTGAGCACGCGGGCTGACACCACAACGCCGCGACTTTCGATCTCGACCCGATGCTGGGTCTGAAAGGCCAATCGATGCAGACGCCGTTTTTGCTCGGCTGTGAGTTCGGCATCAGCGTCGATGGCCCGCGCGCTGGCGCCAACGAGGGCGTCGACACGGTCGGCGCCAAGCTCGTCGAGCAAGACATGGCGCAGCCCGTCTATCTCCGAGGTCAGACCAGGCAGGTCATTGACGAGGCGATCCCAAAGCGACGGCTGGACGGCCTCGCTTTTTGCCCGCAAGCTGCCGGTACTGTGCTGCTTGCCAGCGTCGGGTCGCCGACCCTCACTTGCCGACATAGACATCCATTTCGGCTTCATCATTGCCGTCATAGACGAACTTGATCTTCTTGTAGGCGAAGCTGACCTCTTCCTGGATCAGGTCTTCCTCATCCTCGGCCTGCGACATGTCGTATTCCATGATCGAGGCGTCGGTGAGGGTGACGACCAGATAATCCTTAGTCTCGCCATCGATCGTCCGACGTGCCGAGAACACCACTTCATCGAGGGCCTTGTTCTCGAACAAGGCTTTCTTGAGATAAGGCGAAGATTTGTCGTAGTGTTTGATGAACTTGATCATGCCCATGGACACGCGCCCCCGACGTGAGAGCGAATTCGGGTCATAGGGTGCGACCATCTTGTAGTCGACGCCATGGATTTCGATCTCATCATCGTGGCCGTCGCGGGTGCTGGGGCCCTTGATATCGGGAACCTTCAGAAAACCATCAATCTTTACTGGCATTGTCTCTCTCCACCATTGTCAAAAAAAAGATTGTTGTTGCTGCAATCAAGTCTTAACGGACGGCAGTTCCGACACCAGTCGAAGCGAGGCATTGATGCCCTCCAGCTGGTAATGCGGGCGCAGATAGAAGCGGGCGTTGTAGTAGCCCGGCCGCCCCTCCACGCTGTCCACTTGGACCTCGGCGGCGGCGAGCGGGCGCTTGGCGCGCGCCTTGTCGTCGGCAAAGGCCGGGTTGGCCAGCACGTAGCGGTTGATCCACTCGGTCAACCAGATCTGCATGTCGGAGCGTTCCTTAAACGACCCGACCTTGTCTCGCGCTATGGCTTTGAGATAGTGCGCAAAGCGCGAAACCGGGAACAAGTAGGGCAAGTTGGCGCTCAGCCGCTCATTAGACTGCGCATCGGGGTCCACCAGTCGGCCGGCGCGCGTTTCGTCGTCCTGTAACGAATGGGCACCGATGAAAGCCGCAAGATCCGTGTTCTTCCGGTGCAGGATCGGCATCAGGCCAAGCTTGGCGAGTTCCGCCTCACGCCGGTCATCAATGGCGACTTCCGTGGGGCATTTCATCGCTATCGACCCATCATCGGTCGGGAAGCTGTGCACCGGCAAATTAAGCACCGTTCCGCCGTTCTCGACGCCGCGGATCTGGGTACCCCAGCCAAACAGCTTGTGGCTGCGGTTGATGTTGACGCCCATCGGGAAGGCGGCGTTCATCCAGACATACTTGTTGTGATCGCCCTGCACCTCTTCCTCGAAGGTGAAGCCCTTCACCGGAACGGTGTCCGTGCCATATGGCAGCCGGGCCAGGACGCGGGGCATGGTCAGCCCAATGTAGCGAGCATCCTCGCTTTCGCGCAGCGACTGCCAGGAGGCATAGGCCGGGTTGGAAACGATCTGCTGCAGATCCTGAGGGTTCGGCAATTCCTGCCAGCTATCCATACGAAACAGTCGAGGCGAGGCGGCCGCGATAAAAGGCGTATGCGCAGAAGCGCAGATGCCGGAGATGTTGCGTAGCAGACCGACGTCGCGCGGGTGGTTGGAAAATTCGTAGGCGCCGATCACGCAGCCGATCGGCTCGCCGCCAAGCATCGAATATTCGTCTGTGTAGACTTTCTTGAAGATCGGACTCTGATCCCACATCTGGCCTTCGTAGTCTTCGAGCGTGTCGGCCAGCTGCTCCTTGGAGATGTTCATCACCCGGATTTTAAGCTTCTGGTCGGTCTCGGTGTTGTTGACGAGGTACCACAGGCCGCGCCATGTGCCTTCCATTTCGCGCACTTCCGGCGCGTGCAGGATCTCGTTGACCTGAGCCGTCAGCATCTTGTCGATACCGGCGATCAGCGACTTGATCGACTTGATGGCATTGGACGAGATGGTTGTGGTGTCGGAACGGGACTGCGCTGCGAGCGCGAGATTGCGCACGAGTTGCTGCAGCTTCTCGCTGTCGTCTTTCTTGACCTTGAAATCCTTTTCGAGGAGTCCACTGAATTCTCCAAGGTCTATGGCTTCGGCCTCGGCGGCGAGGGTGGCGGTCTTTTGCTGTTCGGCCATGGTTTATTCTCCCGCCTTGTCGTCGTCAGTCAGCGCCTGGCTGGCGATCTTGCCAAGAAGTGGCTCGTTGTTCAGCAACTGCGCGATACGCTTTTCGGCGTCTACGCGGCCATCCATGAAGCCCAGCAATTCCTCGAGCTGACGACGCATCTTGAGGATCTCGGCCAGTTGCGGAACCTGCTCGGCGATCTTGTCGGGGGCGAAATCGCCCATTTTGGTGAAGGTGAGATCGAGCGCCAGTTCCTCGTCGCGCTCTTGGCCTTCGGCCTGCGGCAGCGTGTTCTTCACCCGCGCTTTGACGCGGGGTCCGAGCGCCTCCATGAACTTGGGGAAGCGGTTCGCGTCGGTCTCGACGAAGGAGCGGTCCAGAACCGACTTTGACGCTTCCTTGGTTTGCGAAGCACCGGAAAGGTCGGCCATCACGCCCATGACAAACGGCAGTTCGATCGTCGTCGGGCTGCCGTAGGTTTCCACGTCATAGGCGATCTGCACCCGTGGCGCGCGATTTCGTTCGATGACCTTGGCTTTGCTTTCGGCTGGCATGTGTCTTACCTTTCATCTTTCTGTGCCGTCTTCTTGACATCGGGAACGCCGGCAAGAAGCCGAAATTCCTTCAGTCCCGACGGGGCGAGATCTTCCATCAGTTCAACGAAATCCATATGCACCATTCGGCGCACGCGCCGCGCCAGGTGCGGGATCGGGCTGGACGGTTCGGTGCTGTCATAGAAGGCGACGACGAGATCGAGGCATTTGACGACATCGTCGCGCGAGGAGATCCGGTCGGGCAGGCCGCTGTCGCCGGATTCTGCGTAGCTTGCCACGCTTGCCATCGTATCGGCTCCATCGCCGTTGCGAACACGTGCTGCCGGTTCTGCTGGCGTCGCGACCGGCTTTGCGAGGCCGTTCGCGGCAGTGGCACCGGTCGCGTTTCGTTCGAGGGTCGTCAGCAGACGCTGCAGAAACCGCTTTAACTCGGGAAGCGTGGCGCCAGCGCCTTCGAGGCGGGAGTTAAAGGCGGCTTCGACGCTCTCGAGAGCGGCGATCGCGGCGCGGGCGTCGGCTATGAGCAACGTCATTTCTGGCCCGGCCTGATCAATCAGCGCCGCGCATGCGCTGCGCACCCGGTTCACCAGTTGGCTGTGCTCGCTTGCCAGCTTCGCCTTCTCGGCCGCATTCAGTCCCGAAGCAGCCTCCTGCAGCATGACCCGCTCGTCAAGCGAACCCTTCTCCAGATCCGCGCCCAGGATCGGCCCAATGGCGCGCGGCGCAAAGAATGTCATTTTCCGCAAATCTTTGAGTAGACCGTCCTGGCCGTTCTGAAGGTCGGTAAGCGCATTGATGCGGCGCAAGGCTGCTTCGCGCGGCGTGGCACCGGACCGCAGGGCCGGATGCATGGTCGTCCAATGCTGATCGACAGTTTGCGCGATGAGGGTCAGGCCGGCAGCCAGGCCGGCCAACCGATGCTCGTTGGCCAGTCCACGCGTAACAATGACGAGAAGGCGCAGGTCACGGCCGTGAGACCGCAGCTCTTCAGCCCTGGTAAGCACGGTAGGCCAGTCTATCGGAACGTCGACTTCAGTGTTTTTGCTGCCTTGGAACTCGACTTTCTTCTGCTGTTCCGTCAGTCGCTCCAGCTCATGAAAGGCCGGGTCGTTGCGCAAATCCTCCCCTGACGGATTTTCACCGTCGAGCGGAGTAAGCCAAAGTGCGACATCAATCACACAGACCCCCAGCGACCGGCCCTCAACGGCACCTGACCCAAGGTTACCACACTGATGTGCCGTACGCCAATTAAAGCCGCTGCTTAAAAGCTAACGAAAGCTGACCACCGCGTGTTCGCTATGGGATGGCTTGGCGAGACTGCCGAACCCAGTCGGCAAAATACACCACACGGATGCGCGAATTCTTCTGCCGCCAGTGGTTCGGGTTCCAAAGGCTGACGGCCCCGCGAACGGCCTTGGCGACGCCGTCCATCAGGCGCTTTGTCAAGCGACGGCTTATGTGGCAGGTTGTCGACTGGCAGATTGCAGGAGCAGGTTCGATGGAACAGCGCCGGTCGTCACAGAGCTTCAAGCGTAAGGAACTGGTCGGCAAGCTCAATCCTGTCGGCGTGCGCGCCTTCAAGGCAGCCGCGGACACCGCCAAGCTGCGCGGCAACCCTTACGTCGAACTCGTCCACTTCATCGAGCAACTGGTGCTTTCCGATCGCTCGGACGTGCAAATGATCATCGCCGATGCGGGAGTGGATGCCAGCCGGCTCACGGCCGATATGACCCGCGCCGTGGACAAGCTGCCATACGGCGCCACATCGATCGAGGAATTTTCCGACCACATCTTTCATGCCATCCAGGAGGCCTGGAACTTGGCGACGCTTGAGTTCAGCGTCGAGGAAGTCCGCAGCGCGCATATTCTGCTCGCTTGCCTGAAGACCCCGGTCCTAGAAGGCCTGCTGTCGAAGATCAGCGGCGCATTCGACGAGATCGACGCCGACGCGGTGATCGCGCGGTTCGCCGATGTCATGGAGGGCTCACTCGAAGCTGGCACCTCGACCACGGTCTCCGCAACGGAGATGCCACGGCGGGCTCCGGGTGGGGATTCGGCGCTGGCGAAATACGCCACCGACCTGACCCAGCGCGCCCGCGACGGCAAGATCGATCCCGTCGTCGGCCGCGACCCCGAGATCAGGCAGATCGTTGATGTCCTGATGCGGCGGCGGCAGAACAACCCGATCCTGACGGGCGAAGCCGGGGTAGGCAAGACCGCGGTCGTCGAGGGCTTCGCCTTGCGTATTGCCCAGGGCGATGTACCACCGATGCTACAGGGCGTCAGCGTGCGCATGCTCGATGTCGGTTTGATGCAGGCCGGGGCAAGCGTAAAGGGCGAGTTCGAAAAACGGCTTAAGGCTGTAATCGACGAGGTGCAGTCGTCCGAAACACCGGTTATCCTTTTTATCGATGAAGCTCACACCTTGATCGGCGCAGGCGGCCCTGCTGGAACCGGCGACGCGGCCAATCTCCTGAAGCCGGCGCTGGCACGCGGTGAACTGCGTACCGTCGCGGCAACGACCTGGGCTGAATACAAGCAGCACATAGAAAAAGACCCGGCGCTGACCCGTCGGTTTCAGGTGGTAAAGATCGACGAGCCTTCCGAAGCTGTGGCCGTTCTCATGTTGCGCGGGGTGGCCGGAGTTCTCGAGCAGCACCACCGGGTGCAGATACTGGATGAGGCGATCGAGGCGGCAGTGGGCCTGTCACACCGCTATATCCCGGCGCGGCAACTACCCGACAAGGCGGTAAGCCTTCTCGACACCGCTTGCGCCCGGGTCGCAATCTCGCAGCATGCCACGCCGGCCGAGCTCGAGGATATCATACGGCGGCGCCAGGCGCTGGAGGTCGAGCACGGCATCATCGATCGTGAGGCGGCGATCGGGATCGAGGTGACCGAACGGCAGGCACGGGTCGACACCGGACTTGCCGAAACAGGGGTCGCGCTGGCTGCCGCGCAACAACGTTGGGACCGCGAAAGAGTTTTAGTTGCCGAGATACTCGAATTGCGTGCCCGGCTGCGCGGCGACGGTATGCCGCTCGATGCGATGGAAACGCCAGCGGATGCCAACGCCTCTGAGTCTGAGTTGCCTGAGATCCAAACGCCCAAGGACAAGGCATCCCATCCCAAAGTGAAAACGGCTGTTGCCGATGGACTTCCACCTGATCCGGTCGCCGATCTTACCCGGTTGCGCGAACGCATGGCTGAACTGGCCGAGGCGCAAGGCGAGGCGCCGCTGATCCTGCCCTCGGTTGATCGAAATGCCGTGGCCGCGGTGGTCCAGGACTGGACCGGCATCCCCACGGGGCGCATGCTGTCGAGCCAGACCGAAAAAGCCCTCCGGCTCGCGGCCACTCTGTGCGAGCGCGTGGTTGGCCAAGAGCATGCCATGGAGATGATCGCCAAGCGTGTGCAGACCAGCCGCGCCGGGCTCGGCGCGCCGGAAAAGCCGGTGGGGGTGTTCCTGCTTTGTGGCCCCTCCGGCGTCGGCAAGACCGAAACCGCGCTGGCCTTGGCGGAGACGCTTTATGGTGGCGAACAGAACCTGATCTCGATCAACATGTCGGAGTTTCAGGAGGCGCATACTGTCTCGACTTTAAAGGGAGCGCCCCCCGGCTATGTCGGCTACGGCAAGGGTGGCATCCTGACAGAGGCGGTTCGGCGCAAACCCTATTCGGTGATCCTGCTCGACGAGGTCGAGAAGGCGCATCCGGACGTCCACGAAATCTTCTTCCAGGTTTTCGACAAGGGCATGATGGACGACAGCGAAGGGCGGCGCATCGATTTCAAGAACACATTGATCCTGCTCACCTCGAACGTCGGCTCCGAAGTCATCATGGACCGGACGAGGAACGGCACGGTTCGGACCGGCCTCGAAGATCTGGATACGGCCTTGCGCCGGCCGTTGCTGAAGGTTTTTCCGGCGGCGTTTCTTGGACGGGTGGTAACCATTCCTTACTACCCGCTGTCGGATTCGATGATCGAGGCGATCACCCGTCATCAGTTCGCCAGGATCGCTCGCCGGCTGCGTGCAACCAGTGGCGCGGAACTGGTGATCGGCGACGGCGTCATCGATCTGGTCAGGGCACGCTGCACGGAAATCGAATCCGGCGGGCGGATGATCGATGCCATCTTAACCAACACGCTTCTGCCGGAATTAAGCCGCGGCGTGCTCAACCGGTCGCTTGACGGTGAAAAGATGACGAAGGTGACCGTCGGAGCCTCCGACGGGGGCTTTACTTATTTCTTCGAGTAATTTGGGCGGATGGTACCGGCGCATCAAACGGCTTTTGCATCCCGCGGTGGATTGAAGGATGCCTTCCACGGCATGGCGCAAGAGCGCGGCGAGGCTTTTGTCCGCGCTAGCGTGCAAAAGGCAACCAAGCACGCAAATGAGTTCCTTTGGGCGGCTAGACCTCTCGCCGTCGCTTGCCGTCATAGTCCCCAGGTGTGCTCATTCTGGCCCCTGGATTATACTGAACGTGAATATGCGGAAACATAGGCCCTTGATCGTTCACCAGGACTAAATACTTGGCCTTGCCAAGTTCAGAGTTAAGTTCCTGCTGCAAAAAGTATCCTAAAAGGATTGACAACATACCGGTCCCGCGATCCGCCAGCTTTTTCGTCCTAATATCAACCGCATTGCCGGAATGATGCAGGGACCAGCGGGAATGATTATACCACTCTTTTCCAGCAGTAAGCTCAAGCTCAAGCCGCCTCGGCGCATGTTGTCTGAAAACGCGTCGAATTATCGGAATGGCCTCCTGCATTTGCGGGCTGAGGCCGCTTTCAATCGTTCTCTCCCTCATCGCAATCTCCATGAAAAGAAGCGTCATTCCCTTACCACAACCATCACACGTACGCCTCATCCATGAATATCGCAGGGCCGAGATGGAGCTTTTTGTGAGTGCAAACGTGACGCCTCAGATCGTATGCAGCCGGTGCACCATGCCATGTTGCCGTCGTCGCCCATTTTGGCGAGCGGTTCTCTGTCATGCATCGTGGCAGGATTGTCGAGTTCGGCCCACCACCCGATCATTACTGACCCCACTCAAACGCCGCCGAAAATACGTCAATCTGCGACGCAACATACTGAAAACAAAAGTAAAAAGTTCCATAGATAATCAGCGACAATCGGCACGCAGATAGCTACTTCGTCGGCAGGTAGTCGTGCCGAAACCACGTCCCAATTCGCCAAGCGCCCGATGGGCTCACGGCAATTGGGGATTGCTGGTGGATTGCGGTAATTCGTTTGGTCGTGCTGGAATTTGATACGAGTGTCATTCCAAGTACCTGGCGACCATCGGCCACGCCGCAAGTTGGCGGCTATCTGCAGCCAGCTTTAAAAGCCAATGACCATCCACGGATCGGTGTCGTATCCGAGGCGCGGCTTTTCCGGGGTTGCTCCATCCGGCATTTTGGCCGTGCCAGTCAAACCGCAGTCCAGATCTCTCACCTGCTTCTTGGTCGAATGCTTCGTAGAGCACAGGGCCGCAGCATCACCGACCACCACTTTCTTTTCCTTGGCAATGGTGCCACCAGTCGCAGCGATCATGATAGCCGCGCAAAATATAGCAACTCTCATCGTACTCCGCCACGGTTGCGCATCCTCAAGATGCCGGACATTACGTTACGTCATTTTTATATTATCACAAGCGAATATTTAATCCTCACGCCGCCTCCTGCCAATGGCCTCGAGGCGGGCTACTCTTCCATTTCGCGATGGCCATCACGCCAAGCTCGTCCGCTGGATCATCGCCACGAGCGATGCCGACAACGTGATGACCGTCGGCGGCGACCGCGCCGAGAGCGCGCGGCCGATGCCCTTGCTGGCGCCGGTGACGAGAAATGTTCGCTTTGTCATGATGTCTCTACCTGTCGTGAAAGAAGGGCGGTCAGGCGCACCCAGATCCAGGATCTGCGCGGGCACAGGGCGACTCCGCCGGAACCTATGGAGGTCGTCTCGACCGGCAGGAGTGCGTGGCGCTGCGCCGGACTCCTGCTCGGCCTATCGTCGTGTCAGGCGGCCCTGCTTGCGGCGCCATTCTTCGAATAGGTGGGGAAGTCCGTGTACCCCACCTCGCCATTGCGGGTGTAATAGACGGACCGGTCCGCTACGGCCAATGGCCAGCCGCTCCGAAGACGCTCGACGAGATCCGGGTTCGCGATATACGGCCTGCCGAAGGCAATCAGGTCCACCAGCCCGGTATCGAGCGCTGCCTGGGCGCGCTCGACGTCATTGAAGCCGCCGCACCAGATGAACGCGCCGGGGAACGACGCTCGCGCCTTGGCGAGCATGTCGTGGTCGAGATGGCGCGCCTCGAATGTGGCCGATTCCATGTTGCCGTCGGGCAGCAGTTCGTAGAGCAGATGGACATAGGCCACGCCACGGCGCCCGAGCTGCTCGACGATGTACAGGAACGTCTCCTCGACGAGCGGATCAGCGGGCATTGAACCATATTTGCCGAACGGTGAGAGGCGACCCCCCACGCGTCCCGCGCCGAATTCCGCCACGACCGCGTCGACGACTTCCATCAGGAAGCGCGCACGATCTTCCATGCTGCCGCCGCCGTAGCGGTCGGTACGGGTGTTGAGCACCGAGTTCATGAACTGCTCGATCAGATAGCCGTTGGCGGCATGGATCTCGATGCCGTCAAACCCGACCTCCCGCGCATTGGCGGCGGCTTTGGCGAAGGTTCCCACCATGGCCGTCACTTCCTCGGTGCTGAGCGGCCTCGGCGTCTCTGCCGCCATGAAGCGCAACCGGCCGTCCGGGCCATGGGCGAACACCTCTGAGCCGACGGCCTGTTCCGCGGTCACGCCCACTGGCGCCTGGCCGTTCGGCAGAAGCGAGGAATGCGCCAGTCGGCCGACATGCCACAGCTGCATGAAGATGGTGCCGCCCTGACGATGAACCTCTTCGGTCACCGGGCGCCAGGCCTGCTTCTGGGCTTCGGAGTGAATCCCGGGAATCCGCGCGTAGCCGTGGCTGGACTGATCCACGTCGTTGACTTCGGAGATGATCAGGCCGGCGCTAGCTCGCTGACCGTAATATTTGACGGTCAGTTCGTTCGGGAGGTCGCCATCTGTCGGAAGAGCACCCTTGGAGGTGCGGGTGCGCGTCATCGGCGGCATGACGATGCGGCTCGTGAGGTGGACGGGACCTAGATCGAAGGAATCGAATAGAGAGGGCATGGGGCGGCTCCTGTGGAGAATTAAAGCTCCAGACGATATAAAGGGATACTCCTCAGCAGATTAGTGCCGGCCTGGTGGACTCACTATTGCGTCTGAAGCTACAATAGGCGGATGAACTCGCGTTTCGATGGCATCGCCGAATTCGTAGCCGTTATTCGGCTCGGTAGTTTCACCGCGGTTGCGGCGGAAATGGGCATGGCCAAGTCCGCGATCGGCCGGGCGGTGTCGCGTCTGGAGGCGCGCTTGGGCTCCAAGCTGCTCCACCGGACGACTCGCCGCCTGACCTTGACGCCTGCCGGAGAGGCCTGGCTGGAGCACTGCGTCGCGGCACTCGACGAACTTGAGCGTGGCGAGAGCGCCCTCGCGCTCGCGCGGGACACGCCTGGCGGCGAAGTCCGCATCGATCTCCCGACGGCGTTCGGTCGACTGCACGTCATGCCCGTACTGTTAGGGGTTGCGAAACGCTATCCGGCGCTGAACCTCAATGTCAGCTTCACCGACCGGCGGGTCGACCTGATCGGCGAAAACATCGACCTCGCCGTGCGTATCGGCAATCTTGAGGATTCGACCGACCTCGTCGCGCGACAGATTGGGGTCCAGCAGACGGTGATAGTCGGAGCACCTGGCTATCTCGCACGGCGGGGCGTTCCGCGATCCTGGAGCGATCTTGCCGGACACGATTGCATCGTCGGACGACGGCAAGGCAACCGCATCGCCTGGCTGATGAAGCAACCCGACGGCTCGACAGCGCGGCAGGCCGTCCCCGTCAAGCATGAACTGCAGGATTTCGAGACGGTGCTAATGGCCGCTAAGGCAGGACACGGTCTGACGCAACTTCCGTCATGGATGGTGGAAGGCGATCTTCAAGACGGGGCCCTTCAGATTGTCCTGGAGGGCCTGTCAGGCGGCGAACTGCCGATCAGCGTCCTGTGGCCGCAGACAAAGGCGCTGCCGGCGAAGATTCGCGTTACCATAGACGGCCTCGTTCAGTGGTCGCTTGTTTCAACGAGTGTCGCTGCCTAGCAACGTCTTACTTGGAGCAGTCTCAAATCGGCTGTCCGCCGTCGATCCGCCTAATCGCCTCGAAGAGCCGATCACAGGATTTTGCCAGGTTCTTGCCCGGCGTGGTGGCGACCCCGAGCAAGAGGCCGGATTCGGCAGTGGCGGGCGACGCATACCACGCGGAGAGCGGTGCGGGCGACATCCCGAAGGCCGAAACCTCGCGCGCCACGGCAATGTCCGATATTTCCCTCGGCAGCTTCAGCAGCACGGCCAGGCCCGGCGTTGCAATCTGGTCGGCATTCACATTCGCCCAAAGCTGCTCGAGCAACGTCGCGCGCCTTGCGACATAGGCCCGCTTCGTGCGGCGGAGATGGCGAATATAGTGGCCCTCCCGCATGAATTCGGCGGTCGCGAGCTGCACTGCCGGTCCCGGGGCGGGCGCTAAGCACGCCGCGACTTCAGCGAAAGCGCATACGAGGCTGGCCGGCACGATCGCGAAACCCAGCCGAAGGGTCGGGCTGATTGTCTTGCTGAAGGACCCGATGTGAATGACGCGCCCGTCGCGGTCGAGCGACGCGAGCGCCGGCGCGGCCCTGCCGGTCAGCTGAAGCTCGCTCAGATAATCGTCTTCGATCACCCAGGCCTGGGTCGAAGCTGCCCATTCGAGCAGGCGCAGGCGCCGCTCGAGCGACAAGGTCGAGCCGAGCGGCGCATGTTGACCCGGTGTGACCAGGGCAAGCTTCGCGGTCGGATGCTGGCACAGTGCGTCATCGAGATCGATGCCGTTGCAATCGACCGGGACCGGAGCGAGAGACAAACCGGCGAGTTCGAGCCCCTTTCGGGTCCATGGGAAACTGGGCTCCTCGATCCAGGCGGTCTCCCCCGCCAGCTTCAGAACGGATAGCGCCAGGCCGAGCCCCGCACCGAAACCTCCAGTGATAATGACCTGCGACGGCAGACAGATGATGCCCCGTGCTACGGCGAGGTAGCCAGCGATTTCCCGCCTCAACTCGAGTTCGCCGCGAGGATCGGGGTAGAGGGCGGCGGCAGCGGCTTCGGCGCGGATGGCGTGCGCGCGTATCCGCGCGAACAAGGTGGCGGGGAAGATATCGCTTGCGGGGATGCCCATCTGGAAGATCCGGGGACCCTGCGTCATCTCCTGATAAATCCGCATGAAGGAGCCTTCATCCGGCACCGGCTCGGATTTCGCGACGGTGCGGGGGCGCTGTGCGACGCGCGTTCCCTCAGCTGGCGTTGCCTCGATCAACTGGGCGGCCGCGAGCTTCTCATAGGCGGTCCGGACGGTGCCGCGCGCGACGCCCAGCTGTGCTGCCAGGTCCTGCCATGAGGGCAACCGTGCGCCTGGTTCCAGCGCGCCTTCCTCGATTGCGACGGCCACGCCCTTGCGAATTTGCTCCGCAAGGGAAGTCTTGGCGGCGCGATCCAAATCCAGGTCCAGCGGCTTGCTCATGAAGCCTCAGTACACGATTTTTTTGCGTTCTTGGTGCTTTTTCCTGGCCCGATTCGCCGGCATCTAGACGGGCAAGGAGATGCCAATGCGAATTCGTGCCATTTTCACCGCCGCCTGCGCCGCGATTGCCATCGTCGGGCCGGCCTGGGCGCGCGACGACCAATCGGAGACGGTCACGCCGAAGTTCGAGCAGGTGATCCCCAACATCCCCGGCAAATCGATGGTCGTCGTCGAGGTCGATTATGCGCCGGGCGCCGCTTCGCAGCCGCACCGGCATGCCAGGTCCGCCTTTATCTTCGCCTATGTCGTCTCGGGCGAGATCGAGTCCAAGGTGAACGATGGCGAGACCCGCATCTACAAAGCGGGCGAGAGTTGGTCGGAGCTGCCCAACGCAACCCATTCGGTCAGCCGCAACGCCAGCAAGACCAGGCCAGCGAAGCTGCTCGCGGTCTTCGTCGTCGATTCCGACGACAAGGCCCTCACTACTCCCCTCAATTGAACGGATCGGAACGATGGCCAAGAGGCTCGACTACAACCAGATCGCCCCGAGCGGCGCCAAGGCACTCGGCACCGTCTACGGCTATGTTCTCCAGAGCGGCTTGCCTGCCGAACTGGTCGAGCTCGTCTATCTGCGGGTCTCCCAGATCAACAACTGCGCCTATTGCCTTGACATGCACACGCGTGACCTCGTCAAGAAGGGCGTGAAGATCGAGAAGATCGCGCTGGTGCAAGCCTGGCAGGAAGGCGGCAGCCTGTTCAGCGAGAGAGAGCGCGCCGCGCTTCGCTGGGCCGAGAGCGTGACCAATGTTGCACAGACCGGGGTTCCGGACGCCGCCTATGAAGCCGTGCGTGCCGTCTTCGATGAAAAGCAGCTCGTCGACCTGACGATCGCGATCAGCCTGATGAACAGCTACAACCGAATGGCCATCAGCTTTCGGAATACGCCCCAGGCCGTTCTCGAGAATTGATGGAGCAGAATAATGAATGGTAACGTGATTTCCAGGATCAAGATCCCGGACAGCAAATTGGCGCGCGAGGCGACCGAGTTCGTTCGCGACAGCAAATCGAGTTCCTTTTCAATCACTCTGTTCGCTTGCGCCTTCTGGTGATCGTAACCTGACAGATGGCGGCCCTAAGGAGAGGCGGCTCAACTCGCAAGCCGGCAGCCCCATTGTCGTCGGTCAGGAGTGTGCACGGCGATTCCGAAACCGGCCGTTCCGTATGCGGCCTGAGAAGCGGTACACTCACGTTTCAGCTTGGACTTTGCAGCTATTCCCGCTTGCATCGCGACCGAACTCGCGACCGAAGCGCTCGGAGAGGACGGCTTGAAGGCTTACGGCTCAATGACTGCGTTTCAGCGCATGGGCGATCCGGCAGAGCTCGGGGCGGCGGCACCCTTCCTCGCCTCATCGGACAGCAGCTTCATGACAGCGAGGTAGCGGTCGACGGCGGCCTAGCCCAACTCTGACAGCCGTCTTCCAAGTTCATTGAGCAGGCCTTCTCAGGTGCAAACTGGTCAAGGGTTTCAATCATTTGATCGCTGCCATCCTTGACCAGGATCCGGCCGTAAAGGGCGGCAGGAGAGTCATATTCCTGGCGAGCGATGATGAAGACGCCGCGGCGCAGATTGGTACGCTCGCGGAAAATCTCGGCTTTGCGCCGATAAAGCTAGGCGGGCTTTCCGAAGGCGACTGCTCGTGCAGGCGCGCAGGAACAACTGGGGCCGGCTGGTCTTCAAGGACCTGGTCAAATGATGAACATGACGTCCCCACCGGCAGGGACACGATGCACGCATCGGATCGAGCACTATCCGATGCGTGCGGCCGAGGTGATGCTTGGAAGCAAACGATGAAGTGCTCCGCCTCTCGTCAGCAGTATGATGAATACTTAGTTTTGACGGTCGACCGCAGCAGAAGCCGATCCGGTCGACGGGTTCGCCAGGATGGCGCCCGTAATGATGCGAAAGAGATGATCGGCCCGCGGCGCGAATGAGGGTTGGTCGACCGCCCAGCCGAGCGCCGTCATCAGGGCGAACAGGTCATCCCCATTCATGTCGGGCCGCGCCGCGCCTTCGGCCTGTGCGCGGAGCAGCAGTCGCGCGCTCGCCGAGTGCACCGCTGCGCATGAAGCGTAAAGAGCGGAGTTCGGATTCGTGTGGGCGGCGGCCATCATGGCGACGACGCCCCTATAGCTTTGGGCGAACGCCAACCACTCCTGGAACCAGGAGATGAGCGCTTCGTCAGGCGAATCCGAGGTTTCGAGTTCATCTGCCCTCTGAGTCAGTGCGTCCAGATTCGTACACAGCAGCGCCTCGAACAGGGCTTCTCGCGTCGGGAAATGACGAAGCAGCGTGGCTAACCCGACCTCGGCCCGACGGGCGATATCGCGCATGGATGCATTGATACCGTGCTCGGCGACGACGTCACGCGCGACCGCGAGGATATGGCGGTAATTTTTTTTTGCGTCGGCTCGCATGAGATGCCTTGATAAGTGGATCAGTGATCCGTATATGTGGATCGATGATCCGGTTACTAAGCGGATCGGTGAACCACTAAATAGAGTGCGTCTGCACAAATGGCAACAAAGGCGCTGCCCGCCCCGCAAGGAAAATGAACATGAGCACTATCAGCATCATCGGGTCAGGCGGTATGACCGCAGCGATCGGCGACCTTGCCGCCAAGGCCGGACACACCGTCGAGGTGATGAGCCGCGACAGTGCCAAGTCGCGGGCGCTGGCCGAGCAGGTCGGAGCCGGCGCGACGACCGGAACGTTTGGCGCCGCTCCGGTCGGGGACATTGTCATCCTGGCGGTTCCCTATTCGGCCGTTCTCGACGTGGTGAAGCAGTACGGCGAAAAGCTGGCAGGCAAGCTCATTGTCGACATCACCAACCCCATCAAATCCGACTTCACGGGTTTCTTGACTCCTGAAGACAGTTTCGGCGCGCAGGAGATCGCCAAGGTTGCTCCTGCCAATGCCACTATCGTCAAGGCGTTCAACACCCAGAACGCCCGGGTCTTGGCTGCCGGTCCAATCGGGGGCCATCCATTGGACGTGTTCATCGCCGGGGACGACTCTCAAGCGAAGGCGCGCGTCTCGGCGTTCATCGACAGCCTCGGACTACGTCCGATGGATACCGGGCGGCTGATTATGGCCCGAACGCTGGAGCACGCCTGCATGCTGTGGCTGGGCCTCATGACCCACTCCGTCAAACACACCAACTTCTCAATCCGCGTCAGCCTCCTCGGCTGAGCCCGCGGCACCACGTCTCGCATCACATTACCCAAGGAGCAGCAGCATGCGCGTTTTCGTTACCGGCGGGACCGGCCATATCGGTTCGTATGTCATCCCCGAGCTCATCGCGGCCGGACATGAGGTCATTGGCCTGGCCCGGTCGGACACGTCCGCGACTGCGGTATCGGCACTCGGCGCCAAGGTACGTCGCGGGGATATCACCGACCTCGATGGGCTCAAGGTCGCGGCGGCGGAGTCCGACGGCGTCATCCACGTCGCGCACCGGCAAGACCTGCTGCCCTCCGGCGGGATCGACGCCGTGGCAGCCGCGGAGCTCCAGATCATGCTCGCCTACGGCGAGGCGCTGGCGGGGACCGGAAAGCCGCTCGTCGTCTCAGGGAGCATCGGCTCGCCGGGGTGGGAAGGCCTGGGCCGGCCAGCCACCGAGGAAGATCCGGCTCTTCCCGGCGGCGAAGCATACAAGGGCACCCTGCGGGTTCGCAACGCCGTGGAACTCGCCGTGATCGGCTTAGCGGGACGGGGCGTGCGGTCTTCGGTCGTCCGAATTCCTCCCATCGCGCACAGCACGACCGATGCCGGCTTCCTCCAGCTGCTGATCGGTCTCGCGAAGGAGAAGGGCGTAATCGGTTACCCCGGAGACGGCGCGAACCTCTGGCCGGCTGTGCATGCCCGCGACCTGGCCTCCCTGTTCCGCCTGGCGCTGGAGAAGGGGCCGGCTGGCAAATATTGGCACGGGATTGAGGGCGAGGGCATCCGGTTCCGCGAGATCGCTGAGGCCATTGGCAGCCGTATGGGCATGCCTGCTGTGCCCATCCCTGCGGACGTACTGATGTTGCCGGGCTTCTTCGGCTTTCTCGCGAACTTGGTCACGCTGGACCTTCCGGCGTCCAACGCCATCACCCGCCAGACGCTCGGCTGGGAGCCAGCTCAGCCGGGCCTGCTCGAGGACCTCGACAACGGCCATTACTTCCCGGCGGATCGTATCGCGATCCCGTGATCCGTCCACCCAACTCACAAGGAGACAACACATGAGCACTATCAGCATCATCGGCTCAGGAGCCATGGCCGCCGCGATCGCGGGCCGTGCCGCCAAGGCCGGACATACCGTCGAGGTTGTCAGCCGCGACCCCGCCAAGGCGCGGGTGCTCGTCGACCAACTTGGAGTCGGAGCGACCACCGGGACATACGGCGCCGCCCCCGCGGGCGACATCGTCATCCTCGCCGTGCCGTACAGCGGTGCCGCGGCGGCGGTAGCCGACTTTGGGAAAGCGCTCGATGGCAAGGTGATCGTCGACATCGCCAACCCGGTTGCCCCCGACCTCTCGGGCCTCGTCACGCCCCACGGCAGTTCCGGCGCGCAGGAGACCGCAAAGGGCCTCCCCGCCGGCGCGCATGTTGTGAAGGCATTCAACACGATCTTTGGTCACGTGCTTGCGAAGGGCGGACGCCTCGACGCGTTCATCGCAGCCGACGATGCGGAGGCGAAAGCGCGCGTCTCGACGTTTCTCGAAAGTCTCGGGCTGCGTCCGCTCGACGTGGGCGGCTTGCACATGGCCCAGACGTTGGAGGCGCTCGGTTTGATGATGATTGGCCTCGCCAAAAACGGCGCCGGCACCTGGGACTTCGCCATGAACGTCGATATCGGCTGAACCACCGACATCAGCCCTCCGCTGCACTACAGCCAAGGAATCGATCATGATCACTCCCTTCCAGATTCCCTATGATGCGGACCAGGCCGCTGACCTTCGTAGCCGCCTCGCACGGACGCGTTGGGCCGACGCGGTAACTGACGACTGGACCATGGGAACCGAGCGCGGCGTCCTCAACCAGTTCATCGATTTCTGGCGTGACGGCTATGACTGGGCGCAGCGACGAGACCGGCTTAACCAGCTTCCCCATTTCCGGACGACGGTCGACGGCCATGGCATACACTTTCTGCATTTTCGCAGCGGCCAAAGGGGATCGATCCCGCTACTGCTGATGAACGGCTGGCCGTCAAGCTTCGTGGAGTTTCAGCGTATAGCACCGCTGCTTACCCAGGGAACGCCGGCATTCGATGTCGTGATCCCCACCATGCCCGGCTTCGGCTACTCGGACAGGCCAACCCGGCCCTACGAGGCGGAGCCCAGCGACCTTTATCCGAAGCTAATGACGATGCTGGGCTATGGGCGGTTCGTCGTGGCTGGGACTGACATCGGCTCCGGCCTTGCCACGCGAATGGCGCTTCGGCATCCGGCGCGTTTGCTGGCTCTCCATGTCTCGGCGGTCGCGCCGAAGCCGATTCCAGAAGATGCATCGCCCCTGTCGAAGGCCGAGATCGACTATGACGAGCGCCTCCAACTGTGGAGCCGGGAGGAAGGGGGCTATCAGGCGATCCAGAGCTCGAGGCCACAAACTCTCGCCTTTGGGCTTGCCGACAGTCCTGTTGGCCTAGCCTCGTGGATTGTCGAGAAATTCCGGGCCTGGACGGACTGCGATGGCGACGTCTTCTCTGTCTGGCCCCTCGAAGCCTTGATTGACACCCTGATGATCTACTGGATGACCAACACGATCGGGTCGTCTGTCCGCTACTATTACGATGCCGCCCGGCTGCGGCCGCCGCTGCGGGCAGATGACTTCGTGCATGTCCCCACCGCCGTCGCGATGTGGCCACATGATCTGGCGCTCGCGCCGCGCGAGCGGGCCGAGCGGCTCTACAATGTGCAGAGTTACACCGTCTTTCCGCGTGGCGGGCATTTTCCGGCCTGGGAAACGCCGGAACTCTACGCCGACGATTTGCGAAAGATCGCGCTCGCCGCGATCTGAACGAACAAGCGTGTTCCGCTTCACCCACGAGCGGGCACGGATCGTGGAGATTGCCCGCCAGCGGCGTGCCGAGCAGGCGAGGCTGGCCAAGCTCGAAGAACAGCGGGTGGAATATCTCGATCGCAAGCTCGCGCAGCCAGAGCAGCGTGATCGACTACGGACGTTTCTGATGACGCTTCCCGCTGACTCCATCTCCGAGGAAACGTTCGGGCGAAGAAGGAAGGTTACCGCTAGAGCCATTCACGGTCCACGATCTTCGGCATACGGGATCAGTGTTTTGGTACATCTGCCCCAGACGATTTTTCCATCTCGAAGCGAGCTAGCAAGTCACTATCGTCGCCAATTGCCGGCTTGATGCTGCCTTGGCAGCCCGCTTCCAAGTTCGCGTTTCCGGCTCCTTTGGAGCGTTCCGTGCACGAATTGCAGGCCCCTCCGGCCGTTCGCATCGCGATGGACGTGAGGGCATTGTTTCTGATCACCAGATTGGCGCTTCGCGCATTGTCTCGGGCACGACCGGTTCGAACCCTCCGATAGATCTCCGTGCCTGACATATCGCCGCGTCCGGCTGCCATGCAGCCGTATTTTCGGCGATTGCTTGCCTGTGGTCGATCACTCGGCATGGGGTTCATCGATATCTCTATTCCCACAATGAATTTGCGAGCGAAGGAAAGAGAACGAAAATAAACGAAACAAACGGATATGGGGAGGCGCATGGACGCGCAGACTAATCCAGAAAGCAGGCAGTGGATCCAGGCGGTCCGTGCCGACAGTCTTCCTGTCGACGATGCGACGCGCATCGAGCACCAGGGGGTATGTATCGCCATCTTTAATCTTGCCGGCAAGTTCTACGCCACTTCAGGCATTTGCACGCACGCCCACGCCTTCCTTTCGGAAGGCTATATCGACGGCCAGACGGTGGAGTGTCCTTTGCATCAGGGACTGTTCCACATCCCCACCGGCACACCGCTTTCACCGCCCGTTACCGAGCGGCTGAAGACCTACGAAACCAAGGTGTCGGACGGCTACGTCCACATCCTGGTGGAAGGAGGAGTGACTTGAACTTGTCGGGATATATCCCGGGCTGAAAGCAAATATGGAGGAGACCTAAAATGCTGAAATTATCACGTCGCCATCTGCTGAAGACAGCCGCGGCGCTTTCCGTTCTCGCTGCTGCACCGCTGACGACAGTTCCGGCCTTCGCCGAAGACTCCGTCCACGCCGTTCTCAATGGCCTGATCAAGAAATACTCCGACGAAGCCAAGGCGGGCATATCGAATGCCGACGTCAGTGCGCTGTTCGAAAAGGACGGTTTCCGGGACTATCTCAACGTCTATCCGGTCGGCGACCTCGCCGGCGGATTCGTCTGGAAGCCGGGCATGGGCGCCAGCTTCGTCGGCCCTTACAGCAAGCTGCAGATCAAGGCGCCTTTCACGGATTATCTGCCGTTGCCTGAAGGTCCGGTGCTCGACGCCAGCAAGAAATATCGCATCGGCCTGGTCGTCCATGGCTTCAATCATCCCTGGCTGATCAGCCTCGCCGACACCGCCGCCTGGGAAGCCAAGCGCCATCCGAATATCGAACTGGAGGTGATCGACGCCGAGTTCGACGACAACAAGATGGGCCAGGTGATCGATACGTGGATCGCCAAGCAATATGATGGCATCGTGCTGTGGCCGAACCGTGAAGCGCCGATGGGCCCGCCCGTGGACCGTGCCATAGCCGCCTTGGCGCCGGTATTGTTTCCAGGACCGAGTACCTTCCGGACGATCGTTTGACGGCGCTTTCGATCTCGGATCACAAGCCGTTCACGCAATCCTTCGCGGCGTGTCTGAAGGTTCGCCAAACGCTACGTCCGATAGAGGCTTTCATGCAGCTGGTCAGGGATCATTAGAGTGACCGCGGTACTTCCGCCCTTTTAGGGCGTTGCCCAGCAACCAAGTGCCTTTTTGCGCCGCCGCATGGCATTGCTGCCGGCGCAATCGGTCAGTCCGCAGCCCAAAGCTCTACGACCAATTGCGGCCGCCGCATGGCGCAGGCTTGACCGCTCCCCGCTCTTCGAACGGCGCCTATACGCCGTTAGGCCCACCCCAGCCTTCGCGACCTTGTGGTCTTCAAATATTCGGTCGCGCGCTGCTCGAAGAAGTTAGCGCGCGACCAGGTCTCGGCGTTGATCACGCGGTTGTAGATTGACTACTGCTCCTTCTTGAACAAATCCTGGAAGATGAGGTGGCCCCAGGTGCGGCCGCGTGCGTGCACAAGCGCGCCACCCTCGTCGAGCTTTCCCAGCTTGACGGGTGCGAACCCGAGTTGTTTGGCCAAGGCCGCCACGGCGGCGGTCGCGTCCTCGTCGTCACCAGACAGAAAGACGACCCGGTGGCCGCCCTCGACGATCGTATCGGCAGCCAGGGTGGCCGCAGCCAGGTGATTGAACCCTTTGACGAGCTTGGCGCCGGTGAACGCCTTCGCGACGAAGGCGGAGGACGGCAGACCGTCCAGCTCTTCGGGGAGAACTCCAAAAGTGTTCATCGCGTCGATGACCGTCTTGCCTTCCCAGTTCGGCAGGGCTTTCGCGACCTCGCGATGCTCCCAGAACGGGACCGCCAAGATGATTGTGTCGGCCTCGAGCGCATCCCGCAGCGACTTGGCAATGACCGTGGGTCCAATCGCCCGAGCCTGCGGCGCCAATGCCTCGGGCGGCCGGCGGCTCGCGACGGCCACCTTGATGTTCTTACGGGCGAAGGCCTGGGCGAGCGCCTGGCCTATCTTGCCGAATCCTACAATTGCATAGCTCATAATACTTCTCCGATCCGTGTTGATGTCGATTCCCGGCCCTCAACGGCGCTGGTTAATTGAATGGAGTGCCGGCCGGGCGTGGCGCCTCAGAGTTGCGCAAGGCCGCCGTCGACGGCGACCTCGCTGGCGGTCATGAAGCTGCTGTCCGACGACGCGAGAAAGGCGGCGACGGCCCCGATCTCCGCCGGATCGGCCATTCGCTGGAGCGGCGTCATCGCGGCGAAGACCTTCTGGCCCTCCTCGCCCAGCGCTTCCTTCGCGAGTTCGGTCGCGGTCGCCCCGGGCGATAGCACGTTGACCCGGATGCCGGTGCCCTTCAGGTCCTCCGCCCAGGTCCGCGCGAGGTTGCGCACTGCCGCCTTGCTCGCGCTGTAGGCGCTCATTGCCGGGGCGCCCGTGGTGCCGGCGCTCGATCCGGTCAGGATTATCGAACCGCCCTGGCCCATCAGCGGCAGCGCCTTCTGGACAGTGAAGATCGTACCCTTCACATTGGTGTCGAAGGTTTCGTCGATGTGCTCGGCGGTGATCTCGCCGAGCGCAAGCTGGCTTCCCGCCCCGGCATTGGCGAAGACGATGTCGAGGGTTCCGCGCTCGGCCTTCACCGTCGCGTAGAGTCGGTCGAGGTCGGCCTCATCCGAGACCGAGCCCGTCACCGCGCGGGCATTGGGCCCGAGCTCGGCCAGAGCCGCGTCGAGCGTTTCCTGCCGGCGGCCGAAGATGAAGACGAAGGCGCCCTCCTCGATGAAGCGCTTTGCCGCGGCGCGGCCGATGCCGGTAGCGCCGCCGGTGATGACTGCAACCTTCCCGTTTAGCTTTCCCATGACTTTTCCTTCCAGGCTCTGCCTTTGATCGTTCGGGAAGAACCCCGAGAGCCTGGAAATAAGTCTGCAGGGGTCAGGCTTTGAGTGCGGAAGTGCGCACATCGGTGGTGCAAAATCGATCCGGTCGGACGACTGCCGCCAGCCGCGACGAATTGGTGTCCGTCGTTCGGAATTGGGCCGCGCTCGTCGACATAAGCTATGATAACCGCCCACACTGCTGTACGACTGCGTTGGATACGGGCTTTGGAAAGCGCACCGCGCGGTGCGGGATCGCGCCATGATCGACTGGGATGATGTTCGCTATTTTCTGGCCGTGGCGCGCGGAGGCTCGGTGCGGGCTGCCGGCGAGCGCCTCAGTGTGAACCACTCGACCGTGCTACGACGCGTTGCACAGCTCGAGGAACGCCTCGGGGCGCAAATGTTCGAAAAGCTGCCTTCGGGCTACCGCCTGACGGCTGCGGGCGAGGAGGTGCTCGAGCTCGCGAACCAGATGGAAGCGTCGTCGCACCAGTTGGAGACACGCGTCTTCGGGCGCGACCAGAGCGTGCGCGGGCTTCTGCGGGTGACATTGGCTCCGACCCTTGCGACACACCTGCTCATGCCTGATTTCGCCGAGTTCGCGCGTCTGCATCCGGACATCGAGATGGACGTCTTGTCGTCCGGGGAGCTGGCAAATCTGACCAACCGAGAGGCCGACGTGGCGATCCGCGTCGTCTATGACCGCAAAACCCTGCCGCTCAATCTTCACGGCCTGAAGGGGCCAGAGTTGTTCGGCGGCGTCTATATGTCCCGCGATCGACTTGCCGCCTGGCATGCGGGCGCGCCCGATCCCGTCCGGTGGATCGTCATAAGCATTCATGGAATTCCGGACTGGGCTCGCGAGGGCGAGGTTCGCACCACGGAGGTTCCATTCAGGACCACGGACGCCGAGGCACAGATCGTTGCGGTACGGCAAGGGCTCGGGATCACGACACTGCCGTGCTTCGTCGGAGATGCCGACCCCCTGCTGGTGAGGGTGCCGGGTACCGACCTGCACATGTACGGAACGCTCTGGCTTCTCACGCAGGGGGAGACACGCAAGACGAAGCGCGTGCGGCTCTTCACGGAATTCGTATCCCGCAGGCTCGCCGCGTACGCTCCGCTTCTCGCGGGACTTTCCATATCGCGCGACTGACGCCTGGCGGGTTGACGGCCTGCCTTGCCGACGGCTTTCCGGGGGGGCTTGCCGGCTGCTTATGATCGCCGCTTTCCGGCTATCATTGGCGCCGCCTCAGGTGGAAAATGCTTCGATGGAAACTGTGCGATTTCCCAAGCTCACGACACCAAGGCTCGTGCTTCGGGCGCCGAGAAAACGGGATATCCCGGCATGGTTTGCGCGCGCGACGGATGTCGAATCCGCCTCTCTTGCCGGCGATCCTGTTCCCGACGACATAAGCGCGGGCGAGCGATGGTTCGCCCGTTCGCGTCAGCGTTTCGCTGACGGTACGGCGATCCAGTGGTCCATAGATCAAGTAGGAGTTTCGGAAGCGATCGGGACAATAACCCTGTCCTTCGGCGCAACCGACGCCAAGGCAGCCGCATTGGGATTTGTGCTCGCGCGTGCGCATTGGGGGCACGGACTGGGCAGCGAGGCGGCGCGCGAAGTTCTCCGCTACGCTTTCGAAACTCTGGCGCTTGAACGGGTGACGGGCGAAGCGGCGGCGCGCAATTTTGCCTCGGTGCGGATATTTGCGAAGCTTGGATTCAAACATGTCGAAAGCTTCATCGACGAGTCCGACGGCGAGCGTTGCGAGCGCTTTACGCTCGACCGAGACATCGGGCCGTCACTGTTGGCAAGCAACGCCATGCCGGACTGCTAGGGCTCTGAGCCATGGCAAATAGCGTTGCTCCGGCGAGTCGATACTGACCTGCGCTTGCGCGCCTCTCTCGACAAGACCAACGGCTGGACGCGATCGAGCGCAGCCAGGTTCAGTTGGTGCTGGTTGTGGCAGTGAACCCGCACTGCTTCTGTTCCATATCGATCTGCTTCGTGATGCGGACGGCGTTCTGTGCGTAGGCTTCCGTCACGGAGCCACTATTCACGGTCTTGTCCTTCAGCGGACTCACGCCTGCGCAGAGGTGGAAAACATGCGGCTCGGTGGACTTCGCGGCTCCGTTTTCGGGCGCGATCCAGTAGACGACGTCCTGACCTGCGGGGTGGCTCGCGTCTCGCGTCGCCGCCGCCACCGCCGCGGTGTCCGTCGCGATCGCCTGCGCCTGAGCGGCGACGTCGGGGGAACAGGCGGTGGTGGGCTGCCCCGACTTGATCTGGGCTGCGCATGCGTTCATATCCTGGGTGTATTGTTCGACCGACGGGGGTTTGAAGCTGATCCCCATGACCGTCGCGAGCACGGCCAGCGCAGCGCCGACGCCGCCGGCAACCTTCTTGGTCCGCGGATCCATGTTTTTGTCGGTGAGGATCAGGAAAACCAGCGGGAGAAAGGCAATCAGCGTGATGATTGCGCCGAGCTGGTTTTGGAAGAAGAACCTGGCCGTGTCGGATGCACGGGCCGGATCATGCCTGTTTGCCGCCTTCCACAGCAAGTTGCCGGCGATTGCGAAAATCGCGATGCCGACCAGAAGGCCGATGATCAGCGGCAGGTGTGCCTGATCGAATTTGTTCTGGCGAAGCAGCATAATCCCGTAGATTTCGCCGCCAATGGCGACGATCCACGAGAGTGCGGCGAAAAGACGAAGACGCGTGGCGGAGGACTTCTGGCCCTGCGTCGCTTGCCAATCCTTGGTAACGTCTGACTTGTTGTCGGTCATTGACCAGATCCCCTGATATCGACACTTAGGCGGGCGGCGTTAGCAGCGTCATTGAACGAGCATTACTTGCCTTAGCGATGCGGGCAAAAATGTGAGCGCCACGGCAGGCTTAATCCTCATACATATTGCGCATGAGTGAATCCGTCCATACTCATTGAGGCAGACGCCTATGCAGCGATGGCTCCGTTAATCTCTGGCCCGAACTGACGACACCAGCCGAAAATCGAAATTGCCATTGCCGTCTCCGTGGTTCCTTCCTCGGCGGCTCTCGCACACCCTGCGGCGCCCGAACATTCGCTTCTCGCACTGTGGGGTTATGATAGCCTGGGCGACCGAAAGATCGAATACGACGCGAATTCCACAATGACGATGACCACGACACCAACTGCGGTATTGCGTGGCATGGAGCTCAGCATCCCTCGCGAGAATGCACCCGGCAGACTATGTCCGAGCGATCACCAGGGAGGCGTGGCGTCGATGCTCGCCGCGCTCGCCCGATGAACCGTTGGCAACTTGCTCATGGACGGTATCTCGATCTTGGTGCGAGATCGTTACTGATGGGGATCTTGAACGTTACGCCGGACAGTTTTTCCGACGGTGGAGAATTCGATCGGCCGGAGCGGGCACTCGAACAGGCACGGCGTATGATCGGCGAGGGCGCGGCGATCATTGATGTCGGGGGTGAGTCCACCAGGCCCGGCGCCGGCAGCGTTTCGGCGCTTGAGGAACAATCGCGTATCCTCCCGATCATCGAGGCGCTGTCGTCGGACGGCGACTGCATCGTTTCGGTTGACACCTATCGGGCCGAGACGGCGCGTCTCGCGGTCGCGGCGGGTGCACATATCGTCAACGACGTACACGGCCTGCAGCGCGAACCCGACATTGCGCACGTCGCAGCGGAAGCCGGCGCTGGCCTCGTCATCATGCACACCGGGCGCGACCGGGAAAAATTGGCCGATGTAATCGCCGACCAGTTCCTGTTTCTGAACAGATCGCTGGAGATCGCTCGCAACGCCGGCATTCCGGACGACTGCATCGTGCTGGACCCAGGCTTCGCTTTCGCCAAGAGCGGAGAGGAGAACCTTGAACTCATGGCTCGCTTCGGCGAACTGCGCGCTCTTGGTTTTCCATGGCTCGTCGGCACCTCGCGCAAGCGGCTTGCCCATCACCTGGTCGGCGACAGCGACGAAGGGCGGGACGTTGGCACAGCTGCAACCAGCGTCATCCTGCGGTTGAAGGGTGCTTCGATTTTTCGTGTGCACAATGTCGGGATCAATCGCGATGCCCTGGCTTTCGCCGACGCAGTGCGCGAGCGCGAGAATACGGCGGAATGAAAGAACCTGTCAGGCGGGCTCGGTCACGACGCCGATACGCCGGTAGGTGAATGGTTCGTCCTCCGAAGGAACTGTCGCGGTACGCTTGGCTTCGTCGATCAGCATCGCCATGCGCGCGTGGATCGGCGACTTCGCGCAAGCCGGATCCGTTGCGGCGGCATCGCCGGCGATCACCATCGCCTGGCAGCGGCAACCGCCCCAGTCGATCTCGCGTCGTTCACAGCCGCGACAGGGTTCCTGCATCCAGTCCGTGCCGCGGAAGGCATTGAACGCCGGCGAATCGGCCCAGATCGAGGAGAGGGTGTGTGGTTTGAAACGCTCGAAGCTGAGCGACGGGATCGTCTGCGCGGCATGGCACGGCAGCACGGTGCCGTCAGGCGCCACCATGAACGCGTCACGCGCCCAGCCACCCATGCACGGTTTGGGGTAGATGGCGAAATAATCCGGTGTCACGAAATCGATGTTGATAATGCCGGCCAGCCGCTCGCGTGCTTCCGCAACGATTTCCGCCTGCCGGTCGACTGCTGCACGCTCGGGCATCAGCTGATCGCGATTGATCAAAGCCCAGCCAGCGTACTGGACGTTGGCGATCTCGAGCCTCTCCGCGTCCAGCGAAAGGGCAAGATCGATGAACTCCGGTACCTCCTCGATGTTATGGCGATGGATCGGCGCGTTGATGGTGAGAGGCAAGCCGGCAGCTCGCGCGCGGCGTGCCGTCTCCAGCTTCTTGTCGTGGCTGCCTTTGTGGTTGCCGATGCGTTCGGTGGTCTCAGGCCGTGCGCCCTGAAAGCTCAATTGCAGATGGTCGAGCCCGGCTTCGGCAAATGCTTCGATGCGGCCTTCGGCGATGCCGACGCCCGCGGTAATCAGATTTGTATAGACGCCGCGCGCTGAAAGTCCGGCGATCAATTGCTCGAGGTCGCGGCGCAGCGTCGGCTCACCGCCTGACAGATGCACCTGCAGAACACCGAGATCGGCGGCCTCCGAGAACAGGCTGAGCCAGGTCTGTGTGTCGAGTTCGCGATTGGCCTTCTGCAATTCGAGCGGGTTGGAGCAATAAGGACATTGCAGCGGGCAGCGATGTGTCAGTTCCGCCAGCATGCCGATAGGAGGGAGGAGGGGCGTGTTCATAGCTTCACCAGCAGCTTGTCCGACCACTCTTGCAGGAAGGCGATGACGTCGGCCGCCACGGCCTCCTCCTCGGCCTCATAATCCGTGGCAAGGCCGGCGATGATTTCGCCGACCGTGGACCGTCCGTCGCAGCGCCGCAATATGTCGAGGCTGATATCGTTCGGCCAGAATATTCTCTCCGGTGAAAGCACGGCGAACGCCTGCCGCACGGAATCGTACTGTATGCGCACGTGCTTCGGCAGGAAGGGTATCGATCGCAGCGACACCAAGGCTCTTTCGCGCAGCATCATGGGGCTGCCTCGGGGCGGAAGGCGCCGGGCGGTATGTTTCCCGGCTCGCCATAGGCGTATTGAAGCGCATCAAGCATGGCCCAGAGTATATCGCATTTGAACACCAGCGCATCTATTGCCTGCTGCTGGCGTTCCGCCGTATCGGCATGGCTGAGCACGTAGGTGAGGGCGAAGTCGGCGTCGCGCGAGGCTTGTTCGGGCCGTTGCTTGAAATAGGCCAGCGTATCCTCGGTGATATAATCGTATTTGGCCAGCATCGCCGGTACGCGCTCGCCGATGATGAGCGGTGAGAACATCTCGGTCAGCGACGACGCGACCGCCTCGAACAGCGTCCGGTTGGTGCAAAAGGAGAGATAGGCCCCCACGGCGAACCGTGTCGCCGGCAGTGCCAGCCTTTCGCTCTTCACGGCCTCGGCGTCCAGACCGAGTGAGATTGCCAGATGCAGCCAGCGCGCGATACCGCCGCTCCAGCCGTCCTCGCCATCATGGTCTTCGATACGTTTGCGCCAGGCGGCGCGAAACGCCGGATCCTCGGCATGTGCGAGGATCATGGCATCCTTGCGCGGGATGACAGCCTGGTAGCAATAACGGTTCAGCGCCCAGGCCTTCATCTCGGCCTTCGACAGCGCGCCGCTGGTCATCCTGTGATGGAAGGGATGATGATTGTGGTAGCGCTCGGCGCCGACCTGCCTCAGCACGGCTTCGAGATCGCTCGTGGACAGGCCGCCTTTGGCCGCATCGCGGAAATCGTTCAAAATTCCATCTCCATGCCGTCGCCTGCGACTTCCCAGCCTGCCGCCTTGACCGCCGCGTGTTCGGCCGAATTCTCGTCAAGGATCGGATTGGTGTTGTTGATATGGACGAAGACGCGGCGGCCCAGCCTCACATCGGCCAGGCTGGCGATCGAACCCGCGTCTCCCGAAATAGCCAGATGCCCCATGCGCGCGCCGGTTTTCTGACCGACGCCGGCGACGATCATCTCGTCGTCGGTGTAGACAGTGCCGTCGAACAGAAGACAGGCTGCATCGCAAAGACGCGCGCGCAGCGTCGCATCGATGCGCGCGCAGCCTGGGATGTAGAAGACAGAATCGCGGCTGCCGATACCCGCAATTCGGACTCCAATCGTGTCACCGGCGTCGGAGCTGAAATTGGCATCCGGATGGTCTTTGTCCTCCAGATAGAGTGCTATCTTTCCAGGCACCGGAAAGCTCTCGATCATCACGCCGGTCTCGCGGCCTTCGGCATCGCAGATGACCAATTCTTTCGCTGTCGGCAGGATGCGCCGCGGCACGACCGCCGGATCGAGAACGTTGAAAATCGAATTCGCCTCCAGCGTCGCCAGAACCTGCGCCGTTGCATAGATGGCGAAAGGCTGCCGCTCGCGCAGGCTGAGCAGTCCGGCGATATGATCGACATCGGCATTGGTCAGCACCACCGCGCTGATAGGCGTCGAACGCAGCGGCGCGTCGCGCGCAGGTTGCAACTCTGGCGTTGCCGCGATCTGCTGGCGAATGTCGGGTGAGGCATTGAAAAGAACCCAGCCGACCCCATCCGTCGAAGCGATGACACTTGATTGGGTTCGTGAATGCACGCCAGCCATCCCGGAGCGGGCCGCACGACTGAGACGATAATTACAATTCCATTGCGGAAAGCCGCCGCCTGCCGCCGATCCGATGATCCTCAAATGCATGAAAACGCCCGCCCCGCGGCTTCTCTGACCAGCAGGCAATTTGCAGCCCTGAAAAGTGCCGCGCGCGCCCTACACGCGTCAAAACCTTTCGCCAAAACCCTTGCGGGGATGCGTGCCCCTGTTGCCAGGGACACGCACCTCTGCGGCCTACCTCTTGGGAGTAATTTCGGCAGGCAGATACCGAGAAATTTCCATGCCCGCAGCAACCTGGCACATGGTCGGTTTTTTCCAGTTCTTCTTCATGACATTTCTCCTCTTATACCAGTCCGAAGGGACCGATCCCTGTTGTTAGCCAACCATTGCAGGGCACCGAAGCAATGGCTCGTCCATCACGTCTCAAAATGGACAAACGAAAAAGTAGGTTTTGAGAAATCGAAAAGCAAAACTACCGGGAATAATTGCATAACCTTCCTTCAATTGTTCGTTTCATATGGTCTTTTCACCTCCAGCGGAAGATTTGCACCTTCCCACCCATCGGCCCCGAGTGGATACCAGATTACCGAACTGTAGCCCCACTCGATCGCCCGTTTGGCGGCATTCCAGGACATCCAGCAATTCGTCATGCAATAGAACAGAATCGCTCGCGATCTGTCCGTGCCGGCCTTGGCTTCGAGGCCTTGGCGAAAATAGCTGGTGGTCTCTTGCGAAATAGCGCCGTATCCCACGTTGGCCAGCCATGTACTGCCTGGAATGTCCTTTCTAACCTTGTCTCTCCATATCGTTCCTGCCGGCAAATTGGTCGGCTTGGGCGTGTTCGGCATCACGTCGAAGAAGACTGCTTTCTTCGCTCGCCACAGCGCTTCAGCTTCCGCCGTCGTCACCACCCTGGCGCCTTGCAGCGTCGGCGGCACCGGCGCCCGATAGTCGTCCATCCGGTACCCCCTGGGTTCGGCGATCTCGCCAGCCCGCGTCGGTTCGGCCAGACCCATAAGGCTCGCAGCGACCAGCAAAAAAACAGCCTCCTTTCCCTTCATTGGGTGATCGGATTGTCGTGTTCATCGATCAGCGGCACGTTGTAACTCAGCAGGAGCCTGTTGATCTCCGCCTGGTTTTCCCTGATCACCCGGTTGAGCGTCCGCTTCCATTCCTGGTCGGACGGACGTACGCCCATGGTGATGCGGTAGGACATGCGCGAGCCGGTTTTTTCCTTTACCAGCGGAACAATCGCCACATCGGCTCCAAGTTGCTTGGCATAGTAGCCTGCCATCGGTCCCCACAGGACCGCCGCGTCGATCTTGTGGGCCAGCATGTCCTTGATCATGACCTCCCCCATGGAGGGGGTGACACGCGTATCCACCGCAAGCGGATAGATCTTGGCGGTCCGCAGAAGCTTGTTGGCGGCCATGTTGGCGGTTGGCGGCGTGCGCTCGACAACCCCGATCGTCTTGCCCGTGAGTTTGGGATCCTCGATCGTTTCGGCGCCCTCCATATCGTTGCCCTTCGGGTAGACCAGCACATATGTGGAGCGATAATAGGCGTTGGTGTTCTGCACCAGTTCATCGCCTTGGGCATAGCCCATGATGATGTCGCATCGGTTCGCTCCCAGCGTGTTGCGAACGAAGCCGGTGACAAGTGGAAACCAGGTATAGGCGACGGACTTCCGTCCGGTTTTCGCGGCTACCAGTTCGGCAAGTTTGTTTTCGAAGCCTTCGCCGCTCTTGTCGGTGAAGGGCATATTCGAAGGATCGGCGCAGACGCGCAGAATGTCGGGATCGACCAGTTCTCCCGCCGCGCCGAGGCCGGCGCCTTGCGCCTGCGCGTTCGATGGCAACAAGGCCAGTGCGCCCAGAATCGGCAGAACGACGCGCAGCTTCAATGCACCGCAGCCGTTCATGTCATCCGCCCATGCAGGATGCTTCGGCATCCTTCGCCGCCTGCGGCTTGTCTTCGTGCTTGGGCGGCCTGCCGCGTGGCGCCGCACCATCGGCGCGCGCGCGCAGGTAGACATAGAGATCGTCCAGGTAGCAATAGACGTTCTTGTTGTCGCCAAAGGCAGGCATGACGTTTTCCTTGCCGCCGCCGACATTCTTGCGGCCCTCGGCGACGATCGAGAGGAACGTGGCGTAGTCCATGGTTTTCAAGCTGTTGACCAGGGCCGGCGCGTAGCTCGAACCTGTCGCATCCTGTCCGTGACAGACATGGCAATCGGAGTGATACCGGCGGTAGCCGCTGAACGTGTACCAGTCGACGGTTCCGTTCTCGATCTTGTAGGTCGGATTTCCATCCGCATCCAAATACTTGCCGCCTTCTTGCTTCACCGCCTTGGCTTTTTCCATGCTGTCCTCGGCCCACGCCACGCCTGAGCTTGCCAGAGGCAGCAGAGCCAGGACGAAAGCCGAAATTACAATGCGAACGGACATTCAAACGCTTCCTTCATTTGCCGTGGACACGGTTTTGCTGCCGTGGCCGGCATTGATCGGTGTGTCGGGGGTGCAACCGCATCGAGAGCCCGGCCATGGTTTCGGATGATCCGGGCTCTCGTTTTTCAAACCTCCGGTCCAACAAGACCTGAGGCGTGCTTAAGGTTCCCCGCCCGTCAGTCCGGGAGACCGAAGACGGTGAGCTGACCGCCCAGCGTCGTATAGTCGGCAAGTGCCGCGTAGCCGCCGACGGCACCCAGACCAGCGGTACCAACGACCGCGGACTGATCGCCTTGCGCACGGCCCTGATCGACGGCGCCATGCCAGGCAGCAGCGTTGTCAGGCGAAAGCAGACCGCCTGCCAGACCGATACCTGCCCACCCACCGACGCCGGACAGAACGGCGATGTACTGCTTGCCGTCATGCTCGTACGTGGTGATGTTGCCGATGATGCCGGACGGGGTCTTGAACTTGTAAAGTTCCTTGCCGTCCTTATCGACCGCCTTGATGTAGCCTTCGAGCGTGCCGTAGAAGACGACGTCGCCATCTGTCGCCAACGCGCCCGACCACACGGAGAACTTCTCAGGCTTCGACCAGACGATCTCGCCCTTGGCCGCATCCCAGGCAATGAAGTTGCCCATGCTGCCGTCGCCGCCAGGTGCCGGGTACATCGACACTGTGGCGCCAACATAAGGCTGACCGGCGGTGTAGCTTACCTTGTACGGCTCATAGTCCATGCAGACATGGTTGGTCGGAACATAGAACAGGCCGGTTTTCGGCGAATAGGCAGCCGGCTGTTGGTCCTTCGTTCCAAGCGCCGCCGGGCAAATACCCGTCGAGTTGGTGTCTTCGCCGTTCTGCTGGGTCGAATATTTCGCCACGACCTGCGGGCGACCATACTGTTCGCTCTTTGGGTCCATGACGACTTCCGTCGCCCAGTTCACCGCTGGATCGTATTTCTTGGCGACGAGAAGCTCGCCGGTGGCGCGATCCATGGTGTAGGCGAAACCATTACGATCGAAATGCACCAGCACGTCGTGTTTGGCGCCATTGACCTCCATGCCGTCGACGAGGATCATCTCGTTGATGCCGTCATAGTCCCATTCGTCATGCGGGGTCATCTGGTAGAGCCATTTGGCAACACCGGTATCGGCATCGCGGGCCATGATCGTCATTGACCAGCGGTTGTCGCCAGGCCGTTGGACCGGGTTCCATGTCGAGGGATTGCCGGTGCCGTAGTAGACCAGGTTCAGCTTGGGATCATAGGAATACCATCCCCATGTCGTGCCACCGCCTGTCTTCCATTGCTCGCCTTCCCAGGTGTTGGTGCCGGAATCCTTGCCTACCGGCTTGCCCAGCTGGGTGGTTTTCTCGGGATCGATCAGGGTGTCGGCGTCTGGACCTTCCGAATAGGCTTTCCAGGCAAGTTTGCCGTCTTTCAGATTGTAGGCGGCCAGCCAGCCGCGAACGCCGAATTCGGCGCCGGACACGCCGATGAGTACCTTATCCTTGACCACGACGGGGGCAGCCGTGCCGGATTCGCCTTTGCCGCCGTCGGTCATGTCGCCATTCTTGACCGACCAGACGACCTTGCCGGTCTTTGCATCGAGGGCGACGACCGTGGTGTCGGCCTGATTGAGAATGATCTTGCCGTCACCATAGGCAACACCGCGATTGACCGTATCGCAACACATGATCGGAATGACATTCGGATCCTGCTTGGGCTCGTATTTCCAGAGGATCTTCCCGTCATTCTTGAGGTCGAGCGCAAAGACATTGTTTGGGAAGGGCGTATGGACATACATCACATCGCCGATGATCAGCGGTCCACCCTCATGCCCGCGCAGCACGCCGGTGGAAAAGGTCCATTTGACCTGCAGGTTCTTCACATTATCCGCAGTAATCTGGTTGAGTTTGGAATAGCGGGTGTTGGCGTAGTCACCCGTCTGCATCGCCCAGTTCTTCGCATCCGAAGCGAGCTTTGCAAGATCCTCGTTGGCCGACGCCGTATAGGCCGCGCCGAGCGACAGAAACGCCGCAGTGGTTAGAATATACGTAGCTTTCGTAAGTACACGCATCCGAATTCCTCCCGGGGTTCACAGTGATGAATCGACTGTCAGGCCCACAAGGGCTCGCCCAAGCGATTCACGGGGGGGAAATATTTCCGGCAGCGTGTCACGACCTAAGCCAGATGTGCAGAGGGCACCGTTACTGCCCACCTCACTTTGGCCTACGAAAGACTGTCGCCGCTCCCTAATGACGGTGACGCCCTTGAAGCCGGAAACAGGGAAAGGCTATGTCATCCCAAAAGGCTAGGCAAGCAAAAAAGGCCTAGTGCATTGTTGCACCGCAATATTCTAAATGATGCACTGCAATATACAGAAATGAACAGAACTACAAGATTAATATGAAGTGTTTTACGCCTCCGTGGAGACCGAGAACGGTATTAAGATAGTCTTACGGTCGATCTTTTGATTTTAATATACAAAAAGGTTATTTGATAATGTTTATCGGCGCCCATCTTGGATGGCATGTAAAAAGTCTCGCCGTTGCCCGGTATTGAGCGAGATGCGAAGCGGTCGTAGGAGCCTGGGCGCGGAGCCGGTGATCAAGTCGTCATCCGCAGCTATCGCTCGTGGACAGCCCTTTCCTCCTTTGGTCGTATACGGAACTCATGGGTGCTTGACTGGCTTTACGGCGCGTTGCCAACTGGCACGCCGATCCCGTCCGGGCGCATCGAACCCGGACCAACCGGAGGTTCCTCATGATCAGATATGTTGGATTTTCGACCTTGCCGCTGCTCTTCACCGCGACGCTGGCCATCGCAAACCCGGCGGGTGCTGCGGGAGATTATCCCACGGTAACGGTTGTCGACTACGTGCTCGGCTGCATGCGAACGAACGGCCAGACGCGTCAGGCGCTGGAAAGCTGTTCCTGCTCGATCGACGTCATCGCCTCGATCCTTCCCTACGACCACTATGAGACGGCTGAGACCTTCAAGAGCATGTCTTTGACGACGGGGGAAAACGCGGGGCTGTTTCGCGAAAGCGCACCGGCGAAGGCAGCCCGTACAGAGCTGAAGCGTGCGCAGTCTGAAGCCGACGTGCGTTGCTTCTAAAGATCAAGCGTGCCCATCGCGGTGGCAGTGCGGCATACCGTATTTCGAGACTTCAGAGCCCCGTTTTCTCCAGCGGCCACTGATTGCGGAATACCTTGCCATCCGTGTCGATCGCTTCGACCTGGATTTCACCATTGCCGTGCGCCGTGAAATCGAATCGGAAATTGGGGTCTTCCGAAATCGATATTCCACCTTCCATCGAGAGGATCGGCCGGCCGGCCTGCGAGATCGACAGCTTCTGAACAAAATGCGCGGGAATGAAATACTGGGTCAGTGGATCCCGCTGCAGGCCCGAATTGTTCGGGTGGCGGATCATCAACTGCAACTCCTCTGCCTTGCTCATCGTCTCTTGGGGTGGGAACTGGCGCAACTTCATCTGCCCCATCGTCGCCATGGCCTCGTCCTGGTTCTTGACCGCAGGGGCGGAGCAGCCGCCTGACGCCTTGACGAAGGTCTGAGCCATGTGGAGTTGGCCGCCTTGAGTCTCCGCTATGGCACGCAAATAGGAATAATCGTTGACGCGCACGCGTGTCGACAGATGTGTCACCCCGGCGTCCTTGCCGATCTGGAACGTTGCCGCCACCGGCGCAGGATTGGCGTCGATGATCAAGGTCACGGATTTGATGCCGTCCGGCGCCTTGGCTGGGTCGACA
This sequence comes from Mesorhizobium sp. B1-1-1, assembly GCF_006442955.1. Lineage (NCBI taxonomy): Bacteria > Pseudomonadati > Pseudomonadota > Alphaproteobacteria > Hyphomicrobiales > Phyllobacteriaceae > Mesorhizobium > Mesorhizobium sp. B1-1-1. The sequence goes on from NZ_VFWW01000002.1 coordinate 358,663, forward strand.
TAGATGTCGACAGGCACGATGGCGGCATCTTGCGCCCGCTTTGGCGCTTCGATCCTGACCACACCGGTATCGACCAGAATAGCTCGGTCGCCGAACACGTCGCCTTTCAAGTCTTCCCAGATCTTCTCCGAAGAAGCCGTTGTTTGCTGTGCGTTGGCGGCTGAGGAGACGCCGAACAGCGTACCGATGGTCAAGATGATTGCGGCCAAGAATGGTGCAAGCGACAAGGCGAACTGCCTGCTCGCGTAAGCGTGATTTTGCATTTCGATGCCTCCACCAATGCAACAGAGGTGGTGCCCAGGCTGGCGTTTAGAATATGCCTTTGACGACGCGTTGGCAAATCGCCCCACTTCATGATCTCTGGCGCATGTCGGTGTGGTCTATTCCCATTCGAGTTCAGCAAAAGCAGCCGTTGCGTTGCGCTCATTGTAGTCGTCGAACAGGTGCCATTTGCCCCGTTCGCTTCCGGCGGCGGTTTTGACGGCCTCTCGGAGCGGCGTCCCGTCGGCGATCGCCTTGCGGATATCGCGCGCCAGAATCTCGAAATAGCGCCGTTCTCCTGCCAGCGCCTGCGGCCAGTCGGCCGGCACCGGACCATGACCCGGAACGACGCGCGCGGCGCTGATCGCGGCGAGCGCATCCATCTGGCGGAGCCAGCCAAGCAGCGATCCGTCGAGCGTCGGCAAGGAGCCCATGAACACGAGATCGCCGGCAAAGAGCGTGCTGGTCTCGGGGTCGAAGACGGTCAGGTCGTTGTCGGTGTGCGCAGCCTTCCATGCCCGCAGTTCGAGCATGCGCCCCCCGAGATCGAGTTCCAGGCGATCATCGACCAGCATCGCCGGCGAAACGATCTCGACTCCGTTCATAAGCGCTTCGCCGACCTGTTCGCGATAATTGTGCAGATAGAACGCACCACGCGCCTCGAGGGCACGCGGCAAATTGCGATGGCCAACAATGGTCGCGCCGATCTCCCGGAATGCCGCATTGCCGAAAATGTGATCGGGATGCATGTGGGTGTTGATCAGGAAGCGAACCGGTTTTGCGGTTATCTTTCCGATCGCGGCGAGCAAGGCGTGCGCCTCGGTCAGGCTGCCGCCACTGTCGACGACGGCAACTGCATCGGTGCCGACGACGACCCCCAGATTGCAGATCGCACCGTCGTTGGTTGTAGTCATCAATTCATCCACGCCCTGGAAGGCGAAGACGCCGTCGGCGATTTGGCGGACCGAGAACCGCAGGCCGCCGGCCGCGGCCAAGGCGGCTCGTCCGAGGCAGCACGGCAGCAAGGCAGCACTGACGGCGGTGCAGGCAAACCCACTCACAACCCTGCGTCGTAGCCGATCAATCGACATGGGGTCCTCCGATATGCATTCGCCATCAGGGCGTTCAGGTGACGCCCGGGAACCTTTGCCGGAACGACCGCAGAAGGTCGCTCATCACCTGTGAATTGCGATGTTGCCGAGGCAACCGCACGTCGAACACGCCCAGCACATGTGCTGGTCGCGGCGCGAGCACGATGATGCGATCCGACAGCATCAGCGCCTCGCGCAGATCGTGCGTTATCATTAAGGCGGTCGTAGGCCGTGCCGACCACACCGACAGAAGCAGGTGACGAAGCCGCTCGGCGGTCTGGTGGTCGAGCGAGACAAACGGTTCGTCCAGGACAAGCATCGCCGGCTCGGTAGCGAAGGCCCTGGCAAGTGCTGCCCTGCGCGCAAGGCCGAGCGACAGTTCCGCAGGATAGAGCGAGCGCATGCCGGCGAGGCCGAGAGTTTCAAACAGACCGTCGAGGTTCTTCGTTCTCAAGCTTTTCGGCAAGGCCAGCCTGACATTCTGCTCCACCGTTCGCCACGGCAGCAAGATCGGCTCCTGGAACACGGCCGCAATGCGGTTGGAGCCTCCTTGCGGCAACTGGAAGGATCCGGAAAAATCCTTGTCCAACCCAAGCAGGATACGCAGCGTCGTGGTTTTGCCGCAGCCCGACGGTCCCAGCAAGCAGGCGAATTCGCCTTGCCGGACCTCGAAGGAAAGGTCCTGAAGCGCCGTGATCGAGACGCCTTGCGCGGACCTGAAAGTCTTTTCAGCGATATCGACCCTAAGCGGGACGACGGCGCCAACGGGTTGCATGTCGTTCAACGGGTTGCACCAGAAGAAGTTCGATGACGAGCATCACCGCCACGAAAGCCAGTGTGTAGGCAAGAATGGCGGCGACGTCGAAGAGCTGGAAATAGAGATGGATCTGGAAGCCGACGCCGTTCGACCGGCCGAGCAGTTCGACGACCAGGACGATCTTCCAGATGAGGGCGATGCCGGATCGTGACGCGGCGGCAAGATAGGGTTGCAATTGCGGCAGCAGGATGTGGCGGATGCGATCGAGAGGACCGAAGCGATAGACAGTGGCCATTTCGGCGTAGCTCGGATCAAGCGCCCTGGCGCCCTCACGCATCGTCACCACGACATTCGGGATTTTGTTCACCGCCACCGCGCCGATCGCCGCCGCCTCGTTGAGGCCGAACCAGATGTAGCCGAGGACGATGACCACCAGCGCCGGGATGTTGAGGAACAGAATTACCCATGGGTTGAAAAAGCGGTCGGCGCGACGATAGCTGCCGAGCAAAACGCCGATGACCGATCCTATGATCATCGCGACGATATATGCCGCGGCGACCCGGCCGAGGGTCGCGCCGAGATGATAGAAGAGGTCGCCGCTCGCAGCCTCCCTGAGGAGCACCTGCCAGACCTGTCCCGGCCCCGGGAGGGCACGGCTCCGCCAGACACTCGCCGCAAGGCTCCACAGCAGGCAAAGCCCGAGCAAGGAAACCGCCACGGTCAGCGCGGGCATCGGCGTTGTCGCCAAGCTGGATCGCCCGGACATGCTCGTCGGGGCACCTCGCGTGCCGTTGCTGGTTTCCGGTGCGGTCATTCCGTGCGGTCCTGCCAGAATGTGCCGGGCGCCATCTCGGGCGCGCTGCCGACCAGCTTCGCGCCACCGATCGCCGCCAGCACGTGATAGAGCTTGCCGGCGTCGGCCGCTTCCTCGGCGACCGCCCGCCTGGGGATGCCTTGGCGGTAGCGGTCGCGCAGTTTTTCCAGTTCTTTGCCTTCCGCGCGAATGATCGGCGCCAGGCGCAGCCACTCCTCGTCGGATCTGGCCAGCAGGTCCTTGGCTTGCGCGGAGGCCCTGACGAAGCCCCTGGCGGCCTCCGGGTTCTCGTTCGCCCATTGGTCGTGGAAGACGTAACCGAGTGCCGACACAGGTCCCAAGGCGCCGAGCGCACGCGCCGCATCGTTCACGCCCATCAATCGACGAAAGCCGTTGGCCTCGAGACGGGCGCAAAAATGCCAGAAATTCAGCACCGCATCGAGTTCGCCCTGCATGGCCTTTTCCGAAATCAGCGGTGGCGCGCCAAAGATGATGTCGCTGGTTGCCAACAGGTCGACCCCGTAGTCGCGTCTGGTCAGAGCCTGTATCAGGAGCCAGCTCTTGTCGAGCGGGCCGCCGGCGACGCCGATCTTCCTGTGCTTGAGGTCGGCGACCGTCCGGATCGGCGACCCCTCCTTCACCATGATCGCCCCCACAGCGGTCGAATAGGGGGCTAATGTGAGGTCGCCGCCTTCCGACCGTTGGCGCGAGACCCACAACCAGTCGGAGACGATCATGTCGATCGCACCGGCCAGCAAGGCGACGTTGGTCGCGTCCTCCCCGGCGAAATCGATGATCTCCAGATCGATCCCGTTCGCCACATCGAATTTGTGTTGCCTCAACGTGTCGAGTTCCCAACTCACGGTTCCAAACTTCAGGACACCAACGCGAATCCTGGCTGCTGCAAAGACAGGCCTTGCGGCAAGAGCAGCGACCGTGCCGAGAACCGCTAGACGCAGCGTGTTGCGCCGTGAAATCATCATGACACCTCCTCCCTGGGCTCCAGGACGTCAATCAGATCGCTCGTTCCTTGCTCGGAAAGGCGCATTTCCAGCGCATGACCTTGAGGGCCGGGTGTTCCTGAGACCATTTCGCGATCTCGCTGGGTGCAAGGAACATGCATTGGAGCAGAGAGCCGCGGCTCTCGAAATAGAGGTGTTCGTCTCGGCAATTGCCCGGATTGGTGCTGAGGCACACCGTTAATATGAGATCGACCATATCCATTTAGCACCTCTTGCGCTCCGGGACGCCTGTCTCGACTGGTCCGGCCCAATGAGGAGCCTGGACAAAATCGCCAGTTGCCGGATTCCCGAGGTGCCAGTGGAGAAACCGGATGTCTTGAAGCTACGCATTCGCCCGATAGCCGTCAACAAAGACGAATACCGGTACCCTGGGTACCCAAGCCTCTATACCTTTATACGATTGACTTTCACCGCACGCCAACTAGCTTTCCGATTCGCGCGGCGCCGCTTCACAAAGGGAAAGCGGATACTCCACTCCACCGCGTAAGGTGCATGCCAATGGATGAAAGATCGGCATGCGCAAAATCGTCCAGGGCACCCAGACGATCCATGAGGAAATGCCATGCGCGCAATCGCATTTTTCGCAGTCGTGTTTGCTGTGTCCTTCATCACAAGCCAATCCCAGGCACAGGATGCCGCGGCGGGTGAGAAGGTCTTCGCCAAATGCAAGGTCTGCCATGTCGCCGACCAGGACAAGAACAAGGTCGGCCCGTCGTTGAACGGCGTCATCGGCCGGACGGCTGGCACACACCCGGGGTTCAGTTACTCCCAAGCGATGGTCGCGGCAGGCAAGTCCGGCGTCAAATGGGACGAACCCACGCTGACGACTTACCTTCGCGATCCCAAGGCCATGGTCAAAGGAACGAAGATGGCGTTCGTCGGCCTCAAGCAGGACCAAGACATCGCCAACGTCATCGCCTATTTGAAGCAATTCTCTAAATAGCGGCGCCGCCGGCCGTTCGAACTTGCGTCCGGCCGGCGTTCGCCCCGATCAAGCACCGGCTTGCAGCCCCTGTATCGCCGCAGGCAGGTCGAAAAGGCTGTCGCAAACCTGGTCGGCGCCAAGCTCTTCAACCGGAAAATGGGTGTATCCGCCGCGCAGCAGAATGACGGGCATGCCGGCGGCGCGCGCGGCGCCTGCGTCGGCGCCACTGTCTCCGACCAGCAGCGCGTCACAGGGGTCGACTCCAAGCTGGGCGAGCGCCAGCAGCAGAGCATCGGGCGCGGGTTTCAGGCATGTCACCGCGTCTCCGCCAATGATCGCACGGAAATATTCCGTCAGTCCGAAATGCAGCAGGATCTCGCGAGTCGCCAACTGCGGTTTGTTGGTCGCCACGCCCATGGCCATTCCCTTCGCGTAGAAGTGTGTGAGAACCTCCCTGACGCCAGGCATCAGTCTTGTCAGGCCGGTCAGATGTCGGCTGTAGATCGGCGCCATGACGCGGTTGGCCTCATCGAGCGCGTTGCCGACGAGCGGCGCTCCCGACGCCGCGAAGGCCCGCTCTATCAATTTCCTGACGCCGCCACCGATCATGGCCTTGACCTGGTCCAGGCGCAACGGCGGCAGATCGCGGCTGGCCAGCAACTCGTTGACGGCGGCCGTTATATCAGGCGCCGAATCGACCAGTGTGCCGTCGAGGTCGAACAGGATCGCCTTCGGCGGTCGAAGCGACCTACCTGCGCCGACATTCATGCAGCATCCTTCCACTTGATCGAGCAGCCGATCGAGGCGATCTGGTCGAACGGACCATCGCCGGTTCGAGCAACCTGCTTCATCGCCTCGAACAGATCGCGTCGCAGCCCGAGCGGTCCGGATTCGCGTCGCGACGCGTCCAGCCGGCCGCGATATTGCAGTCTCAGTTCGCTGTTGAACCCGAAGAAATCGGGAGTGCACACCGCTGCGTAGTCGCGCGCTACGGTCTGCGCCTCGTCGTGCAGGTAAGGGAAGCTGAAGCCGTTCGTCATGGCGAAGCGCTTCATATGGTCGAAGGAATCGTCCGGGTAGGCGTCGGCATCGTTGGAGTTGATGGCGACGAAGCCGATGCCTTCGGCCTTGAGGTCATTGGCGTCGCGTACGATGCGAGAGATCACGGCCTTCACATAAGGGCAGTGATTGCAGATGAAGGCCACGACCAGGCCATTCGGGCCGGCGTGACCGAAGATGGAATGCGACGTGCCGTCGACGCCGGGCAAGACGGCATCGATGGCGGGCCAGCCGAAATCGCATACAGGTGGGACCGCAGCCATGTTCGTCTCCCCGACAAGGGTTTACGCGGCTTTCCGGATCGCGCCATCGGCCGCCTGTCTGATGGCGCCGATATTGGCACGATAGGCTGCCTCGGTGCCTCCCTTGAATACAGCCGAACCGGCGACCAGTACGTTGGCGCCAGCCGCGGTGACCAGCGGGGCGGTTTCGGCCGTGACTCCGCCGTCGATCTCGATGTCAATCGGGCGATGGCCAACCAAAGCCTTGATCCGTCTGACTTTCTCGACGACCGCTGAGATGAAAGCCTGGCCGCCGAAGCCTGGATTGACCGTCATCAGCAGCACTAGATCGAGCCGGTCGAGCACATACTCGATGACGCTCTCCGGCGTCGACGGATTGAGCGACACCCCGGCCTTCTTGCCAAGATTCCTGATCGCCTGCAATGAGCGGTCGAGATGCGGTCCAGTCTCGGCATGCACCGTGATGATGTCGCAACCGGCATCGGCGAAGGCGGCCAGATAGGGGTCGGCCGGCGCGATCATCAGATGGCAGTCGAAGACCTTGTCCGTTCGGCCACGGATCGCCTTAATCACCGGCGGACCGAAGGTGATGTTGGGCACGAAATGCCCGTCCATCACGTCGAGATGGATCCAGTCGGCGCCCGCCTGAACGACAGCTTCGACCTCGTCGCCGAGCCGCGAGAAATCCGCGGAAAGCACGGAGGGCGCGATGATTGTCCTGGTGACCATGGTCGTCGTCTCCAATTTCTGTCTTCCGTGTCGGGTCGCCGCCCGCCAGCCGGCTTCGCCCTCAGCGCGTCTTCGTCTCCGGTTCGCCTTCGAGCTTCCCTTCCGCGAATACGCGGCTGCCGCGGATATCGGATTCCTCGATGGTAATAAGGTCTGCCTTGGTCAGGGCACGGCTTCGCGATGCGAAAAGCCGATTGGCCTGGCGAAGCCGCGCCCGGTCCAGCCCATTGCGCACCGAGCGCGCGTTGGAGAAATGCGGCAGCCTCATTCGGATTGGAAGATACTCTTCGAGGGCCTGGGCGGCCGCTTCGCTGAGGCGGTAATTTTGCTCTGCAAGCATGATCTCGGCGATCGATTTCAGCTCACTGACGCCGTAGTCGGGAAAATCGAGGTGGTGGGCGATGCGCGAACGCATGCCGGGATTGCTGTCGAAGAAACGATCCATCTTGTCCTTGTAGCCGGCAAGGATCACGACCAGGTCGTCACGATTGTTTTCCATGCATTGCAGCAGGATCTCGATCGATTCCTGGCCGTAGTCGCGTTCGTTCTCGGGCTTGTAGAGATAATAGGCCTCGTCGATGAAAAGCACGCCGCCCATGGCGCGCTTGATCACGTCGCGCGTCTTGGGTGCGGTGTGGCCCACATACTGGCCGACGAGATCGTCGCGTGTCACCGCGACTATGTGCCCCTCCCGGATATAGCCGAGGCGATGCAGGATTTCGGCCATCCTCAGCGCCACGGTGGTCTTGCCCGTGCCGGGATTTCCCGTAAAGTTCATATGTAGCGTTGGTGCGCCCGAGGTCAGACCGAACTTGCGGCGAAGCCGGTCGACCAGGAGAAGAGCCGCGATCTCGCGGATGCGGTTCTTGATTGGCTTCAGGCCAATGAGTTCGCGATCGAGCTTGTCCATCACCTCGTCGATGTTGGACGCTTCGAACTCGGCCTGCAGATCAACCGATTCGTCCTGCGCGCCAGCGCCCTTTGCTATCGTGTCCAGCATGGCTCAGCTAGCTCCGCTCGCCCTCGGGCCTGTCGGTCGCATAAGGCACGATCGAATAACCCTGGCTGCGGCCGTCACGCTCCTGGCGCAGCAGCCGGAACCCGGGTTCGCTGGGTGGCCGGTTGACGATGAACGACATGCGCGGCGCTTCCCATCCCTTGGTCGAATCGAAGGCGGTTACCCGGACATACATGTTCGGACAGGCTTTCCGGCAAGCGTTGACTTCGAGCAGGATGCCCGCCGGGTCTCTCAAATCGAACATCGGGTTGCCGTACATTTCCCAATAGGTGTTTCGCGGATGCGGATCGTCCGTGTACTCGACGCTGACGGCCCAGTGGTTCTTCAGCGCATATTTGATCTGCGCCGAAATCTGCTCATCGGTCAGGTCGGGCAGGAACGAGAACTGTCCCTGCGTGACCTTGTTTCCCGGATTGGTCATCATGGCGACGGTTCCTTTCTTCTAGAAGCTGGGCGTTGCGGTTGGCACGAAGTCGGCCGTGTCGGTCGATTCATAGTTGAAGGTGACATCCTTCCAGGTCTCCAGGGCAGCCTTCAGCGGGGTGCACCATTTGGCCGCCTGTTCGAGGATTTTGGTTCCTTCGCGCAAATAATCGCGTCCCTCGTTGCGGGCCAGGATCATCGCTTCCAATGCAACGCGATTGGCCGTCGCGCCTGCCTGGATGCCGTCGGGATGGCCGATCGTGCCGCCACCGAACTGCAAGATGACGTCCTCGCCGAGATAATGGATCAACTGGTGCATCTGGCCGGCATGGATACCGCCCGAGGCGACGGGCATCACCTTGTTGAGCGAGGCCCAGTCCTGATCGAAGAACAGCCCGGTTTCGAGGTTCTGCGGCGTGCGTTCCTCGCGCAGCGTGTCATAAAACCCCTTGATCATGAGCGGGTCGCCTTCCAGCTTGCCGACCACAGTGCCGGCGTGGATATGGTCGACGCCGGCCATGCGCATCCATTTGCAGATGACGCGAAAATTCATGCCGTGGTTCTTCTGGCGCGAATAGGTTGAGTTGCCGGCGCGGTGCAGGTGCAGGATCATGTCGTTGCGGCGTGCCCACTTGGCCATCGACTGGATCGCCGTGTAGCCGATGACGAGGTCGATCATGATGATGCAGGAGCCAAGCTGTTTGGCGAATTCGGCGCGCTCATACATCTCCTCCATCGTGCCGGCGGTGACGTTGAGATAATGGCCCTTGACCTCGCCGGTGGCAGCTGAAGCCTTGTTCACCGCCTCCATGCAGTAGAGGAAGCGGTCGCGCCAGTGCATGAAGGGTTGCGAGTTGATGTTCTCGTCGTCCTTGACGAAGTCGAGGCCACCCTTCAGCGCCTCGTAAACGACGCGGCCATAGTTGCGGCCTGACAGGCCGAGCTTCGGCTTCGTCGTCGCGCCGAGCAGCGGACGGCCAAACTTGTCGAGCCGCTCACGCTCCACCACGATGCCGGTTGCGGGTCCCTGGAAGGTTTTGAGATACGCGACCGGGATACGCATGTCTTCCAGTCGCAGCGCCTTGACCGCCTTGAAGCCGAACACGTTGCCGATGATCGATGCGGTCAGGTTGGCGATCGAGCCCGGCTCGAACAGGTCGAGGTCGTAGGCGATGTAGGCGAAGTACTGTTGCTCGGTCTTGGTGCCGGGACCGGTGTTTGGAACCGGCTCGGATCTGAACGCCTTGGCGCGGTAGAGCTCGCACGCTGTCAGCCTGTCGGTCCACACCACGGTCCACGTCGCGGTTGAGGATTCACCGGCGATGGCGGCCGCTGCCTCCTCGTGGTCGACGCCGGGTTGCGGCGTGATCCGGAACATGGCGATCAGATCGGTCTCCTTGGGCCTGTAGTCCGGCTCCCAGTAGCCCATCTTCTTGTAAGGGATGACCCCTGACTTGTAGCGTTCCTTGCCTTCCTTGAGCGTACCCGCTGGCAGCATATCGATCTTGTTCATGACAGGTCTCCTGTTTGTTGCTCAGGCGGCTTTCGCGGTTGCGATATGGGGCGCGAGTTTTCCCGCGGCATAGCGTTTGGCCATCTCGTCCATGGCGATGACCTTGATCTTCGAGGCGTTGGACGCCGTGCCGAAACGCTCGAAGCGGTCTCGGCAAAGATCGTGCAAGGCGTCCATGGCGGGCTTCAGGAATTTTCGGGGATCGAACTCGCGCGGATTCTCCGTCGCGACGCGGCGGAACTGCCCGGCCATGGCCATGCGGCAATCGGTGTCGATGTTGACCTTGCGCACGCCGTAGCGGATGCCGCGCTCGATCTCCTCCACCGGGACGCCAAAGGTCTGGGGCATCTCGCCGCCATATTTGTTGATGATGTCCTGCAGTTCCTGTGGCACGGAGGAAGAGCCATGCATGACCAGATGCGTGTTGGGTAGCTTCTCGTGGATCGCCTCGATCACCTGCATGGCCAGTATGTCGCCGTCCGGCTTGCGGGTAAATTTGTAAGCGCCGTGCGAGGTGCCGCAGGCGATCGCCAGCGCGTCCACCTGGGTTGCGGCCACGAAGTCGACCGCCTGATCGGGATCGGTCAAGAGTTGGTCGTGGGAGAGCGCGCCCTCGGCGCCGTGGCCATCCTCGGCCTCGCCCTGGCCGGTTTCCAGCGATCCGAGCACGCCCAGTTCGCCTTCGACGGAAGCCCCGACCCAATGCGCCATGCGTGTGACTCGTTCGGTTACGGCGACGTTGTAGGCATAGCTTGCCGGCGTCTTGGCATCTGCCATCAGGGATCCGTCCATCATCACCGAGGTGAAGCCGTGGCGGATCGCGGAAAGGCAGGTGGCCTCGTCGTTGCCGTGGTCCTGATGGATGCACAGCGGAATGGTCGGATGCATTTCAATCAATGCCTCCATCATTTTGGCCAGCATGACGTCGTTGGCGTAGGACCGGGCCCCACGTGAGGCCTGGATGATGACAGGCGCGTCGCAGGCTTTGGCCGCTTCCATGATTGCGAGGCCCTGTTCCATGTTGTTGATGTTGAATGCAGGGACGCCGTAGCCGTGCTCGGCGGCATGGTCGAGAAGCTGGCGAAGGGTGATGCGGGCCATTGTGGGTCCTCCTAGATGATGAGCTTCAGCGCCGCCGCAGCAACCGCTTCGGACGTTATGTTGAAATGCCGGTACAGATCGGGGGCAGGGGCGCTGGCGCCGAAACCGGCCATGCCGACGACAGCGCCCGTCTCGCCGACCCAGCGGTCCCAGCCCAGCCGGGCCGCCGCTTCGACCGCGACGCGCGGCGCGGAGCCGAGAACGGCCTTGCGGGCGGCGCTTTCCTGCTCCTCGAAAAGCTCCCAGCATGGCATCGAGACGACCGCGGCGGCGACGCCATGCTCGGTCTCCAGCCTTTCGGCGGCGGCAACCGCGATCTCGACCTCCGAGCCGGTTGCGATCAGGGTGACGGCACGGTGCCTGGCTGGCTCGCGCAGGATGTATGCGCCCTGGCTGGAGCGGTTCGCGTCGCTGTGCGCCTCACGCAGCATCGGCAGGTTCTGGCGCGACAGCACCAGCACGCTCGGCCGATCCCTGCTCTTCAGCGCAAGTTCCCAGCATTCCGCCGTTTCGATGATATCCGCTGGGCGAAAGACATTGAGGTTCGGCGTGGCACGCAGCATCGCCAGGTGTTCGACCGGCTGATGCGTCGGGCCATCCTCGCCGAGGCCGATGGAATCATGCGTCATCACGTAGATGACGCGCTGGCCCATGAGCGAGGAGAGCCGTATCGCACCACGCGCATAGTCCGCGAAGCAGAGGAACGTACCGCCATAGGGCACGAAGCCTCCATGCAATGCGATGCCGTTCATGGCGGCGGCCATGCCGTGTTCACGAATGCCGTAGTGAATATAGCGGCCGGCATAGTCGCTCGGCGCAATGCGGTTCATGCCCTTGGTGATCGTCAGATTCGAGTGCGTCAGATCGGCCGAGCCGCCGACGGTCAATTCCGTGGCGCCGTTGATGACCTCCAGCGCCATTTCGGAAGCTTTTCGCGTTGCCACCTTGGTTGCCTTCTCGACATGCTCTCGGCGAAAGGCATCGAGCGCTTCGAAGACCGCGTCGGGCAGTCTGGCGGCGACCGCGTTCTCGAGGGCCTCTCGCTGCGGCGAGGCGGCAAGCCGCTGCTCCCACGCGCCCCGCATCGCTTCGCCGCGGCCGGCAATTTCGCGCCAGGCGAAAAGCACGTCGTCCGGCACCTCGAACGGCGCGAAGGTCCAGCCGATGTTCTCGCGGGTCGCGGCGATCTCTGCCTCGCCCAGCGGCGCGCCATGCGTCTTCTCCGAGCCGCCGAGGTTGGGGGCGCCCTTGCCGATCATTGTGCGGCAGGCAATCAGCGACGGTCGATCTGACTGCCGCGCCGCCTCGATAGCCACGGCGACGGCTTCCATGTCGTGGCCGGAGACCGTTTGGACATCCCAGCCGGCGGCTTTGAAGCGCGCCGGCTGGTCCATCGACGTGGACAGGGAGGTTGGCCCGTCAATGGAGATCGCATTGTCGTCCCAGAAGACGATCAGGCGGGAAAGCTTCAGGTGGCCGGCGAGGTCGATCGCCTCGTGGCTGATGCCTTCCTGCAGGCAGCCGTCGCCTGCAATCACATAGGTATGATGGTTGACCAGATCGGCACCGTAGCGGGCAGCAAGCATGCGCTCCGCCAGCGCCATTCCGACCGCCGTGGAAATGCCTTGTCCGAGCGGGCCGGTGGTGGTCTCGACACCAAGCGCGTGGCCATATTCGGGATGTCCGGCCGTGCGGCTGCCCAGTTGCCGAAACCGCTGCAACTCCTCGATCTGCATGTCTTCATAGCCGAGCAGATAGTGCAGCGCGTATTGCAGCATCGAGCCATGGCCGGCTGAAAGCACGAAACGGTCACGGTCGGGCCAGCCCGGCCTGGAAGGATCGATATTGATGAAGCGGTTGAACAGCACCGTTGCGACATCGGCCATGCCCATCGGCATGCCGGGGTGTCCCGAATTCGCTTTTTGGACGCTGTCCATCGCCAGCACGCGAATGGCGTTCGCCATGTCGAGCTCCGAGACGACGGCGGCGGCGGCAGCCTTTAGTGCTGTTTGGCTGGTCATGGCGTCCTCCTCACGACACACGGCTCTTGCGTTCGATCAATTGCAGGATGAGCGGCGTCAGGATTAGCTGCATGGCAAGGTCGAGCTTGTTGCCTGGCACCACGATGGAATTTGGCCGCGACATGAACGAGTCGTGGATCATCGACAGCAGATAGGGAAAATCGATGCCGCGCGGATTGGCGAAGCGGATAACCAGCATCGATTCGTCAGGCGTCGGAATCCAGCGCGCGATGAAGGGGTTGGACGTATCGACAATCGGCACGCGCTGGAAATTGATGGCGGTCTGCGAGAATTGCGGGACAATGTAGCGGACATAGTCGGGCATCCGGCGCAGGATCACGTCCATCACCGCCTCGGTGGAATAGCCGCGTGTCGAACGATCGCGATGGATCTTCTGGATCCATTCGAGATTGATGACCGGCACGACGCCGATCTTGAGATCCGCATGCTTCGCCAAATTGATCGTGTCGGTGACGACACAGCCGTGCAGCCCCTCGTAGAAGAGCAGGTCGCTGGGACCGAACTCGCGCCATTCGGTAAAGCTTCCCGGTGGCGTGCCGTACTGCTTTTCCTCTTCCTCGTCATGGATGTAGGTGCGGGTTCTTCCGGATCCCCGGCGGCCGTATTCCGCGAACACCTCTTCGAGAATCCCGAGTTCGTTGGCCGCGGCATGGAAGTGGGTGAAGTTCGGATTGCCGGCCTTCTCCTCTTCGGCCACCTTTGCCTTCATCGCGGCGCGGTCGTAGCGGTGGAATGCGTCGCCTTCGATGAACGCGGCCTCGATGTTCTCGCGCCGGAAGATCAGCTCGAAGATACGCTTGACCGAAGTGGTGCCGGCGCCCGACGAGCCGGTGATGGTGATGATGGGGTGCTTGGCTGACATGGTGCTGCTCAGGCTCTGAAGAGGCCACGGCGGCTGAACAGCGGCGCTCGTTCGCCGATGTTGCTCGGCTCGGTGTGGTAGCGGGTGACGCGCGCGACCTCCCGCGCCGACCCGAAGACCATCGGCACGCGCTGGTGCAGGCTGTCGGGTTCGATGTCCAGGATGCGGTTGATCGTATCGGTGGCCGCACCGGCAGCCTGTTCTATGAGATAGGCAATCGGGTTGGCCTCGTAGACCAGGCGCAGCCGTCCCTGACCGTAGCCCTTGCGCCGGTCGCCGGGGTAGAGAAACACGCCGCCGCGCATCAATATGCGGTAGCAGTCGGCGACCAGGGAGGCGATCCAGCGCATGTTGAAATCCTTCTCTCGCGGTCCTTCGGTGCCCTCCAGGCAGTCGTCGACATAGAGCCGCACGGCCTCGTCCCAGTGCCGGTAGTTGGCGGCGTTGATGGCGAACTCCTGGGTGCGTTGCGGAATGATCCGGCTCTCGTAGGCCTGGACGAAGGTGCCGAGCCTGGCCGACAGGACGAAGATATGCGTACCGCTGCCGAGCGACAGGACGAGCGCCAACTGCGGCCCATAGATGAAGAAACCGGCGCCTAGCTGATTCACGCCCGCCTGCAAAAAAGAGGCGGCCGGATCGGCATCCGGCGCGCCAGTTGCGGGCAGGAGCGAGAAGATCGTTCCGATCGACACGTTGGTGTCGATGTTGGAAGAGCCGTCGAGCGGGTCGATGGCAATGGCGAGTGGTGCTTGCCTGTCGAGCAGGACCGGCTGCTCCAGCTCCTCGGAAGCGTAGAGCGCGACCGGAGCGTGGCGCATGGCGTCGAGGAAGATGTCGTCGGAGAAGACGTCGAGATCCTTCTGGACATCGCCGTCGGCGTTGGCGCCACGAGTCCCGGCAAAGGCGGCGCCGAGCACACCTTGATTGATGGTATTGCGGATCTTGCTGGCGGCCTGTGTCAGCTGACGGACAGTCGTTACGACCGCGGAGCGAAGTTCGTCCGGCTGGCCGAGATAGGAGTTCAGAAAAGCGTCGAGCGTTGCCGCTGGCATCGTAACCTCCCGATCCAGCCGCGTCTCCTCGGATCGGCTGGATCGGGGGAATGAAAACAAACGACAATTGATAAGTAAAATTCAATAACTTTACGTTGGTACTAAAAATAATTTAGTATGAGACATGAGAAACCTCACGCTCAAGCATTTCAAGACCATCCAGGCCATCATCAGGCACGGAAAAATTGTGAGTGCGGCCAAGGCGTTAGGTCTGTCTCCTTCAGCACTGACAATTCAGTTGCGGCAAATGGAGGAAGAATTCCAACTGGCTCTGTTCGACCGGACGTCGGACGGCATGCGTCCCACTGCCGCAGGTTTGGCCGTCGTTGAGGCAGCGCAAGCTATCGAGGAGCATCTCGGTCTGCTCGAAGACAAGATCGACGCCATCAAGGGCGTTCGTACGGGTAGCTTGAGGCTCGGCGTCGTTTCCACCGCCAAGTATTTCGCGCCGCGGTTGATGGCTGCGTTCATGAAGGAACATCCCGACATCGACATGCGGCTTGCCATCGGCAATCGTGCCCAGACGATCGACAACCTCAAGAATCACGACATCGACATCGCGCTGATGGGGCGCCCGGCGAAAGAGGTCCCGGTGCGTGCTTCGGTCTTCGGCGACCACCCGCTGGTCATCATCGCACCGCCCGAACACCCGCTGGCGGCGGCACGCGATATCTCCAAGGAGCGCATTGCCGAGGAGCATTTCCTTATTCGCGAGCCCGGCTCCGGAACCCGCATCTCGCTGGAAATATTCCTGAGCGACGTGCCTGGCCGCATCGATGAACTCGGCGTCGAGATGGGCTCGAACGAAACGATCAAGCAGGCGGTGATGGCTGGTCTGGGCATCGCCTTCATTTCTGCCCACACGATCGCCGCGGAAACCGAAGCTGGCCGGCTCGTCATCCTCGACGTTGTCGGCATGCCGATCCGCCGACAGTGGTTCTCGGTGATACGAACCGATCACGCAATCTCGCCGGCCATGGCTACGTTCAACGACTTCCTGATGCGCAAGGGCGCGATGTATCTGCCCCTGTTCGGTAAGCTTTATCCCGATTCCTGAGCGGGATGACCGACGGATGGCGTTCGGAATCGACCGGAGCGAGACGCCGGACGTGTCGCCTGCCAAGAGACGTGAAATCCGTCGCAAGGTCGACTGAAGGTCTATTTCTTCCGACCGAGCGTTTCCGAGACGGTCCTGGACAATTGATAGAGCCGCTGCTCGATTATCGTCGGCACGTCGCAGACATAGGTCAGCGACTGGACACGTTCGTTGAAAATGCGCGTCGCGAAATTCAACTGGTCGGTTCGCCGTTCGACTTCGTCCGGATCGGCGTCGGCTTTGGCACGTAGGGCGTCGACGTCGGATGCTTCCTTGCGCAATTCAGCCGCCATTTCGAGCTGTTTGTGGGCATAGCGGGAAATGCCGGAAATCACGTGCGAACGCTCGGCGTCCATGTGATCGAACATTCCCTGCACCAGCATCGCCATCTTTGGTGCGACCTGCTCCGCCGGCAGAGAAGCCACGAAGTCCTTGATCTCCTTCTGGGCTTCGGCAATCGGCGTCCGTCGGGCCGCCACCGCCTCGACCAGCGCGGAGACGCCCGAATCCTTCGACCAATCCTTCGCCGCCGGGGGAAGCTCCGGCCCATTCCAGATCTGGCCGAGCGAGAGCTGCGGCACCTTGCGCTGCATGCAAGGCCAGTCGGGATCGGTGTTTGCCGCCCTGGCGTCCATCGGGACAAGCATGGCGACCAGAACCAGGGTGTGCACAAGTCTCATTCGCGCCATCAGCCGTTTCCTCCCGTGTCCTGTTTGCGGGTCATCAGGCCGCGCGAAGGATCGTACGCAATGATGGCGCCGCCCAGAAACAACAGCGTGCAACCGGCGACGACGCCCAGCGACAGCCAGTCGATCTGCCCATAGAAGGCGAAGCGGATCAGTTCGACGGCATAGGTGAACGGATTGGCGAGGCAGATCTTGTAGAGCAGGGGGCTTGCCTCCTGGATACGCCACAAAGGATACAGCGCCGGCGACGCGAAATAGCCTGGAAAGATGACGAAGTTCATGATGCCGGCGAAGTTTTCGAGCTGCTTGATCATGGACGACAAAAGCATGCCGAGCGCGCAAAGCATCATGCCCGACAGAAACAGTGCCGGCAGCACGTAGAGATAGCCGAGCGGCGGCGCCCTGACGCCCCACAACCAGGCGACGATCAGAAATGCGTAGACTTGCACGATCGATACGGCCACGCCGGCCAACATCTTCGACACCAGCAGGAACCAGCGCGGAAATGGGCTGACCAGCAGGATGCGCATGTTGCCCATCTCGCGGTCGTAGACCATCGACAGTGAAGACTGCATGCCGGAAAACAGCAGGATCATGCCGCACAGACCCGGAGTGATGTAGACCTCGTAGAGCACATAGGTCTTGTAAGGAGGGATGATCGACACGCCGAGCACCTGGCGGAAGCCGGCGGCGAAGATGAACAGCCAGACGAGCGGCCGCACCAGTGAGGAAATGAACCGTTCGCGTTGGTGCAGGAAGCGCAGGCACTCGCGCAGGACGATGCCTTTCAGGCAAATGAGATAGTGGCGGAGGCCGAATGGTTCAGACCCTACCGGTTTGATGCTGACAACTTTTCCGGGCATCGCAGGAGCGCTCATGACGATGTCTCCGCCATGCCTGCCGCGTCGATGCGGCTGAGCTTCGAAAAGGCATCGCGAATGGAATTTCCTCCATTTGCCTGGACGACATCCGACACCTTGCCCCTGGCGACCAGGTCACCCCGCCGCAGCACGACGACATGATCGGTATCGTTGACTTCATCGATCAGATGCGTGGCCCAGAGCACGCCGATACCATCGGTTTCGACGAGCTTGCGGATGGTGGCGAGGATGCCAGCACGCGACTCGATGTCGAGGCCGACGGTCGCTTCGTCAAGCAGGAGCAGGGAAGGTCGGTGAAGCAGCGCCCGGGCGATCTCGATGCGCCGCATCTGACCGCCGGAGAGGCTGCGTGCCTTGTCATGCTGGCGGCCCTGCATGTCGACTGTGTCAAGCAGCGCGGCGATGCGCTGCCGGGCTTCGCGTCCGCCAATGCCATGCAGCGAGGCATGGTAGGAAAGATTCTGATAGACGCTGAGATCGAGGTCGAGCGTGCGCGCCTGGAACACGATGCCGACCCGTCTGAGCGCTTCGCCCGAAGCGCTGCGGATGTCGTGGCCGAAGATGCGGATCGACCCGTGACGCGTGTCATAGAGGTGGCTGATCAGGGAGAACAGCGTTGTCTTGCCGGCCCCGTTGAGGCCGAGCAGGACGGTGAACGTCGCCGGCAAGATCGAGAACGAGACCTCGTTGAGTGCCCGCTTCGGTCCATAGGAGTGGCTGACGGCACTGACGTCGAGCGCCGCCGCCTCGTCTCCCGGTCCGCTTGTCCTCACATGCTGCATGCCCGGATCGCTCCTTCAGGACGCGTTGGCAGGACGCACTGCTATCTAGCGCGCCTGATTTCCTTTGGTCTCACTTGATCGTGATCTTGCCCTTCAGGCCCTTGTCGGCGAGGTCGGGAACCGACCAGGTATACTCGCCGGGGCGAACTGTGTGGAATTGCACCTGGATCGTTCCCGCGTCGTCGAATTCCAGCCAGGCCGGTCCGCCGTCCATATGCACCTCCAGATCGTCGATGACGATCTGGTCCATCCACACATTGCGGAACAGGTCGGTCACGAACTTGTATTCGAAACCGCCCTTGGAGGTGATCTTCCAGCGATAGCCTTGGCCGGCGATCAGCTCGAAATCCTTCTGATTGACGGCATAGGTGGAATCGGCCGAGCCGATAATCAATTCCGGCAGGTTCTTGCTGGCACGCGATGGTTTTGGCGTTGCGTCATCCGCGCTTGCGCCGATCGGAGCAAGCACAAATCCGGCGAGCGCGGCGAAGATAAATCTATGGCGAAATTTCATGTCGCGATCCTCCCCATGATCAATGTCTGCTATTTGGGCGAAATGGCCACACCCCAAGGCTGCTGGCCCACGGTGAGCGATTGGACCGGCTCGTCGGTCGCCGTATCGATGAACGTGATGTCGTTGGAGTTGCCATTCGTGGTGATCAGCGTTTTCTGGTCGGGTGTGAAGGCCAGGTGCCAGACGCGTTGGCCGACGAGGATGTATTTCTCGACCTCGAAGGTGTCGGTATTGACCACGGCGACATGGTTCGCCGGGCCGAGCGCGACATAGGCTTTCTTGCCGTCGGCGCTGATGGCGATGCCTACCGGCTGGATGGTCTCAGCCCGCAATCCCTGAATCGCGAACTGGATCTTCTTCACCACTTCGCGTTTGGCGTTATCGATGACGCTGACGGTGCCGCCCACTTCGGCGCTGACCCAGACCTGCGAGCCGTCCGGCTTGAATTCGGCAAAGCGCGGGCGCGTGTCGACCAGCACGTTATCGGTTACATCGTGGGTGCCAGTGTCGATGAAATGCGCCATGCTGGTGGTTTCCGAGGTGTTGACCATGGTCTTGCCATCAGGGCTGATACCCATGCCTTCCGGTTCCACGCCGACTGGAATCTCGGCCATGACCTGCTTGCTCTCGACGTCGATGGCGGTGACGAGGTTGTCGTCCTCATTGGCGACATAGAGCGTCTTGCCGTCAGGCGAGAGCACGAACAATTCGGGATCGGGGCCAGATGGCAGCGTGCCGACGATTTGCAGCGTCGCGGTGTCGATGATTTCGACCGTGTCGTCATCACTGGCGCAAAGATAAACGAATTTGCCGTCATGCGAGATGGTGATGCCGCGTGGCCTCTGGCCGACCTCGACGGTCTTCACCACTTGCATGGTGGCCGTGTCGACGACCGTCATCGTGTTGTCCTTCTCGTTGGAAACGTAGGCCGTATAGGCCGATGCCGGGCTGGCCGTGAGGCCGGCCGCGAGAATGGCGAATGCACAAGCTCGTGTCTGCACGCAAATTCCTCCCCTTTGGCCCTACTTGAGAACGCATTTCGTTTCCGGCTGATCGATACCAAGCGTATCGAGTTCGGAGAATTGGTGGAGATAGCCCTCCTGCGGTGATGTCGAAACGACCGACTTGGTGTCGCCAAGCAGGATCGGCTGGCGAAGCTGGAGGTTCCATTTGCGGAAGGTGAGCTTCTGTCCCTTGAAGGCGGCAACCGAGAAATCGCCCGACCGGATGTAGTCACTGATCTTTTTGGCATCGTCGCCTTTGGTGCGCGTGGTGGCTTCGCCGACGCCACGCACTGCTGTCCACGCCGACATGTCCTTGGAAAGCATCCGCCGGCCCGTCGTCTTCAGGAAGCGGCTCTGCATCTGGATGCCGCCCCATTGCTCGCTGGCGGGATGCCACGACGATGCAACAAGCCCGGCCGTGCCGGCGACCAGCCGCGGCGTCCAGGTGCGGTAGGGCACGTAGGTGCCAAACACCTGGCTTTCGTCGGCGACAAGCACAATGTCGTGCTCCGGCAGATCCTGCGTGAATACGGAAATCTGCTGCTGTATCTGCGTGGCGCCGGTGTCGGTACGCCTGGCCGTGCCGGTGTCCTTGAATTCCTTCTCGGCGACGATCTGGCCGCCGAAACGGGTTGCCGCGCGGCGCAACGCGTCGGCGTAGAGATGGTCCTGCTCATGCGAGCCGTAGAGCAGCACCCAATTCGGCCACTTCTTCACCATGAGATACTGCGCCAGCGCATCGGCAAGCATGCTGCGCGTCGGCGCGATATGAAAAACATTGATGCGGCAGTCCTCCTCGCGCAGGCTATCGTCGGTGGCACCGATGTTGAAGATCAGCACGCCCTTGTCGCGGGCTATATCGGCGATCGACAGCAATTGTTTGGCCGAGAGGTCTGCGACGACATAGTGGTCACCTTTGGCGATCAGGTCCTCGAATGCCTGAACCGCGTCGGCTTCGGGTTTGATCTCGGTCACGTCGAGGCTGAATTTCTGGTCGGTGAATTTTCCGGTGGTGTTGTTATCGCCGATTGCCACAGTGGCGCCGGCGACACCTTCATCACGCGGCGGCAGGTCGAGCATGGAAAGCGTCAATTGCGGCGCGTAGGCCCGCAAATACCCTATCTTGATTTCAGTGACCTTTTTTTCCGGCTTCGCCGCCGCTTCCTGGGCTATCGCGCCCGGAGCGTTGACGGTCAGGGAAAAAAAGCACAAAAAGGCGGCGAGAGTGCCCGGCACCGCGCTCGTCATCGATAGTAATTACCCATTCTTGCGCTGAGGTCCGACGGGTGTCGGAGCAGCGCCAAGTCCAGGTGCCCATGGTCAACTTAGCCGACCCGCAAAATTTATCAAACCCTATCGGACGACTTTTCGCGTCTGCCCTGGCTCGGTGTCTTTTTGACAAACATGCAATGGCGGCTGAAAAGATTGCCATCTTCGATTTCGAGGTCGTTCGCAGCTATGTCATCCGCGACGTGCGCGAGAATCAAGCGGACGAAGGACAAAAGATCTTGTCCTCCAAACTGGAGAAACTGTTCAAATGACCAGAATGCTGGCCAGCGTCACCGGCATCGAAGAGGCGGAGATCGTTCTTTCGGGCGGCGCCGACATCGTCGATCTGAAGGATCCGAAGGCGGGAGCGTTGGGCGCGGTACCCACGGAAACCATCCGCCGAACGATTTCGTTCATCGCTGGTCGGGCTCCGGTCAGCGCGGTCTGCGGCGACCTGCCGATGGAACCCGAAACGATCCGCGCCAAGGCTGAAGAGATCGCGGCGACCGGCGTCGATTATGTCAAGATCGGGTTTTTCCCATCGGCTCACATCCCTGCCTGCGCGGAGGCGCTCGAACCGCTGGCCGCGCGAACGAAGTTGATCGCTGTGCTCTTTGCCGATCTGGCGCCGGACTTCGAGCTCCTGCCGGTATTCGGCAGGCACCGCTTCCACGGCGTGATGGTTGATACCGCGCAGAAGGGAAAGGGCCGGCTGCTCGACCATTTGCCACCGGAGCGGATTCCGGGATTCGTCGATCGAGCCAAGTCGCTCGGTCTGATGGTTGGCCTGAGCGGATCGCTCGAAGCCCCGGATATTCCACGTCTATTGCCTTTCGCTCCCGATTTCCTCGGCTTTCGCGGCGCGCTGTGTGGCCATGCCGACCGCGCGGGTTCAATCAGCGCCGAGGCGGTCTCGCAGATTCGCGAATTGGTCCCGGCAGAGCCTGGGACGGGCGGTAAATCGAGCATCGACTATCGCCTGTTGGCAGCGAGAGGCTATTCGCCGGGCACCGATCCGACACTGGGCACGGACAGGATTTTCGTGCGGGATTTTGTTCTGCCGGTCCAGATCGGTGCCTACAGCTTCGAGCATGGTCATACTCAAAAGGTGCGCTTTGATGTGATCGCCGACGTGCTGCAAGTCACCGACCATCCCGAGGACATGCGCCATGTGTTCTCCTATGACATCATCATGGATGGCATTCGCACCATCGTCGCGCGGGGGCACATTCAGCTCAGCGAGGCTTTGGCCGAGCAAGTGGCGGCGCACGTTCTGGAGAACCAGCGCGTCGTGCGCGTCACGGTAAGGGTGGAAAAACTCGAGCTCGGGCCTGGCGGTGTCGGCGTCGAGATCGAACGCAAGCGCCAATCGGCAGGACGCGGTGTCGCCTCCGGCTCTGCCGGCCGAAAAGACCGAGGTAGTGTTTCCCGGCCGCGCCAGCAAGGCTCCGACGTCCTCGGGCGGGCCGTCGTCAAGCTTGGCGGCAGCACTGCCCATGCGGCGGAAATGACGAGCTGGATCGCGGCGCTGGCGGGTTCCAGGCTACCGATCGTCATCGTGCCCGGCGGCGGCCTGTTTGCCGACCAGGTGCGCGAGACGCAGACCCGCATGGGTTTTTCCGACACCGCCGCACATGCCATGGCGATCCTCGCCATGGAGCAGTTCGGCCAAGTCATCCTCGATCGGGACGAAAGACTGACGCCGGCACGATCGCTGGAGGAGATTGTGCGAGCATTGGACGAAGGCAAGGTTCCGGTGTGGCTGCCGTCGTCACTTGCGTTGCCGGCACCGGACGTTCCGGCCTCTTGGGACATTACCTCCGATTCCCTGGCTGCCTGGCTTGCCGGGAAGCTTGGCGCGAACGCGCTGTTGCTTATCAAGCAGACCGATGCATTCTTCGACAACGATACCCCTGACAGCCTGAAGGCCAGGGGCATTGTCGACCCAGGCTTTGCCGCCATGCTGCCCGACGGCATCGATTTCCGTCTCGCCGGTCCGAAGGATGCCGCCGAGGCGGGCGCGCTACTCGCATCGGGCAAGCTGCCCGGCATCGGGATTGTGGCTTCGACCCGCTCGGCAAAGAAGGCAGGATAGCCGATGGTGAAGCTGCACGTGCCGCGCTGGGCGTGGGTTTTGACGGGGTCCGGGCATTTTTTCACGGAGAGCTTCGCACTTGTTCGCCAACTCGAACATTGCGATGTCTTCGTGTCGAAAGCCGCCAATGAAGTGCTGCGCATGTACAAGCTCAAACTCGATTTTCCGGAGACGACGCGCGTGCTGCACGACAAGACGGCGAGCGCCATTCCCGTCGGCGAATTTTACCACGGCGTCTACCACACGGTCGTGGTGGCGCCTGCCTCGTCCAACACGGTTGCCAAATGCGTCTGGGGTATATCCGATACGCTTGCCACCAACGTCTTTGCGCAAGCCGGAAAGTGCCGCGTGCCGATCATCGTCTTTGCCTGCGACACCGCACCCGAACTCGAAACCATGGCGCCGCATGGCCTGGTCAAAGTCTATCCGCGCAGGATTGACCTGGAAAACACCGAGCGGCTGAAGGGGTTCGAACGAACCCAGGTCGTCGAGTCGCTCACGGACCTCAACGCGGCGGTTCAGCAACGCCGGGCCGAGCTGTCCGGCCATGGCTGAGCGGCTGGTCTTTCTCACGGGACATCTGGCCAGGGCACGGTTGGAAAAGCTGCTATCCGGTCTGGGCGAGACGGAGTTTTCGTGGGAGGTGGTCGACATAGGTGTCAAGGTCGCCGCACTGATGACCGAAGACATCATAAAGCGGCGTCTCATCGCGCCCAACGCCGTTGACCGCTTTATCCTGCCAGGGCGCTATCGCGGCGATATCGAGCAATTGTCGAACCATTTCGGCGTGCCCTTTGCGCGCGGTCCTGACGAGATCGCGGACCTGCCGGCCTTTCTCGGCCGTGTCGGCGAGCCGCCGGATCTTACGCGTCACGATATGCGCATCTTCGCCGAGATCGTCGATGCGCCAATGCTGTCGATCGAAGCGCTCACGCTGCGGGCGGGGACGCTAGCTGCGGCCGGCGCCGATGTCATCGATCTTGGCTGCCTGCCTGAAACGCCATTTCCGTTGCTGTCGGAGGCTGTGCGCGAGCTCAAGGCACAAGGATTTCAGGTCAGCGTCGATTCGGCCAGCGCGGACGAACTGTCGATCGGTGCGCGCGCCGGTGCGGACTATCTTCTCAGCCTCGACGAGAACACGCTGCCGTTAGTGTTCGGCCATGGGGCTACGGCAGTGTTGATCCCGTCCGCCCCCGGCGATCTGGATTCGCTTGGCCGCGCTATCGATGCGGCGCAAAGGGCTGGCATTTCCTTTATCGCCGATCCCGTGTTGGATCCGATCCACTTCGGCTTCGCCCAATCGCTCGGCCGCTTCATCGAGGCGCGCCGCCGCTGGCCGAAGATCGAATTGCTGATGGGCACCGGCAATCTCACCGAGCTTACCGACGCCGACAGTTCTGGCGTTACGGCCGTTCTAACGGGGCTCTGCTCGGAACTCGGGATTCGAAACGTGCTAGCCGTGCATGTCAGCCCTCACACGGTGCGGACGATCGAGGAGCACGACATTGCCCGTCGCATCATGTTCGCCGCCCGCAATGACGGTGCACTGCCGCGTAGCTATCACCCAGGCTTGCTGCAGATCCACGATCGCAAGCCCTTCACGGCCTCGACCGATGATATCGCTGGATTGGCGGCCGAGGTGCGCGACGCCAACTACCGTATCGCGGCAGCGGAGGACGGCATTCATATTTTCAACGGCAAAGGGCACGCGGTTGCCACGGATGCGTTCGAATTCTTCGCCGGACTTGGCGTGGAGACCGATGGTGCGCATGCTTTCTATCTGGGCGCGGAACTGACGAAGGCCGAGATCGCGTGGCGCCTCGGCAAGCGCTATGTTCAGGACGAGCCGCTCGCATGGGGCGTTGCCGCACCGGCTCCCGAAACCGACCGTACCCGTCTTGCCGAACCGGGCGAAACGCTTCGCGCGAAGAAGGAGGGCTAGGTGCCTTACATTCGCGAGACAATCATCACCACTGTCGACAAGACAGGAAAGGTCCATATCGCGCCGATCGGCATAATCTCCGAAAAAGACGGCTGGGTCATCGCGCCGTTTCGTCCCTCGGTTACGCTCGACAATCTGGCGGCGGTGCCGTTCGCCATCGCCAACTACACCGACGACGTGCGCGTCTTCGCTGGATGCCTGACCGGGCGCAAGGACTGGCCGACCGTTCCCGTTGAAGATTTTCTGGTTCCCCGGTTGGCGACTGCGCTGGCGCATTCGGTTCTCGAAGTCGAGAGCGTTGACGATGATGGCGTGCGCCCTCGCCATTTCTGCCGCGTGGTTCGAGAGGAAATGCATGCGCCCTTCACCGGCCTTAACCGTGCCAAGGCGGCTGTTCTGGAACTGGCCATCCTGGTCAGCCGGCTCGGCATGCTACCCCGCGACAAGATCGAGGCCGAGATCGCGTATCTTTCGATCTCTATCGAAAAGACAGCCGGCGCCGACGAACGGGAAGCCTGGGGTTGGCTGATGCAGCGTGTCAGCGATCACCTGGCCGTCAAAGGGTCCAGCAGCGAGGACGCGTGAGCGTGACGACGCGAGCGCCGCTACGCTGCTTGCGATCGATATCCAGCCAGCAGCGCCACCGCCGATGCTGGTGCGGCGCGGCTGGCCTCGCCGCGAACAGCGTCATGGGCGGGGACGATGTCGGCGAAATCGACAAAGCGACGTTCCATGCGCTCGGCCAGCCGCCTGATCTGCCAGCGGCCCGTTCCGGCGCCGACGATCGGAACATCTTGAGCAAGACCCCAGGCAACCAGGGATGCTGCGTCGTGGATTTTCCGCAATTGCTGCTCGCTGAACCAGCGTGCGACTTCACCCCATTCCGGCGGCGAAAGTTCAGCGGCGTCGCGCCCGACCATGCGCGCCAGTCGCGCGATTGAGCCGTGGACGGTCTTTTCCTTGCCGTCGGCGGAAGGGTGCATGTCGTCCTCCTCATCGAGCACGCCCAGGATCCGGTGCGCGTCGGCGATCGAGGCGAAATACTCGTTCATCAATGGCGTCAGTCTTCGATGGACAGGAGCAGACGAGGCTACGCCGAACAGAAATGTCCTGGTAAATCCCGTATAGACCAGTTCGCCAGTCAGAAGCCGTCCGGCATCGGTGTAGCCCTCATTGACGACGGCGCCGTCCTTGATGGCGATAATGTCGGTGGTGGTGGAGCCCATATCGACGAACAGGGCATCGCCGGCCAGTTTTGCCACCAAAGAGGCTGTCGCGTGCCAGTTGGCGGAGGCGACATCAGTGCTCAGCCGCGCTGCCTGCTCGACCTCGACAAAGCCGGATGATCCGGCATAGATCAGCTTTTCGCCTGTGGGAAAACGATTGGAAATCTGACCCAGCAGCGTCGTCACGCCGATATCGCGGGACGCAAAGATGTCCGATAGTTCGCCCGTCATGGTGAACGCGTTGAGATCGGCTTCCGCATAGATCGGGGCTGTTTCGTCGAGGGCCGAGGTCAGGCTATGCAACCCTTGCCAAAGCGGCGTGGCGATCGTTACCGCGCCGACGATGCGGCCGCCTTGCGCGCGCGTCACCTTCAGATGCGCGCCGCCAATGTCGAAGCCCGCAATGATGCTCTTTCTTTTTTCCACACTTCAAGCTTTCATGACAGCAGTTGGTCGGCGAGAAAAACGTTGCGCATCATTCCGGTTCTCGACTTGAAAGGCGGCGAGGTGGTTCGCGCCCAGCAAGGAAAACGCGATCGCTACCGGCCGATCGTTACGCCGCTCAGCCGAAGTTCCGATGTCCTCGCCGTCGCCGAAGGGTTGCGCACGCTTTATCCCTTTTCGACCTTCTACATCGCCGATCTGGACGCCATCGGAGGCGGGTCTCCAAACAGTGACGCACTTGCCCGGCTGAGGGCGATGACGCAGCCGCCTGAGCTCTGGGTCGATGCCGGCGTAGCAGACAGGAAAACGCTTCTGGCGGCGCTTGCTGAACGTTCGGTTTACCCGGTGTTGGGCTCCGAATCGCAGCAGGACGATGTGCTGCTCCGGCATTTTCGCGATCATCCCGATCTCATCCTGTCCCTTGACTTCCTTGGCGATGATTTTTGCGGACCGCGTTCTCTTCTCGCTGAGCCCGAGCTTTGGCCGCAAAAGGTGATCGTCATGACGCTGGCCAAAGTCGGTGCGGCCGCCGGCCCGGACTTCAGGCGGCTGGAGGAGGTCAAGGCCAAGGCGGGAAGTCGCGCGGTCATCGCGGCCGGCGGCGTCCGCGATGACAACGATATCCACGCATTGTCAGCGATGGGCATCGCCGCAGCGCTGGTCGCAACCTCACTGCACAACACCACGCTCACACCTAGTCACCTGGCGTCGCTCGGCGCCTGATCACAGTTGCTCCTCACCCCCGAAAGGCGGGCGCCCTTCGGGAGTGTCGCTTCAAAAGCCCAGAACCCTTTTCAGCCGGCGCAACAGACCATCCGTTTCGGAAGATGGCTTTTCCTGTGCGGGGCTGTCTCTTGTCTAGGCCGCGAACGGATGCTTGACGTTGTCGCGCTGAGCGGTGGCTTCGGCGGCGGTCGGGGTTCCTGCGATAGCGCGCTGGATGGCCTCCTTTGTCGCCTCGTAGTTGTATTTCTGGATCTTGGCGTCGTCGGCCGCGTCCCAATGGATGAATACGCCAACGCAAATGAACACGTCGTCCGCTTCGTTTGCCGGAATTGTCCCGTCCGCGACGCTGTCCTGCACTGCCTTTGCAACGGCGTGCTGCGCCGGGCCGAACATCTGTACAGCCTGCTTGGCGCCCTTGATCGTGACCTTGTTGAACATCACCGTATTGGGCTTGCATTGAAGATTGGGCGCGATCACCGCCAAAAGCGAGGTAAAACCGTCCTTGTTGTTGGTAAGCGCGTTGCAAAATGCCGTTTCGACTGCGCTCCCTCGCGGCCCGATGAGCAGGTCGACATGCGCGACTTCGTTGCCGTCCCCGACCAGCGATTCACCGACCATTACCTTCGAGATTTTTGCCATGCCAATTTCCTCCAAGACACAATTATGATGTCCACGGACGCTGCAACCGAGCAGGCGCTCGATGGACAGCTATCCTTGTTGGCAGCGCCCGGATTGCCCGGACCGGTTGGCTAGATAGCCGCGGAAGCACAGCTCCCGCTTTTGGAAGTCAAGCACCAACGCCGCGATTATGCAAGCGAGTGCCTAGAGTGTGGACTAAAAGAGTAGCCACGGTCAGATCGGCCGAGGTGCCGGGGTTTACTTTGTCCGCCTTCAGCCGGCGGTCGAACTCCATGAGCAGGCGAATGCGTGACGGCTCGTCGCCGTTGGCATGGAGCGTCGCCTGAACGGAAAGAGCGTCCTGTCGCGCCTGATTTGCGACTTCAATTCCGTGATTGCGCACCACGTGACTGTCGGGGAAGCCTGCGAGAAACGCCATATAGGCGAACACGGTCGGCCACATGCCGCTTTCTCCGCGAGCTAGCGCCCCTACCAGCGCGGCCAGCCCTACCCCGAACACGTCGCCGAAACAGGTGTCATACTGGCGGGCGATCATATCGCGGTCGGCAGCCTCCCGCATTGCTTCCAAGAGATGAACCTTCGGCTCCTGCCGCACATCATTCGCGGCATCTCCCAGGCCGCCTGGCGCTGCCATGGCGATCGCCTCGAACACTGCCCTGGTATCGTCCATGCTCAACGCGCGCAGCAGCGAGTCGAGATTGTCCTGCAAGCTGCCACTCCTCATTTCGGCGGCGCCTATCAGAGGCCCCGCCAGGAGGACGATGCCGAGATTGGTGTTGGTTGCTACCGCCAGGCGTGTCGCACGCACCGCCTCCAGCATGCGCTGCCCGACCGAGAGGCGAGGATCGGTCAGCGGCTCGGACGAAACCTCGGCACTCATCATGAACTGGGCGGCGGACATGCCGTGTCCGTCGGCGAACAGGTGGACGTTGCCCGGCTTCAGAGCTTCGATCTCCATCCGGCAGGCATCCTTGTAGCTAGCCCGGAGGCGTTCACGCGATAACGCCATCCTGCCGCTCCGTTACGAATTCGCCGGCGCGGTGAAACGGAAGGGCCGCGGCGCGGCGGTCGCTTCGGTGCGGTCGGCCAGGAATTTCAGCAGGGCATCGGCGATCGCTTCGGCGATGTTCACAGCGACCACCGATTGCAGTCCTGACCAGGCGGGCATGCTGTTCACCTCGAGTACGAACAAGCTGCCATCGTCGGCTCGCACGATGTCCACGCCGGCGAAATCCGCGCCGACGGCGGCTGACGCGGCGACAGCCAGCGATGCCAGCTCAGCCTTGCCAGGTCCCGAAACCGGCTCCGGCACGCCACCCCGGTTGACGTTCGTGATCCAGTCGTCGCTGCTGCGGCTCATCATCGCGACGGTTTCGCCGGCGCAGACAAAAACGCGGAAATCCCGGAAGGGCGGGCCGGCGCGCGACACATAGTGCTGGAGATAGTAGACGCTGTTCACCTCGTCTGCGGCGGGAAGGTCGGAGAGCGTACGGATCAGCCTTATCCCGCGGCCTTGCGCCCCGAACAATGGTTTCAGCACCAGCGGTCCCTCCCGAAGCTCCTGCGCCGCGATCTCCTTGGCGGCGGCAAGTCCTTCGACGGCGAATGTCGGTGGCGTTGGCAGACCGGCATTTTTCAAGAGGAAAGTCGTCATCGACTTGTCGACGCAGCGTTCGACCGCCTGCGCCGAATTCCACACGGGAACCGACAGCCGGCTCAGCGCGTGCAGTACCCCGAGGCGCCGGGTGATCGCTTCGAACGATCCGGCGGCGATCGAACGGACGAGCACGGCATCGGGCAGCGCACCGCCGAAACCGGGGATCGAAAGTCCGCCCGGGCTGCCGGTGTCGAACGCGATCGCCGCCAGCGGCACGGTTGCAACAATAGCGCCCCGTCGACCAAGCCTTGCCGCGAGGCCACTTGAGCCGGTGTCCGAATTGTCGCTGACGATCAGGATGCGAGGGATCATGTGGTGCCTCGGATGTGGCGGATGACGGACGGGTCTCCTTGTGCCGCCATGCTAACCGAGGCTCCGTTCGAGCATCTTTGGATCACGCCGGCCAGCGCGAAACGTGTCGCCGGTTTCGATCGCCGTCACGATCACTTCGGCCGGGCTGAACAACAGTGGATCGATGGCATAGAAATCCCCCTTGAACCGCTTGAAGATCTCGGCAAAGGGTTGACCGTAGTCCCGTGAGGCGCGGCTCGGAAGTTTCTCCGCGAGGTTGCTGGCCTCTTTTGCCGACCCTTTTACGAAGAGCTGGACGCTGCCGCCATAGATGATGGCATCGTTCGTTCTGCCCATGGCGGTTAGGAAATCCGGGTGGGGGGCGGGGATTGGCGCCGCTCCGATGCCGTCGACAACGTTCTCCAGCGGAAATTTGAGATCGTTGGCCTTGTGCAGGGCAACCTCGAGCGCGCGCGCAACGATCTGCAGGCTGCCGGCAAGGCTTTGCGTCGGCGCGTAGAGGAAGGTGAGCTTGTCGGTTGCCAGTCCGGTTGCCTTGCTCACTTTCTCGACGATTGCTGGGGGAGGCGGTTTGGCAGTCTCCAGGATAAGCACGGCGGACGATGCGGTGTCTCGATAGGAAAGCGCGTCGAACAGGGGTTCGACGCGGGCGAGTGCCCGCGCCGGTCCCGATCCCATGGCGAAATAGTCCTGGGCAGACAGGTTCCAGCCCGCATATTGACTGCCTAGGCAGGCCAGTACGGGCTGCGACGAGCGCACCTCGACGGTGAACGGCCATTTCCGCTCCGTGCGGTCCATGAACACCGAAACGCTGCCGAGACCGCCCATCGCCGCCTCCGCCATGCGCAGCCCGGCCTCGATGCTGCCGGGCGCCTTGGCGCCGACATCGATAAGGAGCTCGCCCAAGGTTCCCTTGGAAGCGGCGATCCGCAGCCGTTCGGCGTCGCTGATCATGCCGTCAGCGATGCGCTGTGCATTGTCGTTCAGGAATGCCGAACCGTCTTTCATGTCCGGTCTCCTTCCCATTGGAGTTGCAACCGGCGGGCTTGCCCCTTGATGAGCCGCCTGGTCAAATCGGCGTTCGGACCGCGCGCGAAGACGGTGCAGACGGGGTCGCCGGCAATCAGAGGGGTGCCGGGCGACTGATGGTCAGCGGTCCATTCGGGCCACGCAATCGACGGAAACCGCGCGATTGGTGTCGCGGCGTAGGTCACCATTGAAGCCATCGAATCGACGAAGCGTGGCAAACGGCAAGTTCCGCCGGTTGCAGCTCGCAGATGTGCTTCGATCAGCGGCGCATCGGCCTCGTCAAAAATGTCCAGCGTGGCGCCTGGCCGCGGATTGATCTCGATGAGCTTGTAGCCATCCGATCCGCGAATGAGATCGGCGCTGCACAATCCAACCAGGCCGGCACGGCGCGTCAGGGCTGAAAGCCAGCCGCCGATGACCGCCGCCTGCCTGCGGTTGAAGCGTCTCAGCCGCACGGCCCCGCCATAGCGGTAGGGCGCCGTGGAGACGGGGGAAGTCCATTGTTGGCTGAAGCCGACGATGCGCGCGGCCTGGCCGTCGCCGACGAAGAGGGCCGAGACGCTGCGTCCGGCGACGAAACGCTGGAAATAGCGGCCGGTGGTCTGGCTTTCTCCGGCCGCCTGTCTGATATGCCCACCCCCGGCGCCGCCCACGGTCTTGGCCACCCAACTGTCTGGCTCAGGCGGTCGATCCCACCGGAATTCCGGATGTGGGATGCCGAGTTCGGCACAATCCGCGGCCAGCAATTGCGGGTCCTTGATCCTGCTGATCGCCGCGCCGCGATTGCCGGCAAGCGGAAAATGGCGAGCGACGGCGTCGACAGTCTCCGTCATCCGCTCAAAACCCGAGCCCAGGACGACGGCGACCGGCTGGTCTTCGCCGACCAGGTCCCGAAGCGTCTCGATGATGCGCTCGCCGTCGATGCCGTCCTGTAGGTTGCCCGGCAGCTTGGTCGTTCGTTCTGCCAGCGCAACCGTATCGGTATCGCAGAAGAAATCAGCGACCAACGGACGGTAGCCCGCACGCCGCGCAGCCATGGCCAATGCCCGGCCTGAAATCGCCGCGATCAGCAGAGATCTGGCGCTATTTGGCAATCTCGCGTGCAAGGGAAAACGCTTCCTGGAAATCGAGCGCGATCGTTTTTTCGGATTCGATCATTCTTTTGAAAAGGCCAGACTCGACCTTATATTTGACGTTGCCGATGGCAAGCGGGCCAATTCCGACGGCCTTTGCCGCTTCTAGCGGGTCGCCATTGGCATTGACGGCCAATCCTTCGATGCCTGCGGGCGGGACCGCGTTGACGTCAGCGGCGATAAGCAAGCCGCTGCCTCTCAACTGGGCCTTTGAAACCACCTGGACGCCGGCTTTCGCACAAGCCAGTATGACCTCACTTGCTTCGACCAGATCGGTTTTCCGGGCATCGCTCGATCCGTCAGCCGCATCGACACCTATCTTGAATCGGCTTTTGATCTCGGCAGCGATCTGTTTCACCCTTTCGATGCCGTCATGGCCGACAAGCGTGACGCGGGCGCCCTCCCTTGCCGCGATGACGGCGGTGCAGAAGCCAACCACGCCGGTGGCGCCGAAAACAGCCACCCTCGTGTCCTTCAGCCCGCGCTCGAATTTCTTCTCCAACGCCTTCTCGACCTTGGCCACCATCGCCGCGGCCGTGGTGAACGAGCCGGCCGGGTCGGCAAATACCGAAACCTGGAAAGGCGGCACCATCGCCTTCTTCGCGGCATCGAACATGTCGAGCGCCAACGAAGCATCCTTCCCGGCGATAAAGATGCCGGTATCGACACCCGCATCCGGCGGGCGCGAAAAGATCGCGTCCTGAACCAGGCCTGTCACCTCACCAAGGTCGACATCGACATAGGGGACCACGCTGTCGAAGCCAGCGTCGAGCGCCATGTTCACGTCGAACGGGCTCATGTGCTTCAACGGCGTCAGCATATGCAGGATATGTTTGCGGGCCATTTCTCGCCTTTCTGCTTGGAATCTGAAGCGTCAGCTGCCGACGAGACCGAGTCCGGCCGAACTGATCTTCGCGCCGGAGTTCCTGCCTTTGACGATCTTGATCTGAAGGCCGTCTTCAACGGTTATCTTCTGAACCGCGCCGACGAATTTGAGCGCGGCGTCATGCGACGGCGCGAAGGCAAAGCCTGTGGGTCCCCAGGAACTCTGGCCGATCCCGACGGCGCCCGCTTTATTGAGACGGTGAGCGACCATCTCGACCCGCTTTGAAGTGAACACGCCGCCTTGCGCCGGAGCGAAATGGCTGCCGATCAGCATCTGTATCGCGGTGACGGCAGCGCCGAATGCCGCAAGATCGCGCTCGACCAAGGCCGGCATGATACCCATCAGCACCCTCCGGCAGATCTCGCCGCTGCCCGCCGTCGGGAAGGGTGGCAGTGAACGGAACGCCGCGACCTCGGCTTCGCCATGCAGTCCATGCCCGGCATGGTCGAGGATGAGGATGACGCGCCATTCTTCGGGAAACGGCAGTCGCGCCACGACCGGAGGCGGTCCGCCACGCTCGTCCTTGCCCGCGTCGACAATCACGCCGCCGTCTTCGAAACTTGCGATGCCGATTCCAGATCGGCCGCCTCTTTCGAGCAGGGTCGCGTCGCCGGCGACATCGAGAGGCAGGTTGTGGAGCGTTCGCAGTGCAGAGGCGACGGCAAGGGCGATCTGCGTGCCGGACCCAAGGCCGGCGTGACTCGGGATCGACTGTTCGATCACCAAATGGTGCTGGCCGCGAATGCCGAGATGCCTGCAGAGCGTCGACAAGTGCTCACCGGCGCGAACGCCCTCGGAACCTTCGACTATGGTCTCGCCGGACCGCGACAGGGTGACAACGGTTTCGGGTTCACTCAACGGAAGCCCAACGCTGCCAAAGCGACGTCCGGCATCGCCATTGAGATCGAGGAAGCCAAGGTGAAGGCGAGCGGGCACTCGTACGGTAACAAAATTCGACATCTGCCCCCCGATGGGTGCATCATGGATGCATCATGGAAGTTTAGGTGCCCGCCACGATGATAACTGTTTTCGTCGAGGGAGCAAGCCAAAGAGAGTGCATTCATGTTTCTGCTTTGGCCTGTCGTGTTGACGGACCGAGCAATTCGGGGAGGTCGAGATGAGCGAAACGGTCAAGGAGAAGGTCTATTCGGACGCCGAGATTGCCGACCGGCTTGAGAAGGAGTTGCCGAAATGGCGCCACGAAAACGGCTGGATACGGCGCAAATACAAGACCCACAGCTGGAAGTCGACGCTGATGGTCATCAACACGGTTGGCCATCTCGCCGAGGCGGCGTGGCACCATCCCGATATCACCGCTTCCTATGCCTGGGTCGAGGTACGCCTGATGAACCACGCGGCGAAGGGTATCACCAACAAGGACTTCGAGTTGGCGAGAAAGATCGAGGACGTTGTCCAGTGGCAGCCGGCCAAGGAAGGCGGAGCGCTGGAGGGAACTCCGGCGACCGATCAACGCTTCGCTTACATCAAATATGATTAAGCGCGGTCGGAGTTTGTTGATAGCGTATGAAAACATTCGTTAATCTGCTGGCAAGCGGGGTTCACGGCCAATCCAGTTTCGTCTAGGATCGAGCCGGCACCAGAAAGTAGTGTAGCGAATGGCGGTTGCTTGGATAGGCAACCGGGAAGCGCTGGTCGAGCGCGCGGCTGCGCATGCCGCGTCGCTGTTATCGTCAAGCCGGTGCCCGGTTTTCAGCTTTGATACGGACATACACGGCACGAGGGCGGCGATCGCGCTGGCCGAGCGGCTTGGCGCGGCATACGATCACACCGACGGCGCGGCACTTGCCCGAGAGACCCTGCTTTTTACCGACAGGGGCGCGATGACCGTCGCCCCTGGGGAGACGCGCCGGCGTGCCGATATCGTGGTGATCGTGGGCGAACTCGCACAAATCCATCATGATCTTGTTGCCGAACTCGCTGGCACGGTTCCCGATCTCTCGACCAGGCCCGATCTCTCGACCGGGATTGAGCGCGAGTTC
Organism: Mesorhizobium sp. B1-1-1; assembly: GCF_006442955.1. Lineage (NCBI taxonomy): Bacteria > Pseudomonadati > Pseudomonadota > Alphaproteobacteria > Hyphomicrobiales > Phyllobacteriaceae > Mesorhizobium > Mesorhizobium sp. B1-1-1. Next base: position 393,898 of record NZ_VFWW01000002.1, read on the forward strand.
TTCCTGGTGGGATCGAACGGGGTGTCCGCGCCGCCGCTGAAAAACGGGCGCAAGGCAACGCTCCTTTCCTGTGGCCAGGCTAGCCTCGGCGCCACGCTGGCGGCGCTGAGGGCGCAGTACAAGGGGCGGCAAACATCGCGACCGGTGTCGAACTTCAACGATTTCGCCAAGGCTCTGGCGGCTGCGCACTTTCCCGTGTTCCTGTTTTCAGGCCACGCCACCGATGGGTTGGCGTTGGAGATGCTGCAGGGGCTGATCGCCGATCTCAATCGCAAATCACGTGCATCTGGCCTTCATCTGCCGGCGAGCGAAAACGGGTGGGGAAGCGTGCTCGCCTCGACCTGGATGACAGGTTTTCCATTGCGCACGGGCTTTGCGCGGGGCTTCCCGGAATTCGATCCCTGGCGTTACGATGTGGCGCGCATGATCGCCGCCGGCGAAGCCGACCTGCACCTGCGGATCTCCGCCACGGTTGCCCAACTCCCGAGAAAAAGGGGACGCATGGCACTGATTGCGCTGGCTAAAACGGAAGAGCCGGTCGCAGGCGCCGCGGTCACCATCGCCATTGGCGAAGCTGGGGTCGATCACGATGCGGTTGTCTATTCCAGCCGTACCGGCTCGCTGAAGTCGACTGATACCCGCGCTGCTTCGAAATTGCCCTCCGCCGCGACGATCATTCGCCTAGTCGCCAGTCGGGTTTTCGCCGAGGCATTGCCATGCTGACGAAAATCGCCAACGGCGACATCGTCGACCCCGTCAACAGCCGCCTCGGCAAGGGCGACCTGTGGATCAAGGACGGCAAGATCGTCGCGGCGCCGGCTGACGGGGTGGCCGACCGGACCATCGAAGCCGCCGGCTGCATCGTGATGGCGGGCGCCATCGACATCCACTCCCACATTGGCGGCGGTAACGTGAATACCGCGCGGCTTCTCTTGCCCGAACAGCATGCCGCCCATCAGGCCCGACCGGCGACCACGCCGCTCTCCAATGCCGGCTGGTCGACCTTCCAGACCGGCTGTCTCTACGCCAAGATGGGCTTCACGACGGTCGTCGAACCGGCGATGTCGCCGGGATCTGCACTCCACACCCATCTCGAGCTGGCCGACATCCCGATCATCGACAAGGCGACGCTCGCCATTCTCGGCAACGACGACTTCCTGCTGTCAATGATCCGTGACGCCGCCACACCTCAAATGATCGAGGACTATGTCGCCTGGACGGTCGCCTCGACGCGAGCGCTCGGGGTCAAGGTGATCAACGCCGGTGCAGCGGCCGCCTTCAAGGAAAACGCACGCACGTTCGCGCTGGACGATGTGGTGCCTTCCTACGGCGTCAGCTCGCGCAACATCGTCAAGACGCTGCAGGCCGCCGTCGACAATCTTGGCCTGCCGCATCCTTTGCATGTCCATTGCAACAATCTGGGCATTCCCGGATCTGCGGACACGGCGGCCGCGACGATTGCGGCGGCGGATGGGCAGCCGCTGCACCTTGCCCACCTCCAGTTCTATGGCTATGGCACGGAAGGAAAGCGAAGATTTTCCTCCGCTGCCGCGCGGCTTGCCGAACTGGTCAACACGACGCCGGAAGTCACCATCGATATCGGTCAGGTGATGTTCGGTCAGACGGTCACGGTCTCCTCCGACGTCATGCGGCAGTTCTCGGCGCGGGGCAGCGCGCATCCGAAAAAGACCGTCATTCATGACGGGGATGGCAATGGCGGCGGCATCGTGCCCTACAGCTATGGCAAGGACTTTTATGGCACGATGCAGTGGGCGATCGGGCTCGAGCTTTTTCTCCTGATCGACGATCCCTGGCGTGTGTTCTTCACCACCGATCACCCCAACGGTGCACCCTTTACCGCTTATCCGGCTCTGTTCGAGCTGCTGATGAGGCGGGAAGCACGCACCGAAATGGCCGCTGGACTTTCACGATCCGCCTTAGCGCACTCTACCCTGTCCGCAATCGATCGCGAATACACGTTCGAGGAAATAGCCATCATGACGCGCGCAGCGCCGGCCAGGCTGCTTGGGTTGACGGATCGAGGCCATCTCGGCGCCGGCGCGATAGCCGATATTGCTGTCTATCGCAGGAACGAAAGTATCGCGAAAATGCTCGGACAGGCGGCATATGTTTTCAAGGATGGCGATCTCGTCGTGCAGGACGGGGAGATCATCCATTACCGCTGGGGCAAGGCCCTCAGGCTTAATCCACCTGTGGACAAGGCGATGGTGCGGCGTCTGGAGGACTATCACCAGCAGCGCTACGGCCTGTCCTTGGATTGGTTCAATTTCCCGGATTCCGCGATTGCGCGTGAACAGCCATTCGGCGAGGTGCCATGCCGAACGTGAGCGTAAATGGCGTAACGATCGACGATACTTTTGCCGAAGCCTTTGGGATGCGGGCAACCGCCATCATCATCACCGCGCCGAACCGGAAATGGGCACGGCAGGCGGCGATCACGATGACCGGCTTCGCCACCTCGGTAATCGGTTGCGGCTGCGAAGCGGCAATCGATGCCGACCTGCCGCCGTCAGCCACCCCGGATGGCCGGCCCGGCTGCCGCGTGATGATCTTCGCGATGGGAACCGATGAATTGCAGAAGCAACTGCTCAATCGCGTCGGGCAGTGTGTTTTGACTTCGCCGGGCTCCGCCTGCTTTGCCGGGCTGGAGGGCAGCGCTAAGCTCAAGCTCGGTTCGGCACTGCGTTATTTCGGCGACGGCTGGCAAATCTCCAAGAAGATCGGCGACAGGCATTTCTGGCGCATTCCCGTCATGGATGGTGAATTCCTCTGCGAGGCAACAACCGGACTGACGAAGGAAGCCGTCGGCGGCGGCAATTTCTTTGTCATGGCCGAAAGCAGCGCCAACGCATTGGTCGCGGCCGAGGCCGCGGTCGCCGCGATCGGAATGGTGCCCGGTGCCATCGTGCCGTTCCCGGGCGGCATCGCCCGTTCGGGTTCCAAGATAGGTGGCAAATACAAGGGCATGATCGCCTCGGCCAACGAAGCCTACGCGCCGACACTGCGCGGTGTGGTTGCGAGTGAGCTCGGCCCCGACATCAACGCCGTCCTGGAAATCGTCATTGATGGTGAGACCAATGATGCCGTTGCCGCGGCGATGAAGGCCGGCATCAAGGCCGTCATCCAGATCGGACCGAAGAAAGGCGCGGTTCGCATCGGCGCCGGCAATTACGGCGGCAAGCTCGGTAAGTTCATCTATTCGCTGAAGGATATGTTGCCATGAAGGCGCTGACCTTCACTCTTGTTGCCGAACCGCCTGAGCGCCTCGACCTGTCGCCGCTGACGCCGGAGCGGCTTGCTGGGAGCGAAAGACGGGATATCGAAAAAATCCGGATCGGCATGTCGAAGCACGGATCGAAGGTGGGCGACATTTTTCGCCTCGCCGGCAGCGATCCGCTGAGCATCGTGTTCGAAGGAGGAAGCGCGCGCCTCGACCGGGTGGCGCAAGGCATGGGAGGTGGATCGGTTCGCGTGATCGGCAATACTGGCGCGCAGGCCGGGCGCGCCATGCGCAGCGGCAAGCTGACGATCGAAGGCAATGCAGGGCCGCACGCCGGCTCTGGCATGCGCGGCGGCAGGCTGGAGATAACAGGTAATGCCGGCGATCACCTTGGTGCGCCGCTCGTCGGCGAACTGGCCGGCATGAATGGCGGCGTGCTGATCGTCAGGGGCAGGGCGGGCGCCTTCGCCGCGGACCGGATGCGGCGCGGTCTGATCTCGGTGCTGAAAGGCTCGGGCGACTATGCCGGCAGCCGCATGATCGCAGGCACGCTGGTGGTAGCCGGTGGCATCGGTGAAATGCCCGGCTACCTGATGCGTCGCGGTTCGATCCTTCTTGATCGCGCGCCAGGACATCTGTCGCCGAGCTTCGTCGAGTGTGGCGCGCCCGAGAGCGTTTTTGCCACCATCATCGATCGTCATCTGATCGCAGAAGGCATTTTGAAACGGCCGCTGCTGGGGAGCGCACCACATAAATATGGCGGTGACAACGCGGTGCTTGGAATGGGCGAGGTTCTCTTTCCGCGCCGATGAGGTTTCCGGCAACGAGATCGATCAAATGCTTGTGCCTGTCGAGCGGCCCTGCTCGCTGAGCTTTAGGAATGTGTCCAAACGTCGATTTGCCGCCAGGTATTGGCTTCGGTCACGTTACACCGGGCTATTGGAGACCTGCAGGGCGCGTTTCGGCAGGTGCGCGGGCGGATAATTGCGCTTCCGCTGAGCGAAACATGTCCTCGAATGCAAGCTCGGTTTCAAACACGGTGCTTCCAAGGCTGATCGCCAGAACGTCCTCGGTCCCCTTGGGCGCGAAATAGACCTGTGCGACGCTTGCCCGAATGCGCTCGCCAATTTCCGCGGCCTCCGCTTCGGTCGTACCTGAAAGAAAGACCCCGAACATCGATGTTCCTATGCGACCTACCATATCCTCCTTGCGGACCGCAGACTGAATGGCCGAGGCGACGAGCCGCAAGGCCTCATCGCCCCAATCTGGACCGTAGCGAAGATTTATGGAGCGAAGGTGTTCGGCATGAATCACTAGGAAGGCGCCGGCGCGCGGCCCTGGCGCTGACGGCCTGGCCGCGCGCCGCTCGACCATCGAGGTGAAAACCGGGCCGTTCAGGCAGCCTGTCACCCTGTCATAGGTCTCGGCCCTGTTGAGCTCCCGCCGGTAGCCGCGGATCTGGGCCTGCTTCAAGCCGATCAATACGAAAAGCGGCAGACCGATGATCAGAGGCAGCAGCACCGCAGTGACCATGCTGCGCCCGAACGGCGTCAAGACATCGCTGAACAACAGCAGATAATTGAGGCCCACGGAGAGGGCAAGGCTGCCAACGGTCCCCAGGACGGCGAGCCACGCGACACCCTTCCATACCGGCTCGGTGGCGGTCGTTTCGGCTTGTGCCATTACCAATCTCCTGTCAGATCGGCGAGCATAGCGCCGGCATGCGCAATTTCAGTTGCGGCAAACCATACAATTTGATCGATGTGCGAATCGTGAATCGATTTCGCCTATCGCGGCGGGCCGAAAACTCCCACCTCCGCGTCCTCGGCGACTGCTTGCGCCTTGCCATAGATGCCGGTGGGCAGCGCGATCGCCCAGCCGTTGGACACAAGCCAGGCGCCGACATCCTGCTTGCCAAGGCTACACGGCGCGGCAATGGCAAAACGCTCGATCTCCGGCGGCATGAAGCACTTCAGCGCGCGCCCAGGCAGCCAGGAGTTGAAGGCGGCGCGTGCGCGCTGGCCGCAGGACCAAGCGACATCGTGAAACGAGCAGGTGGCTTCCGGTTCTATGCTGGCCACACCACTGACGGCCACTTTGCGTCCCATGGATTCGAAAGTCGCCGATGACGTTGCCATTGGCCGGAAGAGCAGGGTTTCGCGCCAGTCATCTGGCATGGGCGTTTTAGGGGGCACGGCGAGGCCGAGGTCGCCGAGCGGCGGCCGGGCTTCGATCCGCTCGATCTCGGGCAGGTCAATCGACGGCAGCGCGACAATGCCCTCGGCAACCCTGCGCGCTTCTCGCCATCTTCCGTCGAGAACAGTCGTCTGCGACCGGGCTGGTTGCCCGGCATTCTCGACACGAGTCCCAAGGGCAGGCCTGTCGGTCGCAAGCAAGGCTCCGGCATGCATGATCAGGGCAATCCCGAACAGCAGCTCGAGGCCTCCGACCGTAATGACCAGGCGGGCCAGCACAGCGTTCGTTACCGGACGGTCAGAACCCCGAGGTCGATTTGGCAACCAGTTTGAGCGCACCCTTTTCTATCCGATAGAATGGCATCGATCTTTGGCTGGATCCATCGGCGCGAAAGCGGAACAGGCCGGTCGATCCGCGAAATCCACTCGGATTTTCGAGCACCTGTTTGCTGAAACCGTCAGGTCCGACCGCGCTGGCAATTCCTGCAGTCAGCGCAACCATATCATAAGCGTAGGCTACGTTGACGTCGGCGGGATAATTGTATGTCGTCCTGAAGCGATCGGCGATCGGCCCGGTTTCGCCCGGATCGAGCGTTGCGATATAGGCTCCCTCGAACGATGGTTCCATGGGATGCTCCAGCCAACGGCTGGTTCCGACGACGGAGGTCGCCTTGCCCGCAATGCCCTTTGATTTGAGAGCGGCAAGTATCGGCGACGGGCTGGCATCGCCGCTGGCAATGATGACAGCGTCGGGAGTGTCCACGAGCGAGGCCATTTCGTCGACCGCCTTGGCGGCGCTGTCGCCGGCCGAATATGGAACGGTGACGGCGAGCGTCGCGCCATAGATGCTGAGACTGTTGGCGACCCGCTTCTCGACCGTGCTGGCATTCGAGCCACCCGCGACAAACAATACGAATTTTTTTCCGCCTTTTGCGGCGATGCCCGCAGCGCCCGCCGCCGCACTGTCCGCTTCGCTGAGGCGCACGGCATAAACACCGGCGCCGCCCGCGAAATTGTCGGCAAGCGCCAGCACGGGCGGCCGCTTCGATCCCGACAATGTGGCGATATGCTGGGCTGCCGGCAGTTCGGTCGGCCCGATGACGACTTTCGTGCCGGTCGTCAGGGCTTGCAGCGCCAATTTGCCGGCCTGTGCGTTGTCGCCCCTGGTGTCCTCCACCGTCAGCGTAAGCAATCCATTGCCGATATCGGTCATCGCGAGCTTGGCGCCATCGAGCATCTTGCGGCCATTTTCCCCCGCCGTTCCCGAGGCGGATAATGGCAATAGCATGGTAATTTTCGTCGAACCGGCACCCATCGACTGGGTTGCCTGGGCCGGGCCGGCGGCCGGGGCGCCGTCCTGCCCGGCAGGCGCGGCAATCGCCGCCGGATCGAGCGCTTCGGTAACGCCCCCCTTCGACTGGCAGCCCGACAATACCGCGGCGAGCGCGAAGGCGGTTGCCCAAATCTTCAGCCCACGGACCCGTCGGCCAGCTTCCATGATTGTCCCACCCTGTTCACCGCCGGCTTATTATTCCCGGTCTGGTCTCCGACGCATGTTACGGCGAACTGGTCGTGCCGTCCTGTTTTTCTTCAGCCGCCGAAGAGCCGGGCCCTCAGCGCCCCGACCCGTCGCGCTTGCCCTGAGAAGGTATCGCGGTCCGACGAAAACGCGGAAACGCCGAACGTCGCCATCGGCAACGGCACGGTCGGCTGATAGCTCGCGAACGCCTTGAATGTCTGTCGCATACCACACTGCGGTTGCGTCACAATGGGATCGGCTGCGCCGAGCCGGACGACGGAGGTTGTGCCATGGGAGGCTGCTCCAGCCGGTCGGCGCAAGCCAGCGTGACGACTTGGCCAATGCCGGCCAGGGCGATCGTTGCGGCGATCGCCTTCAGGAGTTGATCCGTCCGCTGCCATGGTGGCCAACAGGCGCAGGTTGCCTATCCGGTCAGTGCATGTACTCGACCATGCGATCGTGGAAACACTCGCATTTGTTGAGCGTGTCTTCGTCCTTGTAGTTCGTCTTAAGATAGCCGTAAGCCATGCCGCAGGCGACCTTGGCTTCGGAGGCCCAGACGAAAACCGGCCGGGACGAATTGATCCACTCCGAGCTGTTGGCGACGACGACCGACTCGTCCATCAGCTTCACAACCTGATCCCTGAGATCGACGATGTTGTCGTTCAGCACCAGGTTGGAGGTGCCGACGACACCGCAATAATCGCCCGTGGGTCCTTCGATGATGTCGGCGGCATTGAGGCCCGTCGACAAGATCGACAGCAGACCGGCCCCAAAAGCCACCCGCAAGATTCTGTTCATGTTGCTCACCCCGTTTCCTTTTGCCCTTAGGCCACGTCCTGCTTGGTACCATGGCTGTCGTCATAGAGTATTTTGACTGCTTCGGCCGCACTGTGGAACGTATAGTTCTCCAGCACCGCCACCGTGTGATAGTTGTCGCCGCCGCCATTGGTGTCGACCTTGACCTCGGCGTTCGCCGCGTTGGCCGAGGACTGCGCGATCTCCACGAAGCCGCCGGCCTCGAGATCGGTGACGCCGGCCAGGCCCTTCAGCAGTGCCGTAAGATCGATCTGGTCGCCCTTGGCCCCGTCATGGAAGTCGGCGATCAGGTCGGTCACCTCGAGAGAGCCGATGGCGAAGGTCTTCGTGCCGTCGGAGGCGACGGTCGGCTGTGCGGGGGCACCGAGCGAGGTGTCGAGTTCGACCTCGACATAGTTGCCGGTGGTGCCGTCCGCCATCTGGAACGTGCCGTTGCCTGTCACGGTCTGCCCGTCGATTTCGCCCACGGCCGGACTGGCCGCCGTGCTGATGGAGACGATACCGTTATCCGCGAGGTGCGACAATTCCCCGGCATCGCTGGCGCCGTTGGTATTGGCGTCCTTCCAGATCAGCAGGCTGCTGAAGGCCGCGTCATTGTGATCGATGACGCCGTCATGATTGCCGTCGAGCGAGGCCAGTGCCGCCGCCCCGCTGGCGAACTTGCCGCCGCCGAAGCTCGGCGTGAACAGTTCAGTGCCGTCGTCGATCTTGCCGTCATGATTGAGATCCATCGCCAGCATACCGTCATTCGACGTGTTCCAGGCGACCTGGTCCTTGGCGCCATCGCCGTTGATGTCGAACTGGACGCCGTGGCTGAGGTCGGAGAAGGTGAACCCATCGTGGTTGAGGTCGAGGATGATTGGATCGACGGCGCCGTTCGAGATAAGCGTCCCAAGATTGGCGATGCCGCCCGGGATATTTTGCAGATCAACAAGAATGTCATTAGTTGAGTTCGGTGTGTTTCCAACCTGCTCATACACGAAGGTGTGAGTGATGCTACCGTAGGTCGCAGTGAAGGCGACTGCTACGCCGGCGTTACCCAGATTATTGTTGTGCAGATATTGGACAACTGCGGCGACGTTCGCCGCCGACCCCAGCGTTACTGCCGTGTTCGATGCGTTGTAGAAGGTGATGATACCATTCGTAATGCTGTGCTGGCTGATCACGCTACTACCAATAGTCAAGGTGGAATTTGCACCATCGATATGGGTGGGAATCCCCACGTTGGCGGCGGCAAAGGGTGTCCCAACCAGCGTAAGCTTGTCGGCCGACCCTGGAGTAAAGTCGGTAATGATATCGTAGCCCGAAATGGTGCCGTTTTCGTTTCTTGCAGCGAGGTTGCCAGTGCTTCCCTGCGCTGTGATCGGCGTGGAATCTCCCGCCGCAACTATAAAGGTATCCGCACCGGCTCCGCCCGTCATCGTATCGGCACCAGCCCCACCGATAATCTTGTCCGCGCCACCGCCGCCATTGATCGTGTCGTTGCCCGCGCCGCCGAAGATATAGTCGCCAGCTGAGCCGCCGGTCAGGTTGTCGTTTCCGCCGAAACCATACATGGCATTCGGCGCATTCGCGAGCGGAGCTGTCACGTCAGTGTTGTTTCCGCTGCTGCCGAGGTAGAGCCCGATTACGTCGGCGCTGGTGGTACCATCGGTGATCTGTAGCGTGCCACTGAAGGCAGTGTTCTCCTGCGCCACCGTTATGGAACTGGCGCCTACATGCAACGACGAAGACAACGCCGGATTGAAGGTGTTGGCGATGGTGAAGCTCGTGCTGTCGGCATCCGCGATCGAGAAGGAAATGCCCGTCTCGCTGACGGTTACGCCGGAAACCGTCGGTGGCGCGTCGACCGACATGACATGGATCGTCGAGACCGCGGTGTTGGAGTTCGACGTTCCATCGTTGACCGTGACCTGCACGGTTCTATCGACGGTTGCCGGGTGGTTCGAGGTGTTGCGGAAGGCGATGGCTTCGATCGCCGTTTCATAGGCGGCCTTCGTCGCATTGCCAGTCAGTGTGATGGTGATCTGCGTGCCATTGTCGGCAACGCTGTAGCCGATGCCGTTCACGGCGCCGGTGTTGCCGCCCGAAACCGGTGTCCCGCCGATGACGAACTGGTCGCTGGCCTGCTTGTTGGTCAGCACGATCGTGGCCGACGCTATGTTGGTGCTGTCCGCATCGGTGATCAACGAATTGACCGTCGCAATCCCCGCCGCTGGCCCCCCTTCGGTGAACGTCGCGGTGCTGCCGGTGGCGGTGTCGACGCTGGAGTAGGCGATGTTGACGTTGTCAATGTAGAAGTTGTCGTTATTGCCCCAGTTTCCTTCGGCGCGGAAGCGAATCTGGGAACTGGCGCTGATCTCGGCCGCGGTCATCTCGGCGGAGAAGCTGCCTGTGCCGTTGCTGGTGGTGGAACCCAACGTGCCAAGAACTTGCCAGATGCTACCGTTCCACGCCTCGACAACGACGTTCTGCCCCGCCCCCAAGCCGTCGTCTTCATAATTGAATGTCAGCGTCGCTGTAGTTGCGCCTGCCAGATTGACTGCCCTGGCGATGATTTCGCCACCGTCGATGCCGTCGTTGAATTGCAGGCGACCGCCGGCGATGAGGATATCGCTCCCCGTGGCGCTGTTGTCATCACTGGTTTCTGTCCAGTTGCCTGTCCAACCAGTGCCGCCGCTGTAGTTACCGGATGCAAAATTGTCGGTCACATTTGTGGTGGTCGTCGCATGATAGTCCAGATCGATACGCGGCGGCTCCGGAATGTTCCGAACCGTTATTGTGAGATCGGTCCCGGCCGTGTCGCCGTCGCCATCCACCAGGACATAGTGGAATGTCTCGATCTTGTCGGCATTGACGTTCACCGGTGCGGTGTAGTCGTAGTCGCCCGCATGATGGATACCCTCGTCGGCGAAATAGAATGTCAGCTTGCCACCGGCGCTCGTGGTCACCTCGATCAACTTGCCGTCGTTTGCAAGCAGATGCGCGCCGGGTAATGCGCCGGAAAGGCCGATGGCGTTCGTTCCATTGAACGTATAGGTCGTACCGTCGATCGCAATCGACTGGATATGGCCGCCGTCGGCGCCAAACGCATCGGCGCCAAGGCCATGATCGGCAAGAATGCTGCCCGAGGCGGACGATGGCAGCGCACCCGCCAGCGTCGACGAGAGCTCGGTCGGATCCGTCACCGCTTCGGCAATATCGCCTGGGCGCGAGGCGATCTGCGCCAGGAAATTTGTATTGGCGATATCGCTGAAGCCAAGCGCGAAGACCTGGTTCACATGGCTGCTGGCGAGGAAATTACTCCAGCTGCTCTGTTCGTTCGCATCCAGGCTCGCTCCCGATTGCGGGTCGCCGTCGCTCAGGAAGTAGATGTTGGTGGCGTCGGCCGTGGGATGCGGCAAATTCGCGTAGCGATCGGCACTACTGCTTCTGCCGTCGATCAGGTTGGCGGCGGAGTCATAGTGCGTGCCAGCCGAGAGACTATTCGAATTGAACCCGTTTACGGTATTGATGGCACTCTGGATGTAGTTGTTTTCACCGATCGTGTACTGGCCGACGAGCTCGGCTCCTACTCCGAAAGAATAGATCGTGATCTGGTTGAAGGTCACGGTCGAACTGCTCAGGAAATTCTGGACGGCCGCCTGCATGAGTGCAAGCCGGGTGGTGAAACCGCCCGCGCCGTCCGGATCGCTGTTCATGCTGAGCGAAAGATCGAGCACGAGGATCGCATTGAGCGTCGGCTTGCTGCCTTCGTCTACTTGCACGTTGTCCGGCTTAGCCACCGGCATATCGTCGTCGATCTTGATGCCGACCGTGCCGTCGGCGCGGTCGCCGTTGGAGTCGGTGATGGTGTACCCAAGCGAAAGATTGATGTCGTTCTCGCCGCCGCCTTGCGGGTGATCGACCTCCTGCAGCAGCGTGAAGTTATAGGTCGCCGCTGTCTCGTCGACCTCGATCTTGAAGGCGGCGTGGCTGGCTGCGGCCGTCGCGCCAGACGTGTCGGTCGTGCCGTACAAGGTGTGTGAGGCGGTGTCGTAGTAATAGTGGAGCGCGACGCCGTCATGCTTCACTGTGAAAGCGCCGTCCATGACGGTGTCGCCATTGGCAACGTTGAAGCCGAGCGAGCCATGCCCGTCCGGCCCATAGCTGCCAAGCGACATGTTCGCAGGGTTCGAAGTCGTATCGTCGCTCGGGCTGTTGGTGTTGTGGACGCCCGCTGCAAGATCGTCCTCGTCGACCACGATGCTCGACGAGGTGGCGGTCGGCTGACCGGTGCTGTCGAGCCCGACGGTCAGCGTCGCGGTCGAGCTGTCGCCGTCGCCGTCCTTCAGCGTGTAGGTGAACACGTCGCTGCCGGCCAGGCCGGAGACACGGGTATAGACGTAGCTGCCGTTCTCCTGCAGAGCCAGCGTGCCGAACTGGCCGCTGACGACGAAGCCGCCGCCAGCCCCATCGGTGTCCGATCCGCCAGCGCCCGTAACGCCGCTGATCTTGGCGCCGTCGGCACCCAGGGTGTCGATACCGGTGCCGTGCAGACCTTCGTTGGTGCCGGTGCCGTCTGTCACATTGCCGAGGATCGAGCTGCCTATGATGCCAGTGCCGAAGGAATCGGTGTCATTGTGGGCCGTTGGGCCATCATCGCGTATCGCGATGTCCAGCGAAGAGGTGGTGCTACTGCCGTCGGTGTCTGTAACGACAACACCGTAGTTCGCAAACACCTGATCCTCGAGGCCACGGTCACCGGGCGTCGCATCCGCCGTTGTATTCGGATGAGTGACATTGTCGAGCAAGGTGAACTTGTAGGTCACCGTGCCGCCGGTCGCGTCTCCGACAAAGCTTGTCACCTGGAGCAATCCGTAGGCCGGGCCGCCCAAGATGGTCACCGGCGCTCCGGGCGAGGCGGCCTGTAACTCCGCCAAGGTCAGCGCTGTGGTCCCGATCGTCAGCGTGACCAGGCCGTCGGGCGATGTGAAACCGAAGGCGCCGGTGTTGCTTTCCGACGGATCGACATTGGTAGCCGGATTGTTGTCGTTTTCGCCAGATCCCGCAGGTTCGCCGCTACGGATATCCAGGCCTTTTTCGTCCACGAATGTGTCGCCGCCGGAAGCTTGCAGCGTCAGACCAGTGAGCGTTGTCAAGTAGTTGACGTCAACGGTGGTCGAGCCCGCCGTGACCAGATGCTCATATTCGCTGCCCCCCGACTGCACCGACGCAATCGAATTGGAAATATTCGCCTGGTTGGTGATCTCGGCATCCGTGTAGGTGTGGGTTACGGATCCGGACGTCGCACCGGCGGCGATCGTCACCGTGTCGCCATTGGCCAGCGTGAAGGTCAGTGGCGCGGTCGGTGCGACCGAACCAGGAGTGCCGGTCAGCGTCACCGTGTAGAGGATGGAGCCGCCATTTTCCGAGACCGGGATTGTTGAGGACGTGAGCGTCGCCGTCACCGTGTTTGTGGTGTCGGTGACCTGCGCCGTCGCCGTTGCGGCGCCGACCACGAGATGCTCGAAATTGCCACCGCTGGTGTTGATGATGGTCGCGGTCCGGCTCGACGCGTCGAGATAGACGTCCTCGTCATTGCCCGAGGCAATCGTCAGCGTGCCGGTGGTCTGGCCGTTCGCGATCGTGATGTCGCCCTGGTCGGTTGTGATCGTGGTCACGCCCTGGGAGGCGTTCGACAGTGTTGCCGTGAAGACGTAGTTGGCCACCGCTCCTTCCGATACCGTCGAGGCGCTAAGGTTGACCATCGTGTCGTTGGTGGTGTCGTTTATCGCAAAGCCGAAGTTGGCGGTCGACGTGTCGCCGTCGCCATCCTTTACGGTGAAGGTGCCGGTTGCGGTGCCTCCAGTAAGATAGACGTCGTCGCCTTGCGCGGTGAATGTGTAGCTGCCATTCGCCATGACCGCCATCGTGCCGTGCTCGAAGACGATTGGCTGTGAGTAGCCATCGGCGCCGAACACCAGGGTCTCGCCGTTGATCTGCGTCACCGTCGCACCATCGGCGCCGGCGACGAAGTCCAGCGTGCCGGTTAGCGTCGGGGCATCCTCGGCAATTGACTGCGAGGCTTCATTCGAAGCCACAGGTCCATCATCATTGATGGCGATCGACAGCGTCGAGTTCGATGAGCTGCCGTCCGTGTCGGTGACAATGACGCCGTAACTGGCGAAGAGCTGATCCGCCGCGCCGGTCGTCCCGGCGACCGGATGCGCAATATTGTCGGTCAGTGTGAAGCTGTAGGTGACCGTGCCGCCAGCGTCTGTCCCGCTGAAGCCTGTGAGGGTCAGCGTGCCATAGGCGGGGCCGCCGGCAATGACGACCGGAACCGAGCCGGAATTCGCCAGATCGGCATAGGTGATGATGGTTGCGCCGACCTGCAGCGATCCGAGCCCATCAGGCGAAGTGAAGCTGAACGTGCCGCCAGCGGTTTCCGAATGGTCGGAACTATCGGATGGATTGCCGTTCGACAGTTCTCCCGACCCTGCGGGATTGGATCCGTGCGGCGGCAGCCCTTTTTCGTCGGCCACTGCGTCGCCGCCATCCACCTGAGCCGTCAGGCCCGAAATCGTCACAAGGTCATTCGCGCCGTCGATGGTGATCGTCAGAGAAGCGGGCGACGTATCGCCATCGCCATCTGTCACCATGTAGTCGAACGTTTCGGCCAAGCTCTGGCCGGCGGAAAGTCCCTGCACTGCGGCGTAACCGGTCGGATTTTGAGCTTGCGTGTAGAGCACATAATTGTAGCTGCCGTCGGCACCGACGGTCAGCTGGCCGTAGAGCCCATTCACATGGTTGGCGACAGCGCCGTCCCAGGCGATCGAACCGAAGCCATCGGCGCCAAGATGATCGGCGTGGCCGTCGGTCGGGTTTGCGTCGGTGCCGCCCACGCCCGTGATCACATTGCCGTCGGCCGATAGCGGCCCGTCTTCGGTGACCGAATCCTGGTCGTTGACCGCGGCCGGGCCGTCGTCCTGGAATTCGATGCTCAAACCGACATGGGATACGGCAGTGCTCGAATCGCCGTCAAAATCAGTGATGGTGGCTTTGACGTGCAGGTCGGCCGCAACGGTCGCGATGTCGTCGAACGCAGCCGTGCTCGCACCGTCGACATTGTGGGCGATCGGCTGATACTGCCCGATCCAGACTGCTCCGGTCGGATCGACATAAACCTTGAAGATGTCGACGCCATTGGCCGAGCCAATGAGAACGCCATCGGAGGCCGTCGACAGCAGAATCGCTGAGCCATCAAGGGTCTTCAGGCCGGAGACGACGTTCACCAGCGGGTTGCCGTTCGCATCCGTCACGGCGAAGGAGAATGTGGCATTTTCGTCGGCACCGACCGAAGCGCTGAACAGACCAAGCGCGCTTGCGGAGGATTTCGCATAGCCCAACGCACCTTGCTCGTCGATCTGGGCAGGCGGCGGCAGTCCGGTGTCGTCGGCCGCATAAGGATCGGCGGCGTTGTTGAGGCCGGCGGTTTCGTCGTGGCTGACCCGGAAGACTTCAGTGTGCGTGGTGACCGTGGTGACCTTCGCTTCGATGCCGAAGATCTTGAAGGGGTTGCCGCCGGACAAAGTCGCATCTGTCCCGCCGGCATTGGTATAGAAAGCGAAATTGTTGTAGTTGCCGACCTTGAGCTGGTCGAACGGCGTGCTGCCGATGACTTCGACCGTCGCGCCGTCCGGCACGCCGGCGAAGGCGTAGCCGACCTGGACGCCGCTTTGGAAGACCGCGGCGCCGGCGGTCAGCACGCCGTTGATGTTTACGGTGAACGGCTCGAACACGCCGCCGTCCTTGGCGCCGATGAACAGGACGGCTTCATGGGTATTGTGCGCCGAGGCAACATCGATCGTGAATTTGACCGAGTCGACATCGTATGAGCCGAGGTCGGTGACAATCGGCGGGTTCGGATTGTTGGGGACGACGTTGAGGCCGTTGACGAAATCCATGGTCAGGATTTCTGGTCCGGTCACCCCGGGAT
Source organism: Mesorhizobium sp. B1-1-1 (assembly GCF_006442955.1). Classification (NCBI taxonomy): domain Bacteria; kingdom Pseudomonadati; phylum Pseudomonadota; class Alphaproteobacteria; order Hyphomicrobiales; family Phyllobacteriaceae; genus Mesorhizobium; species Mesorhizobium sp. B1-1-1. The sequence goes on from NZ_VFWW01000002.1 coordinate 409,653, forward strand.
GCGTTTCATAACCATCAATGATCTGGCCATCGCCGATGCCGATCTTGATACCCGTGGTGTTGACGGAATTGGAGCCTTCATGGACGTCGATTGCGGTCAGCTTGATATCGTGGTTGCCGGCGCCGTCCATGCCGCGAACGTCGGTGTTGCCGGCCTGTAGGGTATAGACGATCGTTTCGGTCGTGGTTGTTGTCGTGGTCGTGGCGTCCCGCGCGACGATCTGCGGAACGTCGTCAACCACCTGGACCTTGAATGTGCCTGCCGCGAGTTCGATCGTATCGCCGTCGCCGTCCTTCGCGACAACGAATGACGACAGGTCGATTCCGCCATTGGCCAGCGTGTTTTCGCTATTGTCGCCAGCGACCGTGTTCAAAGTCGGATGGTCGATCTGGTCGATCAACGTGAAAACATAAGAGCCGTCCGCCCCCACCGTCAGCGTGAAGACGGGGCGATCCGTGCCGGCCTGATAGCCGGTTCCGGCGCCGGCTTCGACATAGCCGGTCAAAGTCGCGCCGTCCGAGACGATAAGGACGTTGCCGCCTTTCGAATCGAGCCCCGAGTCCGACGGGTTCATCCGGGTAGCCAGGCTGAAAGCGGAGACTGCATTCGGGCCGTCGGCGCCGAAGTCGACAAGTGCGTTCAAAGCACCGGCAGCGCCGGTGGCGACGGCTGAGTTTGTCCCGCTCACCTCGCCAGATTGCGAGATGTCGGCATTCCCGACGGACTGACCGTTGTGAAGGCCATCTTCGTCGACATTCGCCGTAATCGAGGCGGTTCCGACGGCCTTCGGTCCGTCATCCTCGAAGATGATCTTGGCGCCGATGGCGAGCGACTGGCTGACTGTGTCGCCGTCGCCATCGGTCGCCGTCACGGTGACCGAGACCGAGCCGGCGCCGAGCGCGATGCCCTCGTCGTTGCTGTGGGTGTCGGGATGCTGGAGCGAGACATATTGCGCAACCGCGACCTGGCCGGTGGCGGCATCGACATGCAGCGCGAAGGCGACCTTGTCGGTGGCGGTAACGCCGTTGTTGTTGGCGTCATAGACGCCGATGATGTGGCCGTTGCCGTCGTTGAACAGCGAGATTGCGTGGCCATCGGTGGTCTTCAGGCCGGAATCCACGCCCGTATTGCTGGCAAGGGTGAGCGCATAGACGAGCGAAGCTTTCGCTGCCGGTCCGTCGGCGCCGAACAGCGCCGTGGCGTTCACGACGCCGCCGCTGCCTTGCGCATATTGGTGCAGCGGCATGTCGGGATCGGTCCCGGCATTGACGCCGGCAAACAGGGCCGCCACGGCAGGATCGGTGGTGTCGTCGGAATCGGCATCGACACCTGCGGTCTCGTCGATAACGATGATGTCGCCGACCTTGATGTTGGCAAGGAAGGTGCCGGTGTTGTCGCCCTGTTCGCCGATTTCACGGAACGTCAGTGAGTTGTCGCCGGCCGTCGCCGTGACGTCGATGGCGATGGTCTGCATGACGCCCGACGTGGGATTGTAGGTTCCGACCGAGACGCCGTTCCACAGCACTTCGAGCTTGGCGCTGTGTAGGAGGCTGGTGTCGTTGGCGGCGCCGATCTCGAAGGAGATGCGGTATTCGCCGGCGCTGAGGCTATGCAGCGTCTGCGAGATCTGGATGTTGCCGGGGCTGGCCTCGAGGTCGACCATAACGCTGTTGGTCGGGCTGTCTGCACCGCGATAGCCGTCACCGACCTTCTGCAATTCGATGCTGCTGGCGCCCTCGTAAGGCGAGGCCGTGACGGTCCAGGCGCCGGCGGGACCGGTCGTGGTGCCGCTGCCCGCACCCCAGGCGTCGCCATTGGGGACGAAGCCGTCCAGGAACAGGCCGTTCAAGGCACCGTTCGGCTGCGAGATGGTCAGGCTCGGACCATCGTCGTCGAAGCTGATCTGGCCCGAGACATCGGCGCTGGCGCTGGCGGTGTCGCCGTCGCCATCCGTGACGGTCACGCTCACTGCGACCGAATGCGAGCCCAGCACCACCGTGTCGTCCGGATTGGAGGCGTTCGAATGATGAAGCGACAGATATTGCTCGACGGTCACCTTGCCGGTGGCCGGATCGATCGACAGCGCGAACGCCGCATCGCCATCGAACGTTCCGCCCTGCACGACGCCGACCACGACGCCGTTGGCCAGCGTCTGCAAGGTGATCAGCGAGCCGTCGGTGACGGCAAGGCCGGAGACCGCATTGGTGACGCTTAGCGCATAGACGGTGCTGCCCGAAACGGCCGGACCGTCGGCGCCGAACAGCGCCGTGATGTTGACGAAGGCACTGTCGCTGGTGCCGTGCGCGATCGCGCCGGTGCCGCCGACATCGGGATCCTCGCCCTTGGTGACCGTACCAGTGTCGATCCCAGCCGGGGTGCTCGTGGTCGCCGTCTCGTCAAGCGCTACCGTAACGCCGGTGGCGGCGACAGCCGTCACCTTCGGCCCGTCGTCGTCGAAGACGATCTTGGCGCCGATGGCGAGCGACTGGCTGACTGTGTCGCCGTCGAAGTCGGTGACGGTGACCACCGCATTGATCTTGCCCGACAGGTTGACCGGCTCGTCATAAGAGCCGCCCGAACCGTTGCCGGCCAGCGGATGCTGCAGCGACAGATACTGTGCCGTCGAGATATGGCCGGTCTGGTCGACCGAGACCGCGAAGGCGACAGCGCCCTTGTCGTTGGGTGTGCCATTGTTGTTGTCGACGCGGCCGACGATCAGATTGCCTTCCTTGAACAGCGAGATCTCGTGCCCGTCGGTCGTCTTCAGGCCCGAAACGGTGCCTGGCTCTGCAACCGAAAGGCTGAGCACGGCCGCGCGCGGCTCGTCCGTGCCGGGCAGCGAGCCGAACAGCACCACCGGCAGGTTGCCATGCGCATAGCCCAGGCTTGCCGTGCCCAGTCCAAGCGAATCGAACTGGTGCGCGACCGAGGCGCTGCTGGTGTCGTCGTTCTGGTTGCCCGCCGTCTCGTCATGCACGACCGACACGCCTGTCGCGGTGATGAACACCTGCGGCACGTCGTCGACCACGGTGACCGTCGCCTTGCCGGTCAGCGTGACCGTATCGCCGTCGCCGTCCTTGGCCTGGAACACCGAGCCGAGGTCGATGCCGGCCACGCTGCCGCTGCCCAGATGCGTTTGCAGCGCGGTGTTCTGGTCCGATGTTCCGGCCGCCGGTGCGACATGGTCGAGCTGGTCGAACTGGCGCACCACGAAGGCGCCGCTCGAGGCATTCAGCGTCACCGTCATCACGGTGCGGTCGCTAAGCCCGTTGTAAGCGCCGTTATGGTTGCTGTCGACAAAGCCGACCAGCGTGTTGCCCTGCATCGCCCAGCTCAGCTCGACGCCCTTCGACGACAGCCCGATGGCCGTCAGGTCTGCGGCCGCCGTGCCGGTGAAGCCGAAACCGCCGCCGGCGGCCGGGCCGTCGGCGCCGAAGTCGACAAGCCCGTTCAGCGAGCCGGATGCGATCGCCGCACCCAGCGGGAACTCCGTGCCCGAACCGTCGCCGGACCCGTCATAGGGCGAGGTTCCCTGCGACAGCAGGCTGGCAATGTCGTCCTCGTCGATCGTCACCGGCGCGGCATGGCCGCTCAGGACCTTCGGCCCATCATCCTCGAAGACGATGGTCTGGGAGATGTCGGCGCTTTGTGTGACGTGGTCGCCGTCGCCATCGGTCGCCGTGACGGTGACCGAGACCGAGCCGGCGCCGAGCGCGATGCCCTCGTCGTTGCTGCTGGTGTCGGGATGCTGGAGCGAGACGTATTGCGCAACCGCGACCTGGCCGGTGGCGGCATCGACATGCAGCGCGAAGGCGACCTTGTCGGTGGCGGTAACGCCGTTGTTGTTGGCGTCATAGACGCCGATGATGTGGCCGTTGCCGTCGTTGAACAGCGAGATTGCGTGGCCATCGGTGGTCTTCAGGCCGGAATCCACGCCCGTATTGCTGGCAAGGGTGAGCGCATAGACGAGCGAAGCTTTCGCTGCCGGTCCGTCGGCGCCGAACAGCGCCGTGGCGTTCACGACGCCGCCGCTGCCTTGCGCATATTGGTGCAGCGGCATGTCGGGATCGGTCCCGGCATTGACGCCGGCAAACAGGGCCGCCACGGCAGGATCGGTGGTGTCGTCGGAATCGGCATCGACACCTGCGGTCTCGTCGATAACGATGATGTCGCCGACCTTGATGTTGGCAAGGAAGGTGCCGGTGTTGTCGCCCTGTTCGCCGATTTCACGGAACGTCAGTGAGTTGTCGCCGGCCGTCGCCGTGACGTCGATGGCGATGGTCTGCATGACGCCCGACGTGGGATTGTAGGTTCCGACCGAGACGCCGTTCCACAGCACTTCGAGCTTGGCGCTGTGTAGGAGGCTGGTGTCGTTGGCGGCGCCGATCTCGAAGGAGATGCGGTATTCGCCGGCGCTGAGGCTATGCAGCGTCTGCGAGATCTGGATGTTGCCGGGGCTGGCCTCGAGGTCGACCATAACGCTGTTGGTCGGGCTGTCTGCACCGCGATAGCCGTCACCGACCTTCTGCAATTCGATGCTGCTGGCGCCCTCGTAAGGCGAGGCCGTGACGGTCCAGGCGCCGGCGGGACCGGTCGTGGTGCCGCTGCCCGCACCCCAGGCGTCGCCATTGGGGACGAAGCCGTCCAGGAACAGGCCGTTCAAGGCACCGTTCGGCTGCGAGATGGTCAGGCTCGGACCATCGTCGTCGAAGCTGATCTGGCCCGAGACATCGGCGCTGGCGCTGGCGGTGTCGCCGTCGCCATCCGTGACGGTCACGCTCACTGCGACCGAATGCGAGCCCAGCACCACCGTGTCGTCCGGATTGGAGGCGTTCGAATGATGAAGCGACAGATATTGCTCGACGGTCACCTTGCCGGTGGCCGGATCGATCGACAGCGCGAACGCCGCATCGCCATCGAACGTTCCGCCCTGCACGACGCCGACCACGACGCCGTTGGCCAGCGTCTGCAAGGTGATCAGCGAGCCGTCGGTGACGGCAAGGCCGGAGACCGCATTGGTGACGCTTAGCGCATAGACGGTGCTGCCCGAAACGGCCGGACCGTCGGCGCCGAACAGCGCCGTGATGTTGACGAAGGCACTGTCGCTGGTGCCGTGCGCGATCGCGCCGGTGCCGCCGACATCGGGATCCTCGCCCTTGGTGACCGTACCAGTGTCGATCCCAGCCGGGGTGCTCGTGGTCGCCGTCTCGTCAAGCGCTACCGTAACGCCGGTGGCGGCGACAGCCGTCACCTTCGGCCCGTCGTCGTCGAAGACGATCTGGCCCGAGACGTCGGCGCTGGCGCTGGCGGAGTCGCCATCGCTATCCGTGATCGTGACCTTCACGGCCAGCGAGCCGGCGGTGAGTGCAACCGTGTCGTCGGGATTACCGGTGTCGGAATGGTGGAGCGACAGATATTGCTCGACGGTCACCTTGCCGGTGGCCGGATCGATCGACAGCGCGAACGCGGCCTCGCCCTTGAACGCGCCGCCCTGCACGACTCCGACAACCACTCCGTTCGCAAGCGTCTGCAAGGTGATCGTTGAGCCGTCGGTGACGGTCAGGCCGGAAACGGCGTTCGTGACGCTCAGCTGATAGACGGTGGCGGTGCTTGCCGCCGGGCCGTCGCCGCCGAACAGCGCCGTCACATTGACCAGGGCGCCGTTGCTGGTGCCGGAGGTGATCGCCCCGGTACCGCCGATATCGGGATCATCGCCCTTGACGATGGTTCCTGTGTTGATCGCAGCCGCCATGCTCAAGGCCTGCGTTTCGTCGAGTGAGACCACGGCGCCGGCGTCGGCGACGACTGTCACCAAAGGTCCATCGTCGTGGAACTGGATCGCGCCGCCGATCTGGGCACCGCCGAATGCGCTGTCGCCATCGAAGTCGGTGACGGTCACCGAGGCTGTGATCTTGCCCGAGAGGGTCAGCACGTCGTCATGGGCAGCAGCGCTCGATCCATCGACAGTGTGCTCCAGCGGAGCGTATTGGGTGACCGTAAGCGTGCCATTGCCGTTGATGACGATGGTAAAGGCGGTGTGGGTGCCGCCGTTCTGATAAATGCCGGTGACCGTCGTCGCATTGGTCTGCTGCAGCGTGATCGCAAAATCGCCAATGGCCGTCTTCAGGCCCGAATCGAGCGATGCGACATTGCCGGTCAGGCCCAGCGTATAGGCGATGCCGCCGCCGGCGGCGGCCCCGTCGGCACCGAAATTGGATGCAACGGAAATAATCGGGTTGGCGCTCGTCACATCGATCGGAAAGCCGGCCGGCGAACCGGCATTGGTTTCATCGAGCACCGCGGAACTGGCTGCCGTGTTGCCCACCGTCAGGGCAGGGCTGTCGTCCTCGACGATCACGGTCATGTTGGCCGTTGCCGAGCCGCCGAACGGATCCTGCACGGTAACCGGGACGACGATGGAGAGGTCATCCTCGAAACCGGCCAGCGGGTGGTCGAGGGGACCGAGCAGGGCGATCTGGAAGGTTCCCGTGCTCGCATCCGTGATGGTGACGCTGATCACGACGTCCGATCCGACCCTGCCGACGAGATGCGTCGAATCGACCAGTTCCCACACGACGTCGGTGCCGTGCGAGGTAAGTGTCGTGGCAGGCACTCCGAGGCCGTAGGTCAGCGGATCGCCATTGGGATCCGTAGCGCCGAAGCTGCCGTTGATCACCGAAAGATTCGATTCGTCGAAGGGTGAGCCGGGATCGCCGTCCGGGTTTGCGCCGGAAAGCCCTTCTTCCGACACGCGGACGGTGAGATCGCCAAATTCCGGGTTCGCATTGGGAAGGAACAGTTCCCGCCTCTCGGCCTGCCCGAACTGCAGATCGGTCGGCGGCAAGAGCGCCGAAAGATCAAATCCATCGCCGATGCCGCCAGGAGGAATTTCAAAATTTCCACCGGCGCTCGAGGTCGAACCTCCAGGGCCAGCCGACATCGAACCATCGGCGCCGAAGGCGACATCCACATGGCTCGCCTCGAGCGCGGCGATCAAGGCGACGCGCGGCACCTCGACGTCGCCAAGGACGAAGGTCGGCACGCTGAGCGCGCCGTCCTTGATCACGATGACCGAGCCGTCGGCCTGTTCGAGCACGAGATTGTGGCCGTCGACCTTGATGTTGTCGATAGAGACGTTCGCCGGAAGCTTCACGACGTTGCCGGCGTCGGCGACGTATTCGTGCGGCGCGGCTGCCGCCTGGGCCTTCGCCTCCGCGGGTGCTTCCGCCGGCGCGCCACTGCCCACATCGACCGGCACTGGTTCGGCCGCAGCCGGCGCGGCCTGTTGCGTCGAAGCCGCCTGTGCGACCTGGAACTCTGCCGGCGAGGTCTGGTCGTGACGTTCACTGGCCATGGAATGCTCGTCCCACGAACCCGAAACGGCGTCCAATTCGTTATTGATGGTCATTGCTTGTACCCCTCCGGCATTTCCCCGAAAGAGACAGCGGCAACCATTACTTTGCAACCGTCCGTCAATCTACTTTATATACCATTATATGCCTACAATGGCATTTTTTACGCGTGGTAAACTGGGAGCATATATTCTGTTATATAAGTCGATAGGTGCCAGTGCGGATGAGGCCTCGCCTCCGGTTGCATGGTAAATAGAAGTATAAATTCAAATAAAATTTTACGAAAAATAGGGGAAACAAGTTTCGTCGCCATTATCTACCTTCATTGCCAATAATTTGAGACAAGATCGGTACCGTCCACAGTCAAAAGGTGGGCGTTATGAAAAAAGAAAAAACCGCGCCGGGAACAGCCGGCCTCAAGCTACTCTTGCTGACGATCAGCCTCGCAGGCCTGCCGCAGCCATCGCTCGCGAGCGTCCATTTAGAGGACACCGCTTCGGTCGGCGGGCTTGTTGAAGACGTGCGGATGCCGCCCAGCCTGGGCGGCGTTTCCCTGGAAAGATTCCAGCCTTGGCGACCGGCGGTAGGATACCAGCCCGACCTGGTTTCCATGAGTTACACGATCGACGATGCCCAAGCGGGCGTTGCGCCGGCGCCTGCGAATGTCGGAATTGATCCCATCAAGACGGCAACGATTATCCCCGGCGTGTTCGGCTCGGTCGCGTTGTCCATGCATAACTTTCCCGTCGCCGCGCGGTGGGCACCGGTCTACCAGGCAATTGTCGGCTGCTCGGCGGGCAGTGCCTGCGAGCAGAAGAGCGCGGCTTTTGCCAGGCTGATCTCGTCGGCACAGGGCAAAGGGTTCAGCGAGAAACTGTCATTCGTCAACAGCGGCATCAATCACCTGATCGCCTACAGGAAGGACAGCGTCATCTATGGCAAGCTCGATTACTGGGCAAAGCCCACCGAGGTGCTCGATAAGCGCGCCGGCGACTGCGAGGATTTCGTCATACTGAAGATGACGGCGCTGCTGAGGGCCGGCATCCCCGCGCAAAGCATGGCGTTGGTTGTTCTCCAGGATCGCAGGCGGGGATTCTTCCATGCGGTCCTGTCGGTAAGCACGGCAAGTGGCGTGTTCATTCTCGACAGCCTCAACAACACCGTGCTGCGCGACAGCGATCTCCCCGATTATGTGCCGCTTTATTCCTTCAGCACGGACCGAGCCTGGATCCATGGTTCGAGATCGGGCAGCGCGCAGGTCGCGGAGATCAAGGGCGGTTTTGCAGGCGTCGCGCCCGGCGAGGGATTGCAGCCCGACACGGCTTCTGGAGCGCTTGCCCGTCGGTGAGCAACCGCGGTTCGCCGGCTTTTATGGAAAACGCCGAACCGCTCTATCTCTTTGTTTTGCGCAATTCCCAAGGGAAAGCGCTACACGCTTTTCCCGGGAAGCGTTTCGCACTTTTCCTGGAACTGCTGCTAGCCGCTGACGAATGCCATCAGCAGGTCCTGCCCGACCAGCGGTGCTCGCACGGCATTCAATTGGCCACGATATCGGCGTTCGCCGGCGCCGATGACGAACCCGCTGGCGACCGGAATCTCGCCATTGGCATCCAGCCGCGCGAAGATGTCCGCCACGTTGAGATCGAGCGCCAGCCTGAGATCCTGACGCCCGTCATCGCTCGGCGCCGTCGGCAATTGGCGCTTTACCAATTGTTGGAACGGAGCGTTGAAGGTCAGGATCTTTTTCGACGATGAAAGGGCGAAGGCGGGCGAGGGGCAGGCGACCAGTATCGCGGTGATCGTCCTGATCGACGCAAGCCTCTTCAACGTCAGGTTTTCTTCCGTCAAGTCACGAATGCAGGCAACCCTGATCGCCGACGTCAGATTGCCGGCCGGAGGCTGGCTCTCGGCGATCTCATCGACAAGCATGCCGATCGTGCATTTGCGGCTTTCCGCCATCTGCCTGAGCGACGTCCAGAACGTCCGCTCCAGGCGGATGCCGCGGCGGATGCCGCGGCGCGCGACAACCCGGAACTCCATGCCGAGGTCTTCCGTGGCCATCGGCACGAGCAACCGCTCGAGAACAGCGGGAGGCGTGGCGCTATCGTTCACTCATCGCCTCCTCTCGTGCCTTGTTGATGGGTTTCAGCAGGTAGGTCAGGATCGTCTTGCGGCCGGTCTTGATGTCGACGGAGCAGATCATGCCCGGGATGATGGAATAGGTCTTGCCATCCCGCGTCAGCGTCGACCTGTCGGTCGCGACGCGCACCTGATAATAGGGCTCGCCTGTCTTCTGGTCGACGAGACTGTCGGCGGTGATGTTCGAGACCTTGCCTTCGATGCCGCCGAAGATCGAGAAATCATAGGCGGTGACCTTGATCAGCGCCTCCTGGTCCGGCCGGATGAAGGCAACGTCGCGGGGCGAAACCCGCGCTTCGACCAGCAAGGTCTCCGAAGTCGGAACGATGCCGGCGACCACCGCGCCGGGCTGCACGAAGGCGCCAACCGTATTGATGTCAAGCGTGTTGACGATACCGTCGACTGGAGAACGGATGTCGGTGCGGGCCACCTTGTCGGTCGCGCCGCGAATGGTTTCATCGACCACCGAGAGGTCAGCCAGCGCCTGCGTGAGGTCGCTCAGCGCCTCCTGTTGCAGCTGCAGGCCGAGCTCATCGACCTGAAGCTGGGCCTCGGTGATAGCCGATTTGGCTTTCTTGGTGGTTTCTCCAGCAAGCGTCAGCTGCCCATTGAGCTCGGTCTGCTCGCGTTCGACCCGGAGTTGCTCGGTTCGCGCCATCAGGCCTTTCTTGACCATGGCTTCGACCAGCTTTGCCTCCTGGTCGCTGACGACCAGATTCTTCGTGAGGCGATCGGAATTGGCGGTCGCCTCGTCCAATTCCTTCTCGCGCTGATCGAGGCGCGACTTGAGAACCGACAGCTTGACTTCGAAGTTGTCGCGGCGGGCGACGAGCAGCTTCTGCTCGTTCTCGCAGATTTCCGGGGCGACCTTCTGGATTTCGGCCGGACATGGAAATTCGCCTTGCAGATCGCCGCTCTGCTCGAACTTCAGCCGTGCAATGCGGGTCTGTAATGCCCGTGCCTTGGCCTGTTGCTCGCCAAGGCTGGAGGTGTTGAACGTATTGTCGAGGCGGATGATGAGGTCGTTCTTCTTCACGACCTGCCCGATCTTGACGGCAATTTCCTGGACGACGCCCGGCTCGCTGGCCTGGATGATCTGCGTTTTGGAAGCAGGTATGACCTTGCCGTCGCCGCGTGCGATTTCATCCACCTCGGCAAAGGACGCCCAAGCAACGGAAGACACGAAGAGTGCACCTATGATAAATATGGACGCCGACGCAAAGAGCGGCGGCCGGTCTTCCCTTGCAAGCATTTCCCACGGCCCCAACGCATTGAATACTTTGATAGTTTTCGTTCTTCAGGTGCTTTTTTTCTGCAGCGCCTGTATCACTTGGTCCTTTGGTCCATCGGCAACGATCCTGCCTTGCTCGATGACGATAAGCCGGTCGGCAAGTTCGAGCATGCTGAAGCGGTGTGTCGAGACGATCAGCGTGGTGTTTCGATCGAAAGCCACTTTGAGCTGCTTGATCAGTTGACGCTCGGAAGCCAGATCCATCGAGCCGGACGGCTCGTCCAGGAAGACGACTTTCGGTTTCGTCAGCAACAGCCGGGCGATCGCCATCGTCTGTCTCTGGCCGCCCGAGAGATTGGTGCCGCGCTCGCCGACATTCATGTCATAGCCACGCGGGTGGCGGGAGACGAAATCGTCGACGCCGGCGGCCTTGGCCGCTTCGACGATCTGCTCATCGGTCGCCTCCGGACAGGCCATCAAAAGATTTTCCTTGATGGTGCCTGAAAACAGATCGTTCGCCTGCGCGACGATGCCGACGGCGGCGCGAACCTCGGAGGGGTGGTATTGACGGATGTCGATGCCGTCCAGCAGCAGTTCGCCGGAACTCGGCAAGAAAAGCCTGCCGATCAGCCGCCCCATCGTCGTCTTTCCCGATCCTATGCGGCCGATGATGCCGATCCGCTCCCCCGGCTTCACGGAGAAATTCAGGCCGGTCAGGACTTCGTTCTCGGAGCCGGGATAGGTAAAGCCGACGTTCCGGAACACCATGGCGCCGTTGCGGATGGGCCGGTTGACGAAGCCCACAGTGTCCGGACGATCCTCCGGCTGAGCCATGATCGAATTCACCATCCGCAAAGAGAGCATGGCCTGGCGCAATCTGGACAAGGTGATGGCGATCTGTCCGAGCGGGGCCACAGCCCGGCTGGCCAGCATGACGGTGCCGATGATGGCTCCGGTGGAGACATGTCCTTCGGAGAAGGCGTAGGCGCCGGCCACCACCAGCGCGACGGTGACCAGCTGCTGGATGGCCTGCGTTATATTGCCGGCGGCGGCCGAAAGCTGCTTGATCTTCTCGGAGGTGTTGGAGGCGTTTTTGGAATGCTCTCCCCATTTTCGCAACAGGTAGGCTTCGGCGCGCAGCGACTTGATCGTCTCCAGCGTGGAAATGGATTCGACCAGCAGCGCCTGGCGCTGCGAGGCCTCGTTCATGGAGGCCGCCACACGCTTGCCGATGCGCCGCTGCGTGACCAGTCCGACGATCACCGACGCGACGAAGGCCAGCGCGGGTATCATGACCAGCCAGCCGCCTATCGCATAGATGACGAGGAGAAAAACAAACACGAAAGCCGTGTCGATGAACACGCTGATGGTGTTGGACGTGAAGAATTCGCGCACGAATTCATATTGGGTCACGCGATTTGCGTATTCGCCCGTCGAGCCCGGCCGTGCCGCCAGAGACGAGTTCAGCACCTTCTCGAACAGCATGTATGAAATGCGCAGATCCGCCTTGCGCCCGGCATAGTCGATGAGCGATGCCCGGGAGGTCTTTAGCAGCAGGTCGAACAGGATGACCGCGCCGATGCCGATGGCCAGCACCCAGAGCGTCGATATCGCTTTGTTCGGCAGGATCCTGTCGTACACGTTCATGGTGAAGATCGGCGAGGCGATGGCGAGCAGATTGATGAACACCGCCGACAGGACAACCTTAGAATAGGTGCGCCAGAACGGCCCCATCGTTCCCGTCAGCCAATGTCGCCGCTCGATTTTCGGCGCCGAGCCGACGCTCATGGCCTCCGTCGCGTTGGCGTAGGTGATCGAGAAGGACGCACCGCCGCTGATATAGCTGTTGGCCAGCTCCGACCGGCTGATCCTGGTGCGCCCGTCCTCCTGGGGAGCTGTAAAATATTCCCCGGCTTCACCATCGGCCAGCAGCGCGACAGGCAACTGGCTGACGCGAAAGACGATCGCGGGGAGGTCGATGCGCCCCCGAACAAAGTCGCGCTGGCTGAATTCGGTGATTTCAAGGCCGACGCGCTCGGCAAGATGCCGGATTGCGTCGATATCGATGCGCGTTTCGGCCAGCGGCACGCCGGCAAAGAGCACGGTTTCGGCGCTGGGGCGGCCGAGATATGCGGCGACGGCCGAAAAGCAGGCCTTGAAAGCCTCTTTCGGTGACAGGATGTTGGGTTGCTGGTTCACGATCCGCCCGCGGGGACTCTCGATCGATCCTTAGGCCCGCCTATTTTTTCCTGACCGGTGCCAGAATATCGAACGGCACGTCATTTTTCTGTTCCGAAGGCGTGCGCGCATAGGTCTCGGTGTCGGCTATTTCCGGTGCGGCGAACTCGGTTCGCGCGTAAGCCGTGGCCTGTTTTGGCGGGTGGATATCCATCGTTTTCAACAACTGCCCGGTCGCCGCCAGAAGCCGATATTGCGCGAAAAGGGATGCGTAGGACGCGGTGTCGGCCAGTGTCGCGGTGTTGAATCGCGTGTTCTGCGCATCGAGCACGTCGAGCAACGAGCGCTGACCGACCTTGAACTGTTCGCGATAGGACGCGACCAGCTTTTCGTTGGAGACTGCTTGTAGCTTCAGGGTCTTGGCCAGATCGGCCTGCCGGAAGCGACGATCCCATGACGTGCGAACGGCTTCCTCGATCTCTCGGAGAACCTGGTGCATCGCGAGCCGCTGCTCGCTGGTGCGGCGGATCTGCTCCTGCTCATTGGCCTTGTCGATGCCGCCCCGATAGAGATTCCAGCGCAACACCAGACGTGCCTGCAGATCGGATGCGTCTCCATTGTCGCCGTCAATGTCGTAGCCCGCCCGGGCAGAGCCTTCGGCAATGATCGAAGGGCCGTATTTCGCGCGCGCAGCGTCCACCAGCGAGGCCGCCGCGGCAATATCGCTGTTGGCCATGTGGACGCGCGGGTTGCTCTCGCGCGCAAGGCCCAGCGCATCGTCCAGCGACCTTGGCAGCGTGCCGGACACGTCGGCCGGCCTCGCTGCATTGGTCAGCGGCTTGCCGACAGTCTTGAAAAACCGTATCCGCGCGGCCTCCAGTTCCTCCGACGCTTCCTGCATGCGGGCCTTGGCCGCGAACAGCCGCTCCTCGGCCTGTTGCCGGTCGGCTTCGTTCAACCCGCCGCCGGCAATGCCTTCCTGGATGTCGTGGAGGATTGCTTGATGGAAGCCCAGGTTTTTCTTTGCCTCGGCAACAATCGAAGCCTGGAGCATGTATTCGAGGTAGTCCTGGACAACAGAGAGGCCGATGAATTCCGACCGTTCCAGCACTCGAAACGACGCGCCATCGACGCGGGAGGCCTGGCGGTTCAATTCTGCGCGCCTTGCGCCGCTGTCATAGAGCGTCTGCGAAACGGTCAGGTCGGTTTCTGCCGGGTAAAGCGCGTCGTCCTCTATCGAGAGTGCGCGCCGTGATGAATTGTCGAGACGACGAGCGCCAGCCGACGCCTGCAGGTCGACGCTGGGCAAATAGAGGCCCTTTGCCTGACGCAATTCGAACTCGATCGCTTCGCGATTTTCTATGGCCTGGCCGATCTCCGGATTGGATTCGACCGCTACCGCCACCGCCTCCTTGAGCGTGAGGGCGTTCGCCCCCCCGCAAGTCAGCATCGTAGCCGCCATCAAAAGACCAAGGCGCTTGCCTATGGCCGACATGCCAGTTCTGTTCATTTAGCCCACCCGTTTCCCCAACGCCTTCCTCAAGGCGCTTAAGCGGGCCAACCCCAGGCCCACCATTGCCGAATTACCCGATATATTCAGAAAATACGTGAGCGAATATTAATTTAGGCGACTCTAAATGGGTTTTCCCAGTCATGAGCAGCGACATGTAGCAAAAATAACACATAACAGCGGGACCGATGGGGGTGGGAGAATGCCGATCGGCTGCAACGAAAAAATGCCTTGGTTGGAGCGGCTAGGGCACTTTTTGAAAAAAACCGCACAATGGTCCCGAAAGTTGCCTGGGCCGAGACGGTGGCGCTGTTGCCGAACGGGGATGCCGGACGCGGACTATAACGGATGTAGCCTCCGATAACTGCCGATAACGCGTCAATGGAGTGCTGCCCATCCAGTCACAAGAATAAGGGCAAGCGTAACCAGCGCTCCCGAAACGTACAGAACCGTCCTGACACTGCCTCCCTTTGCGGCGTTTCCGCCACGTAGGTAGACTCCCAGATGAATCAGGCGTATCGCCAGGTGCAGCCCCACAAGCGTCGCCAAAGTGGTCGGTCCAACACCAACCATCATCGCCAGCACCGCGGGCACGACAAAGGGCGCCAGCGCCTCAACCGAGTTCATGTGGACGCGGTCGATCCTGTAGAGCGGGTTGTGGTCGTCCGCCGGGACTACCGGTCCTGAAAGCACCCCTGCAAATCCCTTGGACGAACCGGAATAGACTGCCAACACCACCGACAGCAAACAAAGCGTAAGCACGCCGAGGATGCTTAACCAATAGACTTCCATATTGTCTCTGCTCCTGGAATCTCAGTGGGCGATACGGTGCTTGCGAGTCATACCCCATGAACTGCAACGCGGTTGTCAGGCTGCCCGATGGTTGAACAGGCCGTGGAACCGTTGCAGGTAGAGCGGCCAGCCCTGATCGCTATCAACTGCACCCCTCACGCCCTCCCAGCCTTGCCCATGGCGCTCGAAATGCCGGTGCTCGATCTCAACCCGGGTTCTGTTCTCGGTCTCGGCCGTGAATCGGACCTCCCATTCGCTCGTCTTGTTCGGGTCGGTCTCGATCTGCCACCGAGGGCTGATGTCCCAGCTCAGAACCAGCCGGCTGGGCGGATCGTAGGCCAACACACGAGCCCAGCGGCACTCGCTGCCATCCACACCTCGGTCGTAAACGTGCCCTCCGACCCGGGGTTCGAAGATCGTTTCTGCGATCGGAACGGCAAGAAGATTGTGCTCTCGAGGTTTGAATCTCCCGAAATCCTCGGTGAAAACCTTGAAGGCATGCGCAATGGATGCCTCGACGACGACGAAATGCCTTACCGGCGCGAGTGCAGGATCCTTACTCATGCTTGATCCTTTTTTGGATACTCGACGGCTAATTTGTAGCCCGCCAGGGTCTTGCTCCAGAACTGGTCGATTTCCGCGCGCAGGCCTGCCAGCCCATCCTGATCGATACGGTATATGCGTTCCTTGCCCGAGCGCGTGTCGGCCACAAGCCCGGCAGCCTTGAGTATCTTCAAGTGCTGAGAGACAGCCGGCCGGGTTACAGGCAGGGCACGAGCAAGTCCGCTGACCGAGCAGGGCTGTTCGACCAGCAGTTCGAAGATCGTGCGCCTTGTCGGATCTCCGAGCGCTGTCCAGTAGTTCGCGTTAGTCACCACTAACGCGAACTTAAATCGATGGCCGCGATCTGTCAACATCGGGAGGTCAACGATGCGTCATCCAAGCCTCCGCGGATTAAAGGAAACCGTTTCAGCGACCTGCGCTCGCTCGTGGCGTGAACCATGCGGCCGTCGCAGGGAGTGCCCGTTGCGCTTTGACGGTATCGGCATACCGAATTGCATTTTTTGAATTGGTCTTTGCCGACCTGCCTTGGCATTTATCGAGCAGTCAGTTGATGCTGGGATCGAGGATGGCCAAAGTGGCGCAAGTCTATTGCAATCGGCGTTACATGCCCGAAGACGAGGCGCGCATCGGTCTCTTCGATCGGGGATTCCTCTTTGCAGACGCGGTCTACGAGGTGACCGCCGTGATCGGCGGCAGGCTGATAGACAATGATTTCCATCTCAATCGTCTCCAGCGGTCGCTTGCCGAGATATGTATTCCCATGCCCGTGACGCTGCCTGAGATGGAAGCCATTCAATTGGAACTGATCTCGCTCAACGGATTGGATGAAGGAACGGTCTATCTCCAGATTTCGCGCGGCGAAGCCAAGCGCAATTTCCTGTTTCCCGATGATCTTGAGCCGACCATGGTCGCCTTCACAAGCGCCCGCAAACTCGTAGGAACCAAGGCTCAGGCCGAAGGCGTCGCCGTCGACCTGGCGCCTGATCCGCGCTGGGCGCGGCGCGACATAAAGACTGTCATGCTGCTGGGGCAGGTTCTGGCAAAGCATGCTGCAAGCGAGAAAGGCTTCGATGATGTCTGGTTTGTCGAGGGTGGACAGGTGACCGAGGGCGCATCGGCGACGGCTTTCATCGTTACGCACGACGGCCGTGTCATTACTCGCGCCAATTCTCAAGCCATCCTGCCCGGCTGTACGCGGCGAGCAGTGGCGCGTCTATGTGAAGACCAGGGCATTTTGTTTGAAGAGCGTGCGTTCTCGCCAGAGGAGGCGTTTTCGGCGGCGGAAGCGTTCCTGACCTCCGCCTCCAGCCTGGTCACCCCCGTCATCCGTATTGCCGGCCACAGGATCGGAAACGGCCAACCTGGTCCATTGACACGCCGCCTGCAGGAAATTTACGTCCAGACAGCTTTTGCAGAGATGAACGGGCATGCGGCCGGAAGAGCGGCCCTTGCTTGATGAGTGGGATGTGAAAATGGGCGCGGCACGGCGTTTAGGCCTTTGCATGGGGCGGCTGCCGCCCGGCCCGAACAATGCGATCACGGACGTGCCGGGTGTCCTGGTCGGCCACAAGACGATCATCGCCGACGGGCTGGCGACAGGCGTCACCGCCGTCCTGCCCCATGGCGGCGACCTGTTCAGATCCAAGGTCAGGGCGGCGGTCGATATCATCAACGGTTTCGGCAAGTCGGTCGGGCTCATGCAATTGGCCGAACTGTGCACGATCGAAACGCCGATCCTTCTGACCAACACGTTCTCGGTCGCACCATGTGCGGAGGCGCTGATCAAGCGTGCCATTGCCGCCAACCCGGAGATCGGGCGCAAGACCAGCACGGTCAATCCCGTCGTTTGCGAATGCAACGACGGCGGCATCAATGATATTCAGGCAATGGCGGTCACCCGGCATGACGCCGAAGCGGCGCTGGATGCCGCGAGCGCCGGTCCGGTCGAACAGGGCAGCATCGGCGCCGGCACCGGAATGACGTCGTTTGGCTTCAAGGCGGGTATCGGCAGCGCATCCAGGTCTGTCGAGATCGGGTCTCGCGCCTTCACGCTTGGCGCTCTGGTGTTGTCCAACTTCGGCAGGGCAGGGGATCTTGTCCTCCCGGATGGCCGCAGAGCCGATCCCAAAGGGCTCGGCGAGCCTGAAAGCGGGTCGATCATCATCATTCTCGGCACGGATATTCCTCTTGACGACCGGCAATTGAACCGTGCCGCCAGCCGGGCCGGCGCCGGCATTGCCCGCCTCGGTTCGTATTGGGGACACGGCAGTGGCGATATCGCCATCGCCTTCACGACCGCCGATCCTCTGCCGCACGTCTCGCCTTCACCGTTCATTTCGATTTCGCGTGTCGATGACAGATACATCGACCTCGTTTTCGAAGCGGTTGTGGAAACCACGGTCGAGGCCGTTCTGAACGCCCTGTGCGCCGCGCAAGGCGTGGTTGGACGAAATAGACGCAGGATTCCGGCGTTGACCGACTGGCTGAAGGAGCCCCTTTGAGCATGAAGATTTTCATTTCGGCCGATATCGAAGGCACCGCGGGCATTCAATCCTGGGACGAGGCGGAAAGAACGCATGCCGACCACAGGGAATTCCGCGAACTGATGACCGGGGAGGTCCTGGCCGCCTGCGAAGGAGCGCGAGCCGCTGGCGCCACCGAAATCATGATCAAGGATGCGCATGACAGCGGGCGCAACCTCATTCTCGAACGCATGCCGCCTTTCGCGCGCATCGTGAGGGGCTGGTCGGGACATCCGGACGCAATGATGTTCGGGATCGATGAAAGCTTCGATGCCGCGCTCTATACCGGCTACCATTCCAAGGCCGGCGTCGAGGACAACCCGCTTGCACACACATCGACATTGCGAATATCGCGGCTGATCCTGAATGGCGAAACAGCGTCCGAATTCACATTGAATGCGTTGTGCGCCGCGCGCTATGGCGTGCGCTCGGTATTTCTTTCCGGCGACGAAGGCATTTGCGCGGACGCCAGAGCCCTCGTCCCGGGGATAGCCACTGTCGAAACCCTCAAAGGCATCGGCGCGGCCACCATCTCGCTAGCGCCTGCGGCGGCGCGCGGCGCAATATGCGAGGGCGTTGAAAGGGCGTTGCGCGACAGGGCGCGGCAAGCTTTGCCGTCAATGCCGGAAAGGGTCGAGATCATCATCGAATTCAGCAATCCCGTCGATGCCTATCGCGCTTCCTGGTATCCCGGAGTGCGCCGGCACGGGCCACGTGCCGTCGCCTTTGCATCGAACGACTATTTCGAGGTGCTGCGCGCCTTCCGCTTCATGAAGAGCTGAAGGTCGCTGTGCCCGCGGCTGGCGCGGCGGGCTTCAACGTTTGCGCCAGCGCCTTGGATGATTGCCAAAGAGCCTCCACCATGGTGCTTCGCGTCTTCTCCGAGCTGCGATACAGTCGTATCTCGAGATCGAGCGTCCATGTGCTGTCATTCGAACAGATGACAAGGGCTCCATTGGAGATCTCGTTCTCGACGAGGCTTTCTGGCAGCCAGCAGATGCCCGCGCCGGTCAGCGCAAGTTCCTTGAGCCCGGCGCTTATTGTGCTTTCATGCACTGTCTGACGCCGGAACGGCGAGTGCTTCGAGAACAGTTTTCCGAGGGCGACACCAAAGAAAGAGCTGTAGCCATAGCCCAGATAGGGCAAAGCTCGCTTTGCCGTTTCCGGACTGTCCAGAATGCCCGCCGCGGGCACGGTCGACTTGTCGAAGCGCAGTTCCGGCGCCGCGACCGGGATGAGCCGATCCGATCCGATAGCCAGATGAGAAAACTTGTCGCGATCCAGGTGAAACGGCACTTCACGGTGCGCATAGGTCAGGAAGAAGTCGGTTTCGCCATCGGTCAGTGCAGCCAGGTTCGCCTCGATGCCACCCCTGTCAGCCATGAAGGATGTGCCGAAGGTGCGAGTGTTCCGCTGCACCTCCCGCAGCCAAACCGGAAAGAACGTGATGGTCAATGTGTGAAGGGCCGCAAAGCGTACAAGCCCCTGTTCCGCAGGCGGGCGCAGAGACTCGCGCACCGAATAGAACATCCTGATGGCGTCTTGCGCCATCGGAAGAAAATTGCGTCCGGCCGATGTCAGTTCGGCCGGCATGGTGGCACGACTGATGAGCGGTGCTCCGAGCCACGTCTCAAGCTGCTTGATGCGCCGACTGAAGGCCGACTGGGTGACATTGCGGATTTCGGCTGCCCGCGAAAAGCTCGAGGTTTCTGCAAGCGTCACGAAATCTTCGAGCCATTTGATTTCCACGCGGCCTCTCCTCCACTGCGTTCGAGCATTGATCCAGCCGCAATGGGAGCATATTTCATTATAATTGCAATGTTATGCAAATTTTGCATGCTTGATTGCGAAAACCGAATTGGCCTTGTGATCGCCGACGCCCCAACGTCTGCAAAACGAAAAAGCTGGCAACTGGAGCCGGTGGCAGGGGAACGTGACGTCGAGCGCGGGAGAAGAATCTGACCGCACACGAAACGGAATGCCACTCAAAGTCAAATCTATGTCGGCGACGTCCGTGAACGCCGGGGAGAAGAAAAGGCAGCATGAATTCGCAGAACCAAGCCGATCTCGTTTTGCATGGCGGCAAGATTTGGACCGGTTACGGAAATCCGATCGCGGAGGCGATTGCGGTCTTGGGCAACCAGGTCGTGGCCAGTGGCTCCAACGCCGATATCAAGCCCCTGATCGGAAAGGGCACGAGGGTCGTGGATCTGGCCGGGCGCTTCGCAATGCCCGGTTTGAACGATGCGCACCTGCATCTGATCTCGACGGGGCTCCTGCGTGGCAAGGTCGATGCGACGCCCGATGCCGCGCCGACCCGCGGCGCGCTGATGGCTGCGCTGCGGGCACGGGCCGCCGAAACGCCCAAAGGCGCATGGGTGACCGCGCGCGGTTTTGACCAGACCCGATATCCGGACGCACTGATGCCGACCGTGAAGGAGCTGGACGCCGCCCTGCCGGATCATCCCGTTTCGGTCACGCGCGCCTGCGGCCATGTCACTGTCGTTAATTCGCTGGCGCTGGCGCTGGCGGGAATCGATATCGACACGCCCGATCCGGATGGTGGCGTCATTGGGCGCGAGGCCGGGCAACTGACCGGAATGCTGGCTGAGAACGCCCAGAACCTCGTCTACGACGTCCAGCCGACACCCTCTTTCGCCGAGATACTCGATGCTATCGAAGCGGGGGGCCGTGACCTCCTGCGGTTCGGCATGACGTCCTGCATGGACGCGGCCACTGGCCAGATCGACGGTATGACCGAGATCGAGGCTTATCATGAGGCCGAGCGCAGCGGCCGGCTCCCGGTACGGGTCTGGGCAACACTTCTGGGCGACCCCGGTTCGTCCATCGTCGAGCCTTGCCATGCCGCGGGTCTCGTTACCGGGGTCGGCAGCGACATGTTCCGCATAGGCGGCGTGAAGATATTCACGGACGGCTCGGCCGGCGGACGCACGGCCTGGATGCGCCAGCCATATATTGGCCAGCCTGACAATTTCGGTGTCCGGATGCTGCCAGACGCTCAATTGTTCGAACTGGTCGACCGCTACACCGCAATGGGCTACACCATGGTCTGCCATGGCATTGGCGATGCCGCCATCGACCAGCTCGTGCGCGCTTATGAACGTGTGCGCGCCGCCAGGCCGGATCACAAGCACCGGCACCGGATCGAGCATTGCGGTTATGTCGATGATGCCATCAATCAGCGGATGTTGAAGGCAGGCATCCTGCCTGCGCCGCAGCAGGCCTTCATCTATGATTTCGGCGACGCCTACGTCTCGGTTCTCGGGCCGGAGCGCGGGTTGCGCTCCTATCCGATCGGAACCTGGGATCGCCTCGGCATGAAGCCGTCCACCGGCAGCGACTCGCCGGTCTGTTCGCCCAATCCCTTCCCGGACCTCTACGCCATGCTGACGCGCAAGACGCACAAGGGCACGGTAATGGACGCTTCCGAAACACTAACGTCCGAACAGGCGTTGCGCGCCTATACCGAACACGGTGCCTACTCCCAGGGCGCGGAAATGGTGAAGGGCCGGTTGGAGCCTGGAATGCTCGCGGACATCGCCGTGTTCTCCAACGACCTCCTGACGGCCACACCGGAGACAATCCTGCGTGAAACGCGCTGTGAGATGACAATTCTGGATGGGCGCATCGTCTATGAAGGAAGTTGAGGCGGGATGCCGGTTGGGCCCGTCTCTGACAGGAAATCAACAACGAACCACAGGGAGGAATTGAGGGATGTTGAACAGACTTGGCTTGATCGCGGCGCTTGCGCTTGGAACGGCGACCGCCGCGCTGGCGCAGGACGCCACACCGAAGGATGGGGGGAAATTGGTGTTCACCGCGCCCTATGGCAACTCCATCACATCGCTGGACATCACGGCGACACCGCATACGCAAGACGAGATCGTGGCCAAAGCGATCAACCGCTCCCTCTACAAATGGAACCCGGAAAGCGGCAAGCCTGAGCTCGACCTCGCCGAAACGGTAGAGAAGTCGGCGGATGGCAAGACCTATACCTACAAGCTCCGGGAAGCGACCTTTCACAATGGCGACAAGCTCGACGCCGATGACGTGATCTGGTCCTACAACCGTCTGGCCGATCCCAAGAAGGCCCTGCCGGGCGCCGAGCAGATGTTGCAGATCGCCGGCGTCGCCGAATTTCAGGCAGGCAAGGCCGATCATATTTCCGGATTGAAGAAGATCGACGACAGGACCATCGAAATCACCTTCATCAACCTGGCCGATCCGGGCTGGAACCTGATGTCCAACTATGCGCCGATCTACTCCAAGGACTATCCGGAGGATCAGCTGGCCTCCAAGCCGAACGGCCTTGGCCCGTTCAAGCTCGCCAATTACGTTGCGGGCTCGAAGGTCGAACTGGAGAAGTTCGACGGCTACTATGAGAAGGGCAAGCCGCATCTCGACAAGCTCGACATCATGCTGATGGGCGAAGCTTCGGCTCGCGACGTCGCCTTCCGCAACGCGGAGATCGATACCAACGTTC
Source organism: Mesorhizobium sp. B1-1-1 (assembly GCF_006442955.1). NCBI lineage: Bacteria > Pseudomonadati > Pseudomonadota > Alphaproteobacteria > Hyphomicrobiales > Phyllobacteriaceae > Mesorhizobium > Mesorhizobium sp. B1-1-1. Next base: position 432,445 of record NZ_VFWW01000002.1, read on the forward strand.
TCGGCCCTGTGCAGTATGAGGCCTACAGCCAGGATCCGGCGCTGAAGGATCACATCCTTGAGGTGGCCGAAGTCTACACCCGCAATATCGGCTTCAATCCGAAGGTCGAGGCATTCAAGGACAAGCGCGTCCGGCAGGCGATCAATTATGCGATCAACAAGGACCTGATTGTCGAGAAGCTCTTGAAGAACAAGGCTTATCCCGCGGTCTCCTGGCTGCCGATTTCATCGCCGGCCTTCGACAAGGACGCCAAGCCCTATGCCTATGATCCGGAAAAGGCCAAGGAACTGCTGAAGGAGGCAGGGTTCGAGACCGGTCTGAAGTTCTCGGTCACCGCGACCTCGAACGAAAGCTGGGGCCTGCCGATCGTCGAGGCGATCATCCCGATGCTGGCCAAGGTGGGCGTCACCGTGACGACCGACCCGGTGGAAAGCTCGGTCCTGTCCGACAAGATCCTGTCCGACAATTTTGATGCCTTTATCTGGTCGAACTCGTCGGGCCCGGATCCGCTGAAATATCTGAACTGCTTCTATTCGAAGACATCGCAAACCGCCTGCAACTACGTCAAGTTCAACAATGCCGACTTCGACAAGCTGATCGAGCAGGCAGGCAACGAAACCGATCCGGCCAAACAGAACGATCTTCTGAGGCAAGCCAACAACCTGCTGCAGGACGAGGCTCCGGTCTGGTTCTTCAATTACAACAAGGCCGTCATGGCCTACCAGCCATGGGTCCACGGGCTGAAGCCGAACGGCGCGGAACTGGCTATCCAGGATTACGAGGACATCTGGATCGACGACAGCGCACCCGCATCACGCAAGTAGCGCGATGGCATGGCTGGCGGGCGGGACCGGTTTGTACGGCCCCGCCCACCGCATGGCGCCCACTCCTCGCCCGCCGCATGGCGCCCAGTTGTTGAAAGGCAGGATTCGCGGATGTCGCGCTTCATCTTTCGTCGCACGCTGCAGATGATCCCGACCCTGCTGGCGGTCGTGCTGATCATTTTCGTGATATTCAGCGTCGTCCCCGGCAGCTTCATATCGAGCCTGATGTCGGAGGGGCGCAACGCCACGAATGCCGATGTGATGGCGCATCTGAACGAGCAGTTCGGGCTGGACAAGCCTCTGCCGGTCCGCCTGTGGGACTATCTGTGGGGGCTGGCGCATTTCGACCTTGGAATTTCCTACCGCACCCGCGAACCGGTGTGGAACGTGATCGAGCCGCGGCTCTGGCCTTCGATCAAACTGGCGCTGGCGGCGATGGGCTTTGCCGCGGCAGTCGGTATTCCTCTGGGATTTCTGGCCGCGCTGAAGCCCGGCAGTGTGTTGGACACCGGCACGATGATGCTGGCGGTTTCCGGCCTGTCGGTTCCCGAATTCTGGCTAGGCTTGCTGCTAATGTACGTCTTTGCGCTGCAGCTCGGTCTGCTGCCGAGCTTCGGCTACCAGCCCGGCGGCATCCGCTATATCATATTGCCTGCCATCGCGCTCGGCGTATCGCCGATGGCGCTCTTGGCGCGAACCACCCGCGCTGGCGTTCTGGACGTGATGAACGCGGATTTCGTGCGAACGGCGCGAGCCAAAGGGTTGACCGAACCGCGTCTGGTGCGCAGTCACGTCACCCGCAACGTGCTGGTGTTGATCTTGACCACGCTTGGCCTTCAGATCGGTTCGCTCATGGGGCAGGCGATCGTGATCGAGAAACTGTTTTCCTGGCCAGGGATCGGTTCGCTTCTGGTCGACAGCGTGTCGGCACGCGACATTCCCGTGGTTCAGGGTACGGTCATCGTGATCGTGTTGTGGTTCCTTGTCATCAACATGCTGGTCGATATCGCCTATGCCATGATCGACCCGCGCATCAAGGTGGCCTGATCCATGCGGTTGCGTTTCAATTTCGCCCTTGGCCTGGCGCTGGCGTTGCTCGTGGTCGCCGCAGCCGTCAGCGCCGGCTGGATTGCCCCGTACAACCCGATATTCGACGCCGACCTGATGAATTCTGAAATGCCGCCGAGCTGGGACCATCTTTTGGGCACGGACGGGCAGGGTCGCGACGTCTTTTCCCGTATCCTCTACGGCGCCAGGGTGTCGCTGACCGTCGGCCTCGTTTCGCAGTTGATCAACTCGTGCATCGGTATGGCGCTTGGGGTTTCGGCCGGTTATTTCGGAGGCTGGTGGGACGACCTGGTGAACGGGCTGACCAACGTCATGCTGGCGATCCCATCCCTGGTCTTCGCGCTCGCCATCATGGCGGTGTTGGGACCCGGCTTGCCAAGCCTCCTGATCGCATTGGGCCTGACCAACTGGTCCTGGACCTGCCGCATCGCCCGCAGCTCCACCTTGTCGCTCAAGAATCAGGGCTTCGTGCAGGCCGCCAGGGCGGCCGGCTTCAGCGACGCCAATATCATGCGCACGCAGATACTGCCGAATATCGTCGGTCCGGTGCTGGTCATCGCGACGCTTGGCATCGGCGGCGCGGTTCTGGCGGAAGCTGCACTGTCTTTCCTCGGCGTCGGCATCCGGCCGCCGCAGCCGAGCTGGGGCAACATGCTGACCGATGCGCGCGAACTGATCCGCACCGCCCCCTGGGCCTCGCTGTTCCCCGGCCTCGCAATCTTCGCCACGGTCCTTGGCTTCAATCTGCTCGGTGACGGGCTGCGCGACATGCTGGATCCGCATATGAGGATCAGGCAGGCATGAGCGGCGTTCTTCCCGATCCTGTTCTGTCCATCCGCGACTTGCGCATCGGCGTCGGCAAGCGGAACGAAATCCTTCACGGCGTGTCTTTCGATATCCTGCCTGGGGAAACTTACGGACTTGTCGGCGAATCCGGTTCGGGCAAAAGCATCACCGGCCTTTCGGTGATGGGGTTGCTTAAGCGCCCGCTGGAGGTGACCGGCGGCTCGATCTTCTTCCGGAGCCAGGACGTGTTGAAGCTTGGCAGCCGCGCCAGGCGCCGTCTGCGCGGCGACCGTATGGCGATGGTGTTTCAAGAGCCCATGACGGCGCTCAATCCACTGATGGCGATTGGCCGTCAGATCGCGGAAATGTTCGTCGTTCACAGGGGCTTCGGGTGGTCGGATGCGGGCAGGAAAGCCGTCGAGGCGCTGGAAAGCGTTCGTGTGCCGGCGCCCGAGGAACGCGCCCTGTCCTACCCCCATCAGCTGTCGGGAGGGATGCGCCAGCGCGTCATGGTCGCCATTGCACTGGCCTGCCGTCCCGACCTGCTGATTGCGGACGAGCCGACCACCGCACTTGATGTGACGGTCCAGGCAGGCGTCCTGGAATTGCTTGCCGAGCTTTGCACGGCTGAAGGAACGGCCGTGCTGCTGGTCAGTCACGATTTGGGCGTGATCGCCAATATGTGCCGGCGCGTCGGGGTCATGGACCGGGGGCGGCTCGTCGAGGAGCAGGACACCAAGGCTCTGTTCGAAAATCCGCTGCATCCCTATACCCGAGGCCTGCTCGCGGCACGCCCTCGCCTGGGGTCGCGAACGCTGGTTGGACGCGCCCGCCTGACCGAACTGGACCAGGTCGTGGGCAGCGAGGAGCGTGGACGCGACGCACCGACGCTGACCACGCCGCGCGGCCTTGGCCTGGAGGCGACCGCATGAACCAGCCTCTTCTGGAAATCCGCGACCTCAACGTCCATTTCCCGCTGCCGCGTCGCTCGCTGTTGGGGCCAAAGCGGACGCTTCGTGCCGTTCAGGGCGTGAATCTGACCCTGAACGACGGAGAGTGCCTGTCCATCGTCGGTGAATCCGGCTGCGGAAAATCCACCACCGCGCTGACCGTGATGGGTCTGCAGGAGCCGACTTCGGGAAGAATCCTGTTCCAGGGCAAGCCGTTGACAGGCCCTGGCGCTCCCGCCCGCAAGGAGCGCGCGCGCATCGCTCAGATGGTGTTTCAGGACCCGTATGCGTCGCTGAATCCGCGCCAGACCATCGGCCGCATGCTGTCCTCGCAGCTTTCCCTGCATGGAATCGCCAAGGGAAGCGAGGCCAGCCACCGCGTCGCCGAGATGCTGACCCGCGTCGGCCTGACGCCCGATCACGCCGACCGTTATCCGCATGAATTCTCCGGTGGGCAGCGCCAGCGGATCGGCATCGCGCGGGCGTTGATGCTTGATCCGAAGATCCTGGTGCTGGACGAGCCGGTGTCGGCATTGGACGTGTCCATCCAGGCGCAGATCATCAACCTGCTGATGGACCTGCAGGAAACGCTGGGCTTGAGCTACATCATGATCTCCCACGATCTGAGCGTGGTCGAGCATGTCAGCGACAGGGTTGCCGTCATGTATTTCGGCCGCGTGGTGGAAGAGGGTGACTGGCATTCGATTTTTAGTCGCCCGACGCATCCCTACACGCGTCGCCTGATCGGTTCGGTTCCCGATCCCGACGCGATCCTGACCGGGGCACGCACCTTGCCGGATGCCGCCTTCGTTCCAGACGCCGCCCGCTTTTCGCCCGACATTTCGCGCCGTCCGGATCCCGACGAAGAACACGAGCTAAGCGAGCTTGTCGAGATCGGCCGCGGTCATCGCGTCCGCCTCGCGCAATAGGAATTGCCGATGACCTTCACCGTCCTTACCTGCGAATTCATGCACGAGAGCAATACGTTCTCGCGCTTCCGCACCGACTTGCCGCAGTTTCAGGTGGACACGCTTCTCCTTGGCGACGACGCGATCCGCGCCCGCCGCAACGCCAACACCGAACTTGCTGGGTTCATGGATGTGGCGGAACCGGCGGGCTGGAACGTGATCCACGCGATTTCGGCACATGCCGTGCCCGGGGGGCGGGTGACGAAAGCCGCCTATGACCACATCGCCGGTATTGTCCTGGAGGCAGCGCGTTCGAACAAGAGCCGCCTCGACGGAGTGCTGCTGGGACTTCATGGCTCGATGGTGCCTGAGTTTTGCCCGGACGGGGAAGGGTATCTGCTAGGCCTTCTGCGGGCCGAACTTGGAACGGATATTCCTGTTGCGGTAACGCTCGATCTTCATGCGATGGTGTCCGAAGATATGGTTCGGGACGCGCAGATCCTTGTCTCCTACAAGACCTATCCGCATGTGGACATGCGCGAAATCGGCGCGCATGCCGCCCGTATCCTGGATCGCGCAATGAGGGGTGAAATCGCGCCCCGGACCGTTAGGGCGCATGTGCCGATGCTGGACGAAGCGAATTCAGGCCGCACCGACATTCCCGAGACGCTGGCCCTCTATGACCGCGCCCGCGAGGCCGAGGCCGAGGGCTTGCTCGCGGTTTCCGTCAATGCAGCCTTCACGGGCGCCGACGTGTCCTGCGTCGGTCCCACCGTGCTCGCAACCTATGACAGCCGTGATCCCGGCGCCAAGCCAACCGCCATGCGTGTGACAGAGGAAATTGCGGACAGGATCTGGCAGGGCCGGACCAAGAAGCGCAATGTTTTCATCGAGGTCGATGAGGCGGCTGCCGAGGCGCATGCCTGGCGCGGCGACAAACCGCTTGTTATCGCCGATTACGCCGACAATCCCGGCGCCGGTTCCTACGGCGACTCGACCGCGCTGTTGAAGGGCCTGCTTGATGCGGGAATAAAGGGTGCGGTACTCGCGCCGATGATCGATCCTCAAGCGGCAAATGAATTGCACCGTCACCGGCAAGGCGAAACTGTGACGGTGACGATTGGCGGCAAGGGCGACGCCAACTTCGGCGGTGGCCCGCTAACGGTGACGGGTGTGCTGACCAGGCTTTCGGAGGGCAACTATGTCGGCGACGGACCGATTCAGGGCGGGCTGACCCATAGTTTCGGGCCCACCGCCGTAATCGATGTCGACGGGATCGAAGTCCTGGTCGTTTCAGAAGCGCAGCAGATGGTCGACCTTCAGCAATTGCGCGCTTTCGGGATAGAACCGACGGCTCGCCGCGTGTTGGTCCTGAAATCGATGCAGCATTTCCGGGCGGCATTCGAGCCGATATCGGGCAAGGTCATCGTCTGCGATGCAGGCGCGCTGGCAACGCCGCGGGCAGAGCGGCGCCCCTATATCCACGCGCCGCGCCCGCTCTGGCCGCTCGACAAGGATTTCGAGCGCTTCGTTCGTCCCTTGGTCGACACATTCTAAATTACCAAAGCGGGCCAGTGCAGACGGCCCCTTCCTGGATGCGAATGCTGACAGCGAGCGCACTCTTCGCAGGCCCTGCGTGGCGACGGCGGTGCGATCGATCATCGACCGTCAAGTCACAGACATCGCCGATACGCTTCAGCTCATCTATTCGCTCCGGCCTGCGGGCCTGCCCGGGCCGTTGTTCGAGGCTCGGAAAACGGCGGCGTCCGCGCTGCATCGTGACGCGCGCCGTCCCGGTGCCAGAAGTCGAGAACGGCTGCGGTAATAGCCTCTGGCGCGTCCTCCTGAACAAGATGCTTCGCATCCGGTACGACAACGAGTGGAGCGTTTGGAATGCGCCGTGCGAGTTCCTCACCATCTTTCAGCGGGATGAATTCATCCTCGGCGCCCCAAAGAATGGTCACGGGGCAGCGGATTTCGCCGTAACGATCTTCGATCTCCTCGCTGTACTTGTCGTCCATCTGCGCCACCTGGCGCCAGAACGCCTTCTTGCCCTCCTCGCTAAGCCAAGGCTGGAGGTAAAGCCGCATCTTCTCTTCGCGCAATTTGTGCTTCGCTGCGGCACCAATATACGCGCGCAGGACGGCTTCATGGATATAAGCCGGTAGACCGGCAAAAACGTCTTGGTGCGTCTTGGCCGCCTGCACCAGCGCGGATCCCTGCGGGCTGATTGCGACAGGATCGATCAGCATGAGGCTGCTGTAGTCGATGCCGTCCATGAGATGGGCGCGCAGCGCGGCAGACCCGCCAAAGTCATGCGCGACGACGTCCGGGCGCTCTATACCCCAGTGCTTTACCAGCGCCGCGAAAAGTCCATTCTGAAGACCATGCAGAACGTCGGTATCCGGCTTGTCGGACTGCCCGAAACCTACCAAATCATAATAGAAAACCCGACGGTGCCGCGCGAGCCACGGTGCAATTCGCCGCCACACCAGCGAGGAAAATGGCGAGCCGTGCAAGAGGACCGCAGCCTGTCCCTCGCCGAGCGTGCCCCAGGCGATCGCATGACCGCGGTAGATGAAGCGTTCAGGCAGAGTCCAGTTCGCAATCATCTCGTCCTCCGTATCCAGAGACTTGTCGAGGAATCCGACAGGAAGCGGGTCGGACCGAAACTCTCAGCCATGGTGCGATGGTGCGAATTCCGGCCCTGGACAATCTCTCGGCGACAGAAACCCAGGTGGTAGCGTCGTCAGGCCAGCCGTGCAGCAGCAAAGCCGCTGTGTCATGCTTCGCGCCTTCCTCCAGAAAGGCGATGTCGAGCATTTGTGGCCGCGGTTGACGGCATGATGAAGCGCGCGTGGGTCTGCATCCCTGCCCAACGAGGACGGCGCGATCGGGTTCCTTGGCATGCGACCATCAGGCCGCTCTTGTCGACCTCCGTCCGAGGCAGCGCGTTCACGGAAAGCCTTCCCCTATCCGAGCCGGACTTGCTTCATGATCCTGTTCCTCAGATGACCCCGCCATTCGCTCGGACGATCTGGCCGTTGATCCAGCCGCTGTCCGGTCCAACCAGCAGGGAGACGACGCGCGCGATGTCGTCGACCTCGCCCAGACGGCCGAGCGGGTTCATCTGTTTGATACGATCGAGCGTAGCCTGATCCTTGCCTTCGAGAAAAAGCTCGGTGGCCACCGGCCCCGGCGCAACCGCGTTGACCGTGATGGCGCGGGATCCCAACTCCTTCGCCAGAATGTGGGTGAGCGCTTCGACCGCGGCCTTGGTGGCCGCATAAACGCCATAGGTCGGCTGGTAGAGTCCGACGACGCTGGTCGAGAAGTTCACGATGCGGCCGCCGTCGCGCAGGCGCCTCGCCGCCTCGCGAAGGCCGTTGAACGTGCCCTTGAGATTGATCGCGATGGTCTGATCGAAGGTCGCATCATCAAATTGAGCGACCGGCGCGAGCTTCATGATGCCGGCATTGTTCACCAGCACGTCGACGCCGCCATGGGCCGCTTCGGCGGAATCGAACATCCGTCTCACAGCTTGCGGGTCGCTGACATCGGCCTGGAAGGAGGTGGCCCGACCGCCGGCCTTTTCGATCTCGTCCACCAGCTTGGCGGCCGCTTTGGTGCTACCTGCATAGTTGACGACGACCGTGAGGCCGTCGCTCGCCAGCCGGCGGGCGATGGCCGCTCCAATGCCACGAGACGCTCCCGTGACGATCGCAACTTTGTTCGTTGAGGTGGTCATTGTCGTTGTTCCTTTGCCGTGTTGTTGCCGATATCAATCCTTCGCTCGATATTCCTGCGGGATCACGAAGACCTCGTCGGCGCGGGCGTAACCGCCGTCCTTGACCTCCTCGATCAGGACCATGGTATGCGGCCGAGCGGCCTCGGAGAAATATTCCACGAGCATCGCCGTGGCCCGATGGACGATCTCTTCTTTCTGGGCCCGGTTCAGCGCCGCCTCGGGGACCTTGAAATTGACGAAGGGCATGATCTTCACTCCTGTCGATCTGATGACTTGAATGGTGTGAAGGTAGCCGTTTTTAAAACCAGCACTAGAAGGCCGATTTCAACATCACCATTTCAAAAACCATAACAATCAACTACGAGATGGTCATGGATCGCATCGACGTCATGCGGCTCTTCGTCAGGATCGTCGAGCGTGGGAGCTTTGCTCAGGCCGCGCGGGACCTGCAGGTTCCGCGGCCCACCGCCACCCATGCGATCCAGCGCCTGGAAGCGGATCTCGGCGTTCGGCTCCTCGAACGAACAACCCGAAATGTGAGGCCGACGCTCGATGGCGCACTCTACCATGAACGCTGCATCCGGCTTCTTGCGGACCTGGATGAGGTGGAGAGCGTCTTCAGGAATGCCGAACCCAAGGGTCCGCTTCGTGTGGATATGCAGGGGACCATCGCGCGGTTTTTCGTCATGCCCGCCTTGCCCGAGTTCATCACGCGCTATCCCGGCATCTCGCTCAGCCTCAGCGAAGGCGACCGGATGGTCGACCTCATCACTGAAGGCGTCGATTGCGTCGTGCGAGCCGGCGAACTGTCCGACTCGTCTCTGATCGGTCGCCGCATAACCGCATTCGAGCAACTCACCCTGGCGAACCCAGCCTATCTTGAACGTCACGGCGTCCCTTCAACACCGGATGATCTCGGCGGCCATCGCATGGTTGCCTATACCGCCTCCGCGACAGGGCAGCCGTACGCGCTGGAATTCGAGATGGACGGCGCGGCAAGGGAAATTCCACTGCCCTACGATATCGTCGTCCGGGGCGCCGAAATCTACACGGCCTCCGGCGTCGCCGGGCTCGGGTTGATACAGGTCCCGCGCTATCGCGTAGAGCATCAGATCGCCACCGGGGAATTGGTTCCGATACTGGAAACCTTCCCACCACCGCCGATACCCGTATCCGTGCTCTATCCCCAGAGCCGCCATCTGTCTTCGCGGATCAGGGTGTTCATCGATTGGCTGGCGGACGTCTTTCGCGCCCCTCGCGGCGCTGCCGGGAGTTCCTCTCAGAAGGGCTCGGTCGAGATGCCAAACTGAAGCAGTTCATCCCGGAAACGCCGAACGGATACGCCACGCTTCGGCACACCGTCTCATGGCCTGCCCCTCGACACGAATGTGAGATGCCTCTGGTGCATTCTCAGGCGAAGGCGTCTGGCGAGCAGAAGCGCCAGACCAAGCGCAAATACGATGCCGCCCGCCACCAGCGCCTGGGCCGCCAGAACCAGCACCGTCTGCTCTGTCGTCGAGCCTGCCCGCATCTGGCGCACATCGGCTGCCGTGACGCTGACTTGCGGGTTTCCGAAACGCGCTGTCACATAGTTTGCAAGGGCCGCCACCTGGCCGTCGTCCAGCCAGCCGTCAAAGGCCGCCATCGATTTGCGGCCCGCGACGCCGCCTGCCTTGACGCCTTCAAGGATGGTCATGACGACATTCTCAGGCGAGGTTACGCCGAGAGTGCTGTTGTTGGTCAGTGATGGATAGGTGCCATCCGCCGATCCGCCTCCATTCAGGCCATGACATCCCGAGCAGAGCGACCGGTAGAGATCGTCGCCCACCGCGACCCCGCTGCCCTCCACGCTGGTCTTCGTCCCGGCATCGCGGGCGGCTGCGGGCGGATTGGTCCACGCGAAGCGCGGCCGCTTCTCGTCTCCCGATTGGGCGGGCACGGTCCTGAGATAGGCGACGATGGCATGAATGTCGTCGTCCGAAAGATATTGCAGACTGTTCATGACCGTTTCCGCCATCGGACCGCCCGCATATGCCTTTCCAGGCATGGCGCCGGTCTTGAGAAACCGAAACAGCTCCTCATCGCTCCAGCCGCCTATGCCCGCGATCTTGTCGCCGCTGATGTTGAACGCCTGCCAGATACCGGCGCTGCCGCCGGCAAGCTTGCGATCTTCATCCATGCCGAACGTCGTATTCCTTGGAGTGTGGCAGGCGCCGCAGTGGCCAAGCACCTCCACCAGGTAGGCGCCCCTGTTCCATGCGCCGGTTCGGCTTGGATTTGGTCCGAAGCCGCCGGCGTGGAGGTTGGCAAGTTTCCACAACCAGAGCGTCCAGCGCTGGTTAAATGGAAAGGGCAGTATGTTTGGCGGCGGCGGCTGAGAAATCGGCGCGGTCGTGAGCAGGTAGGCTCGGATCGCGAGCACATCCTCGCGGTTCATCCCGACGAAGCTGTCATATGGCATGGCGGGATAGAGATCGGCCCCGTCGCGTCTGACGCCTTTCTGCACGGCTCGCACGAATTCGTCGGCGGAATAGCGCCCGATGCCTGTGTCGAGGTCCGGTGTGATGTTGGTGGAATAGACATCGCCGAACGGCGTCGGCACCCGATAGCCTCCGGCGAAAGGCCGGCTCGGATTGGACGTGTGGCAGCCGACGCAATCGGCGGCTCGGGCAAGATATTCGCCTTTCTGGATCTCGTTCGCCCGCAGCGGCGTGCCAGGCGCCAGCGACGCCATGACGGCCGCGACTACACGTAGGAGAACGGCGAGGAACGGAACGCTCGCAGCAGGCCACCGCAAACGCTGCCCATGGCGGATGACCGCTCGTCGGCTCCGCTGCACAGTCACAGTTCGCATCCGCTGAAGATCAATCCGGCCGCCATTTGCGCCAGCATGACGAGCGTGAACAGGGCCCCGATGCCTACCGAAGTCCTGGCCAGAAACGCGCGCGTGCGCGCCTTCAGGGGCGGGCTCGTGCCGTGCCCTGGATCATGAACGGCGCGCCATGACGACAGGACGCCCAGCGCCGCGACGGCGGCGCCTGTCAGCGAGAACAGAACAGTGGGCCGAAACCCGGCGTCGCATTGCCAATATGCGATTGAATAGTCGAGCTGCAGCGATATCGCCCACGCCGTTGGTCCGGTGGCCATGCCTGCCCAGGAAACGCCCGTGCGGATCGCCTGCATGTTACATCCTCGGAACCCAGTAGATTACGAGATAGAGCACGACCCATGAGACGACCACGAAGTCCCAGTAGAAGGCATTGTCCGACACGTCGCTGAAGTGGCGTCCGGTGTTGCCTTTCTTGGTGAACATGAGAACCGCGAGCACGATCGTGTCCCCGACATCGGTGAGGAGGTGTGTCGTGTGCAGGCCGAGCAGGAGCCAGACGATCGACCCGTAGGCGTTCTGGTCCCAGGAGATCCGGAGCGCGGGAAATTCCCAGATGCGCACGATCAGGGGAAGAATTCCGGCGATCGACATGACGACGATGCCGATGCGCACCTTCACAAGGTCCTGCCGCCGCGCCCAAAGATCGATCAGACGGTTGGGGACGGCGCTGGCAAGCAGAATGATCAATATTGCCGTGCCCGGCAGGAGATCGGGTGCCGGCGCTCCGATCGGCCAATGCCGCGCCTGCACAGCCAGGTAGAAATAGGTACCGATCGCCAGGGCAAAACCGGTTGCTTCAAGGGCGATGAAGGCCACCGTTCCCCACCAGATCGGGCTTGCCGATCCAAAATCATAGGTGGGCAGGTGGCTGACGTCGACGGTTGGCCGGTGTCTCATTCTTCGTCCTCCGGCTCGCCTTTCGGCCAGAACCAGCAGATAAAGCCGATCGAGACCGGTATCGCGCCCCAGACCACCGCCCATGGCGTGTATATTGAGCCCAGAAACGCGCCACCCACGGCGATGGCCGAGAGCAGCGGCCAGATCGAATTGTCGGCCGATGGCACGCGCAGTTGCGGCACCGCATCGGCGACCGTGCCGGCAAGCACTTCGCGCGCATCGACGCGCAGGCCCTCGACCACCGGGAGTATGTCGGGTTCGGCCCAGAGCGGCTCGCGATGGGTCACCACTGGCAGGCGCGAAAAATCGTAGGAAGCCGGCGGTGACGTCGTTGCCCATTCCAGTGTGCTCGCCCCCCAGGGATTGTCTCCCGCGAGGCGACCGTTGCGAAGGCTGAGCAGCATGTTCAGGACGAGAAGCGCGAAGCCGGCGAACACCACCAGCGACGAGATGCTGATGAACAGGTTCGTGCCGCCCCAGCCGCTCGCCGGCGGATAGGTGTAGACGCGCCGCGGCATGCCTTGCAAGCCAAGGATGTGCATCGGGAAGAAGGTGAGATTGAAGCCGATGAAGACAAGCCAGAAATTCCAGCGGCCGAGCCTCTCGGACAGCATGCGGCCGGTGATCTTGGGAAACCAGTAGTAGACGGCGCCGAGCAGGGGGAAGACGGCGCCTCCGACCAGCACATAGTGGAAATGTGCGACGACGAAATAGGTATCGTGCACCTGCAGGTCGAGCGGCACCGAGGCGACCATGACCCCGGTCAGCCCGCCGATCACGAAGGTGAAGATGAAGCCGAGCACGAAAAGCAGCGGCGTGGCAAAAATCGGCCGGCCGCCCCAGATCGTCGCGATCCAGCAGAAGATCTGGATGCCGCTCGGAATGGCGATCATCATCGAGGAGGCGGTGAAGAAGCTTTCGCCGAGCTGCGGCAGGCCCGTGGCGAACATATGGTGCACCCATAGTCCAAAGGATAGGAAGCCGATCGCAACCAGCGACAGCACGATCCCGAGATAGCCAAAGACCGGACGGCGCACGAAGCTCGGCAGGATAGCCGAGACGAAGCCGGTCGCGGGAATGAAGATGATATAGACCTCCGGGTGGCCGAAGAACCAGAACAGGTGCTGCCAGAGCAGTGCGTCGCCCCCCGCCGCCGGGTCGAAGAACCTGGTGCCGACCAGCCGGTCGAGGATCAGCATGGTGCTCGACACCATCACCGCGGGCATGGCGAACAATATGATGAAAGCCATGACGAGGACTGACCAGACATAGAGCGGGATGCGATCGAGCGACATGCCAGGGGCGCGCTGCTTGAACACAGTCGCGATGATCTCGACGGCGACCGCGAGTGCGGACACTTCGGTGTAGGTCACCATCTGCGCCCAGAAATCGGGGCGCTTGCCGATCCCATATTCAGGTCCGGCGAGCGGCACGTAGGAAAACCAGCCGGCATCCGCGCCGGTGTCGAAAGCGAAGGCGATCCAGATCATCAACCCACCGGAGAGATAGACCCAGTAGCTGAAGGCGTTGAGCCGCGGGAAGGCGACGTTTCGGGTGCCGATCATCAGCGGCACCAGGTAGATGGCGAACGCTTCCATGACCGGTACGGCGAACAGGAACATCATCGTCGTGCCATGCATGGTGAAGAGCTGGTTGTAGAGATCGGGGCCGATATGGCGTGCCTCCGGCGTGGCAAGCTGGAACCGCATGGCAAGTGCCGACAGGCCTGCAAGGGCGAGGAACAGGAAGGCCGTCACCATATAGCGCCGGGCGATCAGCTTGTGGTCGACCGTGACCAGCCAACCATAGAGGCCGTTCGGCGTCCGCCAGGCATGCGCCAGATAGTCGTGCAGTCTTGCCTCGTCGAGCCCGGTGTCGCGGATGCCTTTCAGGGCCGCTTCCTGTTTTCGCCTAGCCGTCTTCCTGGCAACGCCACTCATTCAAGACTTCCAAGATAGGCGACGACCGCACGAAGATCGTCGGCGCTGAGAGCAATGCGCGGCATCTTCGCGCCGGGTTTTATGGATTGCGGATCGGCGATCCACGCGGCGAGCGCGCCGGGTGTCATGGCCAGCGTGTCGGCGGCCAATGCACGCCGGTGTGCGAGATGGGTAAGGTCGGGCCCGACCGCTCCCTTGGCCGGCGTCCCCCTTATCGTGTGGCAGAGCGCGCAACCGGTGGAAAGAAAAGCCCGCTGGCCGCGGCGTTCCTCCTCGCTGGCAGGCGCGATGGCGGCGGCGTCTTGTCTGGACCGCCATGCCTCGAACGCTTCGCGGCTTTCCGCGATGATGGTGACGGCCATGTGAGCATGCTGGTAGCCGCAGAACTCGGCGCACTGGCCGCGATAGATACCAGGCCTGTCGGCAATGAGGGTGATCTCGCTCGGCCGGCCCGGAATGAGGTCCCTTTTACCGGCGAGGCTTGGCACCCAGAAGCTGTGAATGACATCGGTCGAATCGAGTTCCACCTTTACCCGTTCGCCGACGGGAAGATGGATCTCGTTCGCCGTGACAATCATGCGCGACCGATCATCGTTGGGATAGCGTATTTCCCACCACCATTGATGCCCTGTGATGCGGATGGTGAGCGTCTCCTTTCCGCCCAGCGAGGCAATGGATTTGCCGGCGAAGAAGCTCGTTATCGTCAGCGCGGCGAGAACCAGCACGGTCGCCGCGACGGCGCTTCCGACCGCGCGGCTAAACCTGTGCTCCTGATGGCTGTCGATGACCAGCGGCGGGGGTCCTGCTTGTGCCCGGCGCTGATGGAAGAGCGCCATTGCCAGGGCCAGCATGACGAGCAGCCAGGTGATGGTCGCCACCGCGCCAAAAGACCAGATGAGATCGAGAATCGCACGGGCATTCGCACCATGTGCGTGGAGTGCGGATTGCCAGCCGCTGCACCCGCTCAGGACCGGTGCCGAGACCACTGTAGACGCGAGGCCGAGCCATTTCAGGACGCCTGGAAGACGGCTGCCGGACGTGCTTCGAGCTGGACGTGCAAAGGCGGACGCAATGGGCCATTGCCGCCGTTGCCGCAGGCGGATGGACGGGCCCGTGCATCTTGCCATGTGAAATCCCCATGGATGCCAAGGCGATAACGCGAATCGCTGTAAAAGGATGCCTGGCAACGATGGCCGGCTTTTCTCCGCCATGCGATTGGCGCCGGGCCGATGCTTGCGCGCCGGGAGCGCAACCAAATGGCGGATATGTCCGTTTCTCCAGGCAAAGGCGCGGGACGCGCATCGGACGGTTCCACGCCGCGAAAGCTTAGGAACTAGCCATGAGCCACACAGACAAAACGGCCGGCGGAAATCGAAGCGTCGCAGGCAAGGACGATCACAGCCAGGACGCGACGCGCAACGACCGCCGAGGCAGGGAAGAGACGCGGCAGGAACAGGCTGCGGACAGCCATCCGGAAGAGGATCCGGCGGAGGGCTCTCGCCAAACGGTCGAGCACGAGTTGGACAGGCTGGATCGGTCGGGGCGCAGCGCCTCGCAATCCGCGGGCGAGGGCCAGGTGGAACGCGCGCGTGAGGAGCTGCGGAAGCAGGTCAGCGAAGAGACGCAATTACCGGGACGAGGTTCCGCCTGACAGCGGCTGTGGATCGCCCCGCGGTTGGCTTTTTGTTTCGATTCTTCGGTGTCAGACGGCACGCAGGTCGTGTCGGGCCTGCCGCCTTCCGCTTTCCCGGATCCAGAGGGTCGCCATGAGCAGCGCCGCCCCGCCATAGATCAGGCCGGCTAGGGGAAGGTGCGGGTGAAGAGCCTCACCGCACTCTTTTCGACCGTCGGCCCCAGGCATATCCATGTCGATCTTCAAGGCGATGCGGCTCCAGCCGCATCAACGGCCAAGGCGGGCGCTGCGTTTCATTGGCGGTTGGCTTCCACAGGAACAAAAAGCTTGACCGGAGGTTCGAACCTCAATCTCGGCATCGGCACTTGGTCGGAACAATCGACATGATTTTTTCCCGTGTGGCCTCGTTGGACACGCATCTCCCATGAGTGGAGCAGCTGACGATGCCGGCCGAAGCGAGGGAAAGCGAAAAGACGGCGGCATCACACGCGCTCTCGGGCTCGGACTGATCACTGGGGCGGCTGACGACGATTGCTCGGCCATTGGCACCTATGCGAGTGCCGGAGCCCGGTTCGGGCCCGACCTTTTGTGGACGGCTCCTGTCACTCTCCCGATGATGTACATCGTCGTCTATCTCTCGTCCAAACTTGGCCAGGTGTCGGGCCGTGGTCTTTTCAAGGTCATTTCCGATTTCTATCCGCGTTGGCTGCTGTGGTCCGTGCTGGTGGGCGTGCTGATCGGCAACACGATCGAGGCAGCCGCCGACCTTGGCGCGATGTCGGCGGCTGTCGTGCTGTTCGTTCCGCTGCCTTCAAACTCGGTCGTCATCGGTGTCGCGATGATTATTTTTGCCTTGCAGATGTTCGGATCCTACAAGCTAATCCGCAACATATTCCGATGGTTGGCACTGGCCCTGCTCGCCTATGTGGTCTCCGCTGTGCTCGCCAAGCCGGATGTGGTCTCGGTGCTGCGCGGCACCTTGCTGCCGAAAATCGAGTTCAGCCGCGAATATCTGTCCATCATCGTCGCCATCATCGGCACGACGCTGTCCGCCTATCTCTACACCTGGCAGTCCAATCAGGAGGTGGAGGAGGAGATCGCCAAGGGCAGGACGAGCCTCGAAGAGCGCAAGGGAGCCACCGAGGGTGAACTCCGCCGGTCCCGGCGCGATATCCTGATCGGCATGATCTTTTCCAACCTGATCATGTATTTCATCATCCTTTCGACCGGATCGACGCTGTACGAGGCGGGGCATACCCAGATCGAAACGGCAGCGCAGGCGGCCGAAGCGCTGCGGCCGCTTGCGGGCGACGCGGCAGGAATTCTCTTTGCGGCCGGGGTGATCGGCGTCGGCTTCCTGGCGGTGCCGGTCATGACTGCCGGCGCCGCTTTCGATTTCGCGCAGGCCATGGGGTGGAAGAATGGCTTGAACGCCAAGCCCCGGCATGCGCCCAAATTCTACATCGCGACGGGAGTGATCACCCTGGTGGCGGTGGGTCTCAATTTCTTTGGCTTCAACCCGATGAAAGCCTTGGTCTGGTCCGGCATCGTGCAGGGTTTTTCGACGCCACCTCTGCTGCTTCTCATGCTCATCATGACCAACAATCGCAAGATCATGGGCGACAAGGTCAACAGCAGGGCCACCAACATTCTGGGCGGCGTGACGACCATAGCGGTCTTTGCGGCGTCCGCGGGACTGGTGGCGACCTGGTTCATGTAGTTCGCCGGCGCGGAAGGACGTTCAGGCGCAGTGGAACATCCACGGTCAACTCTCGTTGAAATGCGTGTGAGAGAAAGGGCTGTCCATGTCAAAGCTCCAAGCCGCCACTCAAGAGCATTTAGAGCAACTGAGACTCGAGGCTTCGGCTCGTTTCGCCCCGATGATGCTGCATGAGGCATTGTTGCGTCTTTCCCGGGCCTGCGGGGGTGATAGCCTTGCCCGGTTCGAGAAAGCCATGGTCGATCAGATCGAGGCGACCAAGGACGATCGAGCCGATTTCGAGGCAATCAAGGAATTCGCGATCGAACAGCTTTATGCCTGGATCAGGAACGCGAACGAATCGCCGGATAAGAAGCAACCGCTGGAAAAGATAGAGGACCGCAGAACCCCCGGCCGCTCGGAAGAGCCGCAAACGCTGGAGGATCAGCTGCAGGCCGGTCTGGAAGATTCCTTTCCCGCAAGCGACCCGCCAGCGGTGGTGTCCACCTCCATTCCAGGCGGAGCCAAGAAGCTGGTCGGAACCGACGAAGTGCTGAGAAAACAGCGGGAGGCCAAGGAGCAAGACCGCCCCTAGCCCGCACCGACTGGAATCCCGCTGGCCGAACCGCCGCTCACGGACGGGAATCCGTGCCGGTCGATAGCGTCACAGCTTGACGGCCGCTTCCCGGGCCCACAGCCGCAGCTTGCGGCAAGCCTGCACGAATGTGTTGGCGGAGGCTGCGGAGTCCAGCCGCATCAATCCCTCATCGGCATCGGCTGCGACGCCTGCCTTGGCCAGGAGAGGCGCGGCTCCCGGTGTGAAGCCGATGAATTTGCAATGCGCAAAGGCATCCGACACGAAGTCCTTCGCGGCTGCCTCCTTGACCAACAACTCGGCGCCCGGCTCGGACAGGAGCAGTACCACGGCGTCGAACAGGACCGACGGACCGCCGTCGATCATGTGTCTGGCTTCGATGTGGGTGCCGTCTGCGGCCTCGACGCCGCCCACCTTGGGCGCTATCACCTCCATGACCGCGCCTTCCGTTTCGATGGCCGAGCGAAGTTGTTCGAAAAGGGCCGTGTCGGCCCCGTCGCTCAGCAAGACGCCGACCTTGCGGCCTTTGAAACTGTCGGGGCCGTTCTCGATAATGCTGAGAGCCGGAGACGGCGGCAGGTCGTCGCGCGGCGGGACGGCGGCCTCGGCGGGGTCGGGCATGTTTCGAATGCCAAGCTTGTCGGCGACTTGAGTCGCCAGCGTTTCGTCTATGTTCAGCAGATGCGCCACCATGCGTTCGCGGATCGCCGGTGCCTGCACCTTGCTCAATTCGAATGTCAGCGCCATGGCGATATGGCGTTGCTCCGGCGCTGTCTGGCTGTTGAAGAATTGCCGCGCTTGGCTGTAGTGGTCGGCGAAGCTCTCCGCCCGCAGACGCACCTTCTGCCCCTCTTCGGCGTCGGCGAAAGAGCGGAAGCCGCGTTGCGGATCCTCGCGGGGACCCGAGCCCCACGAATTCGGCTCATAGTTGGCGCGGCCGACCGGGTTGTGCATGGCCATGTGCCCGTCCTGCTGAAAATGTGCGAAGGGGCATTTCGGAGCGTTGATCGGAATATGGGTGAAGTTCGGGCTGCCCAGCCGCTTCAACTGGGTGTCGAGATAGGAGAAGTTGCGGCCCTGCAGAAGCGGGTCGTTGGAGAAGTCGATCCCGGGCGGCACGTTCTGGGTCATGAATGCAACCTGCTCGGTCTCGGCGAAGAAATTCTCCGGCATGCGGTCGAGCACCAGCCGCCCGACCGGGATTGGCTCGATGATCTCTTCAGGTATGATCTTCGTGGCGTCCAAGATGTCGAAGTCGAAGCTGTCGGCAAAATCCTGGTCGAACAATTGCACCGTCAGCTCCCATTCCGGGAAGTTTCCTGACTGGATCGCTTCCCACAGGTCGCGGCGGTGGAAGTCGGGATCGGCGCCATTGATCTTGACCGCTTCGTTCCAGATCACCGACTGCATGCCGAGTTTCGGCTTCCAGATGAATTTGACGAATGTGGATTCGTCGTCGGCATTGACGAGGCGGAACGTATGGACGCCAAAGCCTTGCATGAAACGGAAGGAGCGCGGTATCGCTCGATCCGACATGATCCACATGACCATGTGCATCGATTCCGGCATCAGGCTGATGAAATCCCAGAAATTGTCATGTGCGGTCTGGGCCTGCGGGAAAGCCCGGTCTGGCTCCTGCTTGGCAGCATGGATGAGGTCCGGAAATTTGATGGCGTCCTGGATGAAGAACACGGGAATATTGTTGCCGACGAGGTCCCAATTGCCTTCTTTGGTGTAGAGCTTGACGGCAAAGCCGCGCACGTCTCGGGCGAGGTCGAACGAGCCCTTGTTGCCGGCAACCGTCGAGAACCGCACGAAGGCAGGCGTCTTTTCGCCGGCGCGCTGGAAAATGTCGGCACGCGTGTATTTGGCCAGCGATTCATAAGTCTCGAAATAGCCATGAGCGCCGTAACCACGGGCATGCACCACCCTTTCCGGGATGCGTTCGTGATCGAAGTGGAAGATCTTGTCGCGAAAGTGGGAGTCCTCGATCAGAGACGGTCCGCGCTCGCCAATCCGCAATGTGTTCTGGTCGTCGGAGACAGGCGTTCCCAGGGCAGTCGTGAGAACAGGCGTGTCGGCTTCCGCGATCTGGTGCAATTCGCCGCCATTTCCGCGCGCGGCATTCTGATCGTGCATAGGCGCCGATTTGGGAACTGAACGGTGTGCGGATTTGGCCATGATTTTTTCCTCGATTGACGCCCGTGGGCTGACTTGGCTCAAGGCGCCGAACTGCCGGTGCATGGCTTTGTTCCCGCACAACGGCGCGTCGCGCCTATCCTAAGCCAGCGCGAACACGCTGGTGGACGGCGCGCAAGGGGGGCGCGGCCGCAGCAGGATCGTTCGGCCGCATCAGAATTTTCTGGAGAGTTGTCTTCAACGCCCGGAACGATACAAACGTCCATGCATTTAGCTGGGGTCTGCATTCATACTTCTTTCTGGGAGCTGGACCATTGTCAGGCGAAGGCTATCTTTTGGCCGACCAGGAAACCCATGAAGTTTCCATCGTTGACCTGATACCCGCGCTACGGGCTTTCGCGCGCACCTTCTGCCGTATCCCCGACGATGCCGACGATCTGGTGCAGGAAACGTTGACGAAGGGCCTTGCCAACATCGACAAGTTCGAACCCGGCACGCGCATGAAGTCGTGGCTCTTCACGATCATGCGCAACACCTACTACACCCGGGTCAAGGTCGCGGCCAGGGAAGCGCCTGGCCTGCTCGACTGCGCGTCCTCGAGGCCGATTTCGGAAGCCACACAGGAATGGACCGTTCAGAGCAAGGAAGTTCACGGCGCCATCCAGAGGCTCCCTGAACACCAGCGCGAGGTGCTGATGCTGATCGGCGTCCTAGGTGTCAGCTATGAGGAGACGGCCGAGATATGTGGCTGTGCGGTGGGAACGGTCAAAAGCCGGCTCAACCGTGCCCGCGCCGCCGTTCTTGAGTTCCTGGGGGAGAGTTCGCTGCAGACGCTGATGGAAAGACGAAATCATCTGTCGGACGGGCAGATCGATATCGATGCCGACAGCCGAAGATAGTCAGTTCTTTATGTCGCGCCGGCGTTTCGCAAGGAGCGCGTTTTGCAGTTCGATCGCCAGTCTGGTCAAGCGATCAGGAACCTTTTCCTGCTCGATCGCGATCAGCAGAGAGGCAATCTCCTGATCCATCGCCATTCCTGCGCGCGGGTCCATTCTATCATCGCTCGAACGAGACATCGTATTCCCTGGCTGGATGGATGGCAGTCCGTCATCCTATTGTGATGACAAGCAACCGCCATTACAAGGAGATGCCCGGTGCCGAAACCGTTGCCGGCAGCCCTTGCACAGGTTTTTCTTCCACTCTCGATTGCCGAGGTCACAGATCCACTGCGGCGCTTTCAGTCCTTCGGCAATCGATTTGCGGCATGATCCTGATATTGATCGGACTTGATCTGATTGCCGTCCAGGCCGCGTTCCTCGCTGTGCTGCTTCTTGTCCCTGTTGGATAAAACGGCATTCTCTTCGATCTTGTCCTTGGCCAGTTCGGTCATTGCTCCGGCGCCGGCCCCTTTGCCGTGGCTGCCACGGCCGATATGTTTCTTGCTGCCGGATGCCATGCTGTCCTCCTTCGAATTGGCGCCGCTCTTCAGCGTCGCTGTGTTCGACGCCCGAACTGGCATTGGCTGGTAATGTTCCGTCACGCCGGCAAGCAGGAAGGCGTCGCCGTCCCACAGCCGAAACGGCTTTTCGCCATCGACGAGGACCTGCAATCCGTGACGTTGCGCCAGGCGACATATATCGGAGCGGTCCAAAAACAGTGATTCGCGATATGAGTAGTTCAGCAAGGCCAGCCTGCCCGGCCTTTTGAGGACGCGCGCAATTTCGCCGAAATGCCGCTCCGCCACGCCGGCTAGCACCAAATAGGGGAAACTGTCGACCGCCAGAACGCAGTCGAAACTCGCGTCGCCGAACTCCGCCAGATCCAGGCCTGAGGTCCGCCGCAACTCTACATTGCCAAGCGCTGCGCATTGCTCACGGGCGATCGATATCATCCTCGACGATATGTCGATACCGACGACCCGCCCACAGGACGCCGACAGCGCGCGTTCGAAACGCCCGATGCCGCAACCGATGTCCAGAATGCTGCGTCCAGCGCCGGTGAAGTCTTGCGCTGTCAGCCATGCAACGATTTCGTCGGTCGTGGCTGCCAGCCTTTCCTCATCGCCAAGGGAAGCCAACTGGACACTCGCCACCCGGGAAATCGCTGCCGCGGCATCAAAGCCCGAGGCCAGCCGCGTCACGACATCTGCATCCGTCTCGTCGTCGTCGCGTTCGTGACGAACGGCAGAACCCGTTTTCTGCAACGTGGCAAAAACCTCCGATCCGCGGCGAAGCAGCCCGGCTATCTGCTGGAGCCTTTCCCTGTCTCGAGTATCGACCGGATCGATCTCCGCCACGATCTTCGCCAATTCGACTGCCCCGATGCCTGGGTGGAGATGCAGCGCCAGCCTGGCGATGACGGCCTCGGCACTGACAGCGTCCGCCATACAGTCCTCGACCGCCAGCCTGACCGCTATCCGGCGGCGCACGGATGTTGGTTCCATCGAAACCATGGTCTCATTTCCGCGTCCAAGTCCTTCGCATCGTCCACCTGTCGCCAGCGCCCCAGCCATATTTGTACGGCTCCTGGCCGCGCAGGAAGTCGAACTCGCGCGCACCTTCGCGGATCGATTCGGCGATTGCGTGGCCGACCAGGATCGCGCCTGGACTTTCCTCGGCATAGGCAGGATCGAAACCGCCAAGATAGGCATAGGCACGGCCGCGATGGTGAAATCCGTAGTAGACGCCGATTGGCTTGCCGTCGATGGCGAGCACCCAGCGTCGGGTCAGATCTCGAGCGTCGAGCAGGGGAAGCGAGCACCTGTGGAATTGCTCGACGGCGAGGTCGGCCAGCACGCCGCCTCCGTTTCCGGCCCAGCGCGCGCCGTGCAGGCCTATCAGGTGGTCGAGGAACAGTTGAGGATCGCCTCGTACCGGCGACAACTCGACCCGGCCGCGTCTGGATGCGGCGCGGCGCGCCCGGCGCAACTGGCGTCTGCGCCGGGCAGGGACGCAGCCCGCCAGCGTTTCATCGCCGTCGGTGGCAAGCACGGGACAAACGGCGTGGCCGACCAGTCCATCGGCTTTCAATTCGGGATGTTCGATCGCCAGACCGGCACTGCCTTGCGGCAGATCCGGCAGGATCCACTGCGACCACTCGATCGAGAGTATCTTCTCTGCAAGGGCAGTGGCGACCTGGGCCTCGCTGCCGGGCACACACAGCACGTCCAGATAGTCGCTGAGGGAAATGCCGATCGGAAGCAGTTTCGAGCCTTCCGTGCCATGTTCGAGATAGAGCGGCGCCAGGCCCACCAGATCGTTGCCGCGCCAGATGGCGACCGTCGCCAGCTCCCCCGGAGCGAATGTGCGCCACCACGGCAGCAGCCAAGCGGGACATTGAAAGGGCGTCGCCGACGAACTCTGCTCCCACAGGTTCCACCAGTGCGGCGCCAGTGCATGCAATTGCTCTGGATCGCCGATGATCTCGCTGCGCAGCATCTGCTCTTTCACCGCACCGCGGCGAGACGCCTGCGGTCGGCGCCGAGCCGGGCCAGCGCCAGATAGGCGCTCATGTAGAACGAGACCATGCGCTCGAGCGAAAACCGCCGGCGCGCCTCGCTTCGGCACGTCTCGGCATCAAGGCTGGGTGCCGCGACAATTGCTTGCGCCATCTCGTCGACATTGTTGACGATAAAGCCGGTCTTGCCGTGCTCGACCACTTCGGGAAGCGCACCATTTGGAAAGGCGATCACCGGTGTGCCGCAGGCGAGTGCTTCCATCGCGACCAGCGAACTGGTCTCGGCGGCGAGGCTCGGAACGACCAGGCAGCGTGCTGCATTGAGCAAGCGCCGCTTGGCGATGAAGCCGAGCGGACCGAGGAAGCAGCGCCGACGATCGAGGCGAGGTTCGACCTCATCGCGAAAGTACTGGGTATGCGTCTCGTAAGGATAGACCCGCCCGCCGATGACCAGCGGCACATCAGCCTGCCTGGCGGCATCCAATGCCAGGTGTATGCCCTTTTCCGGGCAGATGCGGCTGAGCACGACGGCGAAGTCGCCCCTGGGCCGCGGCTGGTTCAGCGCGTCGATATCGACACCATTCGGGATCGGGGCAACCAAGCTTGCGTCCGGCGGTGCGGTTCTTTGCTGGGCTGACGAGACGGCGTGAAGCCAGAGATCGTCGCGCCCTGGGCGCAGCGCCCCGGCCGGATACCAGTCGAGCGGCAGGTGAAGCGTCACCAGGGTCGGACCGTCGGCAGGCAGGTAGGCGTCGAAGTCGATGCCATGCAGGTGAACCACGTCGATCGGCCATTGGGCGCGGGCAGCGGCGATCGCGGCGCGATGGGACTCCTGTGCCCGGTTTTTTGCTGACTGGTCGAGCACGCCGGCTTCGGCGGGCGTTTCCACCAGAATGCCGCTTGCACTGGAACCCTGGCAGCCGATGACGATGGACCGGTGACCGGCGCGGGTCAGGGCCTGATCGAGCATTGACAGCACCTGCTCGGCGCCGCCAACGGCGTTCGGTCCCACCGGCGCGAGAGGATAGGCAACATTGAGCACTGTGAGCGTCATGGCTGGTCGAGCCGGAGCGCCTCGTGAGCACGGGCGCTTGCATGCAGCCAGGTGCCGGGCTCGAAACCCAGCGGCAGCGATTCATAGTAGAGCCTGCCCTCGTTGGGCAGCTTCAGGAAATCATAGGTCGGCGCCAGCCGGAAA
Source organism: Mesorhizobium sp. B1-1-1 (assembly GCF_006442955.1). Lineage (NCBI taxonomy): Bacteria > Pseudomonadati > Pseudomonadota > Alphaproteobacteria > Hyphomicrobiales > Phyllobacteriaceae > Mesorhizobium > Mesorhizobium sp. B1-1-1. Next base: position 457,176 of record NZ_VFWW01000002.1, read on the forward strand.
CGCTCGGTGCGGGTCGAGAACGGCGCCAGCGTCCGCTGCTGCGTCAGGTGGCTGGCCAGCATGCGCTGCTTTTGCTGAAAGGCCGCTTCGGTCAGGCAGACCTCTATGCAATCACTGCCGGTGCCGCTGGCGAAATCCTGAAATACCGGGCCGTCCGGGCCAGCCGAATAAAAGGCCATTTCGATGATGGTGGGCACGGGCCGGCGGTCACGGCGCAGAAGATGGCAGGCCGCGTGAACGGCGAAAGCGGTCGCGTCGTGGTCGGGATGGCCTCCCTCGAAAGGATGTGTGCAGACGAAGCGGATGTCGGGTTCGCAAACAAGGCAGGCGAGTTCCTGCGCGAGCGCCACGAGATTCGCCGCAGCCTCCTTGTCGGGATAGCCAAGAGCGGTCAGGCCCGATGGCGATATGCCGGCCGCGGCCAAGGCTTCCGTCAGTTCCGCACGGCGGGCATCGGCATAGTCCTGCCATGTCTCGAAACCATGCGCTTGCGCGTCGGCAAGATCGCGTGGTGCTCCGTCCGTGACATGGACGATGCGGCATGACCGCAGTCCGGCAAGATGCCCGCCGATGCCGATTGTCTCGTCGTCCGGATGCGCGACGACGACCATGAGGGCGGAGCCATGAGCTGCGTCACTGCCCGTCAACAGCGCCGCGAATTCGCCCAGGGTTGCCGACGGTTGATGCATGGGAGCCTCACGCTGCCGAGGCTCGCCGCTTCGACGTGGAAGCCACGCCGGGCGCGTAGCGGCGGATCATGGTTGCACAGAATTCGGCGAATTCCTCCGGCACCAGCGGCGGACTGGTGTGGTGAGGCATCATCCCGCGATGCTCTGGCGTGAAGCAGAAGGTGACGGTCACGTCGAAATCGGCGAGCGCTTCCATCTGTCGGTCGAACCAGTTCAATGCATTCGGCCTGAAACTGTCGGCCCAGGAAAGTCCGGTCCGCATATTGGTGACCCCGAGCCGCTTCATCCAGGCGACGGCGTCGTCCAGCCGCGGGTCCTCGAAATGAAACCACTGCACCAGCCCCATCTCGGGCGTATGGCGCAGGAATTCCTCCAGTGCCGGTTTTGGCGTGCCGTCCTGGCGCAGCAGCCCCATATGGAAGTGACGATAGTAGGAGGAGCCTTCCGCTTCGCGATGGCGCGTTGTTGCTTCCCATTCGCGCGGAAGATCATAAAGGCTGTACCACTGGATGCGCGGAGCGTTGCCGAGCAGCAATTCAGCGGTGCGCCTGAGGCCCCAGACCTGGATCTCGTCGGCGCCGAAGGTCGATACGCCAACTTCGCTGACCCAGATCGGGAGATCGGTGACGGCCGCGATCTCACCGATCTTCTGTGGCCATTCCTGGATCTGCCACAGGTTCCAGTCGAGCGGAAAGCCATGCACCGCGACGGCATCGACGTGGTCCAGCAATCTGAGTTCCTTCATGCGCGTGACGAAGCCGGGGTCGATCGGAGAGATGCCGCCGAGCACCTTGGTCAGGGCCGGGTTCTCGGACGCTATCGCATCCGCCGACAACATTGCCATGGCGGCGAAGCGGCTCCAATCGGGGTCGAGCTCGGGATCCCAATGCGATTTGTTGTTGGGCTCGTTCCAGATCATCGCGGCTTCAATCATGGATCTGTCCTTTCGACGGGTAGACGGCGCCGCCGCCGGCCGGATCGCCGGCGGAACGGCAAAAATAAACCTCCTGCTCGGGGTGCAAAAAAATCTCGAAGCCGGCGCTGCGCAACATCGCTTCGGTGCAGGCGCGGTTGGGAATCCACCAATTGGTCGGATCGTCGGCATATCGATGTTCGATGAAATGCAGTTTCGGAAATTCCGGCCGCTCGAACAGGTCGTGCGTCCAGAAATGATAATTCTGCTCAAGCGCAGGCAGATCGGCGCTGCCGCGTTGCATGGACTGGAAGATCATCAGGTCGCCGGCGACATGCCCGCGGATCAGGTCGAGCGCGAGCAGGGGATGGCGCAGGTGGTAAAGAACCCCCATGAACAGCACGATGTCGAATGTCTCGCGCAGGGCGCCGACGTCATAAACCGAAAGCTTCTGGAACTCGATGTCGCAGTCCGCGATCTCGGCGGCAAAGCGCGCCTGTGCCAGATAGGCCTCGTCGAAATCGATGCCGAGGACGCGACCGGCGCCGCGCCGTTTCATTTCGATGGCATAGAAACCGGCATTGCAGCCGATATCGAGCACGGACTTGCCGGACAGGTCGGCTGGAATGGCATAGGCGAACTTGCGCCATTTGACCAGCGGGTAGTTACCGAGAAAATGGTCCGGAGCAGTTTCGACGCCGGCCAGTTCCATGTTGTGGAACCATGGGCCGAGGGCATCGATACGGCGTTGGATTTCAGCATGGGAATGCAGCATGGCTAAGCTCCTTCGCCCGGAACGGCATGCGAATGTGCAGTAGGCGCGATCATCGTGGGCCGGTGCTGTTTGGACGCAGCATCGTCGTCGAGCAGCCGAAGGGCCGCGCGATAACCGTTGAAAGTGCCGACATCGACGTAGGCGGCCCCTGCCTTCACCCCATACGCCTGACCGCCCGCCGTCAGGTAGGCGTTGATCAACGTGCCGATATATTCGTCATAGCAATCCCGCTCGCGCCAGAGTGCCGCGAGCTGGTGCAGGACATGGCCCGGCATCTTGAACGCGCCCCATATCCAGTTCGTCGCCGCGTCCTGCCGCTTGACCTGGATTTCCCGCACCCGGCCCTCCTCGTCGAGAACCACGGCATCGAAGAATTCCGGCCGATCCACCGGGAAGAGCAGGAATGACAGCCGGTCGTCCGGCAGACGGCAGAAGCCGTCTTCGGGAAACCAGATCGTATCGGGAAGCCCGATCAACACCGTCTCGTCCGGTGCGACGAGGGGTGCTGCCCGGAAGATGGCGTCGCAAAGGCCAACAGGGTTGGGTTGTACCACGAACAGAGCGGTCGCCGCTCCGTAGCCCGCGGCATAGTATTCGAGAATGTCGGATTTACCCGATCCGATGATGAAACAGACCTTGTCGACGCCGGCGCGCACCATCCGCCGCACCAGGTACTCGCTTACGGCACATGGGCGCTCTGTCTGTCCATCGATCCGGCTCCCGACCGGCAGCAGCTCTTTCGAGAAGCCGAGCGGTTGAATGCGGCTGCCGCGTCCGGCAGCGGGCACGATGCCCAACATCAGACTGCTTCCTTCATCGGTTCGCCGGCCGACCTCTGCAAGGCTTCGTTCAGGATGCGATCCAGTTCCGCCGCGCGCCGCGTGGATGTGTGTTCGTCCAGAACCCGTTCACGCGCACGGCTTCGAATTGCATCGAGCTCGTGCGATGGCAGTTTGAGCGCCGCGATTACGTCGTCTGTGTCGTACGCCAGCAGGATCTCGCTACCGGGTTCGAAGAAACTGCTGAGGCCCGGCCAGGTGTCGGTGACGATCGGCACGCCGCATGCCGCTGCTTCGAACAGCCGGCCCGAAGGGCACCACCCCTTTTGCGCCATCGCCTCGCGCGTCACATTCAGCGTCAGGCGGGACGACGAAAAGAAGGCTGGATGATCTGCCGGCGGAAGATGCCTGACGAAGAAGATGTTGTCGCTCCACGGGAATTCCTGTGGATATTGTGCACCGCCGATGATGAAGCGGTGGTCAGGCAGGAGTGCGGCCGGACGGACCAGCAGTTTCTCGACGCCGGCCTGGCGATCTGCCGCATAGGTCCCGAGATAGGACAGATCGCCCGCAAATTCCGGCCTAGGTACTGCCGGCCGGTGTTGGTCGGGATCGACGTGGCCATAGAGCGGCACCACGTGGCGTGCACCGAGGACCGACTTGAGTGCATCGATTGCCGAGCCGCCCGTGTAACTCAGGACGAGATCGAAATCGGCAAGGCCCTCGGGCCCGAAATAGGGTGGGCGTTCACCTTGATCGAGGCGCGCCAGAGTGACCGGAGTGTCCAAGTCGTAAAAGACGCGCAGCCCGCGGCATGCCTGCTGCGCCAGGCGCGAAGCGTCCACGGCGTCGGGACAGTAGGAGGTAATGATGACGACGTCGGATTGCTTGATCGTCTGCTCCGCGACCCTCCGGATGTCCTCCCAGTCGGGGTAGAGCACGATATTGCCGCCATCCAGTTGATCGAGGTCCCGCGCACCGGCATAGTAGGGGGTGTTGCGCTCGAAAAAGGTGATGGACCAGCCGTGCCGGGCCAGCGCGCGGATCAGGCCACGCCACAGGGTGGCGTGGCCGTTTCCCCATGAAGACGTGACGGTGAGACCGAAAATGACCATCTGCATCCGGCAAGTCCTCGTCAGGCAAGTTCGTTCAGACGGATGAGCTTTGCTCCCCAGTCTCCGGACACGATCGTCGTGATTGAGGCGGGGTCGATATCGAAGCGAAAACTGTCGCCGACGGGCAGACCAAGCACATGGCAGATGGCTGCCTTGATCACGTCGGCATGGCTGATCAGCGCGACGCATTGATTCTGATGCCGCTCGCGAGCCTGATCCATCAGCGAGACGATACGCTGTTGGACATCCAGCATGGTTTCGCCGCTTGGGGTGCTTGCTTCCTGCCGCCGGCTGTTCCACGCCTGCCAGCCGGCATCGCCGTTCAGCTCCTCGAACGTCTTTCCCGACCAGATGCCGAAGTCGATCTCGTCGAGTTCGGCGCAGATCGCGATTTCGCCGACATTACAGGCAGTCGCGATCGGCTTGGCGGTTTCCTGCGTGCGCTCGCGTGGGCTGCACCAGATAGCGGCAATCGGCTCGCGGGCCATGCGGCGGCCAAGATGCGCCGCCTGAGCCCTGCCGGATTCGCCAAGGCGAACTCCGCCCATCCGTCCGGCCAGATAGGAGCCGACATTGTCGTGTGCCGCGTGCCGGATCAGGAAGAAGGTCGTCGTCATTCCGCGGCATCGAGCATAGGCTCGTCCCTGCCTGTGATGAATGCGAGCGTGCGCTGCCGAGCTTCGGCATCGGTGAACTGCTCAGGCGGAGACTTCATGAAATAGCTGCACGGACCGGTCAGCGCGCCGGCGATGCCGCGGTCAAGCGCCAGCTTGGCGCAGCGCACGGCGTCGATGACCACGCCGGCCGAATTGGGCGAATCCCAGACTTCCAGCTTGAGTTCGGCGTTGAGCGGCACTCCACCGAAGGTCGTGCCTTCAACCCGGATGTAGGCCCATTTGCGATCGGTGAGCCATGGCACATGGTCACTGGGGCCGACATGAATGTTGCCCGGCTCCAGGGGAACATCGAACTGGCTGGTCACGGACTGCGTCTTCGAGATCTTCTTCGATTCCAGCCGCTCGCGTTCCAGCATGTTGAGGAAATCGGTGTTGCCGCCGAAGTTCAACTGATAAGTGCGGTCGATGCGGACGCCGCGCTCGCGGAAGAGATTGGCCAGCAACCGATGCACGATTGTCGCGCCGACCTGGCTCTTGATATCGTCGCCGACCAGCGGCAGCCCGCGTTCCTCGAAACGCAGGCGCCATTCGGGCCGTGACGCGATGAAAACCGGTATGCAGTTGACGAAGGCGCAGCCGGCCTCGAGGGCGCATTCGGCATAAAAGCGCGTCGCTTCCTCCGACCCCACCGGCAGGTACGAGACGAGCACATCGGCACCGCTGTTCCGCAGGATTTCGCTGACATTGGCAACCGGCTCCGGCGCTTCCTCGATTTCCGTGCGCAGATATTTGCCGATGCCGTCCAACGTGGGGCCACGCTCCACGCGAACCCCGGTTGCAACCGCATCGGCAAAACGGAACGTGTTGTTCGGGGCGCTGTAGATCGCTTCGGCCACGTCGCACCCGACCTTGCCCTTGGCGACGTCGAACGCACAGACGACCTCGATGTCATCGACGTGGTACCCGCCGAGATCGGCGTGCATCAGCCCGGGGATCGGCTCGTTGCCTTTTGCGTCTCGGTAATAGGAAAGGCCTTGCACCAGGGAGGATGCGCAATTGCCTACACCGACGATACCGACACGAACTTTCTTCGATCCCACGAAACTGCCGTCCTGTGCTGTCCAAGGTAAGTTCCTGGGCCCGAACCGTCAGCTTGCCGGAATGTTCCTTGGCATGTGGAAAAATTGCGCGCGGCAGGATGGATCAAAGCCGCGCATGCCGCGTTGGCGCACGGCGAGCTTGGAATCGGTGGATGATCGTCTACGGCGACCACAAACGAACGGAAGACGCGCGACAGCTTCGCGAGGCTGCAAGCGAAATGGCTGAAAGCCTCGATTGCAGGCCCTGCGGCATTCAACGCCACGCTGCGCTGGTAGGGTTGTTCGTCAAGGTCTCGGAACTGGTCCAGGCACTGGCCGACGTCGAGTTCGAGGCCCGCGGCGGGGACACCCCTTCGCCGAGGCAGCGGCAAGGTGCCAAGCTGCTGGTCGGCCTTGCGGCGGAAGTGGCGAGGTCCTGGCGAAGCGGCTTCACAGTGACCGGCGCCGTCGATCCCATGCTGAGGCATATGCTGGCCGCGCTCGACTGCCGGGGAAAGGTTCTTACCGGCACGGCCGAGGGATACGCGCATTATGCGCTCTATCCTGAAAGCTATCTCGGCGCGGCGCGGGCATCAGGCCTCGACGCGAATACATGCGTCATCGGCATCCGCAGCATTGGCCTCGGGCTTGCCGCCCTGGTCGCCGCGGCGATCGACGCGCCGGTACCCATCAGCGTGCGCCCGATCGGCCATCCTTTCCGCAGGTATGTCAACGCCGACCCGGAATTGATCAGCGCCTGGAGGGACAAGCCCTCGGCTTGCTTCGCTGTCGTCGACGAGGGCCCCGGCCTGTCGGGCAGTTCGATGCATGCCGTCGTCGCATGGCTGCGGCGGCTGGGCATCGATAGGGATCGCATTCACCTGTTCCCCAGCCATTCCGGCGGCCCAGGTGCCGAAGCCTCTAAGGAGGTTCGTGAGACATGGTCGGGTTGCCGCAAACATGTGGCGCGGGCCTTCGAACGCACCTTCCCGGGCGGCGCGCAAATGCCGACGCTACGCGATTGGGTGGCGGAGGCTGCCGGCAGCCCGCAATTGGCCCTGACCGAAATATCCGCTGGAGAGTGGCGAAACCTCCACTACGCCGAGGAGAGGCTCTGGCCGCCGAGTCAACGCGGCATCGAGCGGCGAAAATTCCTGGCGTCCGCGGGACGCGATCGGTGGCTCGTCAAATTTGCCGGCCTCGGTCAAACCGGGCAGCGCAAGATGCAAACCGCGGAGATGCTGCACGAAGCCGGCTTCGGACCGCAGATCGTCGGGCTTTGTCACGGTTTTCTGGTTGAACGGTGGGTCGAGGGAAAGACAATGGATCAGGTAAACCTGTCCAGAGACAGGCTTGTCGCGGAGCTCGCACACTATCTCGCTTGGCGTGCGGCCAATCTCAGAACTCCGGAACTGGGTGCTGGATTGCCGGAACTCGCTGAGATGGCCGTCCACAATGGCGCCGAAGCCCTGGGTGAGCGGCGCGCGGCGGAGCTGCGGAACTGGTTCTCGAAGCGTGCCCCTGCGCAAGCGCTGCCACGGGTCGAGATCGACGGAAGGCTTCACCCGTGGGAGTTTCTCGTTTGTGCCGACGGGACGTTGATCAAGACGGATGCCGTCGATCACTGCCGGGGACATGATTTGATCGGCTGCCAGCCCATAGAGTGGGATATTGCCGGCGCTCGCGTCGAATATGGATTTTCCGACAGCGAGCTAGCGACGTTGGTCCACCGCATGGAAGCCGGGGAGCGGCTCAATATCGATACCGGCCTCATTGACTGTCTCGAACCTTGCTACCTGGCGTTTCAACTGGGACTCTGGGACGTTGCTGCCCGATCCGAGCATGGCCCGGAGAAGCCAAGGCTGGTAGCTGCGGCAACGCGGTACAAGAAAGGGCTGCTACGCTTCCTGGAGAGGTCCGGGCCGTGACGATCAGTCCAGTCTCCGCAGCATGTCCGCTTCGCGTTCGAGAATGGTGGCCACTTCCTCGCGCTGCAGATGCGTCATCATTAGGCTGACGCAGCACTCGAGATAGGTGATGGAGGCCCGTCGCAGAAAGGCAGCCGTCTCTCTTTCCGCAATCTGCTCGATATCCTTTGCGGATCGTTTGGGTTGCACAGGTCCGTTCTCCATAGCGGGATCTCATCGTCAAACCCCGAGCTTGCCAGGATGTTCCGCGCAATCCGCAAAAGTGCGGCAGGAGGCATGACCGTGCTTGAGCGGTCATACCGGAACACGTGGCTGCGGCGGCCTGGCCTCAGGCCGGAAGGTTCTGCAACCTGCCCGATCTTGCGTTTGTCGCAATAGCTGTCATCCGGCCGTCGATCCCGCTGGTTTCGAGATTGGAGAAGTATCCGATCGTCTGCATCAGCCCTTGCCTGAGCGGCACTTTCGGCGTCCAGCCGAGCAGCGCCTTCGCACGCGAGATGTCGGGCTGCCTCCGGCGGGGATCGTCTTGCGGCAAGGGCAGGAATTTCAGATCCGATTTGGTTCCGGTCATGTCTCTCACCATGGATGCCAGTCGCATGATGGTGAATTCTCCGGGATTGCCCAGGTTGACAGGTTTTCCGGGATTGGGGTCGAGATCCATCAGGCGCATCATACCTTCGATCAGATCGGAGACGTAGCAGAAGGACCTTGTCTGCAACCCATCACCGAATATCGTCATCGAGCGCTTCTCAAGCGCCTGCATGATCAGGTTCGAGACGATGCGGCCGTCGGCGGGGTCCATCCTGGGACCGTAGGTATTGAAGATGCGAGCCACGCGAATATCGGCTTTTGCTGCTCTCAGATAATCGAAGCAAAGCGTTTCGGCGGTGCGCTTGCCTTCGTCGTAGCAGGCGCGCGGGCCGGTGAAGTTCACATGGCCAACATAGTCTTCCCGTTGCGGATGTTGTTCCGGGTCGCCATAAACTTCACTTGTCGACGCCTGCAGGAATCGCGCATTGTTGCGGGCGGCGAGTTCGAGCAGGTTGAGCGTTCCGATGACGCAGGTGCGTGTCGTGTGTATCGGATCGGCCTGGTAGCGCGGCGGCGAAGCAGCGCATGCCAGGTTGAAAACGCGATCGACCGGCTCGCCGAGGTTCAGCGGCCGGCAGATATCCTGCTCGATCAGCCGGAAGCGCGGCTGGTCCATGATCGAGACGATGTTGTCCATGCGGCCGGTAAGGAAATTGTCGACGCAGATCACACGCCAGCCGTTGCGGAACAACGTTTCGCAAAGATGCGAGCCGAGGAAACCCGCGCCGCCGGCGACAAGCACTGTCTTCGCCCTTCGCGCTTTTCTTGTTTGCCGCATCGCTGTTTTCTCCTGTCTTTCAGTCATGCTGCGGTTCCGATATCGAGATCGATCATCGCCGCTCTCGGTCGTGTCAGCAGCGACACGAATTCGCGGGCCCTGGCCGCACCGGTATGTGCTGCCAGGACGAGTTCGCGCGCCCGGCCGGCCATGGCGAGCCGGGCGCGCTCGGATTCCCTGAGCAGGATATCGACGATGTCATCCGCCTTGTCGGCCGTGCGGATCGCCGAAGCAGGAAAGAAGCTGTCGAGACCCGGCCAGCGATCGCTGATAATCGGCGTGCCGCAAGCGGCAGCCTCGAAAAGCCGTACGCTGGGCGACCATCCGGCGGCGATCATCGATCTGCGCGTGACGTTCAGCGTGTAGCGCTGGCGGCTATAGAATGCGGCATGGTCGGCCGGCGGCAAATGTTCGATTCGTTCGACATTCTCAGGCCAGACGATGTCGGACGGATATTGCGAGCCGGCGACGACGAAACGGCGCTCCGGCATGCGCCGTGCGGGCTCGAGCAACAGCGCGTTGAGCGTTGCCTGCCGGTCGGTGCTGTAGGTGCCGAGATAACCGAGGTCCCAGCCGACTGGGTCGGCGGTTCGGTGATGCCGTTGCGGATCGACCGAACAGTAGAGCGGTTCGGCACGGCGCGCACCGAAATCCTGCGCCAGTCGGCCAAGCGTCGGCCCGCCGGTGAAGGAGAAATAGACATCGAAATACGGAATCTGCCGCCGACTAAGATAGTCGCATTCATCCGTCGAAAGCTTTGCCAGGGTCACCGGCGTGTCGATGTCATAAAAGCAGAGCGCCCCTTTGCAGAGCGCCACGGCAATGTCGATGACCGCGCGCCCCTCCGGAACGAAGGACCCGACGACCACGACATCGGCCTGTTGCAAGCATCGTGCCCAGTCCTGTTGCAACTCCTGCGTCGTTTCGTAGTAGCGCAGAGTGCAGAAATCGGGATCGCGCAAGTCGCGGTGATTGGCATACCACGGCACGTTGCGCTCCAGGAAGGTCACGCGGTGACCGAGTTCATGCAGGCCTTTCAGCAGGCCTCGAAATGTCGTGGCGTGGCCGTTTCCCCAGGACGAGGAGAGGGACAGGCCGAGAAAGACGATGTTGAGCCGCTTGGTCATTACGCCGCCTCCACGGTCCCGCGCTCGAAGTGCCGCCTCAAGACCGTATCGGTCACGGCCGCTCTCATGGCGTAGGTATGTTCACCGCGGACGCGGCGCAGCGCGGACGCGCCGATCGCCTTTGCCCGATTGGGGGTCAAGGTGCGCATGATTTCGGCGACATCGCCGCCGTCGCGTGCGACCAGGATCTCCTCGCCGGGTTTCAGGAACAGTTCGACGCCCAGCCACGCATCCGTGATGAGGCAGGCACCGGCGCCCGCCGCCTCGAAAACGCGGGTGGCGGGCGAAAAGCCGTTTGCGGCCATGCTGTCGCGGCTGATGTTCAACACGGCCTTCGGGGTGACGTTGAAGGCGTTGTGGTCACGGGTGCCGACGTGGCCGAGCCAACCGACATTGGCGGGAAGCGGCTTGTCGCCCCAGCCCGATCCGCCAAGCAGGAAACGCTGCTCCTGCAAACGGCTGGCCGGATCGAGAAAAAACGCCTCGACGCGCGCCTCACGGTCCGGCAGCCGGTTTCCGAGGAAAGCGAGGTCGCAAGCAAAACGCGCCTGACTGGCGACTGGATAATGCGTTTCAGGATCGAGCGCATTGTAGATCGGCACGCATTCCTTCGCTCCCATGGCGCGATAGGCCCAGACCACGGGGTCGCCGCCGCCATAGGTCAACACAAGATCGATTTGCCGCAGCGCGGCATGCAGCGGATGGTCCGGTTCATCGCGCAATTGGCCGAGCGTCGCTGGAGCATCCACGTCCCAGAACACGACGAGCGCGTCAGGACGCGCGTGATCGAGCACGGCGCGCAGCAGCGCCTCATCCTCGAAACCGACGCCGCTCGCCTTGACGACGATATCCGCCTCGGCGGCGCACGCCGCCACCTGCATCAGCGCGTGCTGGGTCGCCTCGTACACGACGACGGCGCACCAATCCGGCGCCTCGATGTCGCGGTTGTTCCGGCGGTCATAGACGTCAGGTTCATAGAAGGTGATTTCGTAGCCGAGTTGGGAAAGCGCCTTGAGCAACCCACGGTAATAGGTAGCGGCGCCGTTCCAGTAGGACGACAACAGGCTCGATCCATAAAAAGCGATCTTCATTCAGCAGCTTCCTTTGCGGCGGTCGGATTGGTGATGTGTTGAGGTCCGCATTCGGCGAGCACGCCGAACAACTCGTCCACGCGGTGCCGGCATGTGTGCCGCAGGCGGATGGTCTCGAGACCAGACGCCGCCAGGGAGGCAGCGAAATCCGCGTCGCCGAGTACGGCCCGGAGGTGTCGCCGCATCTGGGAGCCATTGTCCGCGAACAGGAAATCGACGCCTGGCCTGAACAGTTGCTCGGTGTCGGACCACGGGGCCGAAATCAGCGGAATGCCGCAGGCGAGCGCCTCGAACACGCGGATGGTCGGAATGCCGGGCAGGCCTTCCCGATAGGGGCGGCGCGGAACATGCACCGTGACACGATGCGCTGCGAACGCCTTCGGCACGTCGGCATTGGCGATCCAGCCTTCATGGCGCAGGCCGGCGGCTGCGAGATCGGCGAGCGCCTGCCTGGGGTAGCGCACGCCATGAACGGTGGCATCGAGGCCGAGTTCGTGCACCGGCTCGATCAGAAATTCCTTGAGCTCCGCGGTACGCTCGTCGTCGCCCCAGTTTCCAATCCAGATCAGATCGGAGGTCGGGCGGATCTCAGGATGCGGTCTGAACAGGCGGTCGTCAGCCGCCTCGTGCCAGGTGAAGACGCGTTTGCCCCACCCGGCGCGCAGGTAGCTCTCGCGCAACGCTTCGCCAAAGGCGAGAACGCCGTCGTAATGCTCCAGCTGGAGCGCCGAGATCGCCTCGGTCGCCGACACGGCGCGGTGGTGGGTGTCGTGAAACAGGAGGATGAAATTGCCGCCGCTGGCCCTGGCGCGACCAATGCGCGCGACGAGGTCCGGCTCGGTCCATTCATGGACGACCACCACGTCCGCATCGGCGATCCAGGCCTCGTGGTCAAAGCCGGCATCGTAGGTCACCGGCATCAGCTCGGGGAAATCATTCCTGAAGCGCTCGATGGCGAAGGAGCCCTTCTCGGCCAGCAGATTCGAGCGGCTCCAGCCGTCCGCCGGCTCCAGCGCGATCGCCTGATGCTGGCGCGCGACCAGCTCCCGCATGACGCCGCGCAGGAAATGTGCGTTGCCGTGGTTCCAGTCGGAAACGACCGAATGGGTATAAAACAGAAAGCGCATGATCAGCGCTCCGCCATCGCTAGGGCCGCTTTGTCGTAGACGTCGCGCATGGCCGCTGCCTGCCTCGCCAACGAAAACCTGCGGCTCCGGCGCAGGGCTGCCCGTCCGAGCTCCCGCCTGTGCTGCGCATCCGCGGAGAGACGGTTGATGCAGGTGGCGAGATCATGCGGATCGCGCGCGTCGTAGAATAGCGCGGCCCCGTCCCATAACTCGCGGTAGGTGGCGATGTCGGATAGAACCAGCGGCGTCGCCGACATGGCCGCTTCCAGCGTCGCCAGGCCGAACGGCTCGTAGAGCGATGGCGACACGAAGATTCCGGCGCGTGCCATCAGGGAGCGCATCTCGTCATGCGGTAGCGCTCCGAGAGCGACGGCATGGCTGAAGCCGGCGTGCTGGCCGTCCGGACCTAGCGTGGAACCGGCTGCAAAGACGGGCCATTGCGTTATCGACGCGGCCTGGTCGATCACCGTGGCGTTCTTGGCTTCGTCCCACCAGCGGGCGGCGGCGAAGACGAGCGGTTGACGTTTTTCGGCTTTCGCAACCGGGCGGGCGCCGTTGGCGACGACATTGAGACGCGCGATTTGTCCATAGCAGGTTTCGAGCATGCCGGCGTGGCTGTGGCTCGGCGCGATGACGGCGTCGGCCCTGTCGAAGCCGCGCCTGTTGCGCTGCTTCTGCCAGTCCCATGCACTGTCCACCGCCTGTCCCTTGACGGCATGGAACCATGTGACCACGCAGGAATGCGAGACCACCACGACAGGGCAGGGCGCATCGAGCCCCACTGCCTGCGTCGGCGCATTGAGATGAACGAGGTCGATGGCGTGGTCACGAATGGGCGCATGCAGCTCCCCCGGCAACGCATCGAGGTCGCTGGCATTGCGGGTCATCCAATCCGGCGGCGTGTTCAGCCAGGTCAGTGTCGCCAAGGACCGTGCTTCTTCGGCCTGTCGCGTGGATGGTTCCGGACCGAGACCGGCGAGCAAAACGCTGTCCCCGCCGTCCACGAATTCCCGCGCCAGATCAAGCGCGTACCGCCACACGCCGCCCACGGCATCGACCGTCATCAGGATGCGCCGCGAACGCGGGGTCAGTGTCCGCAACATGTCGCCTCCAGTTCCGCCAGCGGACGCGGGCGCTTCTCCTGGATGTCGCTGAATTTTTGGAACGAGGCGAGATAGTGTTCATGCGCGCGCTCCCACGCGATGTCATCGGGCTCGCCCCAAAGCTCGCGATAGCTGGGCGAACTCGGGTAGGGATAGAGAGGTACCGGCTCATTGGCCCATACGCCGTTGTCGATCAGGTGGTTTCGCCAGTAGTCGACCAGGGCAGGGTCATCTTCGACCACGCCGATCAGATTGGCCTGGACGAACGGAACATGGCGTCTTGCATCTACGAGCAGCGCGGCGAGTTCCTCCGTGCCCAGGCGGCAGCGCTTGGCCAGCATGGCCCGGCCCTCCACTGTCAGGCTTTCGAGGCCCGCTTCGATTGACACGCAACCGGCCGCGCCAAGCAATTCCAGCAGTTCGGGCTTCCACAGGTCGATGCGGGTCTGTACGCCGAATTTCACATCACGGTCGACCAGTGCCTCCAGCAAGGCTTTCTGCGGCAGGAAAATCTCGTCGATGAAGTAGATATAGCCGACACCTTGGGCGATCAGCCGGTCTATTTCCGTCACGACCGCCTCGTGATTTCGGCGGCGATAGGCATCGCGGAAATCCATCTTGGCGCAGAAGCTGCAATTGTAAGGGCAGCCGCGCGACGCCTCGACTTCCGCGCCGAACCCCACCTGGTGGTCGTCGAACCTGTGATGGTGGTGCGCGTGCGCGGCGATCCAGTCCGATGGCCATTCGAGCGGCGGATGGTCGATGAACGAACTGGCGTGGACGCCGCCGTTCGAGATCAGCCTTGCTTCGCTAAAGTAGGCGGTTGACGACACCGCACTCCAATCATCGCGCCGTGCAAGGTCGGCCACGACCTCCTCGCATTCGCCGCGCACGATGATGTCGACGCCGAGCTTGCGCAGCGTTGGCGCCGGTGTCGCCGAGCCATGCGGCCCGACCGCGACGGTGCGCCCGCCCCGCCCGGCAAGGCGGTTGAGAAAATCGGCCGGCACGCGCAATTCCGGCGGCGCGCAGCGCCAGAACAGATAGGTCGGCGCGGTGGTGACGACCGTCATTGCCGGCGCGAACTCGGCCACCCGTTCGGAAAGGCTGGAATTGTCAAGCTTCTGAAGCTGTCCGTCCAGCATCAGCACCTCATGGCCAGCCCGTTCGAGCAAGGCTTTCGAGTAGCCGAGTTCCAAGGGTAGATGCGGTTGGCGGCAGCCGAAATAGATGCTGTCGTCGTAGGTCCAGAATGGGTTGACCAACGCGATTTTCATGCGACGTACCTCTCGGCTTCGGCGTGGGGTTCGAGCCGGTGACGCTGCAACCATTCGGCGAGGTCACGGATGCCTTCTCGCCACGAAACATGCGCCGTCCAGCCAAGCGTGGTTTGCATCTTTCTCGTATCGGCGACGAAGAAGGGCTGGTCGCCCGTCCGCTCTGCCTCATAGCGGATCGACAGTGCTCGATCCGTCAGGCTGCCGATCTCGCTCAACAGCATGCGCAGGCTGAGCGCATTTTTCGGTCCGCCGCCGAGATTGAACGCCTGGCCCGTGATCGTCTCGATCCGGTCGAGCACGGCCCTGTAGGCTGCAACTGCATCGGAGACGTGCAGGATGTCGCGCACCTGCCTGCCGTCGCCGTAAATGGTTATCGGCCGCCCCGAAAGCGCGCAAAGCAGGAAGTGCGCAACCCAGCCCTGGTCCTCCGTTCCGAACTGGCGCGGGCCGTAGATGCAGCTCATCCGCAGGACCGCCGTCGGCAAGCCATAGGACTTGGCGTAGTCGAGCACGTACTGGTCGGCCGCGCCTTTGGAGCAGCCATAGGGTGTGCAAAAGTCCAGGCTGCGGCCCTCGCCGATGCCCTCGGTGCGGATCGCAGGGTCGCAGGGCACATAGCGCTCGCCCTCCGGGCGAACCGCAATGTCGGGGAGGCTGCCGTACACCTTGTTGGTGCTGGCGAAGATCACCGGGATTCGTTCGCCGCTCTGTCGCGCCGCCTCCAGGACGTTGAAAGTTCCTCTAAGGTTAATGTCGAAATCCTCGCCCGGCCGAACCAGGCTGGTGGTAACGGCGGTCTGCGCGGCCAGGTGGAATATGGCTTTCGACCCCGTGAGGGCCGAAGCCAAGGCGTTGGCGTCGCGCACATCGACGGTTTCCACGGTGAGGCGGCTTCCATGCTTGTGCGACAACCATTCAAGGTTCTGTTCGACACCAGCGCGACTGAGATTGTCGATCACCAGCACCGGCTCGCCGTCCGACAACAGGCTGTCGGCAAGATTGGACCCGATGAAGCCGCTGCCGCCGACGATGGCGACAGGTGCTTCGCGACGGTTGGGCCTACCCGGCTTCATGACACCAGCCCGCGTTCTTCGAGTTCGCGTTTCATGTCGGCGCCGCGATCGATGGCAATCGTGTTGCGCACCCAGGAAACGAAGTCGCCGAGGGAATTCTCCAACTGCCGCCCTGGTTCGAAACCCAGCAGTTCGCGCGCCTTGGAAATGTCGGCGAAGCAGTTGCGAATGTCACCGGAACGCGCTTTGCCGAGCAGCTCGGGCGAGCGGTCCGGCGTTCCCATGGCCTCGGCCAGCAGGCGCGCGACATCGCGGATCGCATAAGCCCGGCCGCTTCCGATGTTGATGACGTGGCCTTTTGCCTGGCGTTGCTCCAGTGCCAGGCGAAAGGCGCGGGCGACGTCACGTACATGAACGAAATCGCGCTTCTGCTGGCCATCTTCGAAGATCATCGGCCGCTTGCCGTTGGCCAGACGCGAGGCGAAGTTGGCCAGCACGCCGGTATAGGGGTTTGAAAGCGCCTGTCCGGCGCCGAAAACGTTGAACAGGCGCAGCGCCACCGCATCGACGCCATAGGCTTCGCCGAAGATCAGCACGGCGCGTTCCTGGGCATATTTCGTCAATGCATAGATGGAGGCGAGATCGATCGGCTTTTCTTCGTCTGTCGGCAATGGCGAGAGAGGTTCACCGTCCGCAGACAAGGGATTCCATTGTCCGCCTTTGAGGTCGTTGGCCTTGCGCCGGGCGTTGCCGACGCGCCGGCCGTCGGGCGTGGCGTACAGACCTTCGCCGTAGACGCTCATCGAGGACGCGACGACGATCCGCTCGACCGGGTGCTTGATCAACACCTCGAGCAGTGTTGCAGTGCCGAGATCGTTGGCGCCGACATAGCGGGCGATCTCGTACATGGATTGGCCGACGCCGACTTCCGCAGCCAGGTGAACCACCCCGTCGACGCCCTTCAGCGCCTTGGTGACGGCTTCGCGATCGCGCACGTCGCCCTTGATCAGTTCGGCTCCAGCGGGAAGGTTGACCGCTTCGCCGGCATGCACCTGATCCAGCAATGCATCTAGGATGCAAACCGAATAACCGTGATCGGCGAATTCTTGTGCGACGTGGCGACCAATGAAACCACAGCCCCCTGTGACCAGTATACGTTTCACGACAACTCCTCGGACTGGTGACCTCGGCGCCCCCAACTTCTCGGCAAAAGCTTTGTTCCCTGCGCATCAACAAAGTTCTCCTGGCGGTTTCATTCGACAGCAGGCGCATCGCACCACGCGACGGGTGCTGGAACATTGCCTGCCGTGTGCTGTTAGGACGCTCAACAGTTGCCGCGGTGCGTGCGCGGCGAGAGAGCTGGCTGAAAGGAGATTTCAATGTCGCAATCGCAGACGACCACCAATCACGAGGAGATTCGCAAATGGGCCGAGGAGCGGAACGGCCGGCCGGCAGTGGTGCGAACCAAGGGCGAGGGCGGCATCCTGCGGATCGATTTCGGCGAGCCCGAGGAGGCATTCGAACCAGTCGAATGGGATGAGTTCTTTCGGATATTCGATGAGAACCGTCTGGCTTTTCTTTACCAGGCCAACACCGGCGGCGGGCAAACCAGCCGTTTCAACAAGTTCGTCGAGCGTGACCAAAAGGGCTGACCGAGGGCCGGCTGGCGATCAATCGGAAACCTGGTTCGGCTCAGTTCAGAAGCCTTGCGCCGCCGGACTTTGCCAAATCGCGCATGATGGCGTTAAGCCAGTCTTCGGTGGACTGGCCGATCCGCCTTTGGTCGATGTCACGGATCGCTCGCTCGAGCGTCCTTTCGACAAGCCGGTCGGAGGCTTCCACATCCCCCAGCAACAGACGTGCCGCAAGCCTGAGCTTGGGCAGGAGCGAAAACACGTCATCCGGCGAACTTGGCACAAAGCCGCTCGCCTCAGCCGGGCCTTGCGGCGGGAAAAGGGCGTTGAATACAGCCCCGCTGCCCGAGGATTTTCGCAGGTTGCTGGCATGCCGGAGATGTTCGGGAATGGCGATATCGCTGTCACCGCTGAAAAACACGAACGGGACGCCGCGGCGCATCAGTTCGTCCGCGATCGGAAAGACACGTCGCCCGTTGAGGTTGACGTCGAGGATGGCAGCCTCGGCCGATTCAGTGTGCAATGATGCTTGTTCGACCGTCGCTGCCGGTCCCAGGATGATCGCACCCATATTGCTGAAATAGCGGGCGAGATCTCCGGCTACCATCCATTCGTCTTCCACGATCAGAAGATGCACCCCTTGCAGATCGCGCACCCGGTCATCCTTTCTCGAGCAGTATCTGGTGGAAACAGTGTCCCTCGCCGAGCCTGCTGGCGTTTCGGCACGAGCCCGGCAATTCCACGCCGCTGACTCCATGTGCGTCGGGAGCTTTGTTTCAGATGGACGTTTGGTCATTGAACACGTGAACTCCAAATTCAACGCCATCCGTCGCGACTTGTTCCGTATCTCCGCCGCGCCTATGCTTACCTGCTGTCCAGCCTGCTTCATAAGTGATTTCGCACACAGGTGCCGAAAGGGGAACTTCCAGTGACAGCCCAGGCGAAAAGATTTCCCATCGTGGGCGTCGGCGCGTCCGCCGGCGGGATTCCGGCGATGGAAGGGCTGTTCAAGGGGATGACCGATCAGCCCGGCATGGCGTTCGTCGTCATTACTCATCTCAGCCCTAAGCGAGAGAGCCTGTTGCACGAGGTCGTCGGCCGCTACACCGAAATGGCGGTCGAAATCGCGGCGGACGGCATGGTCGTTCAACCGAACCACGTCTATGTCATGCCGCAGAACGTGACCATGACCATCGACAAGGGAATGCTGCGCCTGCGCCGGCCCAATGGGTTCAGCCAGGAGCGCAAACCCATAGACATCTTCTTCAGCGCACTGGCCGAAGACCAGGGCGAACATGCCGTCGGCGTCATCCTGTCGGGCGGAGATTCCGATGGAACCTTGGGCGCCAAGGCGATCAAGGAGCATGGCGGGCTCACCGTTGCGCAGATCTCCGACGGCTACGGCCCGCGCAACCCCGATATGCCGCAGAGCGCCATCACCAGCGGACTTATCGATATAGCCGCGCCCGCCGAGGAGATCGGCACGAAACTGGAAGCCTTCACGCGCGGCTTCGACGCGTTGAATGGGTTGGCGGAGGAGGATAGCGTCCGCACGGCGGGTATGGAAAAGGTCCTGTCTCAGATCTACGGCATCCTGCGCAGCCACTCAGGCCATGATTTCTCGGGCTACAAGACCAAGACGTTCCTGCGACGCATCAAGCGGCGCATGCAGATCGCGCAGATGCAATCCATTGGCGCATACGTGGAATGGCTGCAGAAGGACCCTCGCGAGGTGATGAACCTTTTTCGCGACCTGCTGATCAACGTCACCAACTTCTTTCGCGATCCCGAGGCCTTCGAACTGCTCGAGCGAAAGATCGTACCGCAACTCTTCGAAGGCAAGACCGCCAACGACATCATCAGGGTGTGGATTCCCGGCTGCGCCACAGGCGAAGAGGTGTTCTCCATCGGCATCCTGCTACGCGAACATGTGGAAAAGCTCCCGGTCGTTCCGCGAATCCAGATATTCGCGACCGATATCGACGAACCGGCGCTGGCGGTGGCGCGGGCAGGGCGCTATCCCGAAGCCTTGCTGCAGGGACTTTCCCCCGAACGCCGCCAACGGTTTTTCAATGGCGACGGCGACACCTATGTCATCAGCAACGAGATACGGGAGCTGTGCATCTTCTCGCCGCACAGCGTCGTTCGCGACCCGCCTTTCTCACGCATGGACCTGGTGTCGTGCCGTAACCTGCTGATCTATTTCGGCCCCGCCATTCAGAACCGGGTCATTCCTATTTTCCATTACGCCCTGAAGCCCGGCGGTTATCTTTTCCTCGGCACCTCGGAGAGCGTCGGACAGAACGACGATCTGTTCGCTACCGTCGACAAGAAACATCGCATCTTCCAGGCGCGGGAGCATGCCTCGCCGCATGTCAGGCTGCCGGCCCTGATCGGCGATGGCCGTTCAGGCGCATTCCCGTCCGAGAGCACTGGCTTGAGGAAGGGAGCCGCCGGTTATCCCCTACGCCAGGCGGTCGAGGCGCAGGTGCTGGAGCGCTTCGCCCCCCCGCATGTGCTGGTCAACGCCGAGGGCGATGTCGTCTACTACTCAGCTCGCACCGGCAAATATCTCGAAGCGCCGCAAGGCATTCCCAGCCGGCAACTGTTGACAATGGCGCGCCGTGGGCTGCGACTCGACCTGCGCGCCGCGCTGCGGGAAGCGACGTCGACGCGCCGGACCGTCATACGGGAAAATCTCACGGTCGAGGAGGATGATGAGCGGATCCAGCCGATCAAGCTCACCATTGAGCCGCTGGCGGAACGCGACAATGGCGAGCCGCTCTATCTCGTCCTGTTCGAACCGTCGGGACCTACGCAGATCCGCACAGACGAAGGCGGCAGCCATGACACCGACAGCACCGCCGATCTGGAGCGAGAACTGCGCGATGCGAGGGAGCGCCTGCAATCGACGATCGAGGAATATGAGACCGCACTGGAAGAGGTGAAATCGTCCAACGAGGAACTCGTCTCTGTCAACGAGGAGGCCCAGTCGACCAATGAGGAACTTGAGGCCTCGAAGGAGGAAATGCAGTCGCTCAATGAGGAACTGAACACTATCAATGCCGAGTTGACGAACAAGATCGAGGAACTCGATCACGCCAACAGCGATCTGCGCAACCTGTTCGAAAGCACGGAGATCGCGACCATTTTCCTCGATCGCAATCTAGTGGTGCGGACCTTCACGCCCGCGGCTTCGTCGTTCTTCAGTCTGCGACCCTCCGACGTCGGCCGGCCGCTGACGGACCTGTCGAGCCAGTTGGAGTATCCCGAGTTGAAGCAGCATATCGCCGAGGTGTTCGAGACAGGCGAGACCCTGAACCACCACCTTGCGCGCGACAGCGCCGGGCGGTTTCACATGGTCCATATCAATCCCTATCGGGACAAGAGCAACCGCGTTCAGGGTGTGGTCGTGACACTGGTCGACGTCACCACTCTGGCTCAGGCGGAAGAACATCAGCAGGTTCTCATCTCTGAGCTCAACCACCGGGTCAAGAACATGTTGGCGGTGATCGTCAGCATTGCGAGCCGCACGCGGGAGAAATCCGTGTCGAAGGATGAATTCGCGGAAGCCTTGATCGGACGCTTGCATGCGATGTCGCGGGCCTATGGATTGTTGAGCCGGAAAAGCTGGAAGGAAGCTTCGGTCAGCGAGCTGCTTCACCAGGAGCTCGAGCCGTTTGGCATTGAACGGTTCGAACTGAACGGCCAGGAGATAGAACTTGGACCGCAACAGGGTCTTTCCCTTAGCATGGCCGTCCACGAACTGGCCACCAACGCGGCCAAATATGGCGCTCTTTCCAAACCTCGTGGCAAGGTGGTGGTGATGTGGTCGATCGCTGACGACATGTTTACGCTTACCTGGCGCGAGAAGGACGGTCCCCCTGTCAATGAACCCGTCGGCAGCGGCTTCGGCCTCACGCTGCTGCAGGGAGAGATCGGCTACAGGCTTGGCGGCCATGTCGAAACCGTTTTTCGCAAGGAAGGCCTCAACGTTCAGATCGCATTTCCCGTTAACCGGAAGGAGGGGTCGTGAACGACGGACCGCGCGTCCTGGTTGTCGAGGATGAATGGCTAATCGCGGAAGACACCGCGTTAGTCCTGCGTAGCGCCGGTTACCAGGTGGTCGGTCCCGCGCCTTCGGTAGCCGCGGCGCTTCGTCTCGTCGGCTCGGACAAGATCGACATGGCGTTGCTGGACATTCAGTTGAACGGTGAAACGAGCCTGCCCCTCGCGGAGACATTGCAGGCGCAGGGTGTTCCCTTCGCCCTCATGACGGGATTTGGCGCGCGCGACCTACCGGCATCCTTTCGCGACTGCAAATTCGTGCCCAAGCCGGCGACTGAAGCAGCTATCCTGGCTGCGCTGGCCGACCTGGGGTCGCTGCGCGACGTTTCGCGTTGACGGGCACTCGAAGGGCGCCACAGGATCAGTCCAAGGGCTTGTCCGTCGGTCGCGGAGTCGTGCTGGGCTGCCGGGGACGACCGGCATTTCGATTGGCTGTGGGATTGTCCAGGGGAGGGGCTGAAGGGTGAGATCCTCCGGCAGTCTTCGGCGTCGGCGATTTCGCCCCTGCGTCCGTATCACCGGCGTCTCGCCTCGGGTGTGGCAAACCATCGGTGTTCGGAGACCGAATAACGGGTTTCGAGCGAGAATTCTCGTTGGCCATGGCGGCACCCTTCTTCCGAACCGAACTCAGCGGGTCAATCGCCGACACAACAGAAAGTTCCGAACTGCCAATGCCGATCGGGCGGGCGTCCAACGGATGCCGGGAATGAGACAGCTCTTGCCTCTGGAATTGCGACATCTCAGCCATGCGGCCGCATAACCACCTTGATGCAACCATCCTGCTTGTCTCGGAAGGTCTTGTAGAGGTCCGGCCCGGCTTCGAGCTCGGCTCTGTGGGTGATGACGAAAGACGGGTCGATCTCGCCATTCTGGACCTTGGCCAGAAGTGGTTCGAGATAGCGCTGGGTATGGGTTTGGCCCATTCGGAAGGTCAGCCCCTTGTTCATCGCGGCGCCGAACGGGATGTGATCGACCAGGCCGATATAGACGCCGGGAACCGAGATGGTGCCGCCCTTGCGGCAGCAATAGATCGCCTCTCGCAGCACATGCGGCCGATCGGTGCCGAGATAGACGGCGGCCTTCACCTTGTCGAGCATGGCGTCGGCGCTGGCGCCGGGGTCGGATTCAGTGCCGACGCAGTCGATGCAGCGATCCGGGCCGCGGCCGTCGGTCATCGCCATCAGTGCGTCGTAGATATTGGAATTGCTGAAGTCGAGCGTCTCTGCTTTGCCGTGTTCACGCGCCATGGCCAGCCGCTCCGGCACCTTGTCGATGGCGATGACGCGGCCGGCGCCGAGCATCCACGCGCTCTGGATGGCGAATTGGCCAACCGGGCCGCAACCCCATATCGCGACCGTATCGCCCGGCTCGATGCCGGCGTTCTCTGCCGCCATGTAGCCGGTCGGGAAGATGTCGGAGAGAAACAGCACCTGTTCATCTTCCATTCCCTCCGGCACCTTGATCGGACCGACATCGGCGAACGGAACCCGCAGATATTCCGCTTGTCCGCCCCAATAGCCGCCGACAAGATGCGAATATCCGAAAAGGCCGGCCGGCGATTGACCCATCGCTTCGGCGGCCTGTTTTGCGTTGGGATTCGAGCGGTCGCAAAGCGAAAACAGCCCGTTCTGGCAAAACCAGCACTCGCCGCAGGAAATGTTGAACGGCACCACCACCCGGTCACCCTTCTTGAATTTCGAATGGCCCTGACCAACCTCCACCACTTCGCCCATCGTCTCGTGGCCAAGCACGTCGCCCGATTTCATCGTCGGCATGTAACCGTTCATCAGGTGGAGGTCGGAGCCGCATATGGCGCAGCAGGTAACCTTGATGATCACGTCGCGGTCATCCTCGATGACGGGATCGGCCACTTGGTCGCAGCGTATGTCGCCTTTGCCGTGCCATGTAAGGGCTTTCACGATGTTGCTCCTGAGTTTCGAGGGTGCGTTTCATTGGTGAGACGCGCGTTTCTCGTGCGTGGCGCCGGAGATGCCGCCGGTCAGTCCTGGGACGCCGAGCCCGGCGCAGCCATCTCGCGGTGCTGTTCGGCCAGCGTACCCGCTGGCGTGACATGCGCAGCGGCGACCTGCAGCTTGTTCTTCCAGCCGCTGACCACCTGTTCTTCGCCAGTCATCATCGCTTCGTAGCCGGCCTTGGCAACGTCGGCCGGATTGTCCTTCTCGTCGGTGCCGACCTTGGTGTCCATCATCTCGGCGCGTTCGAAGAAGCGTGTCTGCGTGGCGCCGGGCATCAACACGGTCACCGTGACGCCGGTGTCCTGCAATTCGTGACGCAAGGCGATCGCGAAGGAATCGATGAATGCCTTGGTGCCGTTGTAGACGGCTTGGAAAGTCCCGGGCATGAAACCGGCGATCGACCCGGTGAAAAGAATGCGCCCGCGCCCGCGGCGAGCCATCTTGGCGCCGAGTTCATGCGCGAGATACACCGTTCCGGTGATATTGGTGTCGATGATGCGCCGGATCTTCCCCCAGTCCTGGTCGACGAAGCCATTGCCGAGCCCGCGTCCAGCGTTGAGAAACAGCAGGTCGATGTCACGCTCGCCAATTCGGGAGATCAGCCGATCCACGCCTTCGACGGTCGCGAGATCGGCCTCGACGGCTTCGACTGCGATATTATGTGAGCCGAGTGCCTCGGCGGCCTGCTGGATTGCCGGTTCATCAGCCGCAACGACGAGATTGTAGCCATCCTTCGCGCAGAGTTTCGCAAGTTCCTTGCCTATGCCGCTCGAGGCGCCGGTGACCACTGCGAGTTTTGCATCCGTCATGATTTCCTCCGTCGTGCCGGCCGAACCAGCAGAGGAGATGATTGTTCCGTGGATCGGTATCGTCCGGTCGGCGCCTGTCGGGAGTCTGACTTCTGCTCTTGGCCGGGCGATGGATTTTCGGAATTCGGGCGGGAACAACCGGATGGTCCCGCAGTTCGGCGCGTGCAGGAGGAACATGATGCAACATGCTGATAAGATCGCGCTCCGGCGTGTGAAAATGCTGGTCGAGCAATATGTGCTGACCAGGAGCAGGCGATATGATTTCGTGTCGACGGAGTTGGCTTGCAGGGCCATTCGTGAGGTGATGCGCAGCCCGATCGAAGATGCCGAACTGGATCGCATGTTGGCCAGAAGCGCGGCCAGGCAGGGGCTTTCGGTGCGATTCGACCGGATGGAAGCTTGGCAGGCTGCTTCGCCATCTCCCACCGAAGGAGTATCGATATGAGAGCCGTGTTGCTGATGCTGGCACTGGTCTGTCTGGCCGGGTGCAACAATCCCGATCCCGACAAATCCAAAGCGGATACGAACAGTCAGCCGGTCGACAAAAACCCCACAACCGACACGAACCCCACCCCACAAACCACCACCGGCGGAGATCAGCAAGGCACCCAACCGGCCCAGCCGGCATCCCCTAAGCCGGCTGGCGGCTAGCTACGGCCTGGCCCACCAGACTGGGACCGCCATAGAGCAGTTCATCGTCTGCGGAAACGGCTAACCACTCTGTGTTGTTGTTTTTGCGCAATTCCTAAGGGAAAGCGCACCGCGCTTTTCCCTGGAAAGCCGTACACACTTTTCCTGGATTGCTTTAGTGGCGCGCCGAGCTTCTCGTTTTGGGTTCCCTGGCAACAATTCTGACGGGAACCGACTTTACGGCGGGGACGTGAGCCTTCTTGGCCCGGTGCCACAGAGGAACCAGGGGATTGAGTTCCGGATAATAACCGGCGCAGTTGCCTTCGGGCACGGAGTAGGGGGTGATGCGCAAACCTCGAACCCGCCGCTCCACGCCATCGTCGGCATGGGTTTCCAGATCGATTTCCTGCCCGGCGCTCAATCCGAACCGCTGAATGTCGGCCTCGTTCATCAACAGGACCATGCGTGTGCCGTGTATGCCGCGCAGTCTGTCATTGTACCCATAGACGGTGGTATTGAACTGGTCATTGGAGCGCACCGTTATGAGCGTCAGCACATTGTGACCCGAAACATCGATGTCCGGGTCTGTTTCAAGCGTCGTCGGCAGCTTGAAATTGGCTTTCTTGTTCGGCGTCTCCCAGACCCGTTTCGAGGCCTTGATATCGCGGTGAAAGCCTCCCGGCGTCAGGAACCGCTTGTTGAACTCACGAAAATGCTGCGGGTAACAACGCTCGATCTCATCGCGGATAAGGGAATAATCGGCGACCCATTTATCCCACGGGATCGAACTCACCCCCGATACGGTGGCCTTGGCCAGTTCCGCCACGATCTTCGGTTCGGAAAGCAGATGCGGTGAAGCCGGCGGACGCGAACCGAAGGAGCCGTGGATACAGGCGGTGGAGTCCTCCATCGAAACGGTCTGGTCGCCGCTCGCCTGATGGTCCCTTTCCAGCCGCGACAGGCAGGGCAGCAGATAGGTCACCGCCCCCGGCAGGAGATGACTGCGGTTGAGCTTGGTGGCGACTTCGACATGCAGCCCAAGCCGACGCCATGCTTTCTCGATCAGGCCGGTTTCGGGCACGGCGCGAACGAAATTGCCGCCGAGTCCGATGAAGCCTTTCACCGAGCCGGCGATGACGCCCTCGCAGGCCTCGACCGTGTCGAGACCCTTCTCGCGTGGCGGCTCGAAATCATAGAACCGGGCGAACTTGTCGAGCGGAACGAGCTCGGGTTTTTCGGATATGCCGACAGTGCGCTGGCCCTGTACATTGGAATGGCCGCGCAGCGGTGAAATGCCGGCGCCGGGCTTTCCCATGTTGCCGCGCATGAGCAGCAGATTGCATAGCATCTGGACGTTCTCGGTACCGTGCCGGTGCTGTGTCAAACCCATGCCGTAATTGCCGATCACCGCGTTGGAGCGGCTGTAGACCTCGGCAACATGTTCGAGATCCGCCTGCGCAATTCCCGAGCGCCTGACGATGTCCTCCCACCTGGCGGCCCGCAGGTAAGCCTCGAATTCGGCAAAACCATCCGTGTGCTCGGCAATGAAATCGCCGTCGAGGACACGCGGATCCCCGTGTTCCCGTGCCGCGTCGTCGAGCGCCAGCACCGCCTTGGCGATGCCGGTCATGGCGGCGATATCGCCGCCGCTGCGGACCTGGAAGAAGTCGCTGGACATCTTCGTGCCGGGGCCCGGCGACAGCATCTCAAGGGGATCTTGCGGATTCTTGAAGCGCTTCAGCCCCCTTTCCGGCAAGGGATTGAAGGTGAATACCGGCACCCCACGTTGACGAGCCTCTTGCAGCGGATGCAGCAGCCGCGGCGCCGTCACCCCGGTGTTGTGGCCAAAAAAGAACATCATGTCGCACTGGGAGAAGTCCTCGAGCTGCACGGTTCCAACCGGCGAGCCGATCGATTCGGGCAGCCCGACCGATGTCGATTCGTGGCACATGTTGGAAGAATCGGGCAGGTTCGATGAGCCATAGATACGCGCAAAGAGCTGATACATGAACGAAGCCTCCAGCGAGGCCCGGCCGGATGTGTAGAAGACGACCGATTTCGGATCGAGCCGGCGCAGCTCCATGCCGATCTCGAGGAATGCGTCATCCCAGGAAGCCGGTTCATAGCGGTCGGTGACGGCATTGTAGCGCAGGGGATCCGTAAGCCTGCCCTGTTTTTCGAGGTCACGATCCGGCCAGTCGAGCAGTTCGGTGACCGTATGTCGTGCGAAGAAATCCGGGCCGCAACGCAGCTTTGTCTGATCCCACATGGTCGCCTTCGCGCCATTTTCGCAGAACTCGAAGGGCCGCGGATCGGCCGGCTTGGCCCATGAACAGGAAACGCACATGTAGCCATCGGCCTTGTTCTGCTTGAGCAGCGTGCTCCATATGCCCGACATCAGCAGGCCTTCGCCGTATGCCTTGCGGACCAATGACCTCAGGGATCCCCATCCGCCGGTGGGATGGTTGTATTTTTTTGTTTCGATACGGTCGGTTACGGCAGGTTTCATCGAGATCGTCCTTGAAGAACCGATACCGAACCTCGCCCGTCACCGATTGTTCCCGCGGCTCCGTGCAGTGTTGGGGTCGAATCTTGCGGGTCGAAGCCGACGCGACCGAGGAGTGATCGCGGCCGGTCGTGGAACTATTTTCGTGATCGGCTGTTCGGCTTGGGAAGGGAGCCTGGCAATGGTGCGACGCAATGCAGTGCTTTCGCTCGTGATAGCCGCCATCATCATCATCGGCTTCCTCATAGGATTTCTCTATGCCGACATGGGCTGGCATACCTCGCCACTGAAGCGGGCGCCTGAACAGAACCGGGGCGGTAACGCGCCGACGGATACTTCGCCAGCCGCGGGTGTCCGGAAAAATCCCCAGGAAAACACCGAAATGCCGGGGCAGCAGTAGCGACCTCGAACGGGATCCCGCGCGAAAGGATGTCATGCTGTCAGATCCTACCGTGCTGATCTTGATGTATTTCCTGCTGCCGGTCTGGTTGGCCGCCGGATTTGCCGACTGGATCTGCCATCGCGCCTCTCACATCGAATCGACGACAGGCGCCAAGGAGTCGTTGATCCACCTTCTGATGTTCGCCGAGGTCGGAATACCTTTGCTGGCCGCCATGTTTCTTGACGTGAATGCTCTCATCATTCTCATCATGATCGTCACCTTCTTCGTCCACGAGGCGACAGCGATGTGGGACGTCAGCTACGCCACCACCGCCCGCACCGTCACGCCGATCGAGCAGCACGTTCACAGCTTCCTGGAGATGATCCCGCTGATGGGGCTGGTCAGCGTCATTTCCCTCCACTGGGGACAGTTCCTCGCCTTGTTCGGGGCGGGGACGGAAACCGCGCGCTTCGAACTTGTCTGGAAATCGGAGCAGCTGCCGGTGACCTACATTGCCTGCGTGATGGCCGTGATCCTGATTTTCGAACTGCTTCCCTATCTGGAAGAGCTCGTCAGGGGATTGCGGGCCAATGCCGGGAAACTGATCCCGTCGAAGGCCAGGCGAGGGGATCCGGGCCAGACGACATTGCGTTGACGTGATCGCGCAGCGACACTCCTCCGGCCACTGGCATCGGAATCCAGCCGGTCTGCAATGCCAGGATCGTTGTGCGGAACATTTCTGTCGGGCGAGCCATTGAGAGAGCGGGCATGGCAGCGATGGGGAGTGCGACGATGGGATTTCTATCCGACCTCGACAAGAAATTGACGGACAATGTCTACGAACATGGCAGCCAGCTCACCGATTCCGCCGCGGATCTCCCGCAGACGGTCGGCGAAATTGTCGAACGGCTGATGCCTTTCGTCCAACCTGAGGCGCGCGAGACGGTCAAGGCTCAGATTCTGGGCCTGATCCACGAGTACAAAGCCGAGCGCACCCGGAGCGCCGCCGAGCAGGATCATCCAGACTGAACTACCCGTTCTGGTCTATCGCGTGAGGCGCCGGCTGGCTGCCGCCCCCGCTGCCCGATGTATCGCGCCCGAACCATATCCAAGCCGCGACAAGCACAATCACCACGATGGCTATCCAGGCAATGAGACGGGGCATCGAGGGGTCCTTCCCTGCCAGTCGATCGTTCGGGCGGCGCGGCGACCAGGATGGAAGTCGAACCGCCCGACTCCTCGTTAATCCGATTGCCGATCCTTTGTTCCGCTCGAGCTGGTCCCCGTCGCTGCCGCTTGGCACCTGCCGCGGCCGACAGACTTGCACTCCGTGCTGGGCTCGATCGTGGCCTCGGTTGACGGGGAGGGCGGGCGCGCTAGATCAAAACTTACGCCGAACATGGTTTTCGTTGGTGGGGGAGGTCATTCGTGTGGCGGGTCCAACGCCGGATCTAATTCTTAGCGGTCGTCGCCTTGGCCGCAACAGCGCATGCCTGCTGTTGCTCATGGCCATGTCGACCGCGTGCTCGTCCTCGGACCAGATCGAACAGCAATCCCGAACTGCCGCCTCGACGGCGCAGACCGTATCAATGACGCTTGATGCCTGGGCGGCGGGAGCTGCCCCTTCCAAATATGCTTCGGGCACGCTGCAATCGGCCGGCACGACACTGGCCGATATCGACGCGAAGATCCGATCGGCCACTACGGCTGAACCTGCCGAGCAGGCTGCGTTGGCGGAGGCGGTCAAGGACCTGTCGATCGCGGTGAACCGCGCCCAGGCGGGAGTGCAAGCGGACCGCCGCCCGCAAGTGCAGGAGGCTCAGGAAGATATTCGGACGGCCACGCGCTCCCTGGCCGCCGCTTACTTCAGATATTTCGCGCCGAAGCCATGAAGAAGCTCCTGGAAATATCGCTGGGCATCGTCACCAGTGTTGGCGGCTTCCTGGAAGTCGGATCGATGGCGACGGCAGCCCAGGCAGGTGCGACCTTCGGGTTTCAGCTGATCTGGGCGGTGGTTCTCGGCACCATCTGCATCATTTTTCTGGTCGAGATGGCCGGCCGGTTTGCCGCCGTGAGCCATCACACGATCTCTGACGGGATCCGGGAACGATTTGGCTTCAACGTTTCGCTATGGCCATTGCTTGCCGCCCTGCTGGTCAATTTCATGGTGCTGTCCGCCGAGATCGGTGGTGTTGCCATCGCGCTCGAACTTGCCACCGGCATTGGCTTCCAATGGTGGGCTTTACCCGTGGCTTTGATGGCATGGCTGTTGCTGTGGAAAGGCACGTTCGGACTGATCGAGAAAGGCGTGTCGATACTCGGCCTCGTGACGCTGTGCTTCGTGGTCGCAGCGGTGATGCTGAAGCCCGATTGGACAGCTGTCGCGTCCGGCGCGGTGCCTACACTGCCGGCCCACGACGCGGCGAATTACTGGTACATGGCGGTCAGCATTCTTGGCGCTTCGATATCGCCTTACCTGTTCATGTTCTATTCCTCGGGGGCGATCGAGGACCAGTGGGACAGAAGCTATCTCGGAACCAATCGGGCCATCGCCGGACTGGGCATGGCTTTTGGCGGCACCATTTCGATCGGTGTCTTGATGGTGGCCGCGCTCGTGCTTGCAACGCACGGCATCGATCAGGTCGACGACTATCATCAATTACCATTGATGCTGATCCCGATATTCGGCTTCTGGGGCTTCGTCCTGTTCGTTGCCTCGCTCGCCATCGCTTGCTTCGGCGCCGCACTCGAGGTTGGGCTGCAACAGGCTTATCTCGTGGCGCAAGGGTTTGGATGGAACTGGGGCGAAAACCTCAAGCCACGCGACGATCCTGGCTTCAGTGCCGTCTACACGGTATCATTGTTTCTGGCCGCCATCCCCATCATGCTTGGCCTGGATCCGCTGAAGCTCACCATTTTTTCCATGGCGCTGACCGCCGCCAGCCTGCCGCTGACGGTAATTCCTTTCCTTTTTCTGCTGAACGACAAGCGCTATGTCGGCGAGCACCGCAACGGCATTGTCTCGAATGCCGCGGTGATCTTCATCATCGGGCTTGGTTTCGTGCTCGCCGTGGTGACCATTCCCCTGCAGATATTCGGAGGCACGTGATGGATTTGCTGCGCGACATCCTCGACAAGCAGATCGTCGACCGCGAGCAGGTCAAGATCGGCAAGATCGACGGGCTGGTGGCGGAGTTGCGGCCGGGCAAGCCGCCGAGGATCATCGCGGTCGAGCTCGGCTCCGTCACCTTGGCGCGTCGCCTGGGCGTACGGCCAGGGCGTTGGATGACGCAACTCGCGGCAGCGTGGGGCGGCAAACGCCATCGCAAGCCGCACCGGATCGCCTGGAAGAAGGTCCAGGACATAGGCGTCGACATCCAGTTCGATATCGATGTGCGCGAAACCTCGATCTTCGCCTGGCAGGACTGGCTGCGCGACCATGTCATCGGACGCATTCCGGGAGCTTGATGATGTCCACCGTCAACCTCGAGCATCTGGCCGGACGACGCGTTCTCTCGCGGCAAGGCGAAAGCATCGGCTATATCGAGGAGATACGAGCCGAACCGGCCGGCGACGACTTCGTCGTTATCGAATTCCATGTCGGTATCTACGCCGCTTTCGAGCGTCTCTCGGCCTCGACCATCGGTACGGCGGTGCTGGATTTCTTCCGGCTGCGCCGTCGCGACGGCCTGTACCGTATTCCCTGGGACAAGCTCGACATCTCCGATCCTGCACGGCCGCGGCTGCTGTGTTCGACAACGGAACTTTCCGGCATGAAGGGCGCCCCCGAATTTCATCCACGAGGGAGGCAGGATCGATGACGACCCAGGCGGACGGCCGCGCGAAAGTGCTCGAACTCAGCCAAGGGTTGTCTGATGCTGTCTGCACTCAGGATGATGCGCCTTACCGCAGCAGGCTGGCTGCCAGGAACACCGCGGCCGCTATCAGCACGACGGCCGCAATCATCATTAGCGGCCAGTTGCTGCGGGGCTGCAGTTCGGGCTCGTTCTCCACCGGCCGCATCGCGTTGGCGAAGCTGGCATCGTTTTCGAATTTTGGCCGGAGAGAACGCTGCGGACCTGCTTCAGTGACCGGGTTCTGCGTGTCCGCCGCCTCGGCGTCGGTCTCGAACGGGGCAACTGCAGGATCGAATCCGGGCGTTTTGTCCCGTGTGGCTCCGGCCTGAACTTCTCCCCTGGCTGCGGCAGGTGTGGAATTTGAAATCTTGGCCATGAACTCTCCTCGGAACCCAATTCGGCAAGTTCGCTCGGTCGACAGATTCACGCTCATGGGTCGCATTTAAAATCAAATCTCGCAGCCGCCGATTTGTTCCGCGCCGCGGTCCCGATGTTGAAGGTCTCCTGGCCGGCTGTGGGGCCTGTCCGAAGGCGCTTGCAGCGCATCGCACGGCGCCGGAACAAAGCCCATCCTGGCTTGTTAGGGCGCATCGTAAGTTCGCGCATCGACAAGGACAAAGCCAATGAAAACGCGACACCTTCTTGCCTCGCTCGCCGCTGCTTCCATGCTTATCGCAATGCCTGCTTTGGCTGCTGCCGACAGCGCCCAGGATTTCGTCGACAAGGCCACCGTCGGCGGCAAGTTCGAAGTCGACTCAAGCAAGATTGCCCAGGACAAGGCCCAGGATCAAAGCATCAAGAATTTCGCGCAGACGATGATCCGGGACCACGGCGCGGCCAACGCCAAGCTGGAAACGATTGCCGGCGAACAGAAGTTGAAGATGCCGACGGCGCTCGATGCGCAGCATCAGGCCGATCTGGATAAGCTCCAGAACGCACAGCCGCCAATCGATCCGGCCTATGTGGACATGCAGCGCAAGGCGCACGCCGATGCCGTCAATCTGTTTGAAAGCTACGCCCGCGACGGCGACAATGCGGCCCTCAAGACGTTCGCCCAGCAGACGGTCGATACGTTGAAGATGCATCGGCAGATGATCGAAAAGATCGCCGCCGGCCAGGACTCCATCACGGGAGCGACAACGCCCGCTGTGAAAACCACGAACACGCCCAATGCCGCGGCCCTGGTGCCCGGCGCAAACAGTTTCACCGAGACCCAGGCAAAGAGCCGCATCGAGGATGCCGGCTATTCCAATGTGTCGAAGCTTGCCAAGGACGATCAAGGCATCTGGCGCGGCCAGGCGACCAAGTCAGGCCAAAGTGTCGCCGTCGGGCTCGACTATCAGGGCAACGTCGTCGCCGACAGCAAATGAGCCCGATCAGGAGATATCAAAATGAAAACCGTAACTGCACTGTTCGACAACTATGACGACGCAGCCGACGCGGTCGGCGAACTGGAAGCGTCCGGAGTGCCACATTCCGATATCAGCATCATCGCCAACAACTCGGATGGCTGGTACGAGAGAGATCGTTCCGAAGCCGCTGAAGATGCCGCGAGCGGTGCAGGGATAGGGGCCGTGGTCGGTGGCGCCGGCGGTTTGCTGACAGGGTTGGGCGTCATGGCCGTTCCGGGCGTCGGACCTGTGGTTGCGGCCGGATGGCTTGCCGCTACCGCCACCGGGGCGGTTGCCGGCGCGGTGGCTGGTGGTGCGGCGGGCGGTATCATTGGCGCTCTGACGGATTCGGGCGTTTCCGAAAACGATGCAAATGTCTATGCAGAGGGCGTACGTCGTGGCGGTACGCTGGTGACGGCCAAGGTGGACGATGGGCTTGTTCCGGAAGCCGAGGACATTCTGGGTCAGTCCAGCTCGGTTGACGTAATGGAACGCCGCAGGGCTTACGAGGCGGATGGCTGGACCGGCTTTGACGTCAACGCGGGCGACTATGTCCCTGAGCGCGACGGCGGCAGGGCAATAAACCGGCCCTGAAGAACAAGCCTGCCAGGGCGGCGGGGCACTTTGCAGCCAGGCCGGCGTGGGTGCCTCGCCCGAAATTGATCTTCGGGACATGTGCGAGGGATGTTTGGACCGCTGATTAAGTTTGCTGTGGGCCACGGTAGCTACAATCAATCCTTGTCCTGATGATAGAGCCGATCGGTGGCTCGATCGCTTTCTCTGCGTTCTGCGGGACCGCGGCGACGTCGGGTGACAATGACGTAGGCCAGCAACACGAGCAGCAACAATGGCCCGCCGGCGACGACGATCAACCACATGACGCTTTCAAACATGGGACGTCTCCTTTCCCTCACAACCGGCAAGGAGAAGAACCGTTCCGCACGTGGACGACGGCGCCCGGATCAATCTGCCTTCAATTACCGGCCACGTTCGTAGGTTCCGACGAGTTCTGCCTGCTCCAGCAAATGTTTTTGCGCCTCCTGCCAGATACGCTCCACGCCCGTGCTTGCGGGGTAGCAAGGTTCGGCGTGTCGAGCGCCGCCAGCCGGAAGTGGTAGTGATGGACACCGTGGCCCACAGGCGGTTCAGGGCCGTCGTAATAGGCGTTACCGAAATCGTTCCGCGCTTGCCTGAGGGCCTGTGGACCCGGTCTGCCGCTTTCCGCTTCGGGCAACTCCTGCACCTCCGGCGATATGTTGAACACCGCCCAATGGCCGAACATTCCGCTCGGCGCGTCGGGATCCTGGACGACAAGGACGAGGCTCTTTGTGCCGTCCGGTACCCCGGCCCACTTCAGAGGCGGAGATACGTTCTTGCCGTCACGAGTATAGGCTTCGGGGATCTCTCCGCCGTCGGCAAAGGCGGGGCTGCTGAGCGTCAGGGGCATGGTTCGCACTCCTTTGGGGGAACATTCGATCGCATCACCGCCGCGTCGCAAAGCATGCCGGAACTGTTTGCGGTCATCGAATTGCTTGCGAGCATGTTCCGGCGCGGCTCAAGCGCGCTGCGGCTCGAAAGGATCCTAAGATCCCGTCATAAGCGGCTTGAGGACGAATATGGCCAAGAGGCCAATAAAAAACACGGCGGCGATCACGACACTCCAGGTGATGAGCTTTCCGGTACCGCGTTGCTCTTCCTCGCGAGACAGGTCTTCCGGCATTTCGCGGATCCTCCTGTAAGGTTCGATGATTTGACAACCTGTTTTGTCGAGGCAGGTTCCCGGCAGCCAAATCCAGAGCAGGACCCGCAGTTCAACTCGAACGCACCCCGCTCTGGACAGGAAGGCTGCCGGGCGCTTAGCGCCGGGCTGCCCCGCGGCTAAGCGGCTTTCTCAAGAGCCCGCTCATTGACCCCGCCTTCGCCTAAGCCTGTAAGCGCTTCATCGGTTGCCACTTCCTCTTTGAGCGTCTCGTTGAGGAGCTTGACCGCGTCGCTCTTGCCAAGCTGTTCAGCCCACGCGATCAACGTGCCGTAGCGTGCGATTTCATAGTGCTCGACCGCCTGTGCCGCTCCGACCAGTCCTGCATCCAATGCTGGGTCGCCCTTATAGTCGTCGAGAATCTCCGAACCCTCTTCGAGAATGCCGTCGATTGCCGGACAGGTCTTGCCGCGGGCTGGCTTGTCCATCAGGTCGAACACCTGTTCGAGGCGGTCGACCTGGCCTTCGGTTTCCACGCGATGTTTCTCGAACGCCGCCGCGACCTCCTCGGACTCGGCACCCTTGGCCATCTTGGGCAGCGCCTTTAGTATTTTCTTTTCGGCGTAATAAATATCCTTCAGCCCGTCGAGGAACAGGGCTTCCAGCCCTTTCGTCGCCGCCTTCTTCGCAGTCGCCATGTCTTCGTCTCCCTAAGGTTGTCATGAAAGCTCCACCACCGGTGTAGCTTTCCATAACCTTGAACACGGGCCGTTGTTCCCGCCGGATCGAGACAAAGACAAGGACGGCCGTATCTCACACGATCGCACTGTCCCAGCTGACATAGTGCGCATCGCTTGACGCTGGCTGCGGTCCAGCTACCTCTCACCAGCCGGCTGGAGAGAGTGCGTAGCGGGTTTTCGACCTTCTAGTCTAGGTTCGGCCCGCACGCGTGCTGGCGGCCTTCTGCGCTGCTTTCTTTCTTCCAGCAGCACCCTTGGTGCGGACCGCCTTGCGTGCGGCGGCGGACCGGCCTGCAGTGCCCTTCGTCTCCGAGGCTTTCTTGGCTGCGGCCGAGCGCTCCTCGGCCGTCCGGCGCGACGCCGCCTGCTTGGTCTGTCTTGAAAGCGCCTCATGGGATGCCGTGTTCTTCGGCTCGTGCTCGAGAACCTCGGAAACGGCCTTCGAGACCTTGGGGCTGCGTTTTGGCTTACGTTCGCCCTGGCCAACTTCATAGGCGTATTCGGCGCTCTTGCGGGTGCTCTCCTTGACGCTTCGTTTCTTGGGCGGAGGCAGGTCGACGCCTGCGCGGCGCGCCTCCGAAAGACCGATGGCGATCGCCTGCTTGGTCGAGCGCGCGCCGTGCTTGCCGCGACGGACCTTCTCGATCTCGTCATGCACGAATTCGCCGGCCTGCGTGGTGGGCGATTTACCTTCGCGCTTGTCTTTTTTCGCTTTCTCGATGGTTTTCTTATCCGGCATCGCTTTCTCCTCGTTGGATACAGCGGGACAGATGGCGGTGCGACGTCGCGACCTCCAGAAAACCTAACGCATCGATGGCGCGAATGATCCGGAGGAAAAGAGACTTTCTCCGGCGACAATCTACAGATCGGCCGGACGCCACGAGAGCGCCGACAGCGTCGCGAGACAGAGCGCGGCAAATACAATCGCGGTATTTACCGCATGAGAATATTCCCATTGCTGCCTGAGCGCTTCCCAGTTTGCGGGAACTGTCGTCCAGTTCTGCGTCGCCTGGTTGGCAGGGAGCGTCCAGACAACGAAGATCGCGAGCATGATCGCGAAACACAGCGCCGCAAGCAGGGCGAGCCAAAAGGGCCAAGCCTGTGAGCGCACGGAGATCGCCAACAATGCGTTCACGATCAGCGCGGCAGGCCAGAGCAATCCAAGGATCGCCCATCCGTAATAGATGCCTTGGACGGTGAAATATTCCGGCTGCGGCAGAGATATCTTGTTGGGAAGAGCGGCGAGATGGGCCCCTGCCGGGATGAGCGCGAGGGCCGAAATGACAATGGCGAGAAATTGCAGAACCCTGACTGTCATGGAACTCCTCCGCGGAATGATTTTTGACGCGCCGACGACCCAATCGATCTGGCTCTCTGATGAGGCGTTGGCGCCGGCGTCACGCGGGCAGTTGGCGCAGGAACCATTGGATCGCGAGGTCCGCCACTTCTTCCATCGCGCCGGGCTCCTCGAACAGGTGCGTCGCAGCCGGAACGATGGCCAGCTCCTTTTCACACCGCAGCGCCGCGAACGCCGAACGGTTGAGCGCAATCACCTGCGTGTCTGCGCCGCCGACCACGAGCAGCGTTGGTGCCCGGACGCGGGGCAGGGCAGGTGCCGCAAGATCCGGACGCCCGCCGCGCGAGACGACGGCGGCCGCTCGATCCGGGCGCTCTGCCGCAGCCATCAGCGCCGCGGCAGCCCCTGTGCTCGCGCCGAAATAACCGACGCGCAGCGCCGACGTTTCCTCGGACATGTGCAGCCAGTCGGTAACCTGAACCAGTCGATCGGCGAGCAAGCGGATGTCGAACCGCAACTCGGCGGTAATCTGGTCGATACGCTCCTCTTCGGTCGTCAACAGGTCGATGAGTAACGTGGCGAGTTCCGCCTCGTTCAACCGTCCGGCCACATAGCGGTTGCGCGGGCTGTGCCGGCTGCTGCCGCTGCCGTGAGCGAAGAGGACGAGCCCACGGGCTTCCTGCGGCAGCGACAGGTTGCCCGCGAGCATTGCGCCGCCGGCGGGAACCTGCACGGCCTTCTCGTTTGTCTTCAGGACTGAGACCATGGCGATCTCCATCTCAACTGGATCGGTCCCTAAACCCCGAACGGATAGGTCTCCGCGAGCTCGCCGGCGTCCCATTGCGAGCTGCGCTCCAGCGGCTCAACCGCCCGCGTCTCGTCGAAATGCAGCAGCATGTCGAATTGCGCGGCAAGGTTGGCATGGAAGTAGTGGCTGGCCCGTTCGGTCTCAGGCCGGTAGATGACGCCGATCGCGCGCTCCAGGAGCCGTCGCGGCAGGGCTTCGCCGTCGCCGCGCAGATCCAGCTGGAAGCGATCGGACGGGACAGCATGCAGCAGCGCCTCATAGCTGCGCGCCAGGGCAGGCCGGACAGCCTTGCGCTCCGCCGGACCGTCCCAGTTCGACGCGGCCGTCACCGTTCCTTGATACGTCGTGAAGCCGACGAGGAAGGCCTCGCGCTCATGCTTTTCGCGGATAAGCTGTCCGAGGTTGATTTCGCCATGCAGGCTCCTGTCTGTCGCCCTGGCGTCGCCAAGATGGGAGTTATGCGCCCAAACCACGATCTTCGGCGATCGCCCGAGCCGGCCGAGATGAGCGGTGAGAGCTTCGAACGTCTCGGCCATGTGCCGGTCACGCAGGTTCCAGGTCGATTCAGGCGCCAGGAACATGGCCCGATAATAGGCCTCCGCATTTTTTACGAGGCGGGCGTTTTGCTGCGCCGCGAAGAGTTCGTCCGCGACGGCGCCTTCGCGCGGCTCGGCCTTCGCCGGGCGCCGCTTCAGCATCTCGACCAGCTGTGCGACCACAGCCTCCTGGCAGGATTTGTCGACCTCATTGCCGGCTATGAAGCCATAAGCCTGCGGGTCAGGGCCGAAATGGTCGAAACAGGCATAGCGGCGACGCGCGATCTCCGCCGCGGCCGGGTCGGCCTTTTCGAGATAGCGTAGCACCGCCTTCATCGCGCCATGCAAGGCATAGAGGTCGAGCCCGTAGAACCCGGCTTTCGGATTGCCCTTGCCGGGCGCTTCATTGTGCCGGCGCAGCCATTCGACAAAATCGACGACGACCCTGTTCCGCCACATCCAGGTGGGGAAGCGTCGGAAATCGGCGAGCGCCTCTTCCGCGTCGATATCCTCGCCTGTTCCCTGAACATAGCGGTTGACCCGGTATGTGTCGGGCCAGTCGGCTTCGACAGCAACGGCGGCAAAATCCTGCTCCTCGATTAGCCGCCGCGTGATCCGCGCGCGCTCCTCATAGAACTCGTGTGTGCCGTGCGAAGCTTCACCGAGCAACACGAAGCGCGCCTCGCCGATCGCCGCCAAGAGCTCGTCGTAGTCTCGCGCGTCTCCGGAGAGCCGAACGACGTGCTTGTGCAATCGGTTTGCCGTATTCTGCGGCGCATCGCGGCCGGACGGTGCGGTTGGTCGCCCCGCCTTGGCGAGAAGGGCGCGGACCTCGTCGTCGCTGGTTTGGGAGAAATCTTCATACCAGCGCCCGACGCCGATGAGCGGCTGCGGCGTCGTCGCACAGACGACCTCGTCGGCCTCGCTCTCCATCGCCTCGCAGGTGTCGGGACTGCCGACCGGAACGGCCGCAACGATACGGGCAGGCCGCTTTCCGCGCAGCGCCCTGACCGCCGCGCGCATGGTCGACCC
Source organism: Mesorhizobium sp. B1-1-1 (assembly GCF_006442955.1). Taxonomy (NCBI): domain Bacteria; kingdom Pseudomonadati; phylum Pseudomonadota; class Alphaproteobacteria; order Hyphomicrobiales; family Phyllobacteriaceae; genus Mesorhizobium; species Mesorhizobium sp. B1-1-1. The sequence continues at coordinate 496,546 of NZ_VFWW01000002.1, forward strand.
AGTGGCGAGCCCATCGTCCACGAGAATGACGATTCGATCCTCCACAAGGAGCGGTACCCGCTCGCCGCGATAGAGGTGCTCGCGGCGTAAAAGCTCCCTCTCCTCGCTGGCAGTGACCGCATCGATGACGTGGGCCGGCACAGCGAGGCCTTCCACGATCTCGTCGTTCAGGACGCGTACGCCGGAGGTCGCGATTGCGCCCATGGCCAACTCTTCGTAACCGGGAACGCCGAGCTTGCGTACGACGAAAACGTCGAGCGGTGCCTTCAATGCCTGTGCGACTTCGTAGGCGACAGGCACGCCGCCGCGCGGCAGCGCCAGCACGGTGACATCATCGCGCGCTGCGAAGTGGCCGAGCTTATCAGCGAGAACGCGTCCTGCCTCGCGACGATCCGAAAAGACAATAGTCATGATCTCAAGCCCAATATTTGCGTCGCGCCCACCCTTTGGAGTCCCGCTGCAAGGCTTTGATTGGCCGAGGCCACACGGGGCGGCAAGGCGTGGCGCAGGCACATCATTGGCCTGTTCGTCGCCAAGAGTTCGAGCGGCGGGCATTCCCAAGCCATCCCCCACTGCGCCGATGCTCGGAAACGGCCTAATCCCCCAAGGGTTCCGTGTCGCTCCGGTGCGGCTAGTCCGGATCGCTCCAAAAGCGTTGCCTTTGTTTCCGGAGGGAACAAAGCGGCCTGCCGGAGATTGGGGCACGCAGGAGGAGTTTCCAATGGACAAGGAAGAACTCATAAAGCGACGAGCCTACGAGATCTGGGAGCGCGAAGGCCGCCCGCCGGGCCGAGAGCAGGAGCATTGGGACCAGGCCGTGCAGGAAATAGAGGCGGAAGGATCGGAAGCCGAGCGCGGTCCGGTGGTGCCCGATCCGACCATCGGCAGCGGGTCGGAGCCTCGAAGCTCCTGAAGCGACGTCACTTGCCGCCAAGGAGGAAAAATGCGTCGACCGACTGTTCATTCCGTCGACGCATTCGAGATGGCGTCTCGGTCAACGTCCGAGCAGCGCCCTGAGCCTGGCGAAGATATTGAAACCTTCGCCCATGGCGGCGCGCACGCGAACGGCGACCCACCCGGCTTTCATGGTCGCACCGACGTGGCAATCGCAGACGATGTTGTGCAACTGCCAGTTGGACAGTTCGAAAAAGCGCTTTGCCTCGCCATAGGTGTCGCCTTCCAGACCCTGCGCCCGCAGTATCGGATCTTCGAACGCGACGCTGATGGGGGATTGCACGCAGTAGGCGTTTTCGCGCATGTCGGGGCTCATATATTCGGTGCCCGGAAGCGCTCCGAGGCGCCGTTCAGGATGACGCTCAAGAAGACTTGCCCAGCGCTCCAGGCGTTGGTTCCGCGTCATTGTCGGGCACACCGTATCAACTTCCGCGATTGCGTGTAGTTGTTCGAGTGTATGGGACTTCATGGTCAGCTCCTGTTGATCCAGGTTCCTCCCGCTTCAAGGTGAGTCGCGAGATCACGACAGCGCGCTCGCCGTCGCCGCGCTCCGAACTCTTTGTTGTCGCTGAAGTTCCATCATTTTGAGAATTTGAAGGCTGGTGCGGCGGCAACTCGGCAAACCCCAGGGCCGTTGCGCCACCTCGGTCGGTGCTGGGTCAGCCCCTTCCAACTCCACGCTCCTGGCCCCGGCCGCCTTTCGGCGCAGGAGTGTCGGTGTTCAATGCTGGAGATCGTCGGGCGGGTCCTCCAGGCTCCTGCTGGGGTGAATTTCGTTCGAGAGGGGGATATCCATCGTGCAGATCACCTCGGCATCGGTGAAGCGCAGCGAGCCAGCTCCGCCGATCTCATAGGGCACCACCTTTTCGATCAGCTCGGATCCGAAGCCGCGTCGCGCAGGTATTGCTGCCGGACCATGCAGGTCCTCGATCCAGCGGATCTTCAGCTCCTGTCTGGCGGGCGTGCCACCCACTTTCCAGCTTACGCTGATTGATTTGTCGGCTGCCGACAGCGCGCCATATTTCATCGAGTTGGTGGCGAGTTCGTGGAACGCCAGGCCCAAGGTCTCCGCCGTCTTTCCGGACAAGGAAATATCCGGGCCATCTATGGTGAACTGATCTTCCGTCCGGCCGCCTTGGGACGCAAGCTCGTCAAGGACAAGCATGTCAAGCTGCACGGTGGCCGAGGCCGATCGCATCAGCACATTGTGCGTGCGTGCAAGCGCATTGATGCGGCCCTCGAGGTGAAAGGCATAGTCCTCGACATTGTTGCTGTTTTCAACCGACCGGCGAGCGATCGAACGGACAATGCTCAACGTGTTGCGAACGCGGTGCTGCAATTCGGCGGCAAATGCCTTCGTCGCCTGGAGGCGGTCGCGTGTGACCTGGAGTTCGGCTTCGAGCCGGGCGATATGATCGTCACGTTCGTCCATCTGTTCATCGACATGGCTGAGCCGCATCGACGCGGAAGCATCGCGTTCTTCGGCGGACACACCTTGCGGACGGGAGAATGTACCCGTGACGTCTTTCTTGGGAGGTCTTTTTCCAGCCACCTGTCAGTCTTTCAACCGTTCCTCGATCATGCGCGGTGCCAAGCGCATCGTCTCGTCGGCCTTTGGCTCGCGTTCACGCGCCCAGGATTGGCTTTCGTGCCGCCGCGCGCGGTTTTCAGCCGGCGAAAATGATACCGTCGAGCCGGCAGGAGCATTAATGCCGCCGCTGTCGGCGGAAATATGGAGGGCGATCGCAGCGGGCCAATCCCCCAGCAATATCATTGAGGATGACCCCCAGCGGATCGATCGTACCTGCCGATCCGCCGATCAAATCGCGCTTGGCCATCGCTCGCTACCGCCTCCGGTCACGCCGAACCGGCAGAAGCAGGCCAGGTTCCCTATGATGTTTCATTTTTGCGCTCCACTCGATGAGGCCGTGCCTGATCATGCAAAAGGCTCCCTGACGTCCAACAGATGAAGGTAATCAGGATTGAAAAAGGCCGCCGCCTCCAGTTTCGCCAGGTTCTTGATCGTTACAGTGCCGTTGTTGAACGAAATGAGGCCGTCGCGCCTGAGATCCTGAAGCGTACGGTTGATGTGCACGTTCGAAAGACCGAGCGTATCGCCCAGGGTCGCTTGGGTTACCGGTAGGGGATAGCTCTTGCCGGCCGTTTCACCAATTGCGTGAAGCCTGTGGAACAGCTCGCAAAAAAGGTGAGCCATCCGCTCATAAGCAGTCCGCTGGCCGATGTTGACGACCCATTCGCGGGTGATCGCCTCGTCGAGCAGCGTGGTCCACCAGAGCGCACGCGTAAGATTGGGATAGCTGTTGGTGAAGCCGAGGATGGCGCTCTGCGGGATCGCCGCAACCTTGGAGCGGCTGAGAGCACCGATCGAGTGGTCCATGCGCCGCAGCAGGAACACGTGAAGATCGCAAAGGTCGCCCGGCACCAAATAGGCAAGGATCTGTCGCCGACCGTCTTCGAGAATCTTGTAGCGGCAGGCAAATCCTTCGAGCAGCAGGTTGACCCCGCCTGTCCGGTCGCCCCTTTGGATGACGTCATCGCCGGCGGCGAATTCGGCGACCTTTGTTGTCGCGCTCTCGATGGCGTCGCATTCTTCCACGGACAGGACCGTGAAATTGGACAGCTTGCGGATAAGCGGGTGCCGCGCGGTCTTCGCTCTCAGGCCAACCGCCGGCTCGCTTCTCTCGTTCATCGCGTATCGTGTGCCGTCGCGGCAACGAACTCGACAATGCTGCCGAATTCCAGAGGCTTTTCAAATCGCCTGATCCCGCCGAGCTCTGCTGGAATGGCCGTCTGATCATAGCCGGTGGCGAAGGCGATCGGAACGCCTTTCGCCAACGACTCGCGGGCAATCTCGAATGTCTGCTCGCCGCGCAAGTTGATATCGAGAATCGCAAAATCGCATTGACCGCTGTTCAGCAATTCGATTGCGGGCTCGACCGTGGCGACCGGGCCGAGCACTATCGCCCCTTGTGTGACCAGAGCCTTACGCAGGTCATCGGCGAGAAAATATTCGTCTTCCACGATCAAAACGCGAATCCCGCCCAGAAAGGCTGATTTCGCCGCTTCCCCGTCCATGGTGCAAGCACTCTCCCTTTGCAGCGGCCATCACTTGGGACACTACACCGCAACCCGCTGCACTCCCAGTTATATTTCCACCGATGCAGCGGAGGTGAACTCCAAAGCCACCGCCAGCCCCTATTCCTGAATCGACATCTTTTTCGTCTGCCGTTTTAACAATTGTGATGGCAGGTTTCGGTGTCCGTCAACACAGTGAGAAAAACGGGGAAATAAGGAAGAGGAACCGATGCCCGTGATCGATATGACCTCGAAGGAACTGATCCGGGCCATCGATCACTACATCAATTCCCGCAGAAATCTCGAATGGCCAATTTCCACGGCGCAGGCGGTGTCAGCCATCCGTTACGAACTGCCAGAATGCACTCTCTCCGACAAAGAACTGGCGGACATTGTTGCCAGCTCAGCAATTCAAAAGCATCGCAACATCGCATTTGACCTGCAGTCGTAGCCATGCTCATGCATGTCGCCCAAAACGCCTCGGTTTGGAACAAAGACATGCATGAAAACAGAAACCTGACACACGTCGCCCGCCTCGACGCATGCCGGGGCGGGCGCTTTGGAACATGCGGTCATTGAAGGACCTGGACGATTTTCCGGGTTTCCGGGTCGACCAGAACTGTTCGATTGTCGACCACGACGTAGCGGTATTTCACATCGGGAACTTCATGAAGTTCGACCGTATCAGGCACGGTGGATCCGACATTGAGTTCCACACCGGGCAGCTGGACCGAGGCCAGCGGCTGCTTCTTCACATACTCCTTGATAACGGTTTCTTGCTCCGGCTGGATGACCACATCTTGCGCCGCGGCCGCTCCGGCCCCCGCAAGAAACAGGATGCCCACTGCCGTTCCCAGTAGATATTTTTCCACTTCTGTCTCCATCAGATGTTGCGCAGGGCGCCGAGCCGACGACGCCACCGGCATTTCGGCAGGTGCGCCCCATGCGCCGAACTTCGCAAAATGCCGGCAGTTCCATCCGCTCCGGAATATATTGGCCTTCGGTGGAACAATCGCGGGGTGGCAAAGTTTTGCCGCGAAGGGACTGCCATCCTAGGAGACTTCCCATGAGAACCACTTTGATCACCAGCATGTTAGCGCTTACCCTCGGATGTGGGGCGGCAATCGCGCAGACCCAGCAGCAGTCGGGCGAAGCGGCCCAATCGGGTGGGGCAGACACTTGCGCAGCCGGCTCGGCCGATTGCCAGAAGGGCGGCAGCACCGAGCAGCAGACGCAAGGCAAGGCCGGCATGAAGACCGACGAGCAGGCGCAAGGCAAGGCCGGAGCGAAGACCGATGAGCAGGCGCAAGGCAAGGCGGGCGTAAAGACCGACGAGCAAGCGCAGGGCAAGCCCCGCATGAAGACCGACGAGCAGGCGCAGGGCAAGGCGGGCGTAAAGACCGACCAGCAGGCGCAAGGCAAGCCCCGCATGAAGACCGACGAGCAGGCGCAGGGCAAAGCCGGCGCGACTACCGATCAGCAAGCGCAGGGCAAGGCCGGTATGACGACCGACCAGCAGGCGCAGGGCAAGGCCGGTACGACTACCGATCAGCAAGCGCAGGGCAAAGCCGGTACGACGACTGATCAGCAAGCGCAGGGCAAGGCCGGTACGACTACCGACCAGAGTTCAACCGCTTCAATCAACAATATATCCGTCGAGCAGAAGACCGAAATCACCAACGTCATCCGCGAGACGAAGGTGGAACCGGTCTCGAACCTCGACGTGGACATTTCGGTCGGCGTGAAAGTGCCGAAGCAGAAGGTGCGGCTGCATCGACTTCCGCACCGGATCGTCGAAATCGTTCCTGCCTATGAGAGCTATGAATATTTCCTCCTGGCCGATGGCAGGATTGTTATTGTCGATCCGAACTCATATGAGATCGTCGCTATCCTGAGTTAGGAACCGAGCCGACTAACAAAAGCCCGCTCTCCATCGAAAGCGGGCTTTTGCGGCGCCTTCGGGCTCGAAAAATGCCAGTCGTGCGTCCCCTATTCACTCCGCTGCCATGTCGGGTGCCCGGCTTCGTACCGGGCCTAGCGCGTCGGCGTTCTGCACCAGTGCGCGCATGTAGCCCAATGCGAAGGCCTTGCCGGCGTGCCATGGCGCGTCGCAGGCCATCTCAGGCGTGTGATCGGGTATCATGACGCCTTGATAATTCTCGTCGCGCAGAATGCGGACGATCTCGGCCATGTCGATGTCGCCGTCGTCGACGAAGGTTTCGTGATATTTCGGCACTTTGCCCCGCACATTGCGGAAATGGATATAGCCGATGCGGCCACGCCGCGCGAAACGGCGCACATGACTGTAGATCTCCTCGGCCTGCGGCATCTCCTGCAGCGAGCCGAGGCAGAGCTCCAGCCCGTTGGCGGGCGAGTCGACGATATCCATCAGCCGGTCATATTTCTGCGGCCGGTTGACGAGGCGCGCCGTGCCGCGCAGCGCCTCGGCGGGTGGATCGTCGGGATGCGCAGCCATCACGACACCGGCCTCTTCGGCCACCGGTACGATTTCGCGCAGGAAGACACCAAGCCGTTCCCACAGTTCTTCTTGCGAGACCCTGACAGGCGCGGCGCCGGCTCGGCCCGGCCGGTAGCGCATATTCCAGACCACTCCGTCGGGCAGCGGCAGGTCTGGATCGATGTCGGACAAATCGAGCCCCACGGACATGGCGTCGCCGCGCGCGAATGGCCCGCGCTGCCAGCCCCACACGCCCGCGATCGAGAAGTTGTAGCCTATGCAGGGAATGCCGGCCCGGCCGGCGTCACGCACCAGGCGCTTGAGGCCGTCGAGCTGCCTCGACCGATCGGGGCCGCCGAGCAGCACGTCGGACCAGAAGCGCGGCGACAGGTTTTCGATGCCGGCGATCTCCAGGCCGTTGTCGCGTACGGTTTTCACCAGTCCGGTGAAATCCTCGTAGCTCCACAATCCATCCGTCGAACAATCGCCCCAGCCATCCGTTTCGGTGCCGGCCGACAGCGAGGGATCGCGGCCGCGAAAATAGTTGGTGAGATGCGCAACGACATGCGTTGCGCCGGCCTGCCGGGCAAAACGGAAATTCTCCGGCGTCAGCGAATCGCGATAGAGGCCAAGTCCGATCTTCATGTCGCCCTACTTGACGCCGATGCCAGCGGTGAGGCCGCCATCGATCTTGTAATCAGCGCCGGTGCAGAAGCCGGCTTTCGATGAACACAGGAAAGCGATGAGCTCCGCCACTTCCTCCGGCTCGCCGATACGGCCGAGCGGATGGGCGGCGCCGAAGCGCCTGTAGGCTTCTTCGACATCGGCGTCGCTGCCATTGTGGCCGCGCGCTGCCTTCTCGAGGATTGGCGTGCGGATCGAGCCCGGGCTGACCGAATTGACCCGGATGCCGGCCGCGGCATAGTCGAGCGCCAGCGAACGCGTCAACGTGTGGATGGCGCCCTTGGTCGTGGCATAGGCTGCGACGTTCTGCTGGCAGGCGAACCCCTGCACCGAGGCGACATTGACGATGGCACCGCCGCCTCGGCGGATCATTTCGGGAATGCCGAAATGCGCGGTCAGGTAGATCGACCCGACATTGACCGTCATCGCCCGGTTCCAGGTTTCCCAGTCGGTGGTGGTCGCCGTGCCGTAGGGGTGGACCGCCGCCGAATTGACGATGATGTCGATGCCGCCGAACCTCGCGACGCCCGCTGCGACCGCGTCGCGCACCTGGTCGGAAACGGAGACATCCACCGTTTGCACCAGCGCATTCGCTCCGGCCTTGGCGAGGCTCTCCTGCATGGCGGCATTGGCCGCCCGGTCGATGCCGCAGGCGATGATCGCAGCGCCGCCTTGCGCCAGGCGACTCGCAGTGGCGAGCGCGATGCCGGTAGTGCCGGTGATCAGCGCCACCTTGTTCTCAAAATCAGGCATGATGCAAATCCTTGGAAGATGCCGGACCCGGATGCACCGGGTTTGCCGCCGACATACGGGCGTTTTCGAGGTCGTCGGGAACGAAGCGCAAGCCGAAATCGAGATGCCGGCTCATCAGGTAGCAGTAGGCAATGCGGTCGCGCGCGCGCAGCGCCGCGATGATCTCGCCATGCGCGTGGCGTGTTTCGCTCAGCACCGGCCGGATGGATTTGCCGACGGTCATGATGTGCAGGATGACCGGCGACAGGAACTGATAAGTCTGCACCAGCATGCGGTTGCCGGCGAGCTTCATCAGCGCCAGATGGAAATCGAAATCGCGTTGCGCGGCTTCCTGGACATCCTTGCTGGTCTCGATCAGGCCATTGACCTCGTCCAGGGCTTCAAGTTCGACGGCGCTGGCATTGAGGATGATGTGGTCGCCGACGCTCACTTCGATGATGCGGCGAAATCCTTGTATGTCGTGAAAGGACGTTTTCGATATGTCCATTTGCGCGGCGAAAAAATTCTGGATCGCGACATTCTGGCGATCGGCGAGCACCGCGCCGACGCGCGGCTTGGGATCGATCAGCCCATAGGTTCGGATGGTGCGCAGCGCCTCGCGTATCGTGTTGCGGCTGGCGCCGAACAGTTCGCCAAGCTCCCGTTCGGTGGGCAGCACATCGCCGATGGACATGGCGCGATTGCGGATGAGGTCGAGGATCTGCCGCACGGTCTGGTCGACGGCGGAACTGCTGATCCCGGCTTCGTCTGCCGCCTCCATCGAATCGTGGCTCGCCTGTTCCACCGCAGAACTCCTTGCTATTTGTTGGACCACCCTAGGGCTCGACCCACAGGAAATCAACTGTATGGCGACGGAAAGGTTCTGTTGACAGGCTTGTGGTCCGACAATATGGTCGCCGCCAACCCTGAGGAGGCTTCATGGAACAGTGCTGGCGCTGGTATGGTCCCGATGATCCGGTGACGCTTGAACATGTCAGGCAGGCCGGCGCCACCGGCGTTGTCTCCGCGTTGCACCAGATCTATGACGGCCGCGCCTGGCCTGAGGCCGATGTGCTCGAGCGCAAGCGGATCATCGAGGCGGCTGGCCTGAAATGGTCGGTCGTCGAGAGCATTCCGGTGCACAATTCCTTCAAGATCGGCGCGCCCGAGCGCGAGCGCTATGCCGGCTACTACCGCGACAGCATCCGGGCGCTCGCCAGGGCCGGCATCGAGACGATCTGCTACAATTTCATGCCGGTGGTGGACTGGACCCGCACCGACCTGATGTATCGCCTGCCGACAACCGGCTATGCGCTGCGCTTCGATGCGATCGATTTCGCGGCCTACGATCTTTTCGTGCTGCAGCGCAAGAACGGTGCGGCAAGCTATACGCCGGCGCGTATCGCCGAGGCCGAGAAGCGGCTGAAGATGCTGACGCCAGAGCAGATCGACCGGATCGAGCGCAACCTCATTGCCGGCCTGCCGGCGACCGAACGCAGCTATAACAGGGACAGTTTTCGCGAAGCCCTGGCTGAATACGATTCGATCGGGCCGAAGGAGTTGCGCGACAACCTCGCCTGGTTCCTGCGCGAGATCATTCCGGCGGCCGAAGAGGAGGGGGTGCGCATGTGCATCCATCCCGACGACCCGCCATTCTCGCTCTACGGCCTGCCGCGCGTGGTTTCGACGGCACAGGACGCGCGTTTCATCCTCAACGCCGTCGACAGTCCCGCCAATGGACTGACCTTCTGCACCGGCTCCTACGGCACGCGCGCCGACAACGACATCGTCGCCATGGTCAAGGAATTCGCCGACCGCATCCATTTCGTCCACCTGCGCAACATCTCCATCGAGGAGGACGGCTCGTTCTATGAAGCCGAGCATCTCGAAGGCGGCACCGACATGGCGCACGTCATCCTCGCTCTGATGCAGGAAGAAAAGCGCCGTCGCGAGCAGGGCCGGGCCGACTGGCAAATCCCGATGCGGCCGGACCATGGGCATCTGCTTGCCGACGACATCGGCAAGAAAAAGATCAACCCCGGCTATTCGCTTATCGGACGGCTCAAGGGTTTGGCTGAACTGCGCGGCATCATGCGCGCCGTGGAGCGTTTCGATCTGGCTTGAACCCTGCATCGGCCAGTCGGGAGGATGTGTGTGCTTTTTGCGCAAATGAAAACAAGTTGCGCATATGAAAAATGGTGCTAGTGTCGATGGCGAGCCGGCTATTGCCGGTGCCGGGAGGATTTGAGTGGCATGACGAAGCTGCGCGGACTGGCGTGGGATCATAGACGATGCTGGGGTCCGCTGGACGCCAGCATCGAGTCCTATTGCGCCGCGCATCCCGGCCTGGAGATCCAATGGGACCGCCGCAGCCTCTATGAATTCGGTGAGGGCGCCCTCGGTCCGGTGCTCGGCACTTACGATCTGGTCGTGTTCGACCATCCCTTCATCGGCGATATCGCCCAGGATGAACTGATGGTCCCGTTCGACGCTTATCTGTCGGCCGAACAGATCCATTTCTTCGAACGTGACTCAGTCGGGGCGTCCTGGCGCTCCTACCAGAAGAACAGCCGTCAGTGGGCGCTGCCGATCGATGCCGCCTGCCAGGTCGCCTCCTATCGGCCGGATTTGCTGGAGCGCTACGGGCCGGTGCCCAGCACGCACCAGGAAGTGCTGGAGCTTGGCCGGCGCGCGCGCAGCGACGGCAAGTGGCTCGGCCTGCCCTTCGTGCCGACCGACGCCATGTGTCTGCTTCTGACGCTTGGCCGTCCCCAGGAAGATGGCGAGCAATTCATCGCGAAGGAAATGGTCGAGCAGGCGATTGCGCAATTGCGCGAGCTTGCCGCGCTTTCGCATCCGGACTCGTCGAAATGGAATCCGATCCGCTGCTACGACCACATGATCGCGCATGACGACGTTGTCTACGTGCCGTTCGCCTTCGGCTATGTGAATTACGCCTCGAAACCCGACAGGCCCCATTTGCGCTTCGCCGACGTGCCCACCCCGCAAGCCGCCGGCGCCTTGCTCGGCGGTGCCGGCATCGGCGTCAGCGCCCACTCGAAGCACAAGCAGGCCGCGATCGACTACGCACTGTTCCTGTGCTCGCCCGAATACCAGCGCGGCGACTATGTGAAGTCTGGCGGACAACCGGGTTCGCTGGCTGCCTGGAAGGATGCCGGGGTCAATGGTCTTTCCGGCGATTTCTTCGGCTCGACGCTGCGGACGATCGCCTCGTCCTATCTGCGTCCGACCCATCCGGGCTTCATCGCCTTCTTCCGCGAATGCGCGCCGCATGCCGCCGCAGCCATAGCCGGTGACATGTCGGCGACCGAACTCGCAGGCCACGTCAACAGCCTCTACCGCGAAACCAGGCAAGTCCAGCCGGAACGGAGCGTCGCCTGATGGCCGCCAGCGTTGCCGAGACGCTCGACGAGGGCGAAAGCGGCCGCAACGGCTATCGCGTGCCGGCGGTGGAGAAGGCGCTCGACGTTCTGGAATTCATGGCCTCCAGCGCCGAAACGCTGACCCAGACCGAGATCGCGACCGGCCTCGGCCGCTCCATTCACGAGATCTACCGCATCCTGCTTCTGCTGGAGAAACGGGGCTATATCTTTCGCACGCAATCGGACCGTTTCCGGCTGTCGCTGAAGCTGTTCGAACTGGCGCACATGCATCCGCCGGTAAACCGGCTGGTGGAATGCGCTCTGCCGGTGATGCGCGAATTGACCGCCAATGCCGACCAGAGCTGCCATCTCGTGGTGCGCGAGGGCCAGAACGCACTGGTGGTTTTGCAGATCGATTCGCCGCTGCCGATGCGCTACTCGGTAGCACTCGGGTCGCATTTCCCGATCCTCGAAACAAGTTCGGGTGCCGTGCTGCTCGCCCATTCGAACCGGGCCGAGCGCGACCGCATCGTCGAGCGCATCGTGGCCGCCGGTGAGGGCCAGGGCACGCGGGCCGAAATCGAGGCGCGGCTGAACGAGGTCGCCAGGCTCGGCTACGAGATGCGCGCTTCCTTGGCCGTTGCGGCCTGCACCAACATCTCCATGCCTGTGCACGATCACACCGGTGCCGTCATCGCCGCGCTAACCGTGCCGCTGCTGCCGCAGAAGGCGGCGCGGTTCGACAGCGAAACCGTCTTCGAACGCACCCGCGCCGCCGCCGAGAAGATATCGGCGGCACTCGGCTGGGGCGAAGCCACCAACTCCTTACGTGCCGACCCGGAACGGCGGGACTATCCGTTCAGCGACTAACAAAAGCGATAAATCTGGGAGAAGAAAATGCTCTGGTCCAAGTCAATCCTGTTTGCGTCCGCCGCCGTGCTGGCGCTCGGCGCCGCCGCCGCGCATGCCGAGAACATGCCCAAGCGCATCGGCTACGTCACCAACTACGCCACCCATGAGTGGTATCAGAACGTCATCAAGGGCATGAAGGCTCACGGTAAGGAACTCGGCATCGAGGTCGAGGTGCAGGATGCCAATCTCGACATAGCCAAGCAGGTCGCCGCGGCCGAAGACTTCATCGCCAAGGGCGTCGACGTGCTGATCATCACCCCGGTGAACGAAGAAGGCGTGGTGCCGCTGCTGCGCCAGGCCAAGGCCGCCAACGTGCCGGTCGTGCTGGAAGGCAATCCGGTCAAGGGCATGACCACCATGGTCGCCATCTGCGACTACGACACCGGCTATTTCTCCGGCGTCGAGGCCGGCAAATACGCGAAGGAAAAGCTCGGCGGCGTTGCCAAGGTGATGAATGTAGGCCTGCCGCTGCTTTCCGCCACCGTGCTGCGCTCGCACGGCTTCATGGACGGGCTGAAGACCATCATCCCCGATGCGGTCATGGTCCACGATCTCGACGGCGGCGGCAATCCGGACCGCGCTCTCGAAGTGTCCTCCGCGGCACTGGCCAAGAACGCCGATATCAACATCATCTACGGCATCAATGATTCGTCTTCGTTGGGTGGCCTGCAGGCCTGGAAAGCGGCGGGCAAGTCGCAGGATGGCCTGTTGACGGTCGGCACGGGCGGCGAAGGGCTTGCCTTCATCAACGCGATGCAGAACGAGCCTTCCTACCGCATCGAAGCCGCGATGTTCCCCGAGAAGGAAGGCTTTACCGCCATCGATGCCGCGGTGAAGCTTTTCAACAATGAGGAAGTGCCGGAGCACATCGTCAGCCCGACCGCGCCGATGAACGGCGACGATTGGAAGAAGTTCTATGACTATGACGGCACCACCCGCACCATCAAATGGGATGCCGTCAACGCGCTGCAGCCGCCGGCAAAGTGCATGAAGACCTCCGCCGACCTGAAGAAATAAGGCCGGCGGATATCGCCCTTCCCGTGTTGCGGGAAGGGCAGGCGGCCAGGACCTTTCGGTGGCCAAGACAAATGCCGGGTTCGACACGACAGGTTCCAGAGGGACCAGGCAAACGGCCGGGAATGGACTGAAATGAGCGAGCTTACACAGGCCTCCGCGTCGAAGCGTTTCATCGGCGGCAACCTTCTGGGCAGCAGCCAGCTCGTGCTGGGCGCAATCCTGGCCGTGCTGTGCATCGCCATCTCGATCGCGGCGCCGCAATTCTATTCGGAGGCCAACATCATCGCCATCCTGCGCCAATGCGCTCTGGTGCTGATCGTCGCCTCGGGCATGACCATGCTCATCATCACCGCCGAGGTCGACTTGTCGGTCGGCGCGTCGCTCGCCTTCGTCGGCTGCATCGGCATGGCAGTGCTCAATTCCACCCATAGTCTTACGCTCGGCATGCTGGCGGCGCTCGCCTTTGCCGGCGGGGTCGGCCTGTTCAACGGGCTGGTCGTCACCAGGCTCAGGGTGAATTCGCTGATCGCCACCATCGGCACGATGATGATGCTGCAGGGCGGCGTCTATCTGTTCACGCGCGAGGCGGTGCAGAACCACAACCAATTGGCAAGCTTCACCGATCTCGGCGCCGGTTATGTCGGCCCCGTGCCGGTTCCCGTCATCCTGGCGGCGCTGATCTTCGTGGTTGCCTATGTGACGCTGCGCTTCACCACGCTCGGCCGCTACCTCTACGCGGTCGGCGCCAATGAAAAGGCGGTGCGCCTGTCAGGCATTCGCTCGGAACGGCTCAAGCTGTTGGCCTTCGTCGTCACCGGCCTGTGCGTCGGTGTTGCCGGCATGATCCTGTCGTCGCTGATGAATGCCGGCCAGCCGACCGCCGGCCGTGGCTTCGAGCTGACGGTGATTGCCGCCGTCATCGTCGGCGGCACCAGCCTGCTTGGTGGCCGTGGTTCGCTGTTCGGTACCTTGCTTGGCGTTCTGGTGCTGAAGGTGATCGACAACGGCATCATCATCCTCGGCTGGAACCAGGATTTGCAGATGGTGGTGCCGGGCATCGTCATCATCCTGGCAACCTATCTCGACATCATCCGGAACAGAGCCAATGTCCGTTGATTTCCTGCATCCTGGCGAAGGCGCGGCCATCGATACCGATGTGCCGGCGCTGGAATTGCGCGGCATCGGCAAGCGCTTTCCCGGCGTCGTGGCGCTCGACAATGTCGACTTCACCCTGGAGCCCGGCAAGATCCATGCGCTGATGGGCGAGAACGGCGCCGGCAAGTCGACGCTGATCAAGATCATGGCCGGCGTCTACGGCAAGGATGCCGGCTCCATCCGCATGCACGGACGCGAGGTCGACATCAAGTCGCCGCGCGACAGCTTGAAGCAAGGCATCAAGGTCGTGTTCCAGGAGATCGCGCTGATCTCCGAATTCACCGTTGCCGAGAACATCTTCCTGGAAGGCTATCCGACCGGCAGAAGCGGCTCCATCGACTGGAAGAAGATCCGCGCCGATTCAGCCGCGCTCTTCGACCGCATCGGCTTCAACGTCGATCCGGCGGCGCGAACCGGCTCGTTGCCGGTCAGCCAGCAGCAAATGGTCGAGATCGCCCGCGCGCTCGCTCATGAAGCCCGCGTGGTGGTGATGGACGAGCCGACATCCTCGCTGACGCCGAACGAGGTTTCGCTGCTGTTCACCGTCATCCGCCGGCTTGCCGACCTCGGCATCGCGGTGGTCTATGTCAGCCATAAGCTCGACGAAGTGTTCGAGATCGCCGACACGGTGACGGTGCTGCGCGACGGGCGCCACATCTCGACCAAGCCGATCCGCGAGCACACCAACGACACGCTGATCCAGGACATGATCGGCCGGCGCATCGAAAATCTGTTTCCCCGCAAGCGTGGCGCACCGGCTAGCAAGGTAGCCCTGTCAGTGGACAAGCTCAGCACGGCGAAGAAGCTCAACGGCGTGTCCTTCGAGGCGCGCGCCGGCGAGGTGCTCGGCTTCTTCGGGCTGATGGGCGCCGGTCGCACCGAACTCGCCAAGGCGATCGTCGGTTACGATCCGATCACTTCGGGCACGATCACCGTCGACGGCCAGCGCCTCTCGCCGCACGATACGCGCACCGGCGTCAGGTTAGGTATCGGTCTGCTCACCGAGGATCGCAAGAGCGAAGGGCTGATGGGCGAGCTGCCTGTCTACCAGAATGCCAGCCTCGCCTCGCTCGGCGCCTTCGCCCGCATGGGCTTCGTCGATAAGGCCAGGGAACACAAAGCGGTGCAGGATTACGTCGACCGCTTCCGCATCAAGACGCCCAGCCTGTTCCAAGAGGTGAAGAACCTGTCTGGCGGCAACCAGCAGAAGGTGCTGATCTCGCGCTGGCTGATGCGCGGCCTCAAGGTCATCGTCGTCGACGAGCCGACCCGCGGCATCGATGTCGGCGCCAAGTCGGAGATATTCGCCCTGATCGACCGGCTCGCCGGCGAAGGCTTGGCTGTCGTCATGATGACGTCGGAGATGCCGGAACTGCTCGGTCTTGCCGACCGGGTCGCGGTGATGTGCGAAGGCCGCCTGACCGCGATCATGCCGCGCGACGAAGCCACGCAGGAGAAGATCCTCAATGCGGCGATCGGATAAGACATGAGCGTTGTGAATACAGTCTCCGCGAAAGCCCGGCCGTCCATGCTGGCGCGGCTCTTTGCCCGGCAGGAATTGGCGCTGCTGGTCTGCCTCGTGCTGGTGCTGGCTTTCTTCTCCGTTACCGTCGAGAATTTCTTCTCCGTGCGCAACATGACCAATGTGCTCGGCCAGGCCTCGCTCGCGCTCACCGCCGGCATTGGCTGCGCCATCGTCTTCATTTCCGGCGAGGTCGATATTTCGATCGGATCGCTGCTGGCGACCATTGCACTGCCGCTGATCATCATCATGAACGACACCAATTCGCTGCTGCTCGGCGTCGGCGGCGCGCTGTTGTTCGGGCTGATCATCGGTGTCGTCAACGGCTATCTCACCGCCTATGCCGGCATCAACTCGCTGATCGTGACGCTGGGCACGATGTTCATCATGCGCGGCGGCGTCTATCTCTACACTGGTCAGCGGGCGATCCCTGACGATGCCAGCCTCGACAGCTTCATCGCGCTGTCGGATGGCCGCCTGTTCAACGTCATCCCCTATTCGGCCGTCATCGCCATCGTCCTGCTCGCCGCCTTCGCCTACATGATGCAGCACCGGCCGTTCGGACGGCAAATCTATGCCGTCGGCGGCAATCAGGAAGTGGCCCGTCTTGCAGGCTACGACGTGCGGCGGGTCAAGTTCATCTGCTTCATCATCAGCGCGCTGCTGGCGACGGTCGCCGGCATCATCCTGGCCGCGCGGGTCGGCTCGGCACAGCATACGGCGGGGCTCAATTTCGAATTCCAGGTGGTTGCCGCCACCGTGCTCGGCGGGGTCAGTCTTGCCGGCGGCATCGGCAGCCTGACCGGCATGGCGCTGGGCGTGCTGATCCTGCAATTCCTGTCCAACGGCCTGCGCGGGCTTGGCCTGCCGACCGAGTGGCAGCTGGTCATCACCGGCATGATCATCATTGCCGCGGTCGCCCTTGATGAAGCGAAACGCCGGCGTGCGAATGGAGGCTGAAGATGGCTCGTCTTGAAGCAAAAATCGCCGTCATCACTGGTGCGGCCGACGGGATCGGCCACGCGATCACGCAAGCGATGGCGCGCGAAGGGGCGCATGTCTTCCTGGGCGACATCGCCGACAGCGCTGGTGAGGATTTCGCGGCCGCACTTCGCGCCGCCGGCCACCGCGCCGACTATCTGCATTGCGACGTTTCGCAGGAGGCCGACATTTCAGGCCTCATCGACAGTGCCGTCAAAAAGACGGGACGCCTCGACATCCTCGTCAACAACGCGGCCATTGCCATTGGCGGCATGCCGGTGCACGAGATGACCGACGAGCAGTGGCACCGGCTGATAGCAGTCAACCTGACCAGCGTGTTTCGCGCCTGTAAATACGCGCTGCCGCACATGATCGCGCAGAAATCGGGCTCGATCATCAACATGGCCTCCGCGCAAGGCCACATCGGGCTTGATGGCTGGACCGCCTATGCCGGCGCCAAGGGCGCGGTCATGGCGATGACACGCCAGATGGCGGTTGAATTCGGGCCGCTGAACATCCGCGTCAATTCGATCTCGCCGGGCACCATCAACACGCCGATGAACGACAAACTCATCAAGGAGATCGGCGGCAATCTTGCCAAGGCCTGGGTCAAGATGCATCCGCTCGGCCGTATCGGCGAGCCTTCGGAAGTGGCCGAGGCCGCCGTCTATCTTGCCTCCGATGCCGCCGGCTTCACCACCGGCACCGACCTGCGCGTCGATGGCGGGCTGACGGCGGCGCCGCGCTACGTTCCCGAACTGCTTTGAAAATTTTGAAACGAGACATGACATGAACAAGGCCCTCGAAGGCGTCCGCATCCTCGATTTCAGCCATCTGCTGCAGGGGCCGTTCGCTACCCAGCTGCTCGGCGACATGGGCGCCGATGTCATCAAGATCGAGCGCGCCGGCGCCGGCGACATGTTCCGTGGCATGACCTTTTTCGCCAAGTGGGTCGGCGGTTCGGAGAGCCCGAACTTCCTCGCCTGGAACCGCAACAAGCGTTCGATCGCGCTCAACCTGAAGAGCCGCAAGGTGCATGCCATCATCATGGAGATGGCGAAAAGCGCCGACGTGGTGGTGCAGAACTTCCGCCCAGGCGTGCTGGCCAAGCTCGGCTATGGTTATGAGGATTTCAAGACCGTCAATCCGCGCATCATCTATTGCTCGGGCTCGGGCTATGGCGAGGAAGGGCCTTATGTCGAGCGCCCCGGCCAGGACATGCTGATCCAGGGGCTCGCAGGGCTGATCGCCAACACCGGCCGCGGCGATCAAGCCCCGGTT
Organism: Mesorhizobium sp. B1-1-1; assembly: GCF_006442955.1. Taxonomy (NCBI): domain Bacteria; kingdom Pseudomonadati; phylum Pseudomonadota; class Alphaproteobacteria; order Hyphomicrobiales; family Phyllobacteriaceae; genus Mesorhizobium; species Mesorhizobium sp. B1-1-1. Next base: position 514,721 of record NZ_VFWW01000002.1, read on the forward strand.
CCCGCCGGCGCCGGCCTCGCCGACCAGATCGGCGCCATGAACATGGTCTACGGCATCCTGTCGGCGCTCTATTATCGCGAGAAGACCGGCAAGGGCCAGAAGATCGAGGTCAACCTGCTGGCCGGCCTCTTGGCGCACCTCAACCAGGAATATGTCGCGGTGCTCAACCTTGGTGAGGACTTCGTGCGGCCGAATTCCGGGATCGGCCATCCCGGCATGCAGGCGCCGTTTGGCATCTACGAGACCAGCGACGGCGGCTACGTGTCGATCGCCATGAGCCCGTTCAAGACGCTCTACGAGGTGCTGGAGGCGCCGCAGCTTGCCGTCTACGACGATCTCAAGACTTTGTTCGACAAGCGCGATGAAGTCTTCGAGAAGGTGAATGCCGAGACCAGGAAATTCGCCACGCAGGATTTGTTGGCGCGGCTGCTGGCAGCCGATATCTGGTGCGCCGAGGTGAAGGATATCCGCCGCGCCGCTGAGGACCCGCAGGTCAAGCACATGGGCATGATCACCAGCTACGACCATCCGCGCGGCGGCAAGGTGCAGGTGGTCGCCCCGGCGGTCAAGATGAGCGAGACGCCCGCGACCATAGAACGGCCGGCGCCGCTGGTCGGCCAGCACGGCCGCGAGATCCTGGCCGAGTTCGGCCTCTCCAAGGACGAGATCGCCGCATTGGAGGCGTCCGGTGACATGACCGTGGACGCCGCCTGACGATGCGCGCCTACCAGACACTCACGGTCGAAACCGCGGGCCGGGTCGCGATCGTCACCTTCCGCCGCGCCGATCAGCTCAACGCCATGAACCGGCTGATGCAAGGCGAGATCACTGAAACCTTCGAGTCGCTATCCGGCGATGCAAGCATCGGGGCGATCGTGGTGACAGGGGAAGGGCGCGGCTTCATGGCCGGCGCCGACATCAAGGAATACGCCGCCCAGACCGGACCGGAATTCGACATTTTCCAGGCTGCCGGCATGCGCATGTACGCGGCCATCGAGAACAACCGCAAACCGGTGATCGCGGCGGTCAACGGCTTCGCGCTGGGCGGCGGCATGGAGCTGGTGCTGTGCTGCGACCTCGTCATCGCCAACCAATTCGCCAAGCTCGGCCTGCCGGAAATCAAGCTCGGGCTGATCCCCGGCGGCGGCGGCACGCAACGCAGCGTGGCCAAGCTCGGCCGCAACCGCGCCAATTTCCTGCTGATGACCGGCGCCATCGTCCCGGCCTCGGAATTCGTCGCTGCCGGTCTGGTCAACGAGATCGTCGAGGTCGACCGGCTGATGCCGCGCGCGCTGGAACTGGCCGAAATGATCGCCGCCGAGCCTGCTGCCGCAATCGAGGGACTGAAGGCGCTGACGGCGCATGCCGTGTCCGGCGATCTGGACGATGGGCTCACCATGGAGCGCGACATATTGGGTGAGCTCTATCGCAGCGAGATCGGCCAGCAGCGCGTCAAGGAGTTCGCCGAGCGGAGCACGACAAAGGCAAAGAAGGGCGGGCCGTGAACGCGGGCGACGATTATCGCGGATTGGGCTGGGCGCATGGCGCGCTGACTGTCCAGCGGCTTGGCGCGATGCTGGCGCCGGTTACGTTCATTCTGGAGGACGGTCGGCAGGTTTCGCCGATGAACATTGCGCCGTGGTCGAACGAGCCGCAGGCGCAAGCGCTGCCAGGCATCCTGCGCAAGCTGCGCGGCGAATGGCCCTGCGTGCCGTTCGGCTATTCGGTGCCTGCCGAGGGATGGCCCGAGGACTGGGCTCGGGTGATGGGCTCGCCGGAGGAGGGCGAGGAAGCCCATGGCCATAGCTCCAACCATGACTGGCAATGGCGCGAGAGCGCCAAAGGATCGTTGTCACTGACACTCGCCTATCCAGCCGGAAGCCCGGTCGGGCGTGTCGAGCGGACGGTGACGCCCGATCCGTCGATGCCAGCCGTCGACGTTGAATTCAAGATCGTCGTTCGCCATGCCTGCCGATTGCCGATCGGCTTGCATCCGGTGTTCCGGCTGCCAGCGGAGATCGGCGCCGCCGCGCTGGAACTTGGTTCCTTCGATCACGGTCGCACCTATCCACACGATGTCGAAACTGGCGCTGAACTGTTCGCCCGGAACGCGTCCTTCACTGACTTGTCGAGCGTACCGGCCCGCGCGGGCGGCATGGCTGATGCTTCGCGACCGCCGCTGGTGGCCGACACGGAGGAATTGTTGCAGATCGAGGGCCTGGATGGCACGGTGGCGCTCGCCAATCATGCGGACGGGTACCGCGTGAAACTTTCCTGGCAGAAGGAGCATTTCCCGAGCCTTTTGCTCTGGTACTCCAATCGTGGCCGCAAAGCAGCACCCTGGAACGGGCGCCATGTCGCCATCGGCATCGAGCCGATCTGCTCGCCCTTCGGGCTCGGCCCGGCGACAGCGTTGGCCGACAATCCGATCGCGCAATCCGGCATTGCGACGGCGCAGGAATTCTCGCCTGAAAAACAGTTCGTGACCCGCTATCGCATCGAGGCATCCGCGCTGTGACGAACCGTGCCGCAATGTCCCTGGTCAAGCCGAACCGGCCGCGCTTCACGGATGTCGAAGGACTGGCCGCGATGGTCGGCCATGGCGAATCGTTTGGTGTCGGCGGCCACCATTTCGCCCGGCTGCCGATCGCATTGCTGCGTGCGATAGCCCGGTCGGGCGTCAAGGATCTGCATTACATCTGCTGGGCCGGCGGCTTGCCCCTCGAACTGCTGCTCGAAGCGCATGCCGTGGCTGAGATCGACCTCTGTTTCTCCAGCCTCGACATTTTCGGCTTGCCGCCAAAATTCCGCGCAGCCGCCGAAAGCGGCGCGATACCGGTTCGCGATTGGACGGCGCTGGCCATGATCCAGGCGCTGCGGGCGGCGCAGCAGAACCTGCCCTCGATGCCGTTCCAGCTTCCGCTGGGATCGGGCATGCTGGCGCGCGTGCCGGGTGCGAGCGCCAGACCTGATCCGATTGCCGGTACCGAAAACGGATTCGTCCCGCCGCTGCGGCTCGACACATTCGTCGTCCATGCCCAGCGCGCCGATGAAAGCGGCAATGTGCAGATCATCGGGCCCCGCGCGCTGGACTTCGCCATGGCGGGTGCGGCGCGCAAGGTGCTGGTCACGGTCGAGGAAATCGTGCCGGGCGGGACGCTGCGCCAGGACGGCCGCCAGAGCGTGCTGACCCGCAACCAGGTTTCGGCGATTGCGCTGGCGCCGGCCGGCGCCTATCCGGCCTCGTGCCTGCCGTTTTACGTCACGGATTATCAGCGATTGTCGGAGGCGTTCGCCGACCGGCAAACGCCTTTGGCGGACAATCTGCGCCCGCCTTCCGAGGGCGTGCCGAAGCCGTTGCAAAGAGCTGCGAAGGTTCGAGCTAACACAGCGCTTGCCATGCCGGCGCTTGCGCGCGCCGAAGAGAAAGCATCCGTCGACGAGATCATCGCCGCTCGCATCGCCGCCGAACTCACCAATGAGAGCTTCGCCAGCGCGGGTGCGGTCTCGCCGCTGGCCAACGTCGCCTACCGGCTGGCCAAGGCCACGCACGCGCCGGACATGATCATCGCGACGATGAGCTGCGGCCATCTCGACATCGCGCCGAGCCCGATGATCCTCTCGCTGATCGAAAGCTTCGATTGCGAAACGGCTGTCGCGCATGCCGGCGGCGACGACACCTACTCGACCTATTACCAGGCCGGCGCGGTGACGCACGAGATCGTCGGCGCGGCACAGGTCGACCGGCGCGGCCGCGTCAACACGATCGCACTGCGCAAACCAAGCGGCGGCCTCATCCGGTTGCCGGGGCAAGGCGGCATGGCCGATGTCGCCAACATGCACCGCGATTACCTGCTCTACATCCCCCGCCACTCGATCCAGTCGCTGGTGGACGAGGTCGAGATCGTCAGTTCCGCCCGGGGGTTGCTGACGGCGGCCGAACGCGAGCCGATGGGCTATCGCACCGGCAGGGCGCTGGTCTTCACCGATCTCTGCGTCTTCCGGCTCGACGAGACTTCGAGGGAATTGATCGTCGTCGAAACCATGCCGGACGTCACGCAGCAGCAGATCCGTGACGCCACCGGATTTGCGGTGTCGTTCGACCCCTGTTGCCGCGAGGTCTCGCTGCCTTCCGACAACACGCTCGCCATCTTGCGAAACCGCATCGACCCGCTCGGTCTGCGCCGTCTGGAATTCGTCAGCGCCAAGGAGCGCGGCGCGCTGATCGCCGAGATTCTTGAAGCCGACCGCGCGATGGTCGGACGCTGCATCACCGCGCAGACGGCGCTTGTCGAAAGCTGAGATCCCATGGCCAAGCCGTTGCTCGACATGTCAGCCGCGCGCGTTTTCTTCGACGGCATCTTCACCAGCCCGCGCGTCGCGCATCCGGAGGGCGTGGCCGTTCACCGCGATGGCTCGATCTGGTGTGGCACCGAAACCGGCGACCTGCTGCGGCTGGCCGCCGATGGCGGCTCGGTCGGGCGCATGGGCGGCACCGACGGTTTTCTGCTCGGCATCGCTTTCGACAGCGCGGGAAACTGCTTTGCCTGCGACCTCAGGCATGCCGCGATTTTCCGCTGGGATGCCGCGACAGCGCGCATGGAGCGCTTCGCGTCGGCCGGCATTCGCGTGCCGAACTACCCGATCGTCGACGAGGCGAGGGGTTGGCTCTTCGTTTCGGACAGCGTTGGCCAGGACAATCGCTCGGGCATCTTCCGCTACGATCTCAAGACGGGCGAGGGCGGCCTGTGGTGCCGGGAGGCGATGTCGTTCGCCAACGGCATGGCGATGGCGCCGGACGGCAACGGCCTCTATGTCGTGGAAAGCGACGCACCCTGCATCAGCTATGTGCCGATCCTTGCTGACGGATCGGCGGGGGCTCGTGAGATCGTCGTCGAGGGCGTGCACAATGTTCCGGACGGAGTGGCCTTTGCGCCTGACGGCTCATTGTTCATCTCATGTTATGAGCCCAGCCGTATTTATCGCTGGCAAAAGGACAAAGGTCTCGAAGTGCTGATCGAGGATCCCGCCGCAACCACGCTGGCGCACCCCACCAACATCGCCTTCAAGGGCGACAAGCTCTATACCGCCAATCTGGGTCGCTGGCATATTACCGAGATCGACTTGAGCCTTCTCCAGCAAGGGAAGTAGCATTTCGCAGAAGGTCAACTCGTCGGGCGAAAAGGTTTTGCCAGCGAGGCCGGGAAGTGCAGGGCCAGCATCTGGCGGTTTCGTGAGATCAGCACCAGAACGATGATGGTGGCGAGATAAGGCAGGGCCGAGAGCAGTTCGGATGGCACGTCCAGCCCCAGCGCCTGACCTTGCAACTGAAGGATCGTCATCCCGCCGAACAGCCACGCGCCAAGCAGGATGCGCAGCGGCCGCCAGGTGGCGAAGACCACCAGCGCAAGCGCGATCCAACCCTTGCCGGCAGTCATGTTCTCGACCCAGAGCGGCGTGTAGGCGACCGACAAATAGGCGCCTGCCAGGCCTGCCATCAGCCCGCCGAACAGCACGGCCATGTAGCGGATCCTGATCACGGGATAGCCGATCGCATGCGACGTCTGCGGCGACTCGCCGATCGTGCGCAGCACCAGGCCAGCTTTCGTGCGGTAGAGAAACCAACTGATGGCGACGAACATCAGCAGGGCCAGATAGACCATCGGATCGAAGCGGAACAGTAGCGGACCGATCAGCGGCAGATCGGACAGAACGGGGATGTCGAGGCGGCGCAGTGCCTCGATCGGCTCGCTGCCGAAGCCGCGCCCGAGGAAGGCGGAGACGCCCGAACCGAAGATCGCCAGCGCCAGGCCGGCTGCATATTGGTTGGTCAGGAACGTCAGCGCCAGAACGCCGAACAGCAGCGAGGCGGCCGCACCCGCCAACGCGCCGGCCAGGATCGCCACAGGCATCGGATAGCCCGCGGTGACGGCCCAGAATGCCAATGCGGCGCCCATCAGCATCATGCCTTCGATTCCGAGATTGAGGACACCCGACTTCTCCACCACGAGCTCGCCGAGCGCGGCGAATATCAGCGGTGTGGCGGCAATGACGGTGCCGGTGAAGATGGCGATGAACAGATCCATCAGGCTGTCTCCCGCACGATCCGAAATCCGCTCATCGTGCCGTCTCCAGCGCATGCGTGTCCCGGACGGGTCGCACCAGTCGAACGCGATAGAAGATGAAGAAGTCGGCGGCGAGCAGGAAGAACAGCAGGATGCCCTGGAAGATCCGCGTCAGGGCCGAAGGCAGGCCGAGCGTCATCTGCACACCTTCGCCGCCGAGGAAAAGCAGCGACATCAACAGCCCGCCAAGCACGATACCGAAGGCGTTCAGCCGTCCGACGAAGGCAACGATGATGGCCGCGAAGCCGTAGCCTGGCGAAATCTGAGGCGAGAGCTGCCCGAGCGGCCCGGCGGCTTCCGCCATGCCGGCGATGCCGGCCGCGGCACCTCCCGCCAGCAGTCCGATCCAGACCGCAGCCGATTCGCGAAAGCCGGCATAACGGGCGGCAAGCGGTGCAGCCCCGCTCACCGACATCTTGTAGCCGAGGAAGCTGCGGTCGGTGAACAGCCACATCAGGAGCACGGCGACGACCGTGATGAAGATCGACGGGTTGAGGCGATAGGCGGGGTCAAAGGATTCGAACAGGGCCGCCGTCGGCAGAAGTGCCGTCTGCGGATAGTTGAAGCCGGCCGGATCGCGCCACGGTCCGTGCACGAGATAGGACAGGAACAGCGTCGCGATATAGGTCATCATCAGCGTGACGAGGATCTCGTTGGTGTTCATGCGGGCGCGCAGAAAGGCGGGGATTGCCGCCCAGGCCATGCCGGCGCCCATGCCGGCGATGAACATCAGCGGCAACAGCAGCACGCTTTCGGGGTTCGGCCAGAAAAGCCCCACGCCGCTGGCCGCGATTGCCCCCATGGTGAACTGGCCCTCGGCGCCGATATTCCAGACATTGGCGCGGAAGCCGACCGCCAGCCCGCAAGCAATGAGGATCAGCGGCGAGGCCTTGAGCAGCCATTCGGACAGGCCGTTCATGGAAGAGAGCGGCTCGATGAAGAAGGCATGGAGGGTCGCCAGCGGATCATGTCCGAGGGAGGCGAAGAAAATCGATCCGACGACGACAGTCAACAGGGTCGCCAGCGCCGGCGCGGCAACGCGCATCAGCGAGGAGGGCTCCGGCCTTTGTTCAATCCTGAAGCGCATTGTTGCCACCCCCATTGGCCAATGCGCCGTCGCTCATGCCGCGGCCCGTCATCAGAAGTCCGATCTCCTCGCGATCGGTCGTCTTGCGCGCCAGCGGTGGGGAAACCTTCCCTTGGCAAATGACCAGCAGCCGGTCGCAGATCTCGAACAACTCGTCGAGTTCCTCGGAGACGACGAGCACCGCCGCGCCGGCGCGGCTGAGATCGACGATGGTCTGCCGGATGAAGGCGCTCGCGCCGACGTCAACCCCCCAGGTCGGCTGAGACACCAGGAGGAGCTTCGGCTGGAGCGCGATCTCACGCCCGACGATGAATTTCTGCAGATTGCCGCCGGACAGGCTTTGCGCGGTCGCCTGCGGCCCGTTGGCCTTGACCTTGAACCTATCGATTATGCCGGCGGCGAACGCCTTGGCCCGGCGCCGGTCGACCAGCCCGTTGCGCACCGTGCCGAAGCGGTGCGCGGTCAGCACCGCATTCTCCCACAGCGTGTGCGAGGGCACGGCGCCGCGCCCGAGCCGCTCTTCGGGAACGAAGGCGACGCCGAGCTTGCGGCGCTCGTGCGGGCGAAGGCGGGCTGCGCCGGTTCCGCAAATCCGGATGGCGTCGCTGCGCTCATGCGTGCGCTCGCCGCTGAGCAAGGCGATCAGCTCGGCCTGGCCATTGCCGGAAACCCCGGCCAGGCCGACAATCTCGCCGCCATGCACCTTGAAAGAAATGTCCTTCAGGTCGACGCCGAAATGATCCCGGGACTTCACCGTAAGTCTGTTGACCTCGAGCACCGGTCTGTCGCTTGGCGTCGGCGGGCCGACATGCATTTCAGGCAGCTTCGAACCCACCATCATGCGGGCAAGCTCCAGCGACGTCGTCTCCTTCGGACGCGCGGTACCGGTGACCTTGCCGTTGCGCAGCACGGTGGCGGTGTCGCAGAGCTCCTGGACCTCGTCGAGCTTGTGGCTGATATAGACGATGCCGCAGCCCTCGGCGGCAAGTTGGCGGAGCGTCTCGAACAGCTTCACCACCGCCTGCGGCGTCAGTACCGAGGTCGGCTCGTCGAGGATCAGCAGTTTCGGCGCCTGCAGCAGGCAGCGCACGATCTCGACGCGCTGGCGCTCGCCGACCGACAGGTCGTGCACCTGGCGATGCGGGTCGATGGGCATGCCGTAGCGGCGCGACATATCGCGGATCTTGTCGGCGAGCGAAGGCAGGTCGTATGCGCTGCTGGCCGAGAGCGCTATGTTCTCGACCACCGAAACGGATTCGAACAGCGCGAAATGCTGATAGACCATTTCGATGCCGAGTGCGCGCGACATCGCCGGGGTGTGCGTGGCGATCGGATTGCCGTCGCAAAAGATCTCGCCGGAATCGGCTTGCGTCGCCCCGTAGATGATTTTCATCAGGGTGGATTTGCCGGCGCCGTTTTCGCCCAGCACGGCATGGATCTCGCCGGGTTGAATCGACAGCGACACATCGTCATTGGCGACGACGCCGGGATAGCGCTTGCAGATGTTGCGCAGTTCTAGTCGCGGATGCATGGCGGGTCCTGCCGTGGCGTGAAGCGAGGTTGGACGGGAACCAGGCAAGGAGACGCCGAAGGTATGGACTTGGGCGTCTCCCGGCACTTTTACGGTGATCAGCTCAGCCTGCCGATCATCCCCTTCACGAACCAGTTCATGCCGCGAATGTCGTCATCGGCCAGAACCGAACCGGCGGCAACCTTGACGTTGCCGTCCTGATCCTTCAGTTCCCCGGCGTAGGGATGAAGCTTGCCGCTGCCGATGTCGGCCTCGAGCTGCTTGAGCTTGGCGCGCGCATCGGCGGGGATACCCTCATTGTAGGGGGCCATTTTCACCACCCCGGCCGCCAATCCGTCCCAGCGGACTTCCGGCTTCCAGGTACCGGCGGCCACGGCCTTGGCTGCGCCGACATAGTCGCTGGTCCAATCGAGAACGAAAGAGGTCAGCTGCTTGCCCGAGGCGAATTTCGACATGTCGCTGGCATAGCCGATCGACCAGGCGCCACCTTCGCCGGCGACCTGTACGCCGGTCGCGGTGTCCGTCATCGAGCAGACCACGTCGCAGCCTTGAGAGATCAGCGTCTTGGCCGCCTCCTTCTCCTTGCCCGGGTCGAACCAGGAATTCAGGAAGATGGTGTTGCAGGTCGCGTTTGGATTGACGCTCTGCGCGCCAAGCAGCAGCGCATTTGCCGGACCGACGATGTCGGGGATCGGAAAGCCGCCGATGAAACCGATCTTGCCCGATTTGGACATGTAGCCGCCCGCCGCGCCGGCGACGAAGGTGCCTTCGTAATATTTCGCTTCGAAGGTTCCCAGATTGGCTAGGTGGACGATGCCTGAGCAGTGTTCGAACGCCACCTTGGGAAAGCGCGGCGCCACCTTCTGCATCGGCGTTCCATGCGAAAAGCTTGTGCCGAAGATCAGCCTGTTGCCGGCGCTGGCCAGTTCGCGGAAGACACGCTCGGCGTCCTGCGGCATGAAGATGTTGTCGATGACGGTGAGCTCGACCTTGTCGCCGAATTCGGCCTTGATGGCCTCGACGCCGAGGCTGTGCTGCTTGGTCCAGCCGATCTCGGCGACCGGCGAGACGTAGACGGCACCGATCTTCAGCACCTCCTGCGCCTGTGCGATGGTGCTCAGCGCTCCCGCGCCAAGAGCCGCGCCGGCCGCGCCGCTGTGTTTCAGGAATTCACGTCTCGTCAGTTTCTTCATGACGGTAGCCCTCTGTTGGTCTTTTTTGTTGATGCCCGGCTTGTCGGTGCCCGGTCTGTTCTGGGGATATGGAGGTGGAGATGCGTTGCCGCGTCGCCGCCGCCGGATGCATTCGACAATCTTCGCAGCGGTACAGTCGCGCCGTCGGCCTTGCCGTCGAGATAGGGCGCCAGCGCTTCGGCAGGCGTCATCTCTGGAAACACTGCGCGATCCATGATGTAGCCGCGCACCACCGCGCGGTGGTGGGTGTCGATCAGGTCCATGGCCGGTTTCAGCCGGCCCTTCTCCAGCAGGTCGACGACCCGCGAGTGGTCGTCCAGCAGATTGCAATAGTCGAAATCGGCTGAAATGAGGGAGCGCAGCAGCGTCGTGCGGCGCACCAGCTGCGCGTGGATTTCCTGCATGACCTTGTTGCGGCTGAGGCGTACGAACACGGTATGGAACTCTTGGCCCAGCACGTCGGCCAGCGCATCGTTGCCGGCGGCAACAGCTTGGCGCTGGCGCTCGACATGCTGGCGCAGTTCGGCCCAGCCGGCCGGCCCAAGGCGATCGCTGAGCTGTGCTGCGACGCCCTGTTCGACGAGCGTCAACGCGTCGTAGATCTCCATCGCCTCCTGCATGCTCGGCTTGGCGACGAAGGCACCGCGGTTGCGTTCGATCTGGGCCAGCCCGTCATCGGCGAGCCGGATCAGGGCCTGGCGCACCACGATGCGGCTCACGTTGAATATTTCGGAGAGTTCGCGTTCGCCGAGCTTGCAGCCGGGCACGAGGCGATGGTCGATGATGGCGCGGGTCAGCGTATCCGCGATGGTCTGGGAACGGCTGCTCAAGGCATGGTTCTCCGCCATTTCGACGACATGATCAGCGGGCTTTCGTGATGGCGACATGCCTCGTCAGGACATGACATATCCCAGGTTCAGCTTTCTCATATCGGAATTCAATCATCATAATCTGTCAACACAAAAAAGGATTTTGCACGACAAAAAAATGTTGATTGGTATCCAATCTTGTGGTTTCGTCATCCCGAAACGTCGGGCTAGGTTCATGGTGAAGGGCTAGCCGAGTTGGGAGGGAAGCCGATGGCAACCCGTTGCGTTGACCGCGAGCTTTTGAACGACTGGCACATCGTCGCGGATCAGGAATCGCTAAGCCAGGATACGCGGTTTGCCACATGCCTGCTTGGGGTCGCTCTCTCCGTTCACAAGTGTTCAAACAAGATCGAAGTCGTTCGCAGCGATACGGGCGCCACGCTGAAAAGCGCCCAGCGTTATGGCTTCATCTGGACCTGCCTGGACAAGCCCTGGCGCGACATCATCTATATCCCTGAGGCCAATGAGGCAGACCGGCATCTGGTCAGCGGCGGTTCGATCGCGGTCAAGGTGTCGGGCCTCCGCGCGGTCGAGAATTTTCTCGATATGGGGCATTTCCCCTTCATTCATACCGGCTGGCTCGGCGAGGAGCCGCATACCGAGGTCGCGCCCTACAAGGTTGAGATCACAGCGCAGGACGAGGTGCTGGCGACCGAATGCAAATTCTATCAGCCGGTGGCTTCGCCGACCGCCAAGGAAGGCTTTGTCGTCGACTACATCTACAAGGTGATTCGGCCCTACACGGTGGCTCTCTACAAGAGCAACCCGATCCAGAAGGACCGGCTCGACGTCATTACCCTGTTCGTGCAGCCGGTGGACGAGGAAAACTGCATCGCGCATCCTTACCTCTGCTATCTTAAGGAAGGCATGGAGGCGGGAACGGTGCGCAGCTTCATGCAATTGATCTTCGCCCAGGACAAACCGATCCTGGAGAACCAGGTACCTAAGCGCCTGCCGCTCGATCCGCGTGCCGAGACCCCGATCCGTGCCGATGCCGTGTCGGTTTCCTACCGGCGCTGGTTGCGTGATCGGGCCGTCACCTATGGCGCGATACCGGCACAAGCCTGATGACGTCTGGGGGCATCCAAAGGATAAAACGATGACAAAATGCTCGGATCCCGTGATCCTCAATCTCTGGCATCCCGTAGGGGCGATCGCCGAGACCGTTCCCGGCGGTGTCCAGGACACCATTCTGCTCGAGGAGCGGCTCAGCTTCGCGGTCGACGTGGATGGTGAGCCCGTCGTCTGGCGCTCACGTCCCGATGTACAAGGAGTTGATCGTATTCCAGCCGCCGACAGGCTGCCGGCAAGAAGCGCCTACGGCTATGTCTGGACTTCGCTCGGCTCGCCACCGGCCGAGCTGTTTCCGATCCCGGAATATGAAGAGCCGGACCGCCGCAAGCTCAACGCGGCCACGTTTGGCGTCAACGTCTCGGCACCGCGCGCCATCGAGAACTTTCTCGACATGGGTCACTTTCCCTATGTGCATACCGACATATTGGGCGTCGAGCCGCACACTGAGGTCAAGGAATACGACGTCGAGATCTCGGTAGATCGTGACGAGATCCTGGCCACGCGCTGCCGCTTCTTCCAGCCGATGGCTTCGACCGCTTCCGGTGGCGGCGCCGACGTGGACTATGTCTATCGCGTGCCGCATCCCTATTGCTCCGTGCTCTACAAATCGAGCCCGGTCGACGAGGCACGGCGCGACGTCATCGCCATCTTCCTGCAGCCGGTCGACCAGGAGCACGTGCGCGCCCACATGCTGCTTTGCGTGCTCGACGAAGACAACGAAGACAAGGTGATCAAGCGCTTTCAGCAGACGATCTTCGGCCAGGACAAGCCGATCCTGGAAAACCAGGTGCCCAAACGCCTGCCGCTCGATCCGCGCGCCGAAACGCCCATCCGGGCCGACAAGTCGGCCATCGCCTACCGGCGCTGGCTCAGCCAGAAGGGCGTGACCTACGGTGTCATTCCGGTTGCGGCCTGACGAGATTCTTGGAGACGATTGATGTTGGAAGAAGCCAGAAGCCAGTGGCATCCGATCGCCGCTTCCCATGATTTGCCGTACCGCCACGTTTTCCATGGTCAATTGCTCGGCCGGGAATTCGCCGTCTGGCGTGCCGATGACGGCTACGTCAACATCTGGGAAAACCGTTGCCTGCATCGCGGCGTCAGGCTGTCGATAGGCATCAATGACGGGCGCGAGCTGAAGTGCCAATATCACGGCTGGCGTTATTCGAACCGCACCGCCGGCTGCACCTACATTCCCGCGCATCCTGCCGACGCGCCGGCCCGCACCATCACCAACCGCACCTTCCCCGGGGTCGAGCGCTACGGCTTGGTCTGGTCCTCCGAGGAGCCTCGCGGCGAGGTGCCGGATGTTGCCGCGCTGACCGAAGGCAAGCTGCTCGCCTTGCGCGGCATCGCGGTCAACGCGCCGGCCGACAAGGTCGTCGAAGGGCTGAAGGCCTATCGCTTTCAGCCCAACGCAGCGATCGAAGGCGAGGGCGCGGAAACCATCATCGAGGCCGCGCGGGATTTTGCCGTGGCGCTGCACTCGCACGATGGTGGTGCCGAGACGCGCGGCGTGTTCTTCGTGCAGCCGGTTGATTCAAACCGTTCGATGATCCGTGGCGTGCTCGATCAGGAGGTCGAAGCAGCCGCCCGCATCGCCATCCTGCGCCACCACAATGAGCGGCTTTCCAAGCTGCGCGACAAGGTCGAGCGCGACGTCGCGAACGCACCGGCGCCCGCACCGATCGAGCCGGTCTACGAAAGGGTGTCGGCCGAACTCGCCGAAATGCCCGAAGTGACCGCGCATGGCCGCAAGGCGGCGCTGCGCGTCAGCGTGGCCAGGAAATGGCAGGCGGCCGACGGCGTTGCCGGTTTCGAGCTCCGCCCGATCAAGGGCATCCTGCCGACGTTCCAGCCTGGAGCCCATATCGACGTCCATATGCCCAATAGCGAGATCAGGCAGTATTCGATCACCAACGGCCCTGGTGAAACCGACAGCTTCATCATCGGCGTCAAGCTGGAGCGCGATTCCAAGGGCGGTTCGAAATGCATGCACGAGACTGTGCGCGAGGGGGACGTGCTGGCGATTTCCGAGCCGCGCAACAATTTCCCGCTGCGCCGTGACGCGATCAAGACGCTGTTCGTCGCCGGCGGCATCGGCATCACGCCGCTGCTCGCAATGGCGCAGGCGCTGAAGAACCAGGAGCTGGCGCACGAGCTGCACTATTTTGCGCAAGGGCAGGAACACCTCGCTTTCGCCGATCGGCTGAAGCATCTCGGCGATGCGCTGAAGCCGCATCTCGGGCTGTCGCCGGACGCGACCGGCGCCGAGCTTCGAGGGATTCTCGCCGGTTACCGGGACGGCATGCATCTCTATATCTGCGGTCCCGGACCGATGCTGGAAGCCGCGCGCAAGATCGCCGCCGAGCAAGGCTGGCCGGATACCGCCATCCATTTCGAATATTTCAAGAACACCAACAAGATCGACGACAGTTCGAGCTTCGAAGTAGCGCTGGCGCGCTCCTGCGTAACGCTGCAAGTGCCGGGCGGCAAGACGATCATGCAGGTCATGCGCGAGAATGGCATCGATGTTCCGTCGTCCTGCGAGCAGGGCGCATGCGGCACCTGCGTCGCCACCGTGATCGAAGGCGAGCCGGACCATCAGGACGTCTACCTCAACGATGCCGAGCGCAAGGCCGGAACCAGGATCATGACCTGCGTCTCGCGCGCCAAATCGGCACGCCTCGTGCTCGACATTTAGGAACTCCCGATGATCACGCTTTACGATTACGAACTGTCGGGCAATTGCTACAAGCTGCGGCTGCTGATGAGTTTTCTCAGCATTGACTACAAGACCGTGCCGGTCGACTTCTACCCCGGCCGCGAACACAAGTCGGAATGGTTCCTGAAGCTCAATCCGCTTGGCCAGCTGCCGGTCATCGAGGATGAAGGGCTGATCCTGCGCGACGCCCAGGCGATCCTGGTCTACCTCGCGTCGAAATACGATCCGTCGAGCACATGGTATCCCCGGAACAGACCGGCCCTGCTCGGCGAGATCAGCCAGTGGCTGGCCTTCGCCGACGGCATCACTTCGACGGCGTCGGCCGCCCGCCTGCACGACGCGCTGTTCTACGATTTCGACATCGATGCCGCACGCGCCGGCGCGCACCGGCTGTTCCGTATCCTCGACGAGCATCTGTGGTTCGGCGAGCAGCAGGGCCGCGGCTGGATCTGCTCGGCCGATCATCCGACCATCGCCGATATTGCCTGCTTTCCCTACATCATGCTGTCGGAGGAGGGCGGCATTACGCGCCAGGACTATCCCGCCATCCGGCGTTGGTGCGATCGTGTCAAACGCATCAAAGGCTTTACCGTGATGTCGGGCGTGTTCCCGGCGGGGCCGGCCAAGGCCGCATGATTTCTATCGCAACGCCGGGCGATCGATCGTCCCGGCAAGCAAGTTTGGGAGAAAGAAATGAAAACCCGCGCCGCCGTTGCCGTTGCCGCCGGAAAGCCGCTTGAGATCATGGAGGTCGACCTTGACGGTCCGCG
>NZ_VFWW01000020.1:0-64181 GCF_006442955.1 Mesorhizobium sp. B1-1-1
CCCCTACTCCCCTACTCCCCTACTGCCCTACTGCCCTACTGCCCTACTCCGTGAGCATCATGCCCTACCAATCCCCGATCTCCCCCGGCCGTTCCTGGTACGAGGACACGGCCGGCCCGCGACCCGAGTATCCGGCGCTGGACGGTGACCGGAGCTGCGACGTCGTTATCGTTGGGGGCGGTTTCACCGGCTTGTCGGCGGCGGTGCATCTGGCCAAGGCTGGTAGCAATGTGGTCTTGATCGAGGCGTATCGCTTCGGCGACGGCGCTTCCGGGCGCAATGGCGGCCAGCTCGGCACGGGGCAGCGCGCCTGGGCCGAGGAATTGGAGGCCGAGTACGGGTTTTCCCGCGCCAAGGCACTGTTCGACCTCGCCGAGGAGGCGAAGGCGCATCTGCTCGAATTCGCCGCCGCCAACCAGATCGATATCGACTACATGCCGGGCCAGCTCTCGGTTGCGCACAAGCCGCGCTATGTCGACGACTACAAGGCGCATGCCGAGATCATGGCCAGCCGCTTCTCCTATCCGCACATTTCGTTCATGGACGCGACGGAAACTGCGCAGCGGCTGGGCTCGACAGCCTATTTCGGCGGGACGCGCGACACCGGCACCGGCCATATCCATCCGATGAAACTGGTGATCGGCACGGCGCGGGCGGCGGCACAGGCCGGCGCACGATTGTTCGAAGCGACGCCGTCGACCGGCATTGTTTCGAGCGGCGGCACGGTGAAGGTTTCGACAGCCAGGGGGACGATCACAGCGCAGAAATGCCTGATCGCGGTCAATGCCTATGGCGGCACGCTCGAACCGGTGAGTGCCGCGCACATCATGCCGATCGGCTCGTTCATCGGCGCGACCGTGCCGCTTGGAGCGGATTCGAACGTGCTGCCGGGCGGCGAGGCCGTCGATGATTCCCGCTTCGTCGTGCGCTACTTCCGCAAGTCGAGGGATGGCCGGCTGCTGTTCGGCGGACGCGAGGTCTACGGCGTCAACGACCCCAAGGACATCCATATCCATATCCGCCGCCAGATCGCGGAACTCTATCCCGCACTAAGGGACGTCGAAATCACGCATGGCTGGGGCGGCTATGTCGGCATCACGGTGCCGAGAAAGCCGTTCGTGCGGGAAGTGATGCCGAATGTGATCTCGGCCGGCGGCTATTCCGGTCACGGCGTCATGCTGTCGAACTTCTTCGGCAAGCTCTATGCCGAAACGGTAGCCGGCAACCGCGACCGGCTAAAGCTGATCGAGGATTTGAAGATTCCGCCGTTCCCCGGTGGCCGGCGCTTGCGCGCGCCGCTGCTTTTCCTGGCGCTCAACTGGTTCGCGTTGCGCGACAGGATTTAACAATTGTTGAGTAATATCGTGGGGACCGCGACATCCAAGCGTTGCAGAATCTTCAGCAATGGCGCACTGATGCCACAATCGCGGGCAAAAAGTGCAATCTCTGGGCGAATATAGACGGGGATTTTCTGCGGGCCCGCCCGCTGTTTGATTTGGGACCGGTGTGATCGACGCACGCGTTGCGGTGTTTGATCGAAGAACATCGGCCCCTTATGGAGGTGGCAAGAGTGAGAGAGCCCTTCAGTTTCGGTGCTCCGGAACGTCGGCGCTTTGCCATGCAGTTCGGCTACGACATGCGCCCGTCATTCTGGCAGGGAGTCCGTTCGAACTCGCATTTGGTGATTGCCGCGGTCGGCACGGCCGCGCTGCTCGGCGTGGCCGCGGTGGCACTGTGGCTGGCGTTGCCGGCGAACGAGCGGCAAGCGGTTGCCAATCCAGAGCAAGCCATTCCGGCCGTTCCGGTGAAGACGACGAAGATCGCGGCAGCGGGGATCACGGCGGCCGCGGCGGCGGTGCCGCAAGCGGCGCGAAAGTCCGACCAGGTCTCGCCGACCGTGGCTGTCTCGGAAGCCGCCATTCCGGCGCTCGCGGCGAACGACCCGCGCTGGACCGCCTCCCAATCGAAGACCGCACCGGCTGCTTCCGGCCAGTCGGCGAGCAAGGCCGGGCAGACGCCTGACAAGCCGGCGGCGGCGGCATTCGCGCAACCCGCTGCCGACACCGACGCCGCCACCGAGCTCGCCAAGGTCGCCGCACCGGCCCCGGCGGCGGGCAGCAGTCCCGATGGCGCGCAGACCGCCGCCATTCCGGCCGCGCAACCACAAGTAGCGTCGCAGCAATCTGCCGCGCAGCATGACGACAGCAAGGCCGAACCGCGCAAAGCGGCCGCAGCTGGCACCGGGCGCATCCTCAGGGCCGTGACTATGCGTAGCGGCCCGAAGAAGAATGCGGCCGCCATCGTCACGGTGCCCGCCAAGACCTCGGTGCAAGTGATGAGCTGCAAGCGTTGGTGCCAGATCGTCTACAACGGCAAGACAGGCTGGGTCTACAAAACCTACATCAAGACCGGCGCCTGACGCACCAGCGCCACGATCAAGGCAGGCACGGCCGAGCCGATCTTTGGCGCAGCGATGACGGTGTGCGTCAGATGCAGCGACCGCCGTCGACCTCCAGCGCAACGCCAGTGATGAAGGCGGCCTCGTCGGAGGCCAGCCACAGTGCCGCATTGGCAATGTCGAGCGGGGTCGAAAGCCGGCCGAGCGGGATCGAGGCGCGGAATTTCTCGCGGATTTCGGGTGTATCGGCGCCCATGAATTTTTCCAGCATGCCGGTCTCGCCGGCCACCGGACACAGGCAGTTGACGCGGATGTTCTTCGGCGCGAGTTCCACCGCCATCGACTTGGTGGCGGTGATCGCCCAGCCCTTCGAAGCATTGTACCAGGTGAGGCCGGGCCGAGGGCGCAGGCCAGCGGTGGAGGCCGTGGTCAGGATGACGCCGCCGCCTTGCCGATCCATGATCGGCACGACGGCAAGGGCAGCATGATAGATGGCCTTCATGTTCACCGATGTGATCAGGTCGAACGTCGTCTCGTCGACTTCGAGCATGTCGCCATTGCGATGGGTCAACCCGGCATTGTTGACCATGATGTCGATACGGCCGAAGGCGCTTTTGGCGGCATGGACCATCTCGTCGAATTCGGAGCGCTGCGAAACGTCGGTCTGGGTCCAGATCGCCGCCTCGCCGATCTCGCCGGCTACGCGTTCGGCGCCCTTGGCATTGAGGTCGGCCACGACGATCCTGGCGCCCTCCTCGGCGAAGCGACGGGCAATGCCCTCGCCGAAACCCGAAGCGGCCCCGGTGACGATGGCGACCTTGTCCTTCAGACGCATGTTTTTCCGCTCCCTGGGTTCATCGCGTGGCTTTTACCGTGGGCTGCCGGCGTCATGGCCTGTGCCACGACAGGCAAAGCGCTGATTCTCCCTTAGCTTTCGTCACATTCACGTCCTATGCTGCAACTGCGAAGGCTTGGCGGAGTTGTCGTTTGCCGACAAGCCTTTGCTTGGTGCCAGTGTCAAGCGCACATCTGGACCGATGCAAATATGTAGCGATCGGTCGTCGATGTGACACCATGGCACTGGAAAATTTAAATCGATTAGAATATATCAGCCGCGTACTCGCGACCGGCGTCAAAGCGGATAGACCATGACCAGCCAGATCATCCCCGTCGACCCTTTCGACTTCATCATTTTCGGTGGCACCGGCGACCTGTCGGAACGCAAACTTCTGCCGTCGCTCTACTATCGCCAGCGCGACCATCAATTTTCCGAGCCAACCCGCATCATCGGCACGTCGCGTTCGAAGATGAGTGATGACGAATTTCGGGCTTTCGCCAAGCAGGCTATTTCCGACCACGTCAAGGCGGCCGATATCGATCCCAAGGAGCTCAAAACCTTCCTGGCGCGGCTTTCCTATGTCCCGGCCGATGCCACGAGCGGCGCGGGGTTCGACAGGCTGAAGAAGGCGATCGGCGACAGCGACTGCATCCGCGCCTTCTATCTGGCGGTGGCGCCGGCGCTGTTCGGCGACATCTCGCACAAGCTGAAAGAACACGATCTGATCACGCCGAATTCGCGCATCGTGCTGGAGAAACCGATCGGCCGCGACCTCGCTTCGGCGCAAACGCTCAACGATCTGGTCGGCGACGATTTCCACGAAAGCCAGATCTTCCGCATCGACCATTATCTCGGCAAGGAAACGGTGCAGAACCTGATGGCGCTGCGTTTTGCCAATGCGCTCTACGAGCCGCTGTGGAATTCCGCCCATATCGACCACGTGCAGATCACCGTCGCCGAGACCGTCGGCCTGGAAGATCGTGTCACCTATTACGACAAGGCCGGCGCGCTGCGCGACATGGTGCAGAACCATATGCTGCAACTGCTCTGCCTGGTGGCCATGGAAGCGCCATCGTCGATGGACGCCGACGCCGTGCGTGACGAGAAGCTGAAGGTGCTGCGCGCGCTCAAGCGCATCAACGGCAACGAGGCGCCGAAGCACACGGTGCGTGGACAATACCGCGCCGGCGCTTCCGCAGGCGGGCCGGTGAAAGGCTATGTCGAGGAGCTCGGCAAGGACAGCAACACCGAAACCTTCGTCGCGATCAAGGCCGAGATCGGCAACTGGCGCTGGGCAGGCGTTCCGTTCTACCTCAGGACCGGCAAGCGGCTGGCAACCCGGGTCTCGGAGATCGTCATCGAGTTCAAGCCGATCCCGCATTCGATCTTCGGCGGCGACAGCGCCGGGCCGATCTTCGCCAACCAGCTGGTCATCCGGCTGCAGCCCGACGAAGGCGTCAAGCAATTCATCATGATCAAGGACCCGGGTCCGGGCGGCATGCGGCTGCGGCAGATTTCGCTCGACATGAGCTTCGCGCAGTCCTTCGACGGCCGCGCGCCGGACGCTTATGAACGGCTGATCATGGATGTCGTGCGCGGCAACCAGACGCTGTTCATGCGCCGCGACGAGGTCGAGGCCGCGTGGAGGTGGATCGACCCGATCCAGAACGCCTGGGAAAGCGCCAGGCAGGAGGCGCAGGGCTATACGGCGGGCACCTGGGGACCTTCGGCCTCGATAGCGCTGATCGAACGTGACGGGCGGACATGGCACGAGAGCAATTGAACAGCGCCAGCTACAACTGGAATGGCTTTTCCGACCGCGCGGAACTGGCGGCGGCGCTGGCCGAGCGCGTCGCCGACCGGCTGGCAAAGGCAATCGCGGCGCGCGGCACGGCGTTACTGGCCGTTTCCGGCGGCACGACGCCGGCAAAATTCTTTGCTGCCCTGTCGGGAATACCGATCGCCTGGGACAAGGTAACGGTGACGCTGATCGACGAGCGCTTCGTGCCGGCCTCCTCGCCGCGTTCCAATGCCGGACTGGTGGCCGCCAATCTGTTGCAGAACGCGGCTGCGGCGGCACGGTTCGTGCCGCTCTATCACGAAGCCGTCAGCATCGAGGATGCCGCGAGATCGGACAATGCGGCGCTCCAGTCCCTGCCCTGGCCGCTCGACGTCGCCGTGCTCGGCATGGGACCTGACGGCCATACCGCCTCATTCTTTCCCGACGCCGACGATCTGGCGAAATTGCTCGACCCGTCCTCGCACAGGATCGTGCTGCCGGTTCATGCGGCAAGCGCCGGCGAGCCGCGGCTGACCCTGTCGCTGGCGCGCATCGTCGATGCCGGCTTCCTGGCGCTGCACATAGAGGGCGAGGACAAACGCACCGCCTTCGACGGCGCGGTGGCACCCGGTCCGCGAAAGCCGATCCGCGCCGTGCTCGACGCCGCCCCCAGGCCTGTAGAGGTTTTCTGGGCACCCTAACTCTAGACTTATCTGGTCCCGGCAAACGGCGGGAGGATGTTTCCGGGACCTCGCTTGAAAGGACCGAACGCCATGACCGCAAGACGCGATATCGAAGCCATCACGGAGCGCATCCGCCAACGCTCCAAGCCGGGCCGCGAGCGCTATCTCGGCCGCATCGCCAGCGCATCGAACCAGACCGCCAACCGGGCGGTGCTGTCCTGCGGCAATCTTGCCCATGGCTTTGCCGTGTGCAGCCCCTCGGAGAAAGTGGCGCTGGGTGCCGACAAGGTGCCGAACCTCGGTATCATCACCTCCTACAACGACATGCTGTCGGCGCATCAGCCCTTCGAGACATTCCCGGCGCTGATCAAGGAAGCGGCGCGGGAGGCCGGCGGCATCGCCCAGGTTGCCGGCGGCGTGCCGGCGATGTGCGACGGTGTCACCCAGGGGCAGCCGGGCATGGAGCTTTCGCTGTTCTCGCGCGATGTCATCGCCATGGCGGCCGCGATCGGCCTGTCGCACAATATGTTCGACGCCGCCGTTTATCTGGGCGTCTGCGACAAGATCGTGCCCGGGCTGGTGATCGCGGCACTGACCTTCGGCCATCTGCCGGCGGTGTTCATTCCGGCCGGGCCGATGACGACAGGCCTGCCCAACGATGAAAAGGCCAGGGTTCGCCAGCTCTACGCCGAGGGCAAGGCAGGCCGCGCCGAACTGCTGGAGGCCGAGTCCAAGTCCTATCATGGACCGGGGACCTGCACCTTCTACGGCACGGCCAACTCCAACCAGATGCTGATGGAGATCATGGGCCTGCACACGCCAGGCGCTTCCTTCGTCAATCCGGGAACGCCGCTGCGAGACGCCTTGACCCGCGAGGCGACCAAGCGGGCGCTGGCGATCACCGCGCTTGGCAACGCCTATACGCCGGTCGGGCGGATGATCGACGAGTGTTCCATCGTCAACGGCGTGGTTGGCCTGCACGCGACCGGCGGCTCGACCAACCATACCATTCATCTGATCGCCATGGCCGCAGCCGCAGGCATTGCGCTGACGTGGCAGGATATTTCCGACCTCTCGGAAGCGGTACCGCTCCTGGCGCGCGTCTATCCCAACGGGCTTGCGGATGTGAACCATTTCCATGCCGCGGGCGGGCTCGGCTTTCTCATTCGCGAGTTGCTCGACGAAGGGGTGCTGCATGAAGATGTGCAGACGGTATGGGGCGAAGGCCTGCGGCCTTACGCGGTCGAGGCAAGGCTCGGCGCTGACGGCAATGTGGTGCGCGAAGCTTCGCCGCGCGCGAGCGGCGACGAAAAGGTGCTGGCGCCGTTCAAGAAAGCGTTCCAGCCGACAGGCGGCCTGAAAGTGCTTTCGGGCAATCTCGGCCACGCCGTCATCAAGACTTCGGCCGTGAAGCCGGAGCGGCGCATCATCGAGGCGCCGGCCAAGGTGTTCGACAGCCAGCAAGGGCTGAACGAGGCCTTCAAGGCCGGCACGCTTACCGGCGACTTCATCGCCGTCATCCGCTTCCAGGGACCGAAGGCCAACGGCATGCCGGAACTGCACAAGCTGACCACCGTGCTCGGCATCCTGCAGGATCGCGGCCAGCGCGTCGCACTGGTCACGGACGGGCGCATGTCCGGCGCCTCCGGCAAGGTGCCGGCGGCGATCCATGTCACGCCGGAAGCGGTCGAGGACGGCCCGATCGCCAGGATCCACGACGGCGACATCATCCGGCTGGATGCCGATGCCGGCACGCTTGAAGTGCTGGTACCGGCAGCGGAATTCGCGCTACGTCGGACGGCGGAAGCCGATCTCATCGGCAATGAGTTCGGCTTTGGCCGTGAGCTCTTCGCCGGATTCCGGCAGCTGGTGGGTCGAGCCGACCATGGGGCCAGCGCGTTTGGAACCGACGCAGCGGAATTCGCGCTGCAATGAAAAGGGACGGCTCCTGGCCGCCGTAGCTGAAATGTGGATTACTTGCTTGTCGCGGGGATCGTCGTCAAAGTCGGTTATTTTGTTGCGAAGATTAGGATTTCTGACAATCGGACGTGGCCGAAAGGGCAAAGCGCAAGGCTTTCCGTAGATAACTCGTCCCACTGTGCTTCTGGAATGCAACTGCTCTCCGCTGGCGGCGTACGCTCGCTGTTCATGATTCCTCCGAATCACCACAAAATCGCGATTTTTTGCCAGCTCGCCATATGGGCAAATTCGCGAAGCTGCCGAAACCTACGACATGCAAGCCGAAGCTCCTCGGCAACGCCAGCTATGCGACGACCTTCGCCACCATGTCCGGATGCTGACCGATCACGCGCACATAGGCGATAGCGAAATCCGGCGCGGTTGCCCGCGCCTGCTCCCAATCGCGTAGCGTGCCGACCGGAACCCGGAAGCGGCTGGCGAACTCGGACTGCGACAGGCCAAGCCCGGTCCTCGTCTTGCGGATCAGGCGGGCGCGCTGGCCCCGGTCCATCGCCTCGGCCGTCACGTCGAAGTCTTCGGCGTCAGCCAGGTCAGCAGGTAGCGAGATATGCTCGTTCTTCACCCTTGTTGCTCCTTCTCACTGAGATGAAGCGGGGCTGTTCACCCCGCCAGACGAAGACCCCGGTGAACAGCTTCTCCCCGACGATGCCGACCACCTTGAACCGTTCCTCGCCGTCGATCTCTCGGATGGAGGGGATAATCAGATGGTTGTCGTCCTCAAAAATCCGATCGCCAAAGGCTAGCGGTAACTTGTGCTTTTCGCGGTTCGCCGCATCCTTGGCAGAGTCGAACCTGTCCTGCGTCATGGGCTACAATCATACGGGATTTCCGTATAGACCGCAAATCCCCTTTTCACTCGTGAAATGTCGAGGGTTTTAGGAGCGCGACAAACCCACAGAGGAAAGGCGCTTAAACCGCTCGGTATGGTAACTGGAGCCGCTGGGTAAACCTTCGCTCGGCCGGCTAAAGCGCCGGCGATTTCGGGCAGCACATTCATCGCATCTCGGCCATGGTCGAGCTTTCAGCACGGCCGGAATGTCGTAGGTGTCGTTGATTGACTTGACGGTTCGCCAATCGAGACCGGCCTGGTAGGCCGGCTCGTGGGCCGCCCCTTCTGTTGCTGACAACCAAACCCTACTGAACCGTGATCTCGGCCCGTTCGCCAGCCTTGACTGTCACCGGCATCTCCTTGTCATGACCCTCATCCGACATATGCCGGACGACGACATAATCGCCGGCGGGGATCGTCTGCTGCCAGTTGTCGCCGTAGTTGAAGCCGAGCGATTTGCGCTTGCCATCGATGTCCTTTTTCGACGAAAACACCTCAATCGAATAAGCGCCGGGCGCCGATATTGCGAGCACGCCCGCATCGAGCACGACCTTCACGTCCTGGCTGTCGCCGGGCTTGATGCTGAAAGGCTGCTCGACGACGGCGAGATCGAGCGTTGTCACCGCCACATAGTCGTCGGGCGGCAGCCAGAACTTGCTGTCGGCCCCATAGGAGTGCTCGACGCTGTCGCGGCTGCCGTCGATCTTCTTCTTCGCCTTGACGATCTCAAAGCCGATGGCCGAATTGTCGGCCTTCTCGCCGCCAGACGTATAGTAGGCATTGAGCATGGCCTGGCCGACGCCGACCACGACGTCCTTTTCTACGGTCTGCCCGGCGGCGAGCTGGATTGTTTCCGTCACCGTGCCGGCACCGATCTGCACCGTCACCTTCTGTTCGCCCGCCGGCACGATGGCCTGGGTGTCGCCGTAATGGGTGGTGCTGCCACCGGGATAGGCGAAATCGACGCGGGCTTCGCTGCTGATCTCGGCACCCTGGCTGGCATGCGGGTGAATGATCAATGTGCCGGCGTTCAGGATAAAGAGCGGTTTTTGGACCTGGCCGGCCTCGATCTTGACCTTCTGCTCGACCTTGGCTTCGTCGTCGCGCGCGACGACGATATAGTCGCCGGGATCGAGTTTGCCGCTATAGCTGCCATATTCGGTGGTGACGGACTCGCCGCGCGAGCCGTCGGGGTTGGCTTTGTAAATCTCCCAGGCATTGCCGTCGGTGATCGGCTCGCCGCCTTCGGCCATCACCACGGTCGGCTGGAAATTGAAAGCAGGCCTTGCAGGCTCCGGCGCAGGCGCTGGCGCTGGCGCCGGTTCGGTTGCCGGCGCCGGCGCGGGGGGCGGTGACGGCGCCGGTGCGGCGACGGTTTCGACCAAAGCTTGCCGCAGCGCCTTCTCGTCGGACGCCTGGATGTACCTGCCGCCGGTGTTGTCGGCGAGGCAAGCGATCTGCTTGCCTTCGTCGGCCGTAAGGCCAAAGCCGACAACGTCGGCTGTGAAATCGACGCCGGACGATTCGAGTTCCTTGCCAAGCGCGCAAGGATCGCCGCCACAGGTCTCGAGCCCGTCGGTGATGAGAATGACGGTCGCCTTGTCCTCGGTGTATTTCAGCGCTTCGGCCGCCTGCTTGACGGCTGATGTCAGCGGCGTCTTGCCGAGGAATTTCATGCTGTCGGCCGCGGCCGAAATCGCGCTCGCCGCGCCGGCCTGCGGCGGTACGATCAGCTGGATGTCCTCGCAACTGCCTTTCTTGCGATGGCCATAGGCCATGAAACCGAGTTCATCGTCGGCGGGAACCGATTGCAGCACGCTTCTCAGCGACTCACGGGCGATTTCCAGCTTGGGCCTGCCGTCGATCTGCGCCCACATCGACCCTGAAGCGTCGAGGATGATGATGAGCTTGTTCGCGGCAAAGCCGAATGTCGTCATCGACAAAAGGAGAAACGCCGCAGCGACGCTCCGTGCAAGTCCCGCCATCAAAATCTCCTGAGTAGCCGCCCCGTCCGCCGGCTGAAGCTATTTGAGCCCACCCTGGGACACAAGCCCGGACGCGGCTTGTCCGCGGCTTAGTAGGTGGTGCGGCGCTCTTCGGAAGGCGGGCGGCCAAACTGCAGCCGGTAGCTCTGGGCAAAATAGGAATGCGAGGTGAAGCCGGTGGCGATCGCCACATCGAGGATCGGCATGTTGGTCTGGCGCAACAATTCGCGCGCCCGCTCCAACCGCAGCCGCATGTAGTAGCGGCCGGGCGTGACGTTGAGGTGGCGCAGGAACAAACGCTCCACCTGACGCACCGAAAGGCCGGCCGATTTGGCGAGCTGCACCGCCGAGAGCGGCTCGTCGAGATGGTCGGCCATCAGCTCGACGATGCGCCTGAGCTTCTCCGACTTGCCGGTGAGATCGCGCTCCGGCCCGACGCGCTGGCGGTCGCCGGCCGAGCGGATGCGCTCGTGCTGGAACTGGTTGGCGACGCCATTGGCGAGGTTCGAGCCGAAGTCGCCGCGCACGATCTCCAGCATCAGGTCGATCGAGGTGGTGCCGCCGGCGCAGGTGTAGCGCTTGCGGTCGATCTCGAAGACGTTGCCAGTGCAGTTGATGTCGGGAAAGCGCTCGACGAAGCCGGCGCGGTTCTCCCAATGGATGGTGCAGCGATAGCCGTCGAGCTGGCCGGCCTCGGCCAGCAAATAGGATCCGACCGACAGCGCGCCGAGCGCATTGCCGCGCCGGCCCCAGCTGCGCAGCGCCGCCAGAACCTTGCTCTTGCCGGGAAACTCCGTGGTCAGCCCGACCGAGACGAAGAGGATGTCGACCGGCGGAAGGTCGGCAACCGCATAGTCGATCTTGAGCGGCAAGCCGTTGGACGCCATCACCGGATCGCCATCGGCCGATACCGTCGTCCAGCCGTAGAAATCGCGGCCGAGCAGCCGGTTCGCCGAACGGAACGTGTCGATCGCGGCGGCCAGCGAGAACATGGAGAACTTGTCGACCAGCAGGAATGCGAATTGCCGGCCGCCTTGAACGGGATCATTCATGACCGGCCGTTCCAAGGGAATAGTTGGGTTCGGCAAAGCTGCTGCTTTCTGGTGGTCAGAAGGAGGGCCGTTTCAACCCGGCCGCAAGGTAGGCGGAGGCTAACGTATTGGCCATCAGCATGGCAATGGTCATCGGCCCGACGCCGCCGGGCACGGGCGTGATGGCGCCGGCGGCCTTGGCCGCTTCGGCATAGGCGACATCGCCGACGAGGCGGGATTTGCCCTCCCCCTTCTCCGGGGCCGGGATGCGATTGATGCCGACGTCGATGACGGTTGCGCCGGGCTTCACCCAATCGCCCCTGATCATCTCCGGCCGGCCAACCGCGGCGACGAGAATGTCGGCGGTGCGGGCCAGTCCCGGCAGATCCTTCGTGCGGCTGTGCGCGATGGTGACGGTGCAATTGGCGGCAAGCAGGAGATTGGCCATCGGCTTGCCGACGATGTTGGAACGGCCGACGACGACGGCATTGAGGCCCGACAGATCCTTGCCGCGCACGCGCTCGATCAGGAGCATCGAGCCGGCGGGCGTGCAGGGAACGAAAGCGGTGTCGAGTTCGCCGGTGCCGAGCTTGCCGACATTGATGAAATGGAAGCCGTCGACATCCTTCTGCGGCGCGATCGCCTGGATGACCTTGCCGGCGTCGATGTGGGCGGGAAGCGGAAGCTGCACCAGGATGCCGTTGATGGCCGGATCGGCGTTGAGGTCGGCGATGATCTTGAGCAGCGCCTCCTGGGAGGTATCCGCCGGCAGCGTGTGCTGGACCGAATGAAAGCCGCATTCCTTGGCGGTGCGGGATTTGGAGGCGACATAGACCTGGCTCGCCGGATCCTCGCCGACGATGACCACGGCGAGACCGGGCTGGATCTTGCCCTTGGCGACAAGCTCGGCGGTCAAGGTCTTCACCGTCCGCACCACGTCTTCGGCAACGCTTTTGCCGTCAATCACTTCGGCCATATGAATCACCCCTCGATACGTTCCGCCAAACCGGCCGCGTCCGAAAATGCGGCGCTTTGGATCCTTTTCTCAAGCGTGCGCCGAAGCCTGCATGGCCCGGCCAGCCGGGCTGCGTCCCCAGCAAAGACACCGCGCGGCATTTTGACGAAAATTCGAACACGCAATCCCGTCAAAGCGCCGTCCGATGCCGTTTACGCGAAACCGGCGCGCTTTTGTTCGACACAGGAGACTATCTTGTGGCTCAGAAATAGCGGCGGCCCGCGCGGCTCTCGGTAAGCTCGCGAACAGCCTCGCGAAATTCGCGCAGGCTGGCGCGAATTTCCTCGATCGACGCCTGCTCGGCGCCCTTCTCGGCGGCGGCGGGCTGCTCCAGCGGCGCGGCGGGATAGGCCGACGGCTGAGCCGGAGCGGGTGCGGCCGGGTAGGGCATGGGCGCGCCATAGGGCGCCGTGGCCTGGGGATGGCCTGCCGCCGACCGCGTCTGCCAAGGCTGCATGTGCGGATAGACCAAGGGCTGCGCATAGGGATGGGACGAGGCCGGATACATCGCCTGCTGCGGCACCAGGGGCGACCGCAATGGCGGTCCCATGGGCCGCGTATAGCCGGCGTCCGCGTCTGGCTGAAAAGATGGCCGCGGATAGTCTGGAGCTGGCGGGCGATGTCCAGAGGCGGAATCCGGAGCCGGATAGTCGGGAAATGCCGGAGTGCTCGCCGGCCGGCCCTCTTCGGCGACAGCGGCCGATGCAGATGCACCGGGAAACGCATCGTCCTGCGCCTCGGTGGCGGGCTTGCGGGACACGGCTTTGCGCAGCCTCGACATCAGCAAGCCGATCCGGCTTGGACCCTCGGTGGCAGCGGCTCCGGGCTGCGCGGCAAGCGGCGGCACTGATGCTGGTGGCGGCGGCGGTGATTGCGGCGGCGATGCTTGCGGTATCGGCGGCGCCGGCGGAGGCGGCGCCCGGAATGCCTGGTCATCGAGCGGCGCCCGGCGCTCCTCTATCTTGCGGTCACGGCGGGATCGTGACCTGGCGGTCTCACGCAGGCTTTCATAGGCGCCGCGCATGGCGCCGAGACCGACGCCGGAGGCAAAGCCCAGCAGCAGGCCGGCAAGCGCCACCACGGCGCGCGACGGCCCGTTCGGCTCCAGCGGAATGGAGGCGGGCGAGATTACGCTCATATTGGCGGTGTTGATATTCTTCTGCTCGCCGGTCTCCTTGGCGCGCAGGAGATATTGCTCATAGACCGAGCGCTTGGCCGAGGCCTCGCGTTCCAGTTCGCGCATCGAGACAAGGTCGCTGTTGACGTCGCCGCTGCGCACCTTCATCTGCGCCAGGCGGGAAGCAAGGTCCTGTTCGAGCTGGACCGAGCGTTTCAGGTCAACCTGCAGCGACGACGCGATGCGGCTGAGTTCGGCGACGATGCGTTCGCGCGCGCCGGTGAGCTGGGCCTCGAGCGCCTGGCGCTCGGGATGGCGCGGTCCGAGCCGGACCGCTGCCCGATCAGCCTCCTGTTTGAGCGTTGCGTATTGCGAGCGCAGATCGCTCATGGAGTTGGAGTTGATCTCTTCAGGCAAGGTGCCGCTGAGCACCGAATTCACGTTGACCTGACGTGCCGAGGCCGCGCGGGCGTTCAGCTCCAGCGTGCGGGCGCGGGCGACGGAAAGCTGCTCGTTGAGCTTGAGCATCTGGTCGTCGCTGATCAGATGGCCCTGCGCGTCGACAAGATCATGGGTGGCCCTGAAATCCTCGACCTTGCGCTCGGCGGCTTCGACGCCCTTGCGCATCTCGTCGAGTTTCGCCGTCAGTTCGTTGTTGGCCCGGCCGGCAGTGTCGGACTGGATTTCACCCGAAGTCTGCAGGAAAACCTTCGTCATCGTTTCCGCGATGAGCGCCGATTTCTGGGCGTCCTGCGTGGTGACGCCGATGGTGATCACGGAGGTCTTGCCGCCGCGCTCGACCGAAACGCTCTCGGCCAGGTTGACGATGGCAAGGGAAAGGCGGCGGGATTGGTCGACACCGCCCGGTCCGTCCTGGCGCAACAGGATCGAGCGGATCAGCGACATGACGCCCAGGCCGCCATTGCCTTGGCCGTTGAACTCGGGGTCGTCGACCAGGTCGAGCTCCTGGACAACCTTGTTCAACACGGTGCCGGAGGTCAGCAACTTGATCTGGTTCTCGACGTTGACGAGCGCCGCGTCGGGCATGACCACCGCCTGGGTGAGATCGCGATCCGTAAGCTTCAGGTCGCGCGGGTCGACGATCAGTTCGGTGGTGGACTCGTATTTCTTCGGCGTCGACAGGGCAATCGCAACGCCGAGCGCCGCGCCCAGTACCGTCGTGGTGATGATCAGCGCTTTGGACCTGGCGACGCCGCGAACCACCTGCATCGGATCGATCAGGGGCTTCCATTGCTGGCTGTCGGCATCCTCGCCAGGAGATGTTCCCGCTTCGCTCGCGCTCAGCGGTTCGGATGTGCTGCGCGGGGAATCAACGCTCGAGGCGATCTCAGGAACCGTCTCTTCATACGGCATCGCCGAGTCCGAACCGCCGATACCGGCCCCATCGTGCGAACGCGAAATGCCGGCGGACGCCGGAGCCGGCTCGCCGCCCGGCTGCAAGCGTTGCGTTGCGGTGGATGCGGAAGGCGCCGGATTCATCTTCGCCTCGCGCTGCGAACGCGCCAGGCGATGACGTGTGGCGGCATCCTCGCGCCATGACGGATTTGCCCGATCCCCTAGCGAGACCAGCGATGCCTCGTCCTCACCGCGCACGGCTTGGCCAAGCGCCAGCAAGGATCGCTCGCGCCTCCAGTCCTCACGATTTTCCCTGTCGCCCATTGTCGCGGAGCTTACTTTCAGCCGCCAGACAGCGGCAGTCGGCCATTTGTTAAGCCACGCTAAACAAGCATAGAAAACAAAAGGTTAATTTTAGGCGGCCGAAAGCATTGCTTGATGCCGGCTGCTTGGAATTTCAGCAGATGCAGGAAGATTTCAGAAGGGCACGTTAAACTTTGCCGCCTATGCCTTTCCCTGACCTATGACTGAGGCCAGCGACATACCGCAGAGGCGGCCCCTCGCCCGGATCGGCACCTTCGTGGCCGAAAGACGGGGGATGGTTCGCGACTATTTTTCAGCGATCAGCGGCGCCGGCGGGCGGCTGGTGTTTTCACTCGCCTACTTCATCGCCTTGGCCAATACGCTTTCCATCGCCGAGTTTGGCATGTTCGCCACCGCCTCGGCCGCCGGAGTGATGCTGTCGCGGCTTCTGGCCTTCGGCTTCATCTCGGCACTCTACCGCACCGCCACCATCCGCCCCAACCTGATTGGCACCTTCACCGCAGGCTTCCTGCTGCTGGGCATCGTCTCGTTGCCGCTGCTCGCTGCGGCCTCCTACATCGTCTACCTGATCTTCTTTGCCAGCACCGTGCCGCTGCCGGTGTTCGCGGCAATCGTCTTTGCCGAGGCGCTTCTGTGGCGGCCGGTGGAGGTGGCGCTGATCGTCAACAACGGTCTCGGCAAATTCGGCCGTGCCGCCGTGCTGGCGATCCTGGCGACGGCGTTGCGGGCAGCCGGCGCGGTGCTGTTCATGTTCTGGGCGCAACACAGCGTCTGGGTGTGGTCCTGGTTCTATATCGGCGCGAACGCGGCCTCGCTGCTGGTCGCGTTCGGCCTCTTCTATCCGCGCCAACGGCTGCGGCTGCGCGGCGAGCTCTATCTCAGGCGGCTCGCCGATTCGATCTACGTCGCCGGCGCCGAGGTGTTGTTCTACCTGCAGATGGAGTTCGACAAGCTTCTGGTGCTGGCGATCGGTGGGCCGCACCTGGCCGGCATCTATGCCATCATCATGCGGCTGGTCGACCTGACGGCGATCCCGATCCGCACCTTCTCCATGATGCTGGTGCAGCGCATGATGCGTGCCCCGGAGCTCTT
The DNA here is from genome assembly GCF_006442955.1 of Mesorhizobium sp. B1-1-1. NCBI lineage: Bacteria > Pseudomonadati > Pseudomonadota > Alphaproteobacteria > Hyphomicrobiales > Phyllobacteriaceae > Mesorhizobium > Mesorhizobium sp. B1-1-1. Next base: position 16,429 of record NZ_VFWW01000020.1, read on the forward strand.
GTCACGGCTGGCGGTCAAGAGCGGCATCGAAGGCGGCGTGTTCGCGGTCTCGACGCTGGCGCTGCTGGTGCTTGCCGTGGTGCTGCATTTCTTCCCCGGGGCGCTCGGCAAGAACGTCTCGGAGGCCGCTCCCCTTGTGGCGCTTGCGATCGGCGTTCCGGGACTGCGCAATCTGGTCGAATACCAGGCGGAGCTTCTGTTCGCGCGCGGCCAGACGCTGGTGCGGGCGCTCAATCTCGGCCTGCTCGCCGCCCTCAAGGCGCTGCTGCTGACCTATGTGCTGACAACAATTGCCGACACATCGAAGCTGGTGCTGTCGCTCAACGTCGTCTTCCTGCTACTCTATCTCGCGTCGATGCTGCTGACCTATTCGGCGCTACGCAAGCCGGCGAAGGCGATCTGATCCTTCATCTGGGCAGTCTTTCCGAGAACCGGTTCGCTTTTCAGGATCAGGATCGGTCGAGCCCGATCAGCCGGCGGATGCGGCCGGTATCGGTGCCGATGAAGGACTGCATGCCGATCGCCACCTGTTCGGGCGCCATGGCGGCAACGAAGCGACGGAATTCATCATCCGACAGCGCCTCACCGGTCCAGTGGACGCGGCAGAATTCTTCCGAGCCATGGAAGTGACCGGCGCCGTCCAGCAGATCGTCGACATAGCGGCCATAGATCATGCATTCGGAGAATTTGCGCGCCGAGCCGACGACCTCGACCCAGTTTCGGCCATGCACCTCCTCGATCCGACTGCACATGGCCAGCACGGTGTCGCGGCGCCAGGCGATCAGCGTCGAAATGTAATCGTGAACCGAATTCCTCGACGGATCGATGCCGAGCGCGGAGCCGGCATTGCGCGACCATGTGCGATGCTCGTCATGACCGTCCTGCGCAAGCACGCCGTCACGGCGGAACAGCCGCGCCTTGCCGTCGCGCCAGAACGCGCCGCAATCGAAGGGCTTCAGGAAGGCGACGTCGGAATCGCAGAAGACCAGGACGTCCTGGCATGCGTGCGCCGCAACTGCAATGCGGCGCAGTTGCTGCACGTGCCAGCCGCGCAGCGGCTGCGTCTTCAGGCTGAGCCAGACGCGCCGCCGGAACAGACTAAGCGGATCGTCGAAGACATGCAGCCAGCGCGGCAGCAACTCACGTTCGTCGACGACGGATCGGTTGGCGCTCTCCAACCGGCGAAACAATTTAACGTCCCGGGCTTCGACCAGAATGTAATGATGCGCGACGCCCGTGACGTGGCGGTCGAGGGTTTCGCAGAGCAGGCGGCAACGCTCGAAATCCGGCGCATAGCTTGCCGTCACCATGGCTGCCGTCGGCGTTGCCCGAAGCAGTCCGGGTTCGGCGATCGCGCCCGGAACGAACCTCTCGTTCAACGGACGTCTCCGGCTTGGGGCCGGAACAATTTCTGTTTGAGGACCCGCCACAGGAACAAGGGGTTGCCGACCACATAGCGGCGCCAGAGCCGTCCCGGCTCGACCGCCAGGCGAAACAGCCACTCCAGCCTGAGGCGCCGTATCCACAAGGGCGCGCGCGGCACGGCGCCGCTGAGAAAATCCAGCAGCGCGCCGACCGCGACCGGCAGCGTGCAGTGGCGCTCGTCGATGTGCCGTTCGATCCACAATTCCTGGCGCGGCACGCCCATGGCGACCAGCAGCATATCAGGCCGCAGCGCGGCGATGCGTTCGATGATTTCCGGCTCCTGCGCAGCGGAGAAGTAGCCGTCATGGATGACCACGAATCTGTGCTGGACGGCAATCGCCGCGAGCTTCTTCGACGCGGCCTCGGCATTGACGCGCGTCGCGCCGAGCAGCCCCACGGTCAGCGGCCGGGTCACCGACCGCAGAAAGGCCGGCACGAAGTCGGTGCCGTTGAGATTGTCCGGGAACGGCGCGCCATAGAGAAGCTGCGCTGCGAGATCGACGCCGATGCCGTCCGGCAGGATGAGAAAATCGTCGAGCGCCTGGGCGAACACCGGATCGGTGTAGGCGAGATTGGCGTTATGGGCGTTGAGGAAGCTGACCTTGGTGAAGCGTCGTTCCACGATCAGCCGCGTCAGCAGGGCGATCGCGTCGTCCCAGCGAATGGCGAGCACGGAGATGCCGAAGATCGTCTTCAATGTGTCGGGCCCGAATGCGGCGCGGGCGGCGTGCATGTTCATGCAAACGCCTCCTGCATGACCGGACCGAGCTTCTCCAGGCCAAGCCGGATGGCGGCGTCGAGCGCCTTGAGCTGCCGGCGGTGGAACGCGCTGCCGTCAACGTCGCTTATGTCGGCCGCCGCGGTCTCCAGCGCCTTGGCAAAGGCGACCGGATCGTCGGTGACCGCGCAATTGACCGGGCGATGGTCGATGCCGCGCAGCGCGTGGCTGGTGGCGACGGCGGGCAGGCCGAGCTCGAACGTTTCGATCGTCTTCAATTGCACGCCGCTGCCGGCGGTGCTGATGAGCGGGATGACGGCGCCGCCGCGTATGAAAGCCTGGGCGTCCGGCACGCGTCCGACGAAAGCGACGCCGGGATGCGTCGAGGCGATGTCAGACGGCATGCTGCCGGCGATCCTGATGCGGAAGTCCGGGCGCAGATGCGGTACCACCTTGTCCAGGAACCAGCCGAGCCCGATGCGGTTCGGCTGCCAAGTCCAGGTGCCGATCAGCGCGGCGTCGCACTCAATCTTGCGCCGGCCGTTACGCGCCGGTGGCGTGGCGCCCGTCACCAGCGGCAGCACCGCCGAGCGGTCGTCGGAGGCCACGCCAAGTGCCGAACGGTCTTCCTCGGCCAGCGTGAAGACGAAACGCGCGCGGCGGCACAGACGCTCTTCCACGCTCTCGAGCAGCCTTGCCTCGCGGCGGAACAACAGGCGCTGGAAGATGCCCGGGGCGGCAGCGGCATTTTCCCGCGCCGAAAGATGCTCGACATTGTGGGCGACGAAGATCGAAGGCCGCTCGTCGAAGAGCTTTTCGAAGGCGCCGGCGAACTGCACGGAATTAAGCACATAGCCGTCGAAGGGGCCGGCGCGCTCGATGGCGGCGAGGACTTCGGCATCGGAGACCGCACGCACCTTGGCCGACGCGAAGGTGAGGCCCGAAAGCATCGCCTTGCCGACCCAGGCAAGCTTTTGCAGCGCTGAAGCATTTTCGGTGCGCACGTCGACGGCACCCAGAACGATGGTGCTTTCAGGATCGGCGGCGGCTTTCCCCGGCCAGATGAAGCCGATGACGGTGACGCGCGCGCCGGCGCGCCGCAAGGCAGCGATGATTGCAGCATTGGCGATCTCGTAGCCCGATGCGAGAGCGCCATCGGGCACGATCGATGTGGCGAACAGCAGATGCATCTCACCTATCCTGTGGTGCAGCCGGTAGCAAAGCGCGGTGAACCCTTGATTAAACGCGCGCGCATCGACGACCCAAAACCTCGGCTTGAAGAGCCACTCCGTGAAAGGTGATTAACGAAACGTTATCGTCATGGTGCTAACAGAACTCGACCCACCATGCGGCTGACACGGATGATCCCTTTGCCATCGGACGGTTCGGTATCGATCGCGGGACGATCCCCCCGGCTTGACACGGAGGCCGTCGAAGCCGTCGTCACCTTGCCGACCTTCAAGCGGCCGGACCAGGTCCTGCAAACGCTGGCGTCGCTGCGCGCGCAGCTGACCGGCAGGCCCTTTGCCGTCATCGTCATTGAGAACGAGGCCGAGGCTCGGGCCGGCGCCCAGGCGTCGCTGCCGCTGTTCGAGCGCGGCGAGATACCGGGCATGGTGATCATCGCGCATCAGCGCGGCAATTGCAGCGCCTACAATGCCGGCTGGCAGGCGGCGATCCTGCACTTTCCGAATTTCAGGCACCTGCTGGTCATCGACGATGACGAGATAGCCGATCCGCACTGGCTGGAACGGATGTGCGGGGCGGCCGAAAGCCTTGGCGCCGATATTGTCGGCGGCCCGCAAGTGCCCGACTTTGCCGATCCCGCCCATGCGCGCTGGGCCAAGCATCCGGTCTTCGCGCCGCCCTACCGCAAGACGGGCCTCGTGCCGGCGCTCTATTCGTCCGGCAATCTCCTGGTCGGGCGCAACGTGCTTACCGCCATGGGGCCGCCGTTCCTCGACCTGAGATTCAATTTCATGGGCGGCGGCGATTCCGACTTCCTGAGCCGGGCGGCGCAGCGCGGCTTTGTGCTTGGCTGGTGCGCCGAGGCCAGGGTGACCGAGACAGTCCCGGCCCGTCGGGTCGAGGCCGACTGGATCCGCGCCCGCAGCCTGCGCAACGGCGTGATCTCGACGCTGGTCGAAAAGAAGAAACGCGCCGGCACCCCGCTGGCCGGCGTCAAGGTGTTGCTGAAGAGCCTGGCCCTGCTTGCCGCCTCGCCATTTCGCGGCGCCGCCAGGCTGGCACGGACAGGATCGCCCGCGGCCGCAATCTACCCTGTCCATGTGGCGCTGGGCCGCGTGCTGGCCGAATTCGGATATGCCAATGAGCAATACCGCCAGCCTGAAAAGAACTGAGCGCGCGCCGCTCGGCGCCGCGTTCACGCGCGACGGCGTGGCAACCGCGATCGCGGCGCTGCTGTTCACCGTCATCCTGGTGTCCTTCCGCCCGTTCCAGCCCGCGGGCGCGGAACTCACCGGCGAAGGCGGCGACATCGTCAACCAGCTCGGCTTCGGCTCGCTCGGCGCCGTTTCCGTCTTTTCGCTGATGGCTTTCGCCGACCCGCGCATCGTGCGCTCGCTGCTCAGCCCTTCCTGGATGCTGATGCTGGGCTTCTTCTTCCTGTCGGTGGTGCTGGCGACAGACCCGCCCTCGGCGATGCGCGCCGCCTCCTTCACCATGATCGGCATCCTGACCATGGCGACGATCCTTGTGCTGCCGCGCGATGCGGACTCCTTCTCGAAGGTCATCATCTTCACCGCGGTGGCGGTCATGGGCCTTTCCTACCTCGGCCTCATCGCCTTTCCGCACGAGGCAATGCACACGGCCGATTCGCAAGAACCGGAACATGCCGGCCTGTGGCGCGGCGTGTTCACCCACAAGAACATCGCCGGTCCGGTCATGGCCTGCTTCAGTTTCGCCGGCCTCTATCTCTTCCGGCGCGGGCAGCGGTTCTGGGGCGCCGGAATTTTCGTCGCGGCGATGGTGTTCATGCTGCACACCGGATCCAAGACCACGGCCGGCCTGGTGCCGTTCTCGATCCTGATCGTCATGTTTCCGAGCCTCATGGGCATGCGGCTCGGCACGCCGATCCTGTTCGCGCTGGCGATCATCGCTACCGCGGTCGGCACGCTGGGCATCGTTTTCCTGCCGCCGGTGAAACAGCTGGCGGCGATCTATTTCCCCGGCCTGACCTATACCGGGCGCACCACGCTCTGGGAGTTCGCCGGCGAGATGCTGGCGAAGAAACCGTGGACCGGCTACGGCTATGAGAGTTTCTGGGGAACGCCGCTGCTGCTCAACCAGGATCAGCCCTTCGACCGACCGTGGGATATCAGGACCATCGTGCACGGCCATGACGGTTATCTCGACATCGCGGTCCTGATGGGCATTCCGGCCCTTTGCGTGGCGGTCTACACTTTCCTGATCGCCCCTTTGCGCGACTACATGCGCATTCCCTTGCGCAAGGAAAACATCTATCTCGGCGACTTCTTCATGATGGTTGTGCTGTTCGCCGCGCTCAACGCCTTCCTCGAAAGCTTCTTCTTCCATCGCGGCGATCCGGTGTGGCTGTTCTTCGTGCTCGGTGTGCTTGGGCTCAGACAGGTTTCGCTGCGCCCGGTCGCGCTGCGCAACGGCGGTCGTGGCGCGAGATTGGGCCACTCCACCTGACAGGGCTTCCCCGTTGATCCGCGAGCGTTTATGTGAAGCCTTTCCTCGGAGGGCTTTCGATGACGATCAGGCTTGTTCTCGCCGGCTGCGGCAATATGGGTTACGCCATGCTCTCGGGCTGGCTGAAATCCGGCAAGCTTGCACCGTCGTCCGTTTTCGTGGTCGAGCCCAATGCCGACCTGCGCCAGCGCGCGGCCGCACTGGGATGCGGAACGGCTGCCGACGCCACCGATATCCCGGCCGGTGCCGTGCCTGATCTCATCGTCATCGCCGTGAAGCCCCAGGTGATCCGCGACGTCACCGCCGCTTACAAACGTTTCGGCGAAGGGCGCACCACCTTCGTCAGCATTGCCGCGGGCACGCCGGTCGCCACCTTCGAGGAAATCCTGGGCGACCGCGCGCCTGTTGTGCGCTGCATGCCCAACACGCCTGCTTCCATTGGCAAGGGCATGATGGTGGTGTTTTCCAATCCGCTGGTTTCCGACGACACCAAGCGTTTCGTCGCCGACCTCTTGTCGGCCAGCGGCGAAGTGGCCACCATCGACGAGGAGGGACTGATGGATGCGGTGACCGCCGTGTCGGGATCGGGGCCGGCCTATATCTTCCATTTCATCGAAGCGCTGACCGTCGCCGCCGAGAAGGCGGGCCTGCCGGCGGCGACCGCCAGGCTGCTCGCCATGCAGACCGTCTATGGTGCCGCCTCCCTCGCCGCCGAAAGCGGCGAGGAGCCGGGCCTGCTGCGCCAGCAGGTGACCAGCCCGAACGGCACGACGGCGGCGGCGCTTGGTGTGCTGATGGGCGAGGACCGGTTGACCAATCTCCTCACGCAAGCGGTGGAAGCGGCGCGGCTGCGGTCGATCGAACTGGGGAAATAGAGCAGACTCCCTAGGCCAGATCGGTATGCGAGAAGTCGTTGCCTTTGTAGAGCAGAGCAGAGCCACGACTCTTTGCGCATGCATAGGACAGGCAATCGGCCAGGTTGAGTTGGGCGGGATGCCCGCGTCCTTTTCCATAGTCTGAAAAAGCTTGGACCGCGAGCTTGGCGTCGCCGGCGTCGATCGGAACGATTTCGATTTCGGACTCGCGCAGAAAAGCCTCTATCGCCACTTCAGCGACAAGCGGCTCAACGGCCAGCATAGTTGAAAGCCGCATAGCCGCTTCGAGCACCACCAACGCGGAAGTAATTTTGCGAGGTGCTACCGCGATGCGGTTGCTCCACTCGCCAGCATCTCCCTCTCCCGAAAGAATTGCGACGACCACCGAGGTGTCGACAAACATCAAGAGTGGCCCCACATCTCATCGATCTCATCCTTGTCTACGGGCCGGCCGCCATGACCAGCTCTGGCTTTGAGTTCATCAGCGATGGTAGCCAGCCGCTGCGCCAACGGAGCGCGTCCACTTTCCCGTTTCAGTTCGGACTCAAGAGCTTCGATCACCGCCTCGGTCATCGAAATCTTGCGTTTGGCGGCGAGCCGCTGTGCCAGCTCACGTGCACGCGGGTCCCTGATCTGGAGGTTCATTGGTCGATCCTCAGCGTCATCTGCCATTACAATATAGTGCATCTGTCATGACAGCGCCACAACGGGCTTATTTTCCGTACAGCATCTCATCCTGCAGCCGGCGCAGAGCGAACAGTCTCGTCGCCCGGTCGGGTGCGGCGTTGTCGGCCGTCAACAGCTCGCCTTTCCTCACCGGTTTCAGCACCTTGCCGCCCTCGAGCAGGCCGACCGGCACGGCACGCCGGGCGCGAGCGTCTTCGACGGTCATCGTCCAGGAGCGATAGCAGGTCTCGCCGATCGCATCGAAGGTTTCGCCGGCGAGCAGATCCCGCTTGGCGACGGCGCATACCTCGGCGACCGGCCTTGGCAGCGGCACCATGTCGGGCTTGCCGAAGAGCACGATGCGGGCTGCCGTCAGCGGGACTTCCAGCGAGGTCAAATGGTAGGGCCGGAACAGGCTGTAATAGGGACCGTGGCCGATATGCAGGTCGTCCATGCGCTCGACGATGCGCGGGTGGGTCGCCTCGACGATGACGAAGACACCGGGTGCGACACCCTTGCCGACCGTGTAGTCGACAACGCCCTTTTTCGTGAGCAGCCCGCCATGCTCGCGCGGAATGAGCACCTTGACGAGGTCGTCGCGGTCGGCCTTCGGGCCGTGCATGCCGGGCACATCGGGCACCAGCCCGGTGGCGTTGGCGATGGCGCACATCTCGACCATGGTTTTCGAACCGTCGACGAACTCGACCAGCATGCGCGGGTTCATGTTGCGGCGGATCGCTTCCTCGCGATAGTCGTCGGGCACGGCATCGTGGTTAAGCGGGTTGTTCTTGCCCTTGCCGGCCGAGACGATGGTCAGGCCCAGTGCGGAGGCGAACTCGATCAGCTCCATGCAGCTCGAGGGCTCGTCTCCGGCGCCGACCGAATAGACGACGCCGAGGCGATCTGCCTGCTGCTTGAGATAGCAGCCGATAGTGACGTCGGCCTCGACATTCATCATCACCAGATGCTTGCCATGCTGCATCGCCATCAGGTCGAAGTCGGCGGCGACGCCGGGCTTGCCGGTGGCGTCGATGACGACGTCGATCAGCGGATTGGTGACCAGCATCTCGTTGGAGGTGATGGCGATCTTTCCCGACTCGATCGCCGCGGTGACTTTCGAAGTGGTATCGGCTTCGACGGCCATCGCTTCGTCACCATAGGCGATGCGGATCGCTTCGCGTGCCGTGTGCGGACGTCTTGTCGAGACCGCGCAGACCGAAATGCCGGGCATCAGCATGCCTTGCGTGACCAGATCGGTGCCCATTTCGCCCGAACCGATGACGCCGATGCGTACCGGGCGGCCCTCGGCGGCACGGCTGGCGAGATCGCGGGCGAGCCCGGTCAAGGCGACATTGGTCATGCGGGGATGTCCACAGCTTCCTGGTTCGCGTCGGATTAGCAGGGAATAGCTCCTCCTTGCCAACGAAACTGGCCTCGACAGTCAATTTCCCATGAAATCGCGCGGTATAGAGGCGCTCGGCCCAGTCCCGACTGGACCGAAGCGGGGCTCCGAACTCGGCGACAAAGACCTGACGACTGCCAGTCCGCTGTGCCGGCGGCTTCTCATGATAGGAATTTTTTCTTGACCGGGTGAGGGCAACTATGCTACATATTTGCCTATGGTGCTGAGTTGCGCCAAGGGCCCGCCGCACAGGCGGGTTTTTCCGTTCAATGCTCCGTCAAGAGCGCACAGGCGAAGGCTCCGTCAGCCCGGATGCCTTGGGTTCAAAGACTTGCCAATTGACATTGCCTTGAACTGCCTCAATAAAACATTCGTTCGCCAGCGAAGGCAAATGTTCATCCCGCATCACCGAGCGGGACGCATTCCGCCTCGCGGGCAGAACGGGGAGTGCCTTTGCGCCGAGGTTGGCGGCAAAGGCGTTGGAGGTCAACGGAGCATCATTTCGAACCCGGGGGTCGGGCTCGGTGCTCCAGGGGAGGACAAATGGACACTATTCTTGCGGGCCTCAAAGGGGCCATCGACACGCTCGGCGCAACAGTGCTGCTGCCGATCGTCATTTTCATCATAGCCGTCGTTCTGGGCGCAAAGGTCAGCAAGGCTTTTCGCGCCGCTGTCACCATCGGCGTCGCCTTCATCGGCATCAACCTCGTGCTTGGCCTGATGTTCACGTCGATCGGCGACGTCGCCAAGGCCATCGTCACCAACACCGGCATTCATCGCGACATCATCGATGTCGGCTGGCCGTCGGCGGCCGCCATCGCCTTCGGCTCGTCGGTCGGCCTGTGGGTCATCCCCGTCGGCATCCTGGTCAACATCGTGCTGTTGCTGACGCGCATGACGCGCACGCTCAATGTCGACGTCTGGAACTTCTGGCACTTCGCCTTTGTCGGCTCGCTGGTCGTGGCGGCGACCGACAATCTGGCCTACGGCATCGCCATCGCGGCATTGGTCGCGGCACTGTCGCTGCTGTTCGCCGACTGGTCGGCGCGCGCAGTGCAGCAGTTCTACGGCGTGCCCGGCATTTCGGTGCCGCACCTGGCTTCCGCGCAGATCCTGCCGATCGCCATCATCCTGAACTGGATCATGGACCGCATTCCCGGCATCAACCGCATCAACATCAACACCGAGACCATCGAGCGCCGGTTCGGCGTGTTCGGCGAACCTGTCGTGCTCGGCTTGATCATCGGTCTCGTGCTTGGCGCCATCGCTTTCTACAATGCGGGTGACCTCGGCACGGTGTTCGCCAAGGTGCTGGGCACCGGCATGACCCTGGCAGCCGTCATGCTGCTCCTGCCGCGCATGGTGAAGATCCTGATGGAAGGGCTGATCCCGGTTTCCGACGCGGCGCAGGAATTCGTGCGCAAGCGCACGGGCGACCGCGAGCTTCTCGTCGGCCTCGATTCGGCGATCCTGATCGGTCATCCCGCCGCGATCTCGTCATCGCTGATCCTGGTGCCGATCGCGATCATCCTGTCGGTGATCCTGCCGGGCAACCGCGTCATCCTGTTCGCCGACTTGGCGGTCATTCCCTTCATCGTCGCCATGACCGCGCCATTGGTCAAAGGCAATGTGTTCCGCATGGTGGTGATCGGCACGGTGACGCTGGCGATCGGCTTCTACGTCGCCAACGCGCTGGCGCCGCTGTTCACAAGTGCTGCCGTCGCCTCGGGCTTCAAGCTGCCGGCAGACGCGCTGCAGATCACCTCCGTCGTCGACGGCTTCCTGTGGGTGCCCTATGTGATCATCGAGGCGATCCAGGGACTTGGCCTTACCGGCATCGTCGTGATCGCCGTGGTCATCGCGGCACTGTTCGTCCTCTATCGCCGCAACACGCTCGGCTGGGAACGGGCAGCGGGCGCCGAGGACGAGCCGGCCGAAGGCACGGCCTGAGCCTCATCACGCCTGACGTTTGAAATGATCGTGCGCCCTCCCCGGGCGCACGATTTTATCGACGGAGCAAAAACATGTCTGACGGACTCATGCAGCTTCTGGACCCCGAAGCGATCGTGCTCGGATCCGATGCCTCGACCAATGAGCAGATCATCCGCATCCTGGCCGGCCGGCTCGAGACGCTCGGCTATGTCAAGAACTCCTATGCCGACGCGGTCGTGCGTCGCGAGTTGACCATCCCGACAGGACTGCCGCTGGAGCGCCCCGACAATGTCGCGGTGCCGCACACCGATCCCGAACATGTCCTGAAGCCCGGGATCGCTTTGGGCACATTGAAGCACCCCGTCGTCTTCGCCAACATGGAAGACCCTGACGAGAAGCTGCCGGTCGGCTTCGTCTTCCTGCTTGCCATCAATGACAAGGACAAGCAGATTGAAGCGCTGCAGGCCGTCATGGCCACCATCCAGAATCCAGATGCATTGGACGGCCTGAGGTCGGCCACGACGCTAGACGACGTTCGGGCCGTGCTCGGCTGAACAAGGAGAAGAAAGAGATGTCCAGACAGAAAACAATTCTCTTTGCCTGCGGCACGGGCATAGCCACCTCGACCGCGGTCAACGTCGCCGTCACCGAGGCGATGAAGCAACGCGGCCTGACCTTCAACGCCCAGCAGGCCAAGGCGACCGAAGTGCCGGGGCTGGCCGACAGCGTCGACTTCATCGTCGCCACGACGCCGATCTCGGCTTCGGTGACCAAGCCGGTCATCAAGGGCCTCGCCTTCCTCACCGGCATCGGCAAAGACAAGGTGCTCGACGAGATCGAGGCGCAACTGCGCAAGTAGGCCGCGGCACGCGCTCGGTTTCAGGTCACCCTGACGTAGCTCGTCATGCCCGATTTCTGATGCTCGATGATGTGGCAGTGCAGCAGCCAGTCGCCGGGGTTGTCGGCGACGAAGCCGAGGCTCACCTTCTCGTTGGGCTGGATGAGATAGGTGTCTGAAATCAGCGGCTGCACGGGCCGAGTCGAGGATGACAGCACTTTGAAGCTCATGCCGTGCAAATGCATCGGATGCGATTGCGGCGTCAGGTTCTCCATGTCGATGACATAGCTCCTGCCAAGCTTCAATTCGGCCAGCGGCGCGGTCGGATCCGGCGTGTCACCCGGCCACGGCACCTTGTTGATGGCCCAGAAACTGTAGCCGAGCGAACCGCATATGCCGTCGCTCGGAATGTTCTCGGCCGTGGCGCTGAGCGCCAGCGAAATATGCTGGGCAGCGGAGAGATCGACCTCCGCCACCGGATTGGCCTCCAGCGGCGCGACATCACGAATGTCGCGCTTCAGCGACTGGCCGACCGCACGCAAGGTCGCCAGCACCTTGGGTTTGGTGCCCCTGACGTCCCGCAGGCTCACGACCGCGCCCTCCGCGTCCGGCATGCGGATGGCGAGTTCCATGCGCTGTCCCGGGCCAAGCAGCAAGGCATCGGGCGAAAAACGCTGCGGCACCGGATTGCCATCCTGCGCGATCACCGTCGCCTCCGCGCCGTCGACGCGAAAGGCATGGATGCGCGTCACGTCGGTGATGGCGACGCGCAGCCGCACCAGCCCGCCGGCCGGCGCGTCATAGTGCGGCTGGTCGAGCCAATTGGCCGTGCGCACCGTGCCATAGGTGCCGGTTCTCGCGGCATCGCGCGGCCGGAACTGGTCGATGAACTGGCCATCGTCGCCGAGGCGCCAGTCGCGCAGATTGAGGACGATTTCGGCATCGAATTTCGGATCACCGGGATTTTCGACCACGATGACGCCGGTCAGGCCGTGCCCCATCTGCTCCAGCGTGTTGCAATGCGGGTGGTACCAGAAGGTGCCGGCATCGGGCGGCGTGAAGGCGTAGTCGAAATGATCGCCGGTATAGACATAGGGCTGGACCAGGAACGGAACGCCGTCCATCCTGTTGGGGACCCGAACGCCGTGCCAATGGATCGTCGTCGGGTCGTCGATGGCGTTGACGAGCCGGGCGGCGAAGGGCTCGCCCTTTTTCATCCTCAGCACAGGCGGCATCCCGGCGCTGCCATAGGTCAGCACGTCCCGGGTCGGACCGATCTCCACCAGCCTGGCCTGGATCTTGGCCGTCCGCAGTACCACCGGCTCGGGCGTGGCGGCGGCCCAGCCGCCAAGCCTCCCCATCGCGGCGAGCCCGCCCGCACCGGCAAACGCTGCCGATTTCAGAAGTCGACGGCGTGTGATCAAGGTCATGCTGCGCTCCAGCGGGAAAGCCCTCGGAATCGCCGACTTGAATCACGATCGGGCGACCAGCGCAAATCCCGATATCGGCATTTGCGTTCCGATGAAGCCGCAACCAGCGCCGTCTGCGCGGACGGCGCTTCGCCCTGCGACTCTGATCGGGACGACGGCCGCGCCAGATCATGCTTCAAGGCACTGACCGGAGCGGGACTCGCCCGGGTCGCCAATGCCGATGTTTTCAACCGTCCGATCGGGCGGGTGGGGGGCGGAAGGGCGCCAAGCGGTCGCCCGCTATGGGCCGGCGCTCGTCGCGGAGGAAAGCAAGCAGGCCGATTTGCTCCCGCCATGAAAGCGCGACGAGAACCAACCTTGCGCGAAATCTCGGATTCAGGTGCCGGATGCGCCTTTTTTTGCCCGTTCGTGCCGCAAGGGCTTAAGAATGGGACGGATGGCGCTGAAAATGTCGGGCAGTCTGGTGCTGCGAGAGAGGATTGAACTCTCGACCTCTCCCTTACCAAGGGAGTGCTCTACCACTGAGCTACCGCAGCCGCTGATGGCGGGGCTTCTGCCATATCGAACCGGCAAGCGCAAGGCCAAGTGCAAAGCATCTGTGAAAGCCTTTGCCGGATACGTTTTGATGACATGGCCGCGCCACAATGTTGGTTATGCCTGAAATAGCGGCCTGGCCGGCCGCCGGCTAGGACGGGACGATGAACGACAAGACAATTCCACCGAAAAAGGGCGGCACCGGCCGCAAGGACCGGCTCGCCGAGCAGCTGCGCGCGAATCTGCTGAAACGCAAGGCACAGTCGCGCTCGCGGCGCGCCGGCGACGCCGACAAGCGGCGCGCCGGGGACGCCGACAAGCGGCCGGACGGGGTCGGCGCGGCGAAGGAAATACAAAAAGATTAACTCAAATCCGCCACTCTTGGGTCGGGTGCCAGGAAATCCTATTTCTTGAACCAGGTTGGCCGATGGTCTAGACGGGCCGATACTCAAACGATTGAAACCGGCTTTCGGGGCCGAGGGGATAGTCTTCATGGATCGCATCAGAATTGTCGGCGGCAACAAGCTCGCCGGAAGCATTCCGATCTCGGGCGCGAAAAACGCCGCCCTGCCGCTGATGATCGCGTCGCTTCTGACAGACGACACGCTGACGCTCGAAAACGTGCCGCATCTGGCCGATGTCGAGCAGCTGATCCGCATCCTGGGCAATCACGGCGTCGATTATTCGGTCAACGGACGCCGCGAAAAGCAGAATGAAGGCTATTCGCGCACCATCAATTTTTCCGCCCGCAACATCGTCGACACGACGGCCCCTTACGAGCTGGTGTCAAAGATGCGCGCTTCGTTCTGGGTCATCGGCCCGCTGCTGGCCCGCATGGGCGAGGCCAAGGTGTCGCTGCCGGGCGGTTGCGCCATCGGCACGCGGCCGGTCGACCTGTTCCTGGAAGGCCTGCAGGCGCTGGGCGCCGACATCGACGTCGACACCGGCTACGTTATCGCCAAGACCAGGAATGGCCGCCTCGTCGGCAACCGTTACGTCTTTCCGAAAGTGTCGGTCGGCGCCACCCATGTGCTGATGATGGCGGCGGCGCTCGCCAAGGGCGAGACGGTGCTCGAAAACGCCGCCTGCGAGCCCGAGATCGTCAACCTCGCCGAATGCCTCAATGCCATGGGCGCCAAGATTTCCGGCGCCGGCACGCCAACCATCACCATCGACGGCGTCGAGGCGCTGTCGGGCGCGCGCGTGCGCGTCATCCCGGACCGGATCGAGACCGGCACCTATGCCATGGCCGTCGCCATGACCGGCGGCGACGTCGTGCTCGAGGGCGCGCGTCCCGATTTGCTGCAGACCGCGCTGGACGTGATCGCGCAGACGGGCGCCGAGATCACGCCGACCAATTCCGGCATCCGCGTCAAGCGCAACGGCGCCGGCATTTCACCGGTCGACGTGACGACGGCGCCCTTCCCGGCCTTCCCCACCGATCTGCAGGCGCAGTTCATGGGGCTGATGACCATGGCCAAGGGCAAGTCGCGCATCACCGAGACGATCTTCGAAAACCGCTTCATGCATGTGCAGGAACTGGCGCGTCTGGGCGCCCACATCACGCTTTCCGGCCAGACGGCGATCGTCGACGGCGTGCCGAAATTGAAGGGCGCGCCTGTCATGGCGACCGACCTTCGCGCTTCCGTTTCGCTGGTCATTGCCGGCCTGGCGGCCGAAGGCGAAACCACTGTCAACCGCGTCTATCATCTCGACCGCGGCTTCGAGCGGCTGGAGGAAAAGCTGTCCAATTGCGGCGCGGTGATCGAACGGATCTCGGCTTAGGCCGATCGCCGCCCGCCTCACGGCTGCGCGGACCGGAACGACCTCCGGATTCCTGCTTGAGCATGATCTTTTCCGAAAAGCGGTTTCCACTTTTCGGGATCATGCTCTAACAGAAGGCTGAACAGTCAATTTTCAGGTGCGAAATCCGCATGAACGGCCTTAAGCTTATCGCCCTCGACGACCAGGACCTGAGCATCGTCTCCGCCCATGTCCAGGACGCCGTGATGAAAGTCTCGGACCTTGAATACCTTCCCGCGGCCAAGCGTTTCGTGCTGACCATGAACCGTTTCGTCTGGGAGGCCAAATCGGGCTTCTTTCGCCAGCACAACGAACGGCGCCAGGCCGTGCTGCATTTCGATCGGGTTCTGGGCGCCAAGACCAGCGGCATAGCCCGCGACAAGCCGGCCGAAGTGCTGTCGCTGCTGGCGATCAGCTTCATCGAGATCAGCAAGCCGGCCGGCATAGTCGAGCTGATCTTTTCGGGAGGCGGCGCAATCATGCTCGATGTCGAATGCATCGAGGCCCGCCTTGCGGATGTCGGCGGCGCGTGGGAAGCCACGTCGCGTCCCGTGCACAGGGCCTGAGCGATGGCCATCACGCTTCGCCAGTCCGACGCCGATTTCGAACAGCGTTTCGCCGCTTTCCTCACCACCAAGAGAGAAGTGTCGGCCGATGTCGACGCGGCCGTGCGCCAGATCATCGCGCGCGTGCGCGCCGACGGCGACGCCGCCCTCGTCGACTTTACCAGACGCTTCGACAGGGCCGACCTCAGGGAACTCGGCATTGCCGTGTCGAAGGACGAGATCGCCCGCGCCTATGCCGCTTGCGACCACCAGACGATCGAGGCACTCGAATTCGCGCGCGACCGCATCCGCGCCTACCACGAGCGGCAGCGGCCGAAGGACGACCGCTTTACCGACGCCGCGGGCGTCGAGCTCGGCTGGCGCTGGACCGCGGTCGAGGCGGTCGGGCTTTACGTGCCGGGCGGTACTGCGAGCTATCCGAGTTCGGTGCTGATGAACGCCATACCGGCCAAGGTCGCCGGCGTGGAGCGCATCGTCATGGTGGTGCCGGCACCCGGCGGCGTCATCAATCCGCTTGTGCTGGTGGCGGCCGACCTTGCCGGCGTGCCGGAAATCTATCGCGTCGGCGGCGCCCAGGCGATCGCTGCCCTGGCCTATGGCACCGAGACGATCAAGCCGGTCGCCAAGATCGTCGGCCCTGGCAATGCCTATGTCGCGGCGGCCAAGCGCCAGGTGTTCGGCACCGTCGGCATCGACATGATCGCCGGCCCCTCGGAAGTGCTGGTCGTGGCCGACGGCGACAATGATCCCGACTGGATCGCCGCCGATCTCCTGGCCCAGGCCGAACATGACGCGTCCGCGCAGTCGATCCTGATCACCGACGATCCGGCCTTTGGCAAGGCGGTGGAGGAGGCGGTCGAACGGCAGCTGCCAAACCTGCCACGGGCGGAGACGGCAGCGGCGAGTTGGCGCGATTTCGGCGCGGTGATCGAGGTCGAGGCGATCGAGGCGGCGCTGCCGCTGGTCGACCGCATCGCGGCCGAGCATGTCGAACTGGCAATCGACGACGCCGAGGGCTTCCTGTCGCGGATGCACAATGCCGGTGCCGTGTTTCTCGGCCGCCATACGCCGGAAGCCATCGGCGACTATGTCGGCGGTTCCAACCACGTGCTGCCGACGGCACGCTCGGCGCGTTTCTCGTCAGGCCTTTCGGTACTCGATTTCGTCAAGCGCACCTCGATCCTGAAGCTCGGGCCCGAGCAATTGCGCGCGCTGGCGCCCGCCGCGATCGCGCTGGCCAAGGCCGAAGGGCTCGACGCGCATGGACGCTCCGTCGCTATCCGGCTGAACATGTAGGCGCCATGTCGGGCTCCGATCAAACCCGTGCGAGGCTGATCGATGTCGAACTCGATGAATCGATCGGCCGTTCGACGCCCGACGTCGAGCACGAACGCGCGGTGGCGATCTTCGACCTGATCGAGGAGAACAGTTTTCAACCGGTCAACGACAGCGGCGCCGGCCCCTACCGGCTGAAGCTGTCGCTGGCCGAGTCCCGCCTGGTTTTCGCCGTGACGCGCGACGACGGTTCCGCCGTGGTCACCCATATCCTGTCGCTGACGCCGCTCAGGCGCATCGTCAAGGACTACTACATGATCTGCGAAAGCTATTACGACGCCATTCGCTCCTCGACGCCGAGCCATATCGAGGCGATCGACATGGGTCGCCGCGGCCTGCACAATGAGGGTTCGCAGACGTTGATGGACCGGCTCGCCGGCAAGATCGACATCGATTTCGACACGGCGCGCCGGCTGTTCACGCTGGTCTGCGTGCTCCATTGGCGGGGTTAACCCCTGACCGCCGGCGCGCAGCCCCGTTCGATCCTGTTCCTGTGCGGCATGAATGCCGTGCGCTCGCCGATGGCCGAGCTGTTGGCGCGGCGCATGCTGCCGGCCAGCACCTTCGTCGCCTCAGCGGGCGTGCGCAGCGGCGAGCGTGACCCGTTCGTCGATGCCGTGCTTGCCGAGGAAGGCCTGTCGCTGGGCGAGCGCCACCCAAGGACGATGGACGAGCTGGAAGACGACTATTTCGATCTCATCGTCACGCTCGCGCCGGAGGCGCACCATGCCGCGCTGGAGCTCACCCGCTCGCTCGCCGTCGAGGTCGAATACTGGCCGACGCCGGATCCAACCGGCGCCAGCGGCACGCGCGAGCAGATCATCGCGGCCTATCGCGATGTGCGTGAACGGCTGAAGTTGCGCATAGGCCGACGTTTTTTGCTTCCAGAAGCAAAAAACGCGACGGATTAAGCGTGTTCACAAGCCGACGATTATCATATAGGTTCCGCCGAATTTCCGGCTAGAGTCGGATGCGGTTGGGTCTCTTCGACCTGACAGCTTCCGACTCTAGATCAAAGAAGTAGAGCATGATGTCGTCCGAAAACCGCTTCATACTTTTCGGCATCATGCTCTAAACGCCGGGAAACCATCCAAGCAAAGGTATCGAATGCCGAAGGAAGAAGTCCTCGAGTTTCCGGGTGTCGTCACGGAACTGCTGCCCAACGCCATGTTCCGGGTGAAACTCGAAAACGAACACGAAATCATAGCCCATACGGCCGGCCGCATGCGCAAGAACCGCATCCGCGTGCTGACCGGCGACAAGGTCCTGGTCGAGATGACGCCCTACGACCTGACCAAGGGCCGCATCACCTATCGTTTCAAGTAAGATCAAGGCCGACTGGTCCGCGATGAGCATTTTGCTGAAGCTGGTGCTTGCCTCGGGTTCGCCGCGCCGCATCGAACTCCTGCAGCAGGCCGGCATCGAACCGGACCGCATATTGCCC
Organism: Mesorhizobium sp. B1-1-1; assembly: GCF_006442955.1. Classification (NCBI taxonomy): domain Bacteria; kingdom Pseudomonadati; phylum Pseudomonadota; class Alphaproteobacteria; order Hyphomicrobiales; family Phyllobacteriaceae; genus Mesorhizobium; species Mesorhizobium sp. B1-1-1. The sequence continues at coordinate 35,072 of NZ_VFWW01000020.1, forward strand.
GCCGACATCGACGAGACGCCGCTGCGTGCCGAGCATCCGCGCTCGCTGGCCAAAAGGCTGTCGAAGGAAAAGGCCGAAAAGGCATTTGCCTCACTGAAGTCGGAAACCGACTACGCGCCGGCCTTGGTGTTGGCCGCCGACACGGTGGTCGCTGTCGGGCGGCGCATCCTGCCCAAGGCCGAGACGCTCGACGATGCCGCCAACTGCCTCGGATTGCTGTCGGGGCGTTCGCACCGGGTCTATTCCGGCATCTGCCTGATCACGCCCGGCGGCAAACTGCGCCAGCGGCTGGTCGAGACGCGCGTGCGGTTCAAGCGGCTGCCGCGCGAGGAGATCGACGCCTATGTCGCGTCGGGAGAATGGCGCGGCAAGGCCGGCGGCTATGCCGTACAGGGGCTTGCGGGCGCTTTCGTCGTCAAGCTGGTCGGCTCCTACACCAATGTCGTCGGCTTGCCGCTCTACGAGACCGTAGCGTTGCTTTCGGGCGAAGGCTTCAAGGTCCATCAAAACTGGTCCTCGGCGCGGCCATGAGCGCGGACGACAAGGTGACGCCGCTGCGGCCAAGGCGCCCCTGCCCCGAATGCGGCAAGCCTTCGGCGCGCGAGACCTACCCGTTCTGCTCCAAGCGCTGCAAGGACATCGACCTCAACCGCTGGCTGAAGGGCGCCTATGTCATCAAAGCCCGCGACGACGAGGAAGAACCCGACGCCGACGAGCCGAAATAAGCAAGAGCGACGCTTGATCAGGCCGCTTGGATCTTGCGGCTCACGCGTGCCCAGGCCGGCAGCCAGTCGCCGTGGGCGGCAAGAAGCTCATCCACCAGTGACCATATCTGGTCGAGATCGAGCTCGGCTGCCGTGTGCGGATCCATCATCGCCGCATGGTAGATGTGTTCCCGGTTCTCGCTCGTCAGCGCCCGCACCGTCAGTTCCTGCACGTTGATGTTGGTGCGGATCAGCGCCGTCAATTGCGGCGGCAGGTCGCCGATGTAAGTCGGCTGGATGCCGGAGGCGTCGACCAGGCACGGCACCTCGGCGGCGCACTCGCGGGGCAGCGAGGTGATGCAGCCATTGTTGCGAACATTGCCGTAGATCACCGACGGCTCGCCGGTCCAGACCGAATTCATGATCGAGGAGGCATATTCCTTCGACTGCTCGACTTCGATGCGCTCGGCCGAACGGTAGGCCTCCGCCTGTCCCTGCCAACGCTCGATCTGCTCGATGCAGCGCTTGGGATATTCATCCAGCGGGATACCGTATTTCTCGATCAGGTCGGGACGACCGCTCTTGATGAAATAGGGCGTGTATTCGGCGAAATGCTCCGAGCTTTCGGTGACGAAATAACCGAGCCGGGTCAGCATCTCGTAACGCACCTTGTTGGGGCAGCGCGGATTCCAGCCGGGCTTGGGCGCGCGGCCATCGCGATAGGCGCGCAGGAGATCCGGGTAGAGGTCGCGGTAGGAGCCGTCGGCCTGGCGGTGCTCGAACTTCAGGTAGAAGGCCATGTGGTTGATGCCGGCGGAGCGATAGCGGATGTCCTCGTAGGGAAGATCGAGATCGTGCGCCAGTTCCATCGCGGTGCCCTGCACCGAGTGGCACAGCCCGACCTGCCTGATCTCTGGATATTTCTCCGATATCGCCCAGGTGTTGATCGCCATCGGATTGACGTATTGCAGCATGATCGCCTCGGGGCAGACGGCGAGCATGTCCTCGCAGATCTTCCACAGATGCGGCACGGTCCTCAGGCCTCGCATGATGCCGCCGATGCCGAGCGTGTCGGCTATGGTCTGGCGCAGGCCATATTTCTTCGGCACTTCAAAGTCGGTGACGGTGCAGGGCTCGTAGCCGCCGATCTGGAAGGCGACGACGACGAAATCGGCACCGGCCAGCGCCTTGCGCTGGTCGGAATAGGTCTCCGCTTTCGCCTTCACGCCGAGCGTCGCGATCAGCTTGTTGACGACGACGGCACTCTCTTCCAGCCGCTGCGGATCGATGTCCATCAGCGCGATCGTCGCGCCCGAAAGCGCCGGCCGCTGCAGCACGTCGCCGACGATGTTCTTCATGAACACGGTCGAGCCGGCGCCGATGAAAGTGATCCTGGAATGTCTTGCCACGCTAACCTCCGGCATGTGTTCAGGCCACGTCGAAAGCGGCCCGGACGAGCCGTTCGGTGTAGGCGGTCTTGGGATTGGTGAGGACCTCGTCGACAGGTCCCTGTTCGACGATCTTGCCGTGCTGCATGACGATGACGCGGTGGCACAGAGCGCGAACCACCTTGAGATCGTGCGAGATGAAGAGATAACTCAGGCCGCGCTCGTCCTGCAGCTTGCGCAAGAGATCGATGATCTGCGCCTGGACGGAGAGGTCGAGCGCTGATGTCGGTTCGTCGAGCAGGATGAATTCCGGTTCCAATGCAATGGCGCGCGCAATCGCGATGCGCTGCCGCTGGCCGCCGGAGAATTCGTGCGGGAACCGCGAAAGGATGTCGCCCGGCATGCCGGCGCTGACCAGCGCCTCGCGCACCCGCTCGACCCGCTCGCGCCGCGTCGCCCCGATGCTGTTAACGACCAGACCTTCCTCGATGATCTGCCCGATCGTCATGCGGGGGTTGAGCGAAGAGAAGGGATCCTGGAAGACGATCTGCATGCGCGACCGCAGCGGCCGCATCTCATTGCGAGACAGACCTTGGATAGGCTGGCCGTCGAAACGGATCTCGCCGCGCTTGGCATCGATCAGCCTCAGCAGCGCCTGGCCAAAAGTGGTCTTGCCGGACCCGGATTCGCCGACCAGCCCCAGCGTTTCGTGGCGACAAAGCTTGAGATCGAGATCGTCGACGGCGACCAGCTCGCGCCAGTCCGGTTTGAGGAAAGTGCCGTGGCGCAGCATGAAGCAGACGCGCACCCCGTTCGCTTCGAGAATGGTGCCGGAGCCCTCCGGCAGCGGTTGTGGCCGCCCGCGCGGTTCGGAGGCGAGCAGCCGCTTTGTATAGGGATGCTGGGGGTCGGAGAACAGACGTTCGGTGACGTTGTGTTCGCGCATTTCGCCATGCTGCATGACATAGACGTAGTCGGAGAATTTGCGCACGACCGTGAGGTCATGGGTGATCAGGATCACCGCCATGCGCAGCTCTTTCTGCAGATTGCGGATCAGGTTCAGGATCTGTGCCTGGACGGTGACGTCGAGCGCCGTCGTCGGTTCGTCGGCGATCAGCACGTCGGGATCGTTGGCCAGCGCCATGGCGATCATCACGCGCTGGCGCTGGCCGCCCGAGAGCTGATGCGGATATTGCTTGAGCCGCGCGACGGGATCCGGGATCTGGACATGCTGCAGGAGTTCGAGCGCCCGTGCCCAGGCTTGCCGCCGGCCGACCTTGCGATGAACCCTGATCGCCTCGACGATCTGGCTGCCGATCGTATAGATCGGATTGAGCGAGCTCATCGGCTCCTGGAAGATCATCGAGATGCGGTTGCCGCGCAGCTTGCGCCGGGCGCTTTCGGGGAACTTCAGGATGTTCTGCCCATCATAACAGACGGTCGATCTCGGCGACACGGTGGCGCGCCGGGACAGCAATCCCATGACGGTGCGCGCCGTCACCGATTTGCCGGAACCGGATTCGCCGACGATGGCGATCGTCTCGCCGCGATAGAGCTGGAACGAGACGTCCTTGACCGCCTCGACCGTGCCGTGCTCGACCTTGAAGACGACCTCGATGTTGCGGGCATCGATCACGGGTTCTCCCTGGCGTCCGTCATGGTCGTGCCGGACGGAAGGTGCGAAGGGTTCGGCGAGCGCGAGCGTCATCCCAGCCACCTCAATAAGGATCGACGGCGTCGCGCAGCCCGTCGCCCAGCGCGTTGAAGGCAAAGACGGTGACCAGCACGAAACCGACCGGCGACAGGATCCACGGATAGGTGCCGATGACGGAGTAGGTCGCGGTGTCCTGCAGCATCAGCCCCCACGAGATCAGCGGCGGCTTCACCGCGAAGCCGAGAAAACCGAGGAAGGATTCGAGCAGCACAACCGTCGGGATCGCCAACGTCACCGCGACGATCACATGGCTCATCACATTGGGGAAAATGTGCTGCATGATGATGCGCCGGTCGGTGGCGCCGACCGCCATGGCGGCGCGTACGTATTCAATGCGCGCAAGCGCCAGCGTCTTGCCGCGCACCTCGCGCGACATCTGCGCCCAGCCCAGCGCCGACATGACGATGATGACGAAGGCGAGGAAGACGTTGGTGGGCGCGGTGACCGGGATCAGCGTCGTCAGCGCCAGATAGAGCGGCAGCTGCGGGAAGGCCAGCACGAGTTCGACGAAGCGCTGCATCCAGACATCGAACCGACCGCCGAAATAGCCGGAAGCCATGCCGACCGTAGTGCCGATGACGGTGATGATGAAGACCACCGTCAGCGCGATCATCAGCGAGACTCGCGAGCCGTGGATGGCGCGCGAGAGCACGTCGCGTCCAAACTTGTCGGTGCCGAGGAAATGCACCGGCTGGCCGTTCATCGAACCGAAGAAATGCCGGTTCGCCGCAATGAGCCCGAAGAGCCTGTAGGGCGCGCCCTCGACGAAGAAGCCGAGCAGTCTTGGATGATCATAGTCGGGACCGACGATGGGCTGGAAGGTGACCGGATCGAGATCCGCCGAATCCGCCAGCGCATAGACCCTGGGCCGGGCGACGAAATTGCCGTCCCTGTCGTGGAAAATAGGGGTTTGCGGCGGCGCGAAGGCGACATCGGTCACCTTCGGGTCCATCGGCGCCAGGAACTCGGCGAATACCGCCATGAGGATCAGCAGCACGACGAGCCAGAACCCCGCCATGCCGGTCCAGGAGCGCTTCAGCCGGCGCCAGACGAGCGCGGTGTAGCTCTCGTTGCCGCGCGCGGGTCTCTCGACGGGTCCTTCGGCCGGCAGCGGCGGTGGCGATGTATCGCGGGCCAACATCTAGCTCTCCCCGAACTGGCGCACGCGCGGATCGAGCAGGACCAGCAACATGTCGGCGATGATGTTGCCGACGATCAGCGTCGCCGACAGCACCATCATGAAAGTGGCGGTGACATAGACGTCGCCGACCGCCATCGAGCCGACGATCGCCGGGCCGACGGTCGGCAGCGCGAAGATGATCGCCGTCTCGATTTCGCCGGTCAGCATGTAGGGCAGCACCACGCCCTGATACATGACCAGCGGATGCAGCGCATTGGGCACGGCGTGTCGCATGACGACGGCGCTGCCGGTCAGCCCCTTGGCTCTGGCCGTCTCGACATATTGCGCATTCAGCGTGTCGAGCAGATTGCCGCGCATGACGCGCATGTTGTAGGCGAGCCCGCCGAAGGTGGCGATCGCGACCACCGGCCAGACATGCTTGACCAGATCGACGAACTTGGCCCACGACCATGGCGCACCGCCATATTGCGGCGAGAAGAAGCTGCCTATCTCCGAGACGTTGAACTGGAAGACCAGGAGATAGACGATGATCAGCGCCATCAGGAAGCGCGGCACCGTCATGCCGAGGAAGGAAATGGCCGAAAGTGTCGAGTCGATCCAGGTGTATTGCCTGGTTGCCGCCCAGATGCCGAAGGTGATGCCGAGCACCGAGGCGAGCAGATGGCACACAAGCGCCAGGATGAGGGTGCGCGGCAGGCGCTCGCCCACGACGTCGGCTACCGGCTTGTTGTAGTAGAGGCTGTAGCCGAAATCGCCGCGGGTGACGATGCCGCCGATCCAGTTGAGATACTGGACGGGCAGCGGCTTATCGAGGCCATGTTCGCTCCGGTAGGCGTTGGCCTGAGCGTCGGCTTCGGCGAAGGAAGCGCCTCCCTGGTTGATCAGCTGCGAGCGGATGTAGTCGGCATAGTCGCCGGGCGGTGCCTGGATGATGGCGAAGGTGACGAGGCTCAGTATGGCAAGGACCGGGATTGCCGACGCTATGCGCATGAGCAGAAATCGCAGCATGGACGGTCGCTTCCTCGTCTTGCCGATCGCGTCTTTTTGGTGCGTTCGGAGGTTGCCTTTGTCCGGCCGCGCCAGCGGCGCGGCCGGAGGTCTCAGTCAGGGGAGGTAAACTTACATCGGGCCCTTGTCTCCAGGCTTGCCGGGCAGCTCTTCCGGGAACAATTCGTATTTCGCCTGCTTGTCGGCCGCCACGAAGACCCGTTCTCGAATGATCGAATCCTCTGCCCAGTTGAACATGTAGATCGGCGTGCCCTTTGGAACGTTGGAGAAGCGCTTATTGACGATCAGCGCACCGGGATATTCCGTCAGGCCGACATTGTAGACGTGCTCCGTCGAAATCTTCTGGAAGTCTCTCATCAGGGCGGCGCGCTGGTCATTGTCCTCAGACGTGACAAATTTGTTGACGATGTCGACGAGGTCCTTCTCGAAAGGCATCAGGTCGACCTCGCCGCTTTCAGGTGCGCGGTGATCCCAGCTGGTCTTGGGGCCGACGGGAGCGAGCTGCACGGTGTTCTGCACGACGGAGGTCAACTCCTGGTCGTTGCGCCGGATCAGCCAGTCGAAGCGCCCGGAATATTGCGAGGCATCGCGCTGGGTGCCGTTGAGACCGTTGAGCACGATCCGCAGCCCGAGCTTCTCCATCTGGGCGACAACGCCTTCGGCGAGGCTCTTGTCGGTGCCGTAGTCATTGTTGACCAGCATGACGATCTCGACATTCTTGCCGCCGGCCGTGCCGGCCGGGAAGTTCACGAAACCGTCGCCATCGGTATCCTTGAGTCCGGCCTTGGCGAGTTCGGCCTTAGCGCCCTCGAGGTCGAAGGGATAGTAGACCGTCGACTTGCGGTCATAGAAGCTGGTGCCGGAGGACAAGCCGCCGGGGTAGATGGCGGTGAACGGCCCCTTGACCAGGGAGTTGCCAAGCGCCTTGCGGTCGAGCGCCATGGTAACGGCCTTGCGGAAATCCTCATTGCGGTTCAGCTCGCGAATCGCCTGACCGCGCTCGTCCGGGTTGCCCCAGCCATTAGCGGAAAAATTGAGGCGCAGATTATAGCCGATCAGCCGTGGACCGAACGCCAGGCGTGCAGGCGCATTCGCCTCCGCGGCCCGCTTCAGCGAGGCGACGAAGTTCTCCGGCTGCTCCAGATTGGAGAAATCGCCCGAGCCGGCCACCGCCTGGACATCGCGGTCGGCCCAGGTGGACAGCTTGTAATGTAATTCGTTGAGGTAGGGCAGCTGATTGCCCTTCTCATCGACCTTCCAATAATAGGGATTGCGGCGCATGACGATGATGTCGTCTGGCCGGTATTCAACCGGCACCCAGGCGCCCATGACCGGCATGTTCATATATTCCGGCGGGAAGGCGTTCTTGAACTGGTCGTAGGTGTTCTTCGAATATTTCGGATGCTGCGGCTTCGATATGTGCGCGGGGCCAGGACAGAAAGTGCCGTAGGCCATCGCGTAGAGATACTGTTTCGGGAAGGCTTCCTTGAAGGTCCACTCGACGGTGTAGTCGTCGACCTTCTTGAGCGTGGTGCCGACGCCGAACGTTTCCTGGGTGGCACCATTGAGCGGCGAGACATTGGGATCGACGACCTCGTCGTCCCAGTAGAACATGACGTCGTCTGAGTTGAAGGGCGCGCCGTCGGACCATTTGGCACCCTCGACGAGGTGCATGGTGAGCTTGTGGCCATCCGCCGACCAGTCCCAGCTTTTGGCGAGGTTGGGCAGCGGTTCGGTGTCCTTGGCCTCGACCTGGAACAGCGGCGCGGTGCGCGTCAGGCATTCGGACAGGCCGATATCGATGCCGCCCCATCCCTGCGTCTGACCGGCGCCGTAGTTCCAGCCTTCCGGCCGCCCGCCGATAACGTGGCGCATTGTATCGCCGTAGACGCCGATGCCATCAGGCATGTTGCCCGTCTTGAAAACCAAGGGCTCCTTCGGCAGCCTGTCTTTCACCGGCGGCAGCTTGCCGGCCTTGACGTATTTCTCGGTCACCCAGTCCGGCTCGTGATAGTCGGGCAGCGCCTTGAACTCCAGGATGGAGTCGCGCGGCACATAAGTGATCTTGCCTTCGGCCGGAAACGCCGCCGGTACCGGCGGGACCGTCGGCTCGGAGGCGAAAGCGTTAAGCGCCGGGACGGAAACGCCCAGCGCCAGTCCCGCGACCATGCCAATGCTGCGTAGGTTCCTCATTGTCTCCTCCCTCGTGTTCGGACGTTTTGTTTTGCTGCTGCTCGTCTTCTGCCCGGACGGCGACCGCGGCGGACCTGTCTCCCGCAGGCCCGTCGCCGCCACCTGGGTTTTCAGCCGGCCTGCTTCAGCGCGGCCTTTTCGGCGCGCAACTCCTCGATCGAGCGGACGCTGCGCCAAGCGGCGCCCGCCCATTCGCGGGTCTTGACCCTGGATTTCGACAACCTCTCTTTTGCCGCCGGAACCGCATGCGCAAATTGCGGCAGCCAGGCCGCTTGGGCGACGACCATTTCGTCGACCATCTGCCAGACCTCCTCCGGTGTCGATACCGCACCAACCAGCGGGTCATGCAGCACGGCAAGCTTGAGCAGGTCGATGTCGCCGGATATGGCGGCATGCACCGACATGCGCTGGACATTGATCGAGGATATGCAGGTCGCGGCACATGCTTCCGGCAAGGTGATGCCGGCCGACATGTTGATGCCGAAGCGGTCGACGAAGCCGGGCGATTCGACGATGGCGTCCTGCGGCAAATTGGTGATGACACCGTCATTCTTGACGTTGAAGTGGCCGCGATAGACGCGGTTGGTCTCCAGCGCCTCCAAGATGTGGCTGGCATGCTCGTTGGAGCGTTTTGACGGATCGATCGGCTTCGACGCCGCTTCGAGGAATTGCGGATATTCCGTCTCGAACCAGTTGCGGGTCTCGGTGGAATAACGGAGATAGCCGCCCGTCTCGCCATGGATCCAGTCGGACATGTCGATCCAGCGGGTGATCTCGTCCGGGCGCTTGCGGTACCAGGGAAGATACTCGGACAAATGGCCGTTGCTTTCGGTCGAATAAACGCCGAAGCGCTTCAACACGTCTATGCGCAGTTTCTCCTGCCTGGAATAGACCGGATGCGCCTCGAAGGCGGCGACCAGCTCGTCCTTGCCGATTTCGCGACCGTTCAGGCGCAACTCGATGAACCAGGTCTGGTGGTTTATGCCGGAACAGACATAGTCGAGCTCCCGAGGCGACTTCGCGCCCAGCACCTCGGCGATCTGCTCGGCGCCGTGCTGGACGCCGTGGCACAGCCCGACCGTGTCGACCTTGCCGTACTCGATCGCCGCCCAGGTGTTCATCGCCATCGGGTTGGCATAGTTGAGGAATTTCGCATCGGTCTCGGCGACCTCGCGTATATCCTTGCAGAAATCGAGGATCACCGGGATGTTGCGCTGGCCATAGAGGATGCCGCCGGCGCAGATCGTGTCGCCGACGCATTGGTCGATGCCGTATTTCAAGGGGATCCTGATATCGTCGGCATAGGCTTCGAGGCCACCGACCCGCACACAGCTGATGACATAACGAGCGCCCTCGAGCGCCTTGCGGCGGTCTGTCGTCGCCGTCACCTTGGTCGGCAATTTGTTGGCCTCGACGATCCGGTCGAGGATCGCCTTGATCATCTGGAGATTGTGCTCGCTGACATCGGTCAGCGCGAATTCGATACCCTTGAATTCCGGCACGCACAGTATGTCGGTGAACAGTTTCTTGGTGAAGCCGACGCTGCCGGCGCCGATAATAGCGATTTTGAAACTCATCACCTTCACCTCGATCCGATCGGATGCTAGGCAAGGAGCAGCAAGGGAGGATATGGCCACACGCCAAGGCGCGCGTGCCAATCGAGCCGAATTCCGGCTTTTCTCCTCCCGCCCGCTCCTCGACCGCGGGTTCTTCACGTTCTTCGGGGATGGATTATGCGCTTATTCGCGAGCGCGGCCAGAGAAGGATTATGCTTTCAAGGGTAATTTTGTGCTGCGGGATCTGATCGCCAACGGACAGTCGATGCGCACGATCTCGCTGCCGCGCGGTCGCCAGCGCCTGCATGCCATGCCGACGAGCACCGGCTACGAAGTGCGCGAAGGCGAAATCTATGATTGGGACGGGCGCAAGCGCGGCCAGACGCCATTCACCGTGCTCCAGCACACGATCAACGGAAGCGGCCGGCTTCGCTATGAGAACCGCGACTATCGCCTGCAGCAGAACGACACGCTGCTGGTGCTGGTGCCGCACAACCACCGCTACTGGCTGGCCAAGGACGAGCGCTGGGAATATTTCTGGATCTCGATGAATGGCGAGGAGGCGCTGCGCATCCACAAATCGATCCTCGACGTCTCGGGTCCGGTGTTCCGGCTGCAGCCGGAGACGATCGATCATCTCGCCGATTGCAGCCTGCGTCTCATCAACGGGGCCGCTGCGCCGGGGGCGGCTTCAGCGATCGCCTATGAGGCGGCGATGGCGCTCTACGACGATGTCTTCGGCTCGCACGCCTTTGCGGAGAAGCAGAGCGCCATGCAGCCGGTCATCGACCACATCAACGCCAATCTCGACAGGCCGCTGCCGGTAGCGGACCTCGTCCAGATCAGCGGCCTCAGCCGGGCGCACTTCTCGCGCTGCTTCGCCGAGAGCGAAGGCATCCCGCCCGCGGAGTTCGTACTGCAGCAGCGGCTGCAACGCGCCGCCAAGCTTTTGACCAAGGCTGACTTCCTGCCCGTGAAGGAAGTCGCCATCCTGTGCGGCTTCGAGGACGCGAACTATTTCTCGAAGGTCTTCCGCCGCTGTTACGGCATTAGCCCGGGCCAGTTCCGCACCACCGGCATGTATGCCAGCATGAGGGTTCCGGCCAGGCGCGACATCAGGGTGTCCGACGACGAGACCTGACCCCGTCGCCGTCCAGCGCAGCCTTGCATGACATGCACTACGCCGCTTGCCGGCTGCCGCCGTCCAGCCATTGGAGATCGGCAGGTGAAAGCGCGATGTCGAGGGCGCGCAAGCTGTCGTCCAGTTCGCCCAGCGTGCGCGGGCCGATCAACGGCACCGATGGGAAAGGCTGGTTGAGCACATAGGCGAGCGCAATATGGATCGGGCTCTTGCCCAGCCGCGCGGCAAGTTCGATCGCCCGGTCGCGGCGGCCGAAATTGCGCTCCGAGTACCAGACCCGCACCAGTTCTTCATTGTCGCGCCGGTCGCGCCCGGCGCGTTCGGTGAAGAAGCCGCGCCCTTGGCTCGACCAGGCGAAATTCGGCATCTGCCGGGCGGTCAGCCAGGCCTTCCAGTCATCGGTGGAGGAGGTCACGCAACCGGCCCAGATCGGCTCCAGCATTTCAGCCAGCGAGAAGTTGTTGGAGAGCGCGCCGGGCTTTTGCTTGCCGGTGCGCTCGGCATAGGCGATCGCCTCGTCCATGCGCTGCATCGTCCAGTTCGAGCCGCCGAACGGGCCACGGATGCGGCCTGCCTTGACCTCGCGGTCCATCGCATCGACGAATTCTCCGACGGGCACGTCCGGATTGTCGCGATGCATGAAATAGATATCGACATGGTCGGTCTGCAGACGGTCGAGCGACTGGACGAGCTGCTTGCCGATCACGTCGGGATAGCAAAGCGGCGAATGTGCCCCCTTGGCGATGACCACCGACTGCTCACGCACGCCACGGTTCTTCAGCCATTGCCCAAGCAGCGTCTCGGTGTAGCCGCCGCCATAGACATAGCCGGTGTCGAACAGATTGCCGCCAGCCTCGAAGAAGGCATCGAGCAGGATCGAACCCGAGGAGAAAGTGCGGAAATCCTCGAAACCGAGCGCCACGATCGAGGCCGGCTTCGACAGGCCCGGAATGGCGCGTTTGGCGATCGCCGTGCCGCCGGATCGCAAGGGCCGGTCGGCGATGGTGTTGGTGCGTCGCGAGGCCTTTTCGATCTCGTACTCCAACCCCACAGCCGCGCGCCATCTGTCGAGCACGCGCAAGGTGCCGAGGCTGTCGGCCCAGGCCATGCCCGGCCAGGCGAACTCCTGCCGGCCGGCAAGGATGGCGTCCCCGGCGGCGTCGACTTCGAAGGAATAGACGTGACGCTTTTCGTTCACGCTGATGGTTTCGCGCACGCCGTCCGCGCCGATCACATCGATCCGGCCGAGGCCGACATCGCGGTCGCCGCCGGCGAACCAGAAATCCGGCACTTCGATGCGGCCCCTGGTGCCGAAAATCCTGAGCACATTGTCCTGGTTGAGGGAGATGCTGCAGGAGACCTCGGCGACGATGCCGCCTGGGAAATGCAGCAGCGCGGAGGCCCATTCGTCGACGCCGGACTGGCCAAGATGGGCAACGCCGGTCACCTTGTCCGGCTCGAGGAACGGCTTGCCGGCCGCGGCGCCGGCAATCAGCCGCGCCATCGAGACGGGATAGCCGCCGACGTCCAGGATGCCACCGCCGGCGAGGTCGTTGGCATAAAGCCGGTGCTGCGGCATGAAATCAGGCATGGCAAAACCGAAGCTCGACTTGATCATCCTGATCTCGCCGATGACGCCGGATTTGATCAGTTCCACCAGCTTCAGCGTCTGCGGGTGCAGCCGGTACATGAAGGCCTCGCCGAGAAAGGTGCCGGCCTTGCGCGCCGCATGCATCATGGCGTCGGCCTCGAAGGCGGTCAGCGCCAGCGGCTTTTCGCACAGCACATGCTTTCCCGCGTCCGCCGCCCGGATCGCCCATTGCGCGTGGCCCGGGTGCGGGACCGAAATGTAGATCGCGTCGATTTCCGCGTCAGTGAGCAACGCTTCGTAGCCCTCGAGAATGCGCGCGCCGGGAAAGCTCTGCGCCAAACTCGGCTTGCCCGGATCGCGCGCACCGATGGCGACCAGCTTTCCGTTGCGGGAGCCGGCGACGCCGCCGGCGAAGGCCTTGGCGATGCTGCCCGGGCCGAGAATGCCCCAGCGGATGGGCGTGGTTGCAGTCATTGTCATTCTCCTTGCGGGATGGGAAAGGGCAGCCGATCAGCGCAGCCGCAGCCCTTTTTCGTCGAACAGGTAGGATTTGCGGATGGATACGATGATCTCTGATGTCTCGGGGACCTTGGCCGCGTCGCGCTGGATCACCACGTCCTCCCCATTGGCCGTTCTGGCGTAGAGAAAGCTCGTACCGCCCAGGTGCTCGACCACATCGATGGTGACGGCAAGATCGGCGTCGCCTTCTCCGGCGCTGCCAAAATGTTCGGGTCGCACGCCAACGATGACCTTGCTGCCGATTGCGGACGCGGCGCCCTTCAACGGCTGCGTGATGCGGGTCTTCTCCTGGCCAGCGAGTTCCACCACGACCCCGCGCGCATCGCAGCCGACGACGCGGCCCTTGATGAAATTCATCTTCGGCGAGCCGACGAAACCGGCCACGAACTGATTGTCGGGATTGTCATAAAGATCGAGCGGGCGGCCGATCTGCTCGACATGGCCGCCGCGCAGCACGACGATCCGGTCGGCGAGCGTCATCGCCTCGGTCTGGTCGTGCGTGACATAGATCATGGTGGTGCCGAGCTCCTTGTGCAGGCGCGAGATCTCGACCCGCATCTGGACGCGCAGTTCGGCGTCGAGGTTGGACAGCGGCTCGTCGAACAGGAACACCTGCGGCTCGCGCACGATGGCGCGGCCGATGGCAACGCGCTGGCGCTGGCCGCCGGAGAGTTTCTTCGGACGGCGCTCCATCAATTCGCTGATGCGCAGGATCTCGGCCGCCCGTTTCACCCTGCGGTCGGTGTCGGCCTTCGGATTGCCGGTCATACGCAGGCCGAAGGAGAGATTCTGCTCCACGTTCATATGCGGATAGAGCGCATAGGACTGGAACACCATGGCTATGCCGCGGTCGGCCGGCTCGACATCGTTGACCACCTTGCCGCCGATGGCGATCTCGCCATCGCTGATATCCTCCAGCCCGGCGATCATCCTGAGCAGCGTGGACTTGCCGCAGCCAGACGGGCCGACGAACACGACGAACTCGCCATCCCTGATGTCGATGTTGGCGCCATGGACGACCTCGAAAACGCCGAAGCGCTTGACGACATTCGTGAGCGTGACGGTTGCCATGCCTACCCTTACTTGACCGCGCCGGCGGCGATGCCGGCAATGAAATGGCGTTGCAGCAGCACGAACACGATCAGCATCGGCACCGTCAGCATTACCGCGCCCGCCATGATGCCGCCCCACGACACTTTGGTGAGGCCGATCAGCGTGCCGAGCGCCACCGGTGCGGTCATCGCGCCGGGCTGGCTGTTGATCAAAAGCGGCCAGAGATAATTGTTCCAGGACGCCAGGAACAGGATGATGCAAAGGGCGGCCAGCATCGGCCGCGCCAGCGGCAGCGCGATGAAGACGAAGATGCGCCACTCCTTCACGCCTTCGACGCGGGCGGCATCGAACAGGTCATCGGGCATCATGGAAAAGCTCTGGCGCATGAACAGCACGCCCAGCGAATTGAACAGCGGCGGCACGATCAGCGCCACCCAGGTATTGGCGAGCTTGAAATCGCGCGCCACCATGATGAATTGCGGGATCAGCACCACCGCATAGGGAAGCGTGATGGTGCCCAGGATGATGGCGACGACCAAGCCCTTGCCGACGAACCGGTAACGCGCCAGCGCCCAGCCGGCCATCGACGTCAGCAGCACCGACAGAAAAGTGTAGGTGACCGCCACCGAGACGGAGATGAAAATCGCGCCGACAAAGTCGGTGTCGCGCTGCAGGTTGTTGAAATTGTCCACGAAATTGCCGTGCGGCAGCAACTCGATGCCGGGGCTGAAGATGCCGTTGTCCGGCATGGTCGAGAACACGACCATCATCCATAGCGGAAACAGCCAGATCAGCGCCAGTGGCGTGAGGAAAAGATGCAGCAAGAGGCTGCGCTTCAGCCTGGCCGAGGCGAGCGAGCTCATTTCGGTTCCCTCGTCAGCCACAGTTGCACCAGCGTGATGGCGATCGCCAGCCCCGCCATGGTGTAGGCGACGGCCGAGGCGTAGCCGAAATTGAGCGACCGGAAGCCCTGGCGATAGAGCAGCAGGCCGAGCGTCTCGGTGCCGCCGCCCGGTCCGCCGCGTTCGGTGATCAGGAACGGCTCGGTGAACAGCTGCATGGTGCCGATGATCGACAGCACGGTGCAGAACACGATGACCGGCTTCAACAGCGGCAAGGTGATGAAGAAGAACTGCTTGAGCTTGCTGACCCGGTCGAGCGTCGCCGCCTCGTAGACGTCCTCGGGGATGGACTGCATGCCGGCCAGAAGGATGATGGCGTTGTAGCCGGCCCAGCGCCAGGTGACCGCGATCATGATCAGCGCCATGGCCGGCGTGACATTGGAGAACCAGTCGATCTTGGGCAGCCCGACGCTGTTCAGGAGCTTGTTGATGATGCCGAAATCGAGGTTGAACATCAGCCGGAACACCGCGGAGTAGGCGACCTCGCCGACCACCACGGGAGCGAAGAAGGCGAAGCGGTAAAGTCCCCTCGCCTTCAGGAGCGGCGAATTCAAAAGCACGGCCATCACCATGGCCAGCGCGATCATCACCGGCACCTGGATGACGAGGATGAGCAGCGTGTTCTTCAAGGCATTGAAGAAGGCCGGATCGCCGATCAGCCGGCCCCAGTTGAAGCCGGGCGCAAAGCGCCAGGGCACGGTGCGCGTCGCCTGGAACGAGATCAGGAACGAAGAGATGATCGGCCATACCCAGAAGACGGAGAAGATCAGCAAATAGGGCGCGAGGAAACGATAGGCCGTGGCGTTGCGGTTGCGCATCGTGCTCCTCCTCCTCTCGTCGGCGTTTCAAGCTGTGGTCCCGCGCGCAGCGGCAACCGGTTAGTCGGGACATGCGACATTTCACACGTCCCGCGAGGAAGCCCCGCGGGCCGAGGTCGGGTCCGGGCGGCGCATGCCCGCCCGGACCCCGTCTGGGAGGTTATGACTTGACCGGCAGTCCGGTCGCCGCCGCGATCTGGCCGGCGGCATCGTCGAGTGCCGCCTTGGCATCGGGATAGCCGCCGGCGAGATATTTGGTCTGCACCGCACGCATGATGATTTCGGCGTCGCTCTGGAACTGCGTGCCGCGGCTGGGGACGATCTTGGGCAGGGTGGCGAGGATGTCCTTCCACACCGCCTGGCCGCCCCAATAGGGCAGGCCTTCAGAGACGTAGGGGTCGTTCAGCGCCGAGACCAGCGAGGGAACGAGGCCGAACTCCTTCAGCATGGTGATCTGGCCCTCATTGGTTTCGAGCGTGTATTTCAGGTACTCGTAAGCCGCTTCCTTGTTCTTCGACCCGGAAGCGATGGCCAGCGACGACCCGCCGAGATTGGCGGCGCGTGGCCCGTCGGCGGTAAGGCTCGGCATCAGGTAGACGCCCCATTTGCCGTTTTCGCCAGCCGATTCGGTGCGGATGGTGCCTTCATACCAGCCGCCATAGACCTGGGTGGCGACGGTGCCGGCGGTGTTGTTGGTGATCTTGGTGCCCCAGTCGGCCGAGGAGATGACGCCGGCGTCCTTCATCTCCTTGATCTTGGCCAGCGTATCGATGCATTTCGGCTGGTTCACCGTGATCGACTGGCCATCCTCGGAGAAATAGCCGCAGCCCTGTTCATTGGAGATCATGCGGAAGAATTCGGTGTCGCCGTTGAAGTCGGCGTTGGTCATCGTGACGCCGGGATTGGCGGCCTGGATCTTCTTGCCGGCGGCAATGAAATCGTCCCAGGTCTTGATCGACGCCGGATCGACGCCGGCCTTTTCGTAGAAGTCGCGGCGGTAGAAGGCGGCGACCGGGCCGGAATCCCACGGCATTGCATAGGCCTTGTCGCCGACTTCGAGCTCGGTGCGCTTGAAATCGGGGAATTTCGCCTGGTCCTCTGCGCTGTAGCCCAGCGTGTGCAGGTCGACAAAGCAATCGGGAAATTGGCTCCAGTAATTCTCGGCCTCGCCGTTCTCGATGGTGACGACATCAGGCAGGCCGACGCCACCGGCGGCGCAGCCGGCGATCGATTTGTCATAGGTCGGCTGGTTGCCGAGATCCTGGACGGTGACCTTGATGTCAGGATGCAGCTTGTTGAACCCGGCAATCGTCGCCTTCAGCGACGAGGCGGCGATGTTCCAGCTCCAGATGGTGATTTCGCCCGATTGCGCGAAGGCCGGGGCTGAACCCAAGGCAAGCGCGAGCGCGGCGCAGGACAGTGTGATGCGCATTGAAATCCTCCCATTTCATTTGCTCTCTCTGCGAGCCGGGCTAGACTATGCGGCGCGGAAGGCTTGTCCCCGACAAAGGGAATACGAAATTGGCGGAAAGTAAGATGCCGGACCGGCCCTTTTACCAGCCTGGCGCCAGCAGCGTGGAAGGAATGCCGCTGCTGTTGCAGATGTTCCACACCGCTCCCCTGGTGATGCTCAAGCCGCATTGGCATGCGCAGGTCGAGGTGAACTTCATCGTGCGCGGCAGCGTGCACTACCGCATGAACGACCACGAAATCTCGCTTTCGGCCGGTGAGATGTGCCTGTTCTGGGGCGGACTGCCGCACCAGATGGACGATTTGAGCGACGACGCCATCTATGCCGGCGCGCATCTGCCGCTGGTGCATTTCTTCCGGCTGCATCTGCCGGCTGACATACGTCACCGGCTGATGACGGGTGCCACGCTGGTGACCAGCGCCACCGATCAGTCCGACAACGATAATTTCGACCGATGGAACCGCTACGCCCGCTCCGGCGACCCGGCCAAGGCCGAGCACGCCGTCAACGAACTGTTGCTGCGGCTCGAGCGGGTGCGGTTCGAGCCCTACAGGCTGGTGCCGGAAAACGCGGCTGGACAGGAAGCGGGCAGCCCGTTCGACCAGCAGTCGTCGCGCAATGTCGGGCGCATGTGCGATTTCATCGCCGAGAATTTCCTCTACGACATCGATTGCATGAACATAGCGGCGGCCGCCGACCTCCATCCCAAATACGCCATGAGCATCTTCAAGAAATCGACCGGCATGACACTCAACGAGTATGTCAACCTGTTGCGGCTGAGCTATGCGCAGGCGCTGCTCATGCACCAGGACGCCAATGTGCTCAGGGTCGCGATGGATTCGGGCTTCGGTTCGCTCAGCGCCTTCAACAAGTCGTTCCGGAAGCTCGCCGGCATGACACCTACGGATTTTCGCAAGGGATTGGCGGGCGCCAGATAGCGGCGGCGTGGCGCGGAAACCAGCGCATCGGGCGGCACTTCTTTTCCTGCCGGAAATCCACATCTGGGCGCTGGACAGGCCGGATTCCCATGCTATAACCCACGCGCTTTCAAGGGACGCCCACGGCGCTTCCATGAAATCCGGAGCGCGAGTTTTCGTTAGCCGGAACAGGCCCAGATAGCTCAGTTGGTAGAGCAGCGGACTGAAAATCCGCGTGTCGGTGGTTCGAATCCGCCTCTGGGCACCATTTCCCCCTAAGCCGCTGATTTTCCTGAAGCGTTATTTTCCAAGGGTTTGACCCACCTCGACTGTCACACACGCTGTGATACAGTCGAGGAATGGACGACATGCGCAAGATACCAAACACAATCATCCGAAATGGCATCTACTATGTTCACGTCCGCGTACCGAAAGACCTCATAGAGAGTTAGCCGCCCTGCTTGGGGCAAGAGTTGTCGAAGGTGACGATGGCCCAGCGGTTCTGGCGCAAGGCCAACTTGCGCATCCATCCGGTCCTCTCCCCGAACTTGGCGCGGCACCAGGCGCCGTCGGTCGCCGTCATGCACAGTTCGGTCGTGACGCAGGTTTGCGACGGAACCACGCCGACCACCTCGGCGTCGTCGCGCGCCTCGGCGCGGACGTTCAGGTTAACCAGGACCTGGACGCTGGCGCCTTCCGGCGCGGGAGGCGCGGCCTGTGCCGCATCCGCGCACTTGCCGGTGAAGCCCGAATAGAAGCAGCCCCCGGCCCGCTTGGCAGTCTTGAGCATGGCCGCCGTTCCGGCAACACCGACCTTCTCGAAGATCAGCGGAGCGCCCGATACGCTGGTGCCGCTGATCCGCCGCTGGTTGCCGCCAAGACGGGCGATCACCGCTCCGGCCGCATCGAACAGGGCCATCTGACCCTCGCTCACGCCCCAGGAACTGACCAGAGCGGCATCGCCGCGGCAGCCCAGCCCCTTAATGGCGAAGCGGCCGTTCGCATCGGCTGTCGACCCCAGCGCCATGTGGCAAGTTGAGGGAAGGTTGGAATAGCGCGCATCAACGAGCTGCCAGGTGCCGCTGAATGCCTGAACGAACTGGTCCACGGACTGCGCCCGTACCACCGTGGCCGGGAACGACATGCCCGCCACGGCCAGAACGACGGTCAAAAATCTCGCAACCTTCATGATGCCCTCTCCGCTGCGCGAAAGTCGAAAATTAGGGAGCTAGCGACTTCCTCAGGGCTCGCCCGCCGAAACCTCGGCCTGGCCGACGACCCTGCCGTCCTGCCGGAGAACAACCCTGATGGAGATGTGGTCGCCCTTGGCGAGAGACAGCGCAGTCCTGGCTATGTCCTGGGATTGGCCGGCGGAGAGCCTCAGTGTGCGGTTCTGGCGCGTGGTCATCGTGCCCGAGCCGCCCGTCCGGTCGATCTCAACCGAGCCCTCGATCTCCACAACGCCAAGGCCGACGGCCGATGCAGTGATCTGGACCCCGGCGCCCGTGGGCACGATGGCGATGGAGGGGACCGCGACGGCGCCTCCGTGCTGCGCCACCGCGCCGCCTGCACCGCAGGCGGCGGCAAGACCCACGACGAGTGCAGCCGCGCCGCGCATCGCTAGAAACCGGTCTGGGTGATCGAAACTGTTCCCGGCGCCGTCGAGAACACCTGCATGCCTGTCACGCCTACCGGGCTAAGATTGTTGCCGTTCTGCGTGATGGTCACGGCGGTGTTGGCCGCCACGGACGTGGAGAAGGTGTTGCCGTTGCCGTTCTGAACTATCTCGCCGCTGCCACCAGAACCCACGGTGAGTGAGTTGGCATTGCCGCTGCCGTTCTGCACGATCAGACCGGTTGCGCCACCGCCTACGGTCAGCGATGCATCGTTGCCATCGCCGAGCTGCAGGACGGCGCCAAGGGAATCGGCTCCAAATGCGCTCAACTGAGCCGAATTGCCCAACGTCCCGCCAGCCGAATTGTCCTGGAGAAGAAACAACTGACCACCATCGCCTTCGATGGTCAGCGTTGCGGTGTTGCCCTGGCCTGTCTGAAGCGCGGACGGCGCAGTCGCCTGGTCCATCCGGTACAGGTCGCCGACAGCAAGCGTGCCGCCGAGCGCGTTATCGATCATCTGCTGCGTCGGGCCGGCGACAAGCGAACCGGTGGCGCGCGACTGGTCTGACGACAGGACGTTTCCCTCGAGCGCGCCAGGAGGGCTGGTCTGGATGATCTTCAGGACGTTATTGTCGCCAGCAAAGGCCGGAGAGGAACATAAGACCAGAGCGCTCGCCAGAACAGCCGTAGATTTGCGCATGATGCGAACAAGCTCCCTGTGTTGCGTCACCAGGATGTCTGCGAGACGCTGACCGTATTGCCGTTTCCGGACTGTGAAAATCCCACGACGTTATTTCTTCCGGATTGGGTGACGGCTGCCTGATTTGCCATGCCCGAGATCGAGGCTGTAAGCCGGTCGCCGCTGCCCTCCTGCGCGAAAGCGAAGAGATTGTAGCTGCCGGTTACGCTGGCGATGATGTGGTCGTCGAATCCGCTCTGTGTGATCGAACCGGGCGTGAAGCCAGCCGAGAGGATCGCTCCGATGAAGGACGGGCCAAGCGGGCCGCCGTTGAAATCGCTCTCGATGTTGACGTCGATCACGTTCGCCGCGCCGAGACCGTGGTGGGCCTGAAGAACGGACACCGCATTGAGGCTGCCGCTCACGCCGAGCATGAGCGAATTGGACAACCCGTGCTGGGCCAGGATAACCAGTTCGTTGCCGGCCTGGGCAGGCGCCGACGCCAAGACGACGCCCGCAACAAAGACAGAATGCGGATTCATTGTTACAGTCCCCTCGTAATGTGGGGAGATCATCGCAAGTGCTGCCTAATATTCGGGCCTCGGGATCGATCAAAGTTGAAGCAACGTCGCTTTCTCCGGTCCGACCGAAGACAAGGTCATTGCTGGAGCACGACGGCGCTCTGCCAGAACCAGCCTGAGGCGCCACGCCACCGAACTGGTTGCTGTCGCCGTGCACCGACGCCAGGAGGGTAAGCGCCGCGCCGCCCTTTGCGTTGGAGAACGGATTGAGAGGGTCCATGAGCATCGTCAACGCACCGGCGCTATCGAGGCCACATAGTCACGTTGCCGGGCCGCCTTCGGAGTCGCGGCAGGGTTTGGCGCCGTCGCCGCGCCGGCGACCGCAGGCGAAGCCTCGGGAACGGCCACGCCCGGCTCAAGCGAGCCGACGGTTTCGTCCGGCGCTGCGGGAGGCGGAGCCACGGGGACGGGCGCGCCCGGCGGCGGAGCCGCCAGGGCCGGAGTCGTGCGTCGCGGCGCAGCCGCCGCGCGCGGCCATGCGGCTGTCGTCTCGACGACGTCCGCGGCGTTGCGTGTCTTGGGCGGCGGCACGATTTCAGCGGCCGCGGTCAGCTTGGTGCCATACTTCTCGTTGCGGTAGTCGGCTATCAGCTCGCGTCCTGCATCCCGGTCCTCGAACGACCAGACACCGAGTTCGGCGCCCTCGATGATCATACCCATCACCGCCTTCTCGATGGCCTGCTGCACGGCGATCTGCTTGGGCTCGTTCTGGGTGACGCCCGCCTCAGCCTCGAGGATCTTGTCCAGGGCGACATAGCGGAATACACCGCCCTGCAGCGCGTAGGAGGCGATCATCTTGTGAACCGCCACGCTGGACAGCACCTCTCCCGTGTTCGTCGAAACGGCCCGCAATGTGACGGTCACAGTGTCCTGCTGCCACTTCACATCGCCGCCGATGCCCAGGTAGCGCGCGCCGATGCCGCCCGTCATGGTGTTGGTGTCGTAACCGGTGATTCCGCCCTGGAGGATGATGCCCGCGTGATCGAGCGGCGGCAGGACCCGCGCGTCGATACGCTGCTCGTTGCGGTAGAGCCGCCGCATCTCGGTGACGATCTGCCGTTCCTTGAGCAGGTCGTCAAGGCGGGCACGGTCGAGCACGGTGAACCAGCGCTTCTCGCCAGCATCCTGCAAGGCCTTGATCAGCATGGGCGCACCGCCCTGGGTGACAGCCCGCGACAGGGTCTGGACGTTCTCGCGTTCCTTGTACTGGCCGGTGAGATCGGGGAAATCGTAGACGGCGACGGTAATTCGCTTCGAGGGGGCCGGGATGGTGCGCAGGCTGTGGCTCTGCTTCGTCACAGGCGTATAAACAGGCTGCAGAACGCCTTCGGTCGGCACCGCCTGGCATCCGCCAAGCACTGACACGAGTGCGCCTACGACGGCGACCCTTGCGATCTTTGTCCCAAAGCGCCGGCTTTTCGGCATGTCGCCCTCCCGTGAGGCCGCTGCCCGCACTCGCACTGATCCATCCCGCATCGAAATCAATTGAGCCCCGGGCTGAGCGACGTGCTCGACGTCAGGTCGCCGCTCAGGGCGCCGGTGTTCAATCCGCCGGACAGAGCGTTGCCCGACTCCAGGCCACCAGCGCCCTGCATGAGGGAATTCACGGTGTTGTTTGTCGCGACCAGCAGGGGCACCACGATCTCGGTGACGCCGGTCGGGTCAGTGATGATCAGCCGGATCGAATCGACGGTCCGCTCGAAGGTGACGGTCGTCTCACCGAAACGGACCGTACCCGAGTCCTGGGGATTGTCACCGAAGATCGCCTCGGTAACCTGACTCGCGAGCCCCGAAAGCAGGCGGCTCTGGAGCTGGCGGATGAAGAGGTCCGCGTCGGTGGAGCCCGGATCGCTCGGATCCGTCGAATCCGTGCCCGGGCCTGGCGTACGGGCCGTGGCCGTACGCTGGGCGTTGGCGAGGCCGAGCAGGTGAGACGAATTCAGCGGGCTGCCGCCGAAGGAGGGGTTGACCGGAGTGTAAACCATATCCTGAGCGACCGAACCGCCCGCGGCAGCCAGAACAACGCCAGCGGTCAGAAGCGCCGCACAAGCAGTCTTCATCATCTCATCTCCCCCAACACCTTGCGAATGAAAACCGCCATAACGGCGTTTCTTGCAAACACTTCCAGGCACCGTTTCCGCCACCCTGCCGCTTTTCCCCAACGTACATGACAGGATCGCTATTGCGCCTGCGCCCGGCCTCACTGCGCTTTTACGGGACGTACTGGCGGGGCGGCCTGGCAACCCTACTGCGAGACGCCGATGCTGTTTGAGCTGCCGATCTGGCTGAACGATGCATAGTTGCTGTTCCCCGCCTGGACGATCGCGACCTCGTTGCCGGTTCCCATGACCGACCCGTCGATCGTGTTGCCGCCGCCGATCTGGGCGAAGGCGAACTCGTTCAGATTGCCGACGACGTCATAGGTCAGGCTGTTGCCCGACAGCGCCGAGGACGAGTCCTGAAGCGCCCTGCCCGCCACGAGTTGACCGCCAGACGTGCTGACCAGCAATCCCGCGGCGCCGGTCAGGCTGCCACTGCCGTTCGAGTCCCCCTGGAAGGTCATGCTGACCGTATTGAAGCTGCCGTTCTGGTCGATCGCTACATCGTTCTGGTCGCCGAAGATGTCGACAGAGCCGGTATTCACGTCTCCTGTCTGACTCAGCGTGACCTCGTTGGCATTGCCGTTCGCCAGCGCCACCGCGTCGTTGAAGGTGCCGTCCTGATCGACGTCGAACTGGTTGCCGTCCCCGTAGATCTCGATGAGCGCGCTGTTGATGGCGCCGTCCTGGGCGAGCGTTGCGCCGTTGAGGTTTCCGGTGACGACCATCCCGCCCGTATTGCTGCCCTCCTGGTCGACCGCCACGTCGTTCTGGTCGCCCTGGATGTCGACTGTCGCTTCGTTGGAGCCGGCCGCGCCGAGTTGATCGACGACAAGGTTGTTGCTGTTTCCATCGACGCGGATCCCGGCTCCATTACCGAAGGAGGAGATGGCTTCCTGGTCGAGCGAAACGACGTTGAGGTTTCCGGTGACGAACACCTCGCCCGTATTGCTGCCGTCTTGGTCCACCGCCACGGCGTTCTCGTCGCCGAGAATGTCGACGGTCCCGTAGTTGCTGCCGATCACGCCCAGCTGGTCGAGCGAAATCGTGTTGGCGTTCCCGTCGACGTCGATCTCGCCGACATTGCCGAACGAAGCGAGGCTGTCCTGGTTCAGGACCACCGCATTGTCGTCGCTGCTGCCGGCGGTCCGGGATCCGATCAGGACCTCGCCGAGATTGGCGATTCCGATCTGGCTCAGTGTAAGTTCGTTGGAGTTGCCGTTCGCAAACGCCAGCGCCTCGTTTGCCTCGCCAATCTGGGCAATGCCGAACTGGTTGCTGTCTCCGCGGATCTCGAGTTCGGCGCTGTTGACGTCGCCTTCCTGCGATACCGCGACCTGATTGGCATTTCCGTCCACAGTGCCGACGATCCGGTTACCCAGCCCGTCCTGGACGAAGCCGAACAGGTTGCCGTCGCCGGTCGCGACATAGCTCAGGTCGTTGCCTTCCCCGGTCTGGCGAATGCGCGACTGGGAGATCCCCACGCCCAGCGCCACCCCGGTGAAGACGCCGGACGTCACCCCGTTGCCGGCACCCGAGAAGGTCAGCCTCGCGGTGTTGTGCAGGGTGCCGGTGTTGGTCTGGCTCAGCTCGCGAATCTGGTTGCCATTGCCGCCGCCCTGGGTCACCGACGCGACGTTCGTGCCGCCGCTCGAGGCGCTGTTGATCTGCGTCGCCGTGTAGACGAGCTGGGAATTGCCAGTCTGGTTGACGGTCAGCTGGTTGCCGAAGCCGGTCTGGTGCGCGCCACTGCCGTCATTGCGCGGGCCGCTGCTGGTGTTGCCCACGCGCGAAGACTGGCCGGTCTGGGTGATGGTGACGTCGTTGGAACCGTCCGCGGCGCCGCCGGTGAAGGTCTGCCGCAAGTTGGAGACGCGTGCCGACCAGCCGCCGTTCTGGGTGATCGTTGCGTTGTTGGAAGAGGTCGTCGCAGACGTGCCGCCATTCTGCTGCACCTCGAAGACGGCCTGGTTGGCACCCGTCTGATCGATTCGCAGATAGTTGGAGTTTCCGAGCTGGTCGATGCCAAGACCCGCCTGGTCGCCCGGCGCTCCTGCCCGGTTGATCTGGTTGCGCGGCGGGCTGTTCACGTTCGAGTCATGCGTCTGGTTGATGATCAGCTCGTTGTCGGTGCCGTCCTGCCGGATTCGCTGCGTCGTATGTCCGGCTCTGTTGCCGACGGCTGAACCGTTCGACTGGCCCTGGACGATGGAGGCCGAGTTACCGTCGCCGATCTGGTCGATATAGGCCTCGTTCTCGCCTGCGAGTGCCGCCCCCATGAGAAGTCCGACCGCCGTGGTGGTCGCAAGTGTCAGCTTGAATGTCATCGTGTAACCCCTGTCACGCGGTTGAATGTTGCTCGAAGACGTCGGCCGGGCGGCTTCCCGCCCGGCCGATAGTGCTTACTGCGAGACTGAGAGGCTGTTCGAGCCGCCACCGTTCTGGGTGAACGACGTCACGTTGTTCGACCCGTTCTGCAACACGGCAACCTGGTTTCCATCGGATGCGCCGGCGTTGCCGACGAGGCCGGTGATGGAGTTGCCGCCACCGATCTGAGCAAAGGCGAACTGGTTCAGATTGCCGATGACCTCATAGGTCAGGCTGTTCCCCGTCAGGGCCGAGGACGAGTCCTGAAGAGCCCTGCCCGCCATGAGGAGGCCGCCAGAGCTGCCGGCCAGAGCTCCCGCAGCGCCAGTCAAGCCGTTCGCGCCGTTCGTGTCACCCTGGAAGCTGATGAGGGCCGTGTTGAAGCTGCCAACCTGGCTGATCAGCGCTTCGTTGCCATTGCCGGTCGCCAGGCCCAGCGCATCGTTCAACGTGCCGGACTGGACCACCGCCAGCTCGTTGCTGTCTCCGAGGATCTCGATCTGCCCGTTGTTGGAGTCGCCGGTCTGGTCGAGCGATGCGGTGTTGAGGTTTCCGACCACCGACACCAAGCCCTCGTTCCTGCCGACCTGGTCGACCGCGACGTGGTTCGTGTCGCCGAAGACGTCGGCGAGCACGTTGTTGCCGTAATCGAGACTGGTCACGCCGAGCTGGTCGACGGAAATCGTGTTGGTGTTTCCATCGACGAGAATCTCGGCTTGATTGCCGAACGAGGCGCCGCTGTCCTGGTTCAGAGCCACGACATTGTCGTCGCTGCCGCCGTTCCGGTCGCCGACCAGGATCTGGCCGATATTGGTGCCTCCCGTCTGGCTCATCGTGACGTCGTTGGCGTTGCCGGTCGCCCGCGCCGTCGCCTCGTTGTAATCGCCGGACTGGTCAACGTCGAACTCGTTGTCGTCCCCGATGATCTCGAGCAGCGCGCTGTTGACGGCGCCGTCCTGGTCCAGCGTTGCGTCGTTGGCGTTTCCGACGACGTACACGTCGCTCTGATTGCTGCCGTTCTGGTCGACAGCCAGGTCGTTGTCGTCGCCCTGGACGTCGACGGCCGCCTCATTGTAGCCGATCGCGCCGAGCTGATCGACCGACACCGTATTGCCGTTTCCGTCGACCAGGATCTCGGCTTCATTGCCGAACGAGGAGCCGGTGTCCTGGTTCAGAACCACCAGGTTCTCGTTGCTGGCGCCATCCCGGTCTCCGATCGCGATCCGACCGATATTCGCGTCGCCCGTCTGGCCCACCGCGAACTCGTTGGCGTTGCCGGTCGCCCGAGCCACCGCGTCGTTCCCCGAGCCGGACTGGTCGATGCCGAACTGGTTGCCGTCACCGAGGATGTCGAGCAGCAGGCTGTTGCCGTTGCCTTCCTGCTTGATCAAGCCTTGCGTCACCGAGGACGAGGTGCTGACAAAGGTGCCGAAGCCGGTCGTGCCGTTCGAGTTGCCGACCTGCGACGCTTCCGCGGTGTTGCCATCGCCGACCTGCGACCCGTCGATCGCGTTGCCGTCGCCGTCCTGGCTCATGGCCGTCGCATTGCCCTGGCCGTTCTGGAGCGAGGCGCCGATGCGGTTGCCTGCCCCGGTCTGGCTCAGGTTGGCGTCGTTGCCGCCGCCGGTCTGCGTCACCCCGCCGCTGACGGAGTCAGCGTTGCCGGTGCCGATGATGTTGCCGCCGGCGCCTTCGCTGGTCTGGGTGATCGCCACAGTGTTGGCAGCACCCGAGACATGCGTCTGTGCGATGCCGGTGACGGTGGAGAGCCCATCCACCGGCTCGCCCGAAGCGGTCTGCTGGGTGACGGTCGCGCTGTTGAGCGTCCCCGAGCCGCTTGCGCTGCCCTGGTTGATCTGGTTGACGCGGTTGCCGTCGGAAAGCTGGTCGATGACCAGCACATTGCCGTCGCCTGTCTGGTCGAGGCCGGTGCCGCGGGTACCCACCTGGTTGCGGTTGCCGGCCTGCCCGACATCGAGGTTGTTACCCGAGCCGTTCTGGCTGGCCGCGTCGGTCGCGTTGCCGACTTCGTTCTCGTCGCCGGGACCCTGGACCACCAAGCCAGTGTTGCCGCTGCCCGTCTGCGAGACGTTAGCGAAGTTGTCGTCGGCCCAGGCCGGCGCAGACACCAGCGCCATCGCCGTCGCGGCCAGAAGTGTCGAAGCGAAACGTTTGGATGAGAGTAGTGCCGTCTTCTTCATTTTGATTATCCCCAACTAGAGTGAGAGATGTCGATGCCGGTCGCGCCCGGATGCCGGAAGCCGGATTGGAGCGCGGGGGCATCGTCAATTTGTTGAACCTTGGCGTCTGCGACGTGTCGTAAGCCGCGCACACTGCTTGCGGCTTCAAACTGACTCGGACGCACGATGCTTCTGCAAATGGACGCCGGAGCAGGCGAACCTGGCTCCGGCGCCATAAGACCTCTATGGCTTGGCAACTGCCGCCATAGCGGCGCGCGCCTGCTCGACCAGATCGACGCCGATCTTTTCGCTGTACTCTTTCACGACAGGCGCAACGCGTTCGGTCATGGCTGCGAGCGCTTCAGGCGTGGGTTGGGAAATCTCGAAGCCCTTCGCCGCGAGCTCCGCCTCCAATTTCCCTGCCTCCTTGCGAGAAAGATCCCGTTGGAAGGCTGCCGATTCCTTCGCAGCTTCCATGACGGCTGCCTTGTCCTCCTCGGAGAGGCTCCCAAACCATTTCTGGCTCGCGAGAAGAACAAACGGCGTATAGACATGGCCCGTCTTGGTCAGATACTTCTGCACCTCATAGAACCTTGCGGTGTAGATAAGAGCGTACGGCGTCTCCTGGGCATCGACGGCGCCATTTTCGAGCGCGCTGTACAGCTCAGGCCAAGGAAGCGGTGTCGGATTGGTTCCCAAAGCCGTCCAGGTCGCAATGAACAACGGGTTGGGTATGACGCGGATGTTGATCCCTGCCATATCGTCCACCGTGTTGACGGGACGAACCTTGTTGGTCATGTGGCGGAAGCCGTTGTCCCACCACGCCAGACCGACGATGCCGGTCTTTTCCTTCAGCTGTGCAAACAGCTGCTCGCCGACCGCGCCGTCCATGACGGCATCGACCGCGGCGAAGTCCTTGTAGAAAAACGGAAGATCGTAGATCATGAATTGCGGAACGACGCCGACCAGGTTGGGCGTGGGGCCAACCATGATATCGATGAAGCCGGCCTGAACCGACGCCTGCATCTCGGGCTCGCTGCCGAGCACGCCATTTCCGAACGTGTCGATCTTGATGCGCCCGCCCGTCTTCTCTTCCACCAGCTTCGCAAAATAGCGCGAAGCCTGTCCGACCGGATGGTCTTCCGTAGGCACGTAGCCCAGGCGCGGGTTCTGAGCCATGGCCGGAGCGGCGGCCAAGAGCCCTCCCAGCAGCGCCGCAGTCAGAAACAATACTTTCTTCATAGTTCAACCTCCCAAGAATTGGTTCAAAGGAACCAGAATGCAGGAACTGCAACCACTAAGGAACAGGACCGGCGGTACGAGAATGGCCTATTCGGCCAAGACTAACGATATGGCGTCCCTGGCTGCTGAAGCGGACGGTACGCCGCTTCTGCTACGGCGCCGACGAGCCTCCGACGGGCGGTGTGATCAATTCTACGGCCACGATGAACGCGCCCCCCCCGAATACACCC
>NZ_VFWW01000021.1:0-38431 GCF_006442955.1 Mesorhizobium sp. B1-1-1
AACAATCGAGGCAGCCGAATGCAGGAACTACTTCGAAAACGCAGGCTACGCTTCCGTCAAGATATGAAACGCTCTAGGTTCAGCGGATAGCTGCGATTGGGTATGGCGTGATAGGTACAGCCATAATCGTGATGGGGAAGAACGGACAACTTAGATGCGCATCGGTAGACGGGGATATCGCTCTTTTGGTGGCAGAATTGGCTGCCTGGAATGCGTCTCCGCTTGGTGAGCAAGCGAAGATTGATCAACGCGGAGCAGCCAACATCCTGCTGGCGACGCTCCGTAGTTCAGGTCACTTCGGCAGTGGTGGCTGGCGTTCCTGAGCGAGGCTTGTGCAGCCTTCTGGCTAACCACCAGCGGGATAGTCGAGTTCCAACGATCCAGATTTCCAGGGGGGCAAATTGCTTGCCCTGTGACGTCCCGTGACTGACGGTCAGGTCTCCCTGCCTGGGCGGGTTGGCTACAATACCGGCTTCGCCAAAGCGGTCGATCTTGCTGGAAGCTTGCTGCCGCGGTCACGGGTTGGGCCATGCCGCATGGCAGCTACGTACAGGCAGCCTTACAGCAGCAGAATGAAAACCGACCGTCCTATTCCCGCCTGTACGGCACGCCCAGCATAGCCGGTGCGCTGGTCCGCGAGCGACGGATCATCAACGCAACGATCGCCGCAACATAAGGCATCATCAACATATATTGGTAGGGAATGGCGATACCGACGCCCTGGATTTGCAATTGCAGCGCGTCGAGGAAGGAGAACACCAGAGCCGCCACGCAAATCGGGTAGGGGCGCCATAGGCCGGCGATGACGATGATGATGGCCAGCCAGCCGCGCCCGTTGGTCATGTCCGGCACGAAACGCGCCGCCTGGCCGACGGAGAGAAACGCGCCGGCAACGCCCGCCATCAGGCCACCGAAGAGCACGGCGGCATATTGCACCGGCGCGACCTTTACCCCCTTAACATCGAGGGCCTTGGGATTGTCGCCGGCGCAGCGCACGATCAGTCCATAACGCGTCCGGAACAGGAAGAGCCATACCGCCGGCACCATCAGAAAGGCTATGTAGGTCAGCACCCGCTGGTCAAACAGGATGGGGCCCAGCACGGGAATATCGCTCAGCCCCGGCACCGGCACATCGGCGAAGAAGGGGATGGTCGGCGTCTTGCCGTCGCCAGCGAAAGCGGAACGCAACCAGTATGTGGAAAGGCCGGCGCCGAGCAGGTTGACGGCAAGACCGGTGACGATCTGCTCTACTTTCAGCGTGATCACCAGCACGGCAAAGACGAGAGCCATCAGCGCGCCGGTAAATCCGGCAGCGAGGACGCCCAGCCATAACGACCCGCTTTCATAGGCGGCGAGATAGCCGGTGAAGGCTCCCATCAGCATCATGCCCTCAAGACCCATATTGTAGACGCCGCTGCGCTCGGCGATAAGTTCGCCAAGTGCGGCGAGCAGGAGCGGGGTGCTGATGCGGATGGTGGCCGCCGCCACACTGACCAGGATTGAGGTTTGAAAGAGTGCGTCAAGCACGGCCGACCCTCCGCAGGCGGAAATTGCACGCTGCCCAGCCAGCTAGGAAGAACAAAAGCAGGATCGCCTGGATGGCGTATATCAGCGCCGAGGGCACGCCGGTCTTGATCTGCATGAGCGTAGCGCCGTTGAGCAACGCTCCGAACAGCACCGAGGCAACGACGACGCCAAGCGGATGCAATTGGCCGAGGATGGCCACGATGATGCCGCTGTAGCCGTAACCTGCTATTACGCCTGCCTTCAGGCGGTAATGGACGCCGTAGACTTCCGTGATCCCCGCGAGCCCCGCAAGCGCGCCGGAAACCAGAAGCACAACTATGACCAGCCTTCGAGTATTGGTGCCCTGTACATCGAGCGCGCGCATGTTGGACCCGGCAGCCTTGATCTCATAGCCCAGCGGTGTGCGCGTCAACAGCATGTGAACCAAGCCAGCCGCCACAATCGCCAGCAGGAAGCCGGAATGCAGGCGTGAACCGGAAAACAGCAACGGAAGCACCGAGCCCGGATCGACCTTCGGCGTCTGTTCGAAGAAGGCGCCCGCCTCGCTCCATGGGCCGCGCAGCAGCAGCAGCGAAAGGACATAGACGATGATGTAGTTGAGCATGACGGTCGAGATCACCTCATCGACCGAGAAGCGGGTCTTCAGCACGCCCGCAAGGCCGGCATAGAGTGCGCCGCCGACAATGCCACCGGCTATAACCACAGGAATTTGGATGAAAGGCGAAAAGCCGGTGAGATTGTGCTGCGCCCAATAAGCGAACATGGCGCCGGCAAAAACCTGGCCTTCGGCGCCAATGTTCCAGATACGCGCGCGGAAGGCGACACAGGCGGCAAGACCGGTGAAGATCAGGGGCGTTGCCTTGACCAGCGTTTCGCCGGCGGCGCGCAACGAGCCAAAGCTGCCTTTCAGGAGAGCCGTGAAGGCGGCACCCGGGCTGGCGCCCGCGGCGGCGAAAAGCAGACTGCAAACCAAAACCGCCGCGATCGCCGCCAAAGCAAGTGCAACGATGCGCGCGGTCGGCCGCGGTTCCAGCCGGCGCTCGAGGCGCCACTCCACGAGGTTGAAATCGGTCACGCCGCAGCCTCGCTCCCATGGCCGGCCATCAGGCTGCCGATTTCGTCATAGGTGGTTTTTTCCGTATCGCGCACCGCAAGGACGCGGCCGCGAAACATCACACATATACGACTGCTGAGAGCGAAAAGATCCTCCAGTTCCTCGCTCGCAAGCAGGATGGCGCAGCCTTCGTCGCGCTTGTGCAGGAGTTGTCGGTAGACGAATTCGATGGCGCCGACATCGAGTCCGCGCGTCGGCTGGTTGCACAGCAGAAGCCGCTTCGCTTTGGCAAACTCGCGGGCGAGGATGACCTTCTGCGCGTTGCCGCCAGACAATTTGCGAGAGGGTGACGACGGCCCGGTTGCGGCAATCGAATAGGCAGCGATGACCATGCGCGCATTTGCGTCGAGCGCCGCGGTGTCGATAAATGGCCCATTGCGCCAGCGCGTTTGCCATTGTTGGCCGAGTACAAGATTCTCGCCGATATCGAGATCGGCAACGAGCCCGTCGCGGAAGCGGTCGCTGGGCACGTAGCCAATGCCTTTCGCAGCAATCGTCGCCGGTGAGTACGCCTGCAGAGTTTCGCCATCGAGCAAGACCGTGCCGCCGTCGGGCGCGGCGAGGCCTGCGAGGCACTCGAACAGCTCATCTTGGCCATTCCCGGAAACGCCGGCGATGCCGACGATCTCGCCGGCTGCGATGTCGAGCGATGCGTTGTCCAGCACGGGCCTTCCATCGCGCAGGTGCGTGAGCCCACGCACCGAAAGCACCGTCTCGCCGGTCGCTTTCGCATCTGCGGCGCGCGCCGGCGCCGCAACGGAGCGGCCGACCATCATGGTGGTGAGTTGGTCGCGGCTGACGTTCGAGGTTACGACCGTTCCGACCAGTCTGCCCTTGCGCAGCACGCTGACCCGGTCGGATTGCATCACTTCCGACATCTTATGGCTGATCAGCACGACCGACAGATCTTCACTGGTGAGCCGCCGCACGATCGCAAACAGGCGGCACGATTCCTCGGGCGTCAGCACCGCCGTCGGTTCGTCGAGGATAAGCAGTCTGGCGCCAGTGTAGAGCGCCTTGACGATCTCGACCCATTGCTGTTCGCCGACGGAAAGGTCGCCGACGTGCCGGTGTGGGTTGAGCGAGATGCCGTAGGTGGAGCAGATCGTCTCGATCCTGGAGAGAGCCTCAGCCCGGCCCAGCCGCCAGCCGGAGCCCGTTCCTACCGCCACATTCTCCAGCACAGTGAAGTTGGGCACCAAGACGAAATGCTGGTGCACCATACCGATGCCGGCGCGGATGGCTTCGCCCGGCGAGCCTAGCTGGACGGTCTTGCCGTCCACCCGAATTTCGCCGGCGTCTGGCTGGTAGAGCCCGTAGAGGCAGGACGACAGTGTCGACTTGCCTGCGCCATTCTCCCCCAACAAGCAATGCAATTCTCCGGGCATGACGTCGAGCGAGACGTCGTCATTGGCGGCAAGCGCAGCGAAACGCTTCGTCAGGTGCCGAACCGACAGGCGCGGTATCTTGCTCATCTCGGATCGGCCCGGCACCACCTCCGGCGTCAGTCCGATTTCGGCTCGTTCACATTGAGCTCGATTTTCTTCTTGCCGCCCTGGATGGCCTTGGCCGTTTCAGCCGCAAGCGCCTTTACGTCATCGGGCATTTTGGCTTCCCAGGCAGGATTGAGGATGAGGTCGCCCGAACCCTGCTGCCAGCTGAACCACCTTGGTTCCTTCGGCGCGTCGAATTTGGCGTTCATGGTCTTTGCCTTCCACCATTCATCGATGATCCAATTAATGTGCGGATCCCATTTGACGATGGTGGAGGCGACGATCGACTTCGGCGCCACTTTCGACATGTCCACATAATTGCCGAAGCAGCCTATGCCGCGCTCCTCGCAAACCTCGAAGGCGCCCGACATCTGGTAGATCATGTCCGCGCCGGCGGCGATCTGCGCCGAGGTCGCCTCGTTCGATTTAGCCGGATCGAACCAGGACTGGATGAAGGTGATCTTCTGTTTCACCTTTGGGTTCGCTTCCTTGGCGCCGGTGAAGAAGGCATTGATCTGATCGTTGGTATCTTCGGCCGGGAAGGTGGAGATGGCGCCGATGACATTCGACTTCGTGAGTTTGCCGGCCAGTTGCCCCATCACGTAGGCAGGCTGGTGCGCGTGGACGAATATCCAATAGGCATTGCCGCCGAGTCCGCGATTGCCCGAACCGCTCATGACGAACATCGTATCGGGGAATTCGTCCTTCAGCTTCTCGATCGCATCTGCATAGGCGGTGTCGCCGAACAAGATGTCGTAGTCGCCGGTCTCGGCATAGGTGCGGAACACCTGCTCGGCATTGTCGTAAACGTTCTCGGTATAATTGACCTCGATGTCGAGGCCGTGGGGCTTGGCGGCGATGATCCGGTCCATGGAACTCACGAAGGATGATTCCCACGGTGCTTCCTTGCCCGCCGAAAGAATGCCGGCGATCCTGAGCTTGGTCGGCTCTTCGGCTTGTACGCGGCCGCCCCACAGCCACGTCGCGGCCACGAGCGAAACAGCGACAACAAGGTTTTTCAGCATGGTTCCCTCCCTTTTCTAGCGTTCCCAGTCATGAGGCCGGCTTAACGGATCGACCACCGTCAGGTTTATGCAATCGATCAGGCCGAGATCGGTTATCGCGAAATCGGGTATCGCGGTGATCTGCAGCACGAACATGTACATGAAAGGCCATGGCAGCCTACAGCCGAGCGCGCGCGCGGCGGCGTCGAGCTCCTGCTCTTTCTTCGCCATCTCTGGAGGATCAATGTCCGATACGATTCCGCCGATCGGCAGGGGCAGGAATGACACGATCCGACCGCCGTCCGCCACCGCCTGGCCGCCATTGTTCTCGATAATGTGGTTGATTGCCAACGACATGTCGTGGGGATTGGTGCCCACACAAACGATGTTGTTATCATCAGGCGCCGTCGAAGTGGCGAGTGCGCCGGAGCGCAGTCCGAAGCCTGAAGCGAACGCGACCGGCCGATGGGAAGTGCGGCCGTAGCGTTCGACGACGGTGAGATACTGCACGTCCTGTGATGGATCCGCGTCTATATAGCCGTCGCGGACCGGGAGCACGACATCACGTCGCGTGCGTACGAATATTCTCTCGGGCGTAACGGCGATCGCCAGCACGGCCGCCTTGTCGCCCGCTCCGGGCGCGCGCACCAATAGGTCTTTCTGTGAAACCGGCGCTACCTTGAATGTGTTGGTGACAACGGCGCTGCGGGCAGGCGGCGCAAGATCGTCCACGAGCTTGCCGTCGCGGGCGGCCAGCTTGCCCTTCGCGATGACACCTGAGACATGGAAATCCGCGATATCCTTGACCAGCAGGATATCGGCGGCGAGCCCGGGCGAGATCGAGCCGACCTTCTGGCCGATGCGCAGCGCCTCGGCGCCGTTGATGGTCGCCATCTGGATGGCGGTGAGCGGCGGAACTCCCATCGCGACCGCCATGCGGATCATGTTGTCGAGGTGGCCGCGGGCCAGGATATCCGAGGCGACCACGTCATCGGTGCAGAAGCTGACCCGGCTCGTCGCGGCTATTCCCATCTCGGTGACCATCCGCAGGTTCTCTTCGAGAAAATGGGAGATCGAAGATTCGCGAATGACGACATGCATGCCTTTGCGCAGCTTCTCCAGCATCTCGTCCGCCGTGTAGCTCTCGTGGTCGGAGCGCACTCCGGCCTGCAGGTAGCTGTTCAATCGATTGCCGCGACACATCGGCGAGCAGCCGAGGATCGGCAGACGGCTCTTTTCGGCGATCTCGACCGCCTGCAGAACGTGCTCATCCATCGTGTCGACGAACTCGCGCACCGTCTCCCATATGCCGACGCATTCCGGCCAGGAATGGGTGGCGCGGTGATCGTCCGGTCCGAAATAATAGCCGACGTTGGAGCGAGGCAGTGTGTAGGGCGTCTTGCATGGTGCGCCCCAGAAGATCTTGAGAGGGGTTGCCTTGGCCTCGTCGAGGAATTCGCGGGCGCCTTCCAGGCCGGACACCACGAGGATCTGGTCGAGGCCCGACACAATCGAAGTGGTGCCGAGCGGCACCACCGCCTTGGCGAAGCTAGTTACCGACATCTTGGAACATTCAACGTGGAGGTGGCCGTCTATCAGGCCAGGGCAGAGGAAATAACCAGTAGCATCGATCATCTCGGTCTCGGGGCCGCGGTACTCCGAGACGTCTCCGACAGCGACGATGCGATCCTTGTAGACGGCGACGTCGGCCGGATAGATCTCACCCGAAGCGACGTTGACTAGTGTGCCGCCGGTGACGATGAGAGTCGATTTATGCTCGGCGCGACCAGCACGGATGAATTCGCGTATGTCGGACAAATTCATCTCCGCTCGTGTGGCCTCGCTCGGGCTTGGGACCAAGCTTGTCTGCGCCAAAAATCCCACCTTGCGCGCTCTGATCCTGTCGTATTAGGGTCGTCCATGCAAATGGCAGTTTCTGGCTAGTTCTGGACGCACCGTTCAAATTCTTGGACGATCGATGGATTTTGAAGCGATCGATTATTTTATCAAAGTGGCGGAGGCGCAGTCGCTCTCGCACGCCGCGAAACTGTATGGACTGCCCAAGTCCAGCCTCAGTCACAAAGTGCGCGCGTTGGAGGATTCGCTCGGTGTCGCACTGTTTGTGCGCGACGGTCGGGAACTGCATTTGAGCGATGCCGGGGCCGAGTTCCTCGACCATGCGCAACGCATCAAGGAAAGTTGCGAAGGAGCCAAGGCGGCGATCGCCGAGGCGGGCCACGATATCGCCGGCACGCTGACGATCGGCTCGACCGGCGAGTTCGGCACTTCCTTCACCTCGGAACTGCTGTTCGCCTTCCGTCAACAGTATCCGCAGGTGAATGTCGACGTGATCTTCCTTTCGCTCGGCTATTTCCTGGCGCCCGAAAAGCACCAGCCTTTCGACGGCATATTCCATTGGGGCGAGCCGGCGAACTCAGACTACATCGCTCGCAAGCTCGGGGAGGCTTCCTTCTGTCTCTACGCCAGCCCGCGCTACATTGAGCAATTCGGGGAACCGTCGACGCCCGCAGACTTGGCGGGCCATGGGGCCGTCGCCTTCCGCCGCCCGAGCGGCGTGCAATCCTGGCATCTCGAGCGCGGCGCGGAAACGGTCGACTTCATGCCGACCGCGCAGTGCATGGCGAACGACTACTGGATGCTGAAATACTTCGCCGTAGCCGGCGAGGGTATCGTCTATCTGCCAGCCTTCTTCACCGAGATCGAGTGCAAGAACGGCGATCTGGTGCCGGTGCTCCCGCAATGGCGCTCGCCACTGGTTCCAATCAATCTGCTCTACATGCGACGCCGGTATGTGTCGCGTAAGTTCGCCGTTTTCCTTGATTTCTGCCTGGACTATTACCGCCAGCGCGCCGCTTACAGTTCGCCAAGATATTGCGTCGAGGTCGTGCGGCCCTTTGCGGGCGCGCGCGCCGGGGGAGAAAACAACAGATGATCCAGAGCTGGTTCGAATGCGCGCCGCAGTTGGTTGATGTCGCCATGGGACGCACGCCGGCCGACATGGTGGTCCGGAACGTGCGCTGGGTGAATGTCCATTCGGGCGAGATCATCCCCGCGACGGACATTGCCATCGCGGTCGGCCGCTTCGCCTTCGTCGGCCCGAATGCCGACCATGCCGTGGGCCCCGAGACGCAGATTATCGACGGAGAGGGCCGCTACGCGCTGCCGGGGCTGTGCGATGCGCATATGCATGTCGAGAGCGGCATGGTTACCGTTACCGAGTTCGCGCGTGCGGTCATCCCGCATGGCACCACCTCGATGTTCATCGACCCGCACGAGATCGCCAACGTTCTGGGCATGCCGGGCGTCAAGCTGATGCACGACGAGGCTGCCGGACTGCCGATCAATGTGTTCGTGCAAATGCCGAGCTGCGTGCCGAGCGCTCCGGGCCTCGAGAACGCGGGTGCCAGCCTCGGTCCCACCGACGTGCGTGAGGCGATGTCGTGGCCGAACATCGTCGGCCTCGGCGAGATGATGAACTTTCCTGGGGTGGTCGCCGGAAATGGCGACATGCTGGCCGAGATCGCTGCCACTCAGGCGGCAGGCAAGACGGTGGGCGGCCACTATGCCTCGAAGGATCTCGGTCTGCCCTTCCATGCCTATGTCGCCGCCGGTCCGTCCGACGATCACGAAGGCACCAGCCTGGCGGACTGCGTTGCGCGGGTGCGCCAGGGCATGCGCGCCATGTTACGGCTTGGCTCCGCCTGGTACGACGTCGCCGCGCAGATCAAGGCGCTGACCGAGCTCAGCCTGGACTCGCGCAATTTCGTGCTGTGTACCGACGACAGCCATTCCGGTACACTAGTCAATGACGGCCATATGAACCGCGTTGTGCGCCATGCCATCGCCCAGGGATTAAAGCCGATCACCGCGATTCAGATGGCCACCCTGAATACTGCTCAGCATTTCGGCATGGAGCGTGAGCTTGGCTCGATAACGCCCGGGCGGCGCGCCGACCTGGTTTTGACCTCCGATCTCACCGAACTCCCGGTCGAAACCGTCATCGCACGCGGCTGTGTGGTGTCGAACGACGGCAAGCTCGTCGCCGACATCACGCCCTACGACTATCCCGCCTCGACCAAGGATACGGTTCGCTTGGGCAAGAAGCTCTCAGCGGCGGACTTCGACATCGTGGCGCCCGAGGGTGCGAACCAGGTCATGGCGCGGGTCATCGGCGTGCTCGAGAACCAGGCACCGACCCGTGCCCTGGAGGCTTCGCTCGGCGTCTTGAATGGTATCGTTCAGATGGATCGGACCGGTGACGTCTGCCAGATCGCGCTGGTGGAACGGCATCACGGCACGGGAAAGGTCATCAACGCGTTCGTTTCCGGCTTCGGTTACGACAAACCATGCGCCATCGCCAGCACCGTCGCCCATGACAGTCATCACATGATCGTGGTGGGTACCGACAAGGACGACATGGCGCTGGCGGCGAATCGGCTGGGACAGGTCGGCGGCGGCGTCGTGCTGTTCAGCGAAGGACGCGAACTTGCGCTTGTCAAGCTGCCGATCGCCGGACTGATGTCTGACCAGCGCGCCGAAATCGTGGCAGAAGAAGCCAATGGCCTGATCGCGGCGATGCTTGCCTGCGGATGCGCCCTCAATAATGCCTATATGCAGCACTCTCTGCTGGCGCTTGTCGTCATCCCGGAATTGCGCATCTCCGACATCGGACTGATCGATGTGTTGAAGTTCCAGCCGACCGAAGTGCTGGTCGCCACGACCGCATGAGGAGGCGGATTTAACCTGACATCACCTTCGTCCTGATCATTTTCGGGTCACTCCTCGTCTCTTCGGCATTCATCCAATAAATCATAGCCCTTCCTCCCGCGCATAGGCAGCAAGAAGGTCCGGAAAGTCATTTTCGGGTTTCGCTTTCAGCAGTGCACGTGTGGTGATTGCATCAATATGATGGTCCATCAAGGCAGCA
Organism: Mesorhizobium sp. B1-1-1; assembly: GCF_006442955.1. Classification (NCBI taxonomy): domain Bacteria; kingdom Pseudomonadati; phylum Pseudomonadota; class Alphaproteobacteria; order Hyphomicrobiales; family Phyllobacteriaceae; genus Mesorhizobium; species Mesorhizobium sp. B1-1-1. The sequence goes on from NZ_VFWW01000021.1 coordinate 10,087, forward strand.
GCCTTGTTCCGGTCGGCCGCGGCCAGGGCGGCAATGATCTCGTGATGCTCGGATACGGCACAGTCGGACGAATGCGGCCGTCCGTAGAGCGACAGGATGAGCGATGAACGCGAAACGAGTTCCGTGACATAGCGCAGCAACAGTTCGTTTCCGGTGAGCGAGGCAAGCAGCACATGAAATTCGCCGGCCAGCTGAATCGACGACGCGGCATTGTTGGCTTTGGCCATCTCTTCCGCGTCGACATGAGCTTCGAGCTGTTTGATCTTTTGCGGCGTCAGCTTGCCGATCAGCGTGTCGACCACCAGCGCTTCAAGCGCCCGCCGCACCTCGAATATATTGTGGCCTTCCTCCAGGCTCGGCTGCGCGACGCAGGCGCCCTTGTGCGGGCGCAATTCGACCAGGCCTTCGCCGTTCAGCCTTGCCAGCGCCTGCCTGACAATGGTGCGGCTGACGCCCAGCCGCTCGCCGATCGAATCCTCAGGCAGCTTTGTTCCCGCGGTCAGCGCCTGGTCGAGTATGACGCGCTTCAACGTGCGATAGACCGCGTCGGACTTGGATACGGCGGATTTCGGATTTTTATTGCGAATGTTGATTGTCATGACCGATCCTGAAATTCATATCCAAGCACACAAGAAGAAAAGCATCCGCAAAGCCGGAGTTTAGAGATGCAAACGGCCCGGCGTCGAGGGCCAATGCCGTCGGCTCGCGTGCCATCAAGGTTTATTCCAATCGTTGTGTGTCGTTTCTGGAGCCCTCATGCCATGAACATCCGATAGCTGGGAGGGAAAATCTCGGCGACCGTCGGATGTCGCCAGGTGCGTTGCGGATAACGCTGGACAAGCCGTTCGAACTGGGCCTGTGCGCGCTGGTGGGCTGCATCGAGATCGAAACCCGGAATGGTTCGGGCGCTCATCACGGTGCGCCCGTCAATGATGACCGTGGGCACATCGCGTCCGCTTGCGGACGTCGTCAGGCAGGCGATCGGATCGAGGACCTGTCCCAGATGGTTGCCGGACAGGTCGAACACGACGATGTCGGCGGCTGCTCCCGCCTGCAAACGTCCCAGGTCCGACCGGCCGAGCGCGTCGGCGCCGCCAATCGTTGCCGCGTCATAGAGATCGGCTGATTTCGGCGTCTCCAGATTGCCCGCCATGACGCGGCCGAGCATCAGGCCGACCTGCATGTTCTGCACCATGTCGGGTGGCCAGGTGTCCGTGCCCATGCCGATGCGCAGACCCTGGCCGCGAAGGCGGGCGAAATTGTCGAGCGCCGCGCCATGCCGCGCCATCACCAGCGGGCAATGCACCAATGTGGCACCCGAACCGGCGATGATTTCGAGATCATCGCCGTCGGCGTGGGTGCCATGCGGCAACAACGCTCTTTCGCTGAGAAAGCCGATGTCCTGGAGCCAGCGGGCGGATGTCGTGCCGAACCGGCGACGCACTGTCTCGATCTCGAATGAAGACTGGCAGCAATGCAGACGGACCGGCACGCCGAGGTCTCGCGCGGCATTGGCGGTCCTGCGCAACAGGTCGGCGGTCCAGAACTCGACACGGTCCGGTGCAAGCATGGTTCGCACCAATCCGCCGAAGCCCCCTTCGTGCTCCAGGCAAAAGGCAACGGCCCCGTCCAGACCCTCCGCGCCGCGCTCTTCGTCCACCTCGACGACGATGCCGCCATCCGCTTCGATGACGGAATGGCCGGCGCGAAAGGCAGGCCCGAGATAGACGCGAAGGCCCAACTCTGCGGCGCTTTCGGCGGCGGATGCGAATTCGTCCGATGTCTCGTTCCATGCACGATAAAACAGCGATGCGATCGGCAATGCAGTAGTGATGCCGTTGCGGATGAGTTGCGCGAAGGCATAGTGTTTTTGAAACGTCAGCTCCTCGCGCGCCAGCATTTCTACCGGCCCGGCTTCCACATAGTCGCGCGGCCAGACGCGGCCCTTCTTCCAGCCGGGTTGATGATCGAGGCCGAGCACGCCCGTATCCAGGTCCGAAAGCGCATCCAGATCGATGAAACCCGGGCCGATCAGCGCCCTGCCATGATCGATCCGCCGCTTTACAGGCCCGCCGTAGCGATGGCCGACGAAGACGATCCTGCCGTTCTCATGGACGACCTCGCCATTCTCCAGAAGGACATGGCGCCCGTCCCGGTGGCCGACAACCCATCGCGCGGTGAGCAGGACAGGTCCGTCGTCACGCTGGTTCGTCCGACGACTATGCGACATCGGGCAGATCTCGGGCCAGCGCACCGTCACGCACGAGCACGCGGCCGCCGCGGATGACCGTGCGCTTCCGTGGGGTCAGGGCCACGGCTTCCGCCAGGGTCCGCGCGCAAACCAGCACGACATCGCCGTGGCAACCGGGCGAAAGCCCATAATCCGTCAGGCCGATACCTTGCGCGCCGCCAAAGGTGCAAACGCGCGCCGTCTCTTCCAGATCGGCATCGTTGGTCATGCCGTTGCGCTGCGCAAGATATTTGGCCCGCTCCAGCATGTCGCCATTGCCCCATGGCTCCCAGGTGCCCTGGATGCCGTCGGAACCGGATGCCACGACGAGGCCGGACTGGCGCATCATGCGCAGCGGAACCGCCGGCGCGGATGGGCTGCCGACCGTCATGACGGCGATGTCTTCAGCCGCCAGCGCGTCGATCAACGTGTGCTGCCTATGCGTGTCCAGCATGCCGAGACAATAGGCATGGCTCACCATGACGCGGCCCTGAAGGGAGAGCGCCTTGGTCCGTTCGACGATCAGCTCAAGGCAGAAGGCGCCCAATTCTCCCGGTTCGTGCAGATGAATGTCGACCGGCTTGCCGTATCGATCCGCGAGCGCGAAGATTGCATCCAGGTGGCGAACCGGATCCCGCTCGATCGTTGCCGGGTCGATGCCGCCGACAATATCGGCCCCCGCCTTCAATGCGTCCTCCATCAGCGCCTGCGTGCCTTCGCGTCCCAGCATGCCGCTTTGCGGGAAGGCGACGACCTGCACGTCGACCAATCCCTTGAAGGCTTCGCGCGTTGCAACGACACCCTCGATGTTGGTAATGCCGATTTCCGTATCCACATCGACATGGCTGCGGATATGCGTCACGCCGAAAGCCAGCGTCTGCACGATCTGACGCGCCGATTGCCTGCGCGCATCGATGCCGAGTTCCCGCTTGGCCTTCCTGTCGGCCAGGATCCTGTCGTTGCGCGTGGGTCCCACACGGTTCTGAAACCAGTCCATGCCGACAAGCGTCTTATCGAGATGCGTGTGCGCCTCGACCAGGCCGGGCAGGGCAACCTGTCCAAGCCCGTCGATTTCGTGCGCCGCTTTCCCGCTGGTTGCTTGCGCGAACCGACCGTCGCGAATGTAGAGGTCCGTGACAGCGCCGCCCAAGGGCCTGACATCGCGAATGAGAAGGTCTTCGGTCATCTGGGTCTCCCTGTTTGCGCCCCGGAACTCGGCCTATGCCAGCCCGGCGCGTTTCATCATCAGATGGAAGGCTCCTTCGGCGCGATCCAGAATGGCGTCTTCATCGTGATCGACGAGGCGGCGTCCACGCATGAGGACACGCCCGTCGACGATCGTCGTGTCAACATCCGCGCCGTTGGCGAAGCGTGCCAGCCGCTGCGCGGGGTGCGCCGGCGGCCACAGATGCGGCTGGCGCATGTTGACCAGGATGATGTCGGCGCGCTTGCCCGGTTCCAGCGAGCCGATTTCGTTCTCCATCGACAGGGCACGCGCGCCCTCGATGGTCGCCATCTCCAGCAATTGCATCGGCGGCAGGACCGCATCGTTCCTGAAGTGCCGGGCATGATAGCGGTGCGCCTGGAACATGTTGCGGAACATGTCGAAAGAGCGATCGGGCGCCGCCGCGTCGGTGCCGAGCGACACGGTGACACCCCTTTCCATCAGTTCCGTCGCCGGACAACGGCCCGAGACCGACATCAGAGCACTTGGATTATGCGCCACCTTGGCGTGGCTGCGTTTCAGCGCGGCGATGTCTGCCTCGGTCAGTTCGATGCAGTGCGCCAGCAGCGAATGCTCGTCGAACAGATCGAGCCGTTCCGCATTGGCGGCGATGGAACCGTCGCGATGGCCATCCTGGATGAACAGCACGTTTTTTGCGCGAGCAAGGTCGCGAGCATTGCGGGACAGATTGTATACCGTTTGTTCGTCAAGTTCGCGCCGAGTGAACACCGGGAGAGAGACCGCAATCCGCACCCGGCCATCGCGACCAGCCCAATCATCGATGATTTCCGCGCACACTGCCAACTGGGTTTCCGGCGAAATGGTGATTTCGACATACGGAACGTATGCGTGGTCCCGATAGACATGGGACGAGGTCGGCCGGTTCGGCCCGACGGCGAGTATCTCGCGCACTCCCATTTCGGCGATGGCGGCAAGATGTGCCCGTGCTGCCCCCGGCGCCTCGGTGCGCATGATGTCCGGCCCGCCGCCAAACAGCAGGGCAGCGGTGGTCGTTCCGCATTTTATGCGCTCAAGGGCCGACAATGTGGCCTCGGCTGCCCAGAATTCCGTATCCGACGCCTCTGCATAGATACGCCCCGCGATAGTCATCCAGGCTTCGGAATCGTCTCCCAGGCCTTTGGTCAGCATGTGACCCGCATGCGCGTGCGTGTCGACGAGACCCGGCATGACAACCATTCCCGAAGCATCGATGCGCGCCACCTTCTGATCTGTGGCGGGGGCCGCGCCGTCGCCGGCGGTGACGATCCGGCCATCCTCCACCAGGACATGACCCCTCGAGAAAATCCGGCGCCACGCATCCATGGTGACGATGACACCGTTTTCTATCAGCAAGGCCTGGGTCATTCGGAATCCCTTTTCGGAACGGTCACTTGAGCGGTTTTGCACATGAGAAACGAAATCGAACATGCCTGCCTTGATATTGTGCACAATGTGTGTACGATATCAATGGGGATAAATGGTATCCAATAGATCGGAAACTTCGTATACAAGTGGGAGAAGAAAATGAGAAAATGCGTTAGGGTCCTGCTCGCCGGACTTGCGATGGTGATGTCGGTGACAGCGCCTTCGCTTGCACAGACACTGCGCTGGTCATCGGCCGGCGACGTCATTTCGTACGATCCGAATGCCCAGGTCGACAGTTTTACCCAGAGCGTCCAGAACATGGTGTTCGACGGGCTGGTGCGCCGCAACAAGGAAATGGCTATCGAGCCTGCGCTTGCGACCTCCTGGGAGATCGTCTCGCCGACGCGCTGGCGCTTCAAGCTGCGGCAGGGCGTCAAGTTCCACGAAGGTCAACCCTTCAATGCCGACGATGTCGTCGCCACCATCCAACGTCAGATCGATCCCGGCGCGCGCAACCGAGAAAACCTCTCCGCCGTAACCGGCGTCGAGAAGGTCGACGACTACACGGTCGACCTGATCCTGCGCGGACCCTATCCGCTGCTCCTGAACGATCTCGTCGCCATCTACATGATGAGCAAGCCATGGATGGAGGAGCACAATGCCCTCAAGCCCGGCAATGCCTCAACGGGGGTCGTCACCTACGCCAGCAATCATGCCAATGGCACCGGCGCGTTCAAGCTGGTCAGCTACGAGCCGGACTCGCGCTCGGTCTTCGCCGTCAACAAGGAATGGTGGGACAAGCCGCAGCACAATCTGACGGGTGTGGAATTCCGCCCGATCGCTTCGAACGCCACGCGCGTCGCGGCGCTGCTTTCGGGCGAACTCGACATGATCGCGCCGGTCCCGTTGCAGGACATCGACCGGGTCGCCAACACCGCCGGCCTGAAGGTTGTCGAGAACCCGTCGCTGCGCGAGATCTTTCTCGGCTTCAGCTTCCGGCCGGAGCTTCATGCAGCGCCCGGCAAGCCCAATCCGCTGCTGAACGTGAAAGTGCGCCAGGCGCTTTGGCACGCGGTCGACCTGAACACGATCCAGAAGCGTTTGATGCGCGGAAAGTCGCGCACCTCCGGCATGCTGGTCGCGCCACAGGTCACCGGCTACGATCAGTCGATCGACGTACCGCTGGACTATGATGTCGCGAAGGCGAAATCCATGCTGGCGGAAGCCGGCTATCCCGACGGCTTCAAGGTTGGACTGGCCTGTTCCAACGACCGCTACATCGCCGACGAACAGATCTGCCTGGCAATCGCGTCGATGTGGGCCAAGATCGGCGTCGAGGCCGACGTGCACGTCGAAAGCAAGACGACCTATTTCCCTCGAATGGATAAGGGCGATCTCGATATCTATATGCTCGGATGGGCCTCGCTACCGCCGATGGATGGCTACAGCGTGCTGCAAGCCTTGCTGGCGACCAATGACGGCAATTATGGCGGCAGCAACCCCAACGGGCTTTCCAACGCCAAGATCGACGAATTGGCCCGTTCGGCATCGACCGAACTCGACGAGGCCAAGCGGGTGGATATGCTGAAGGCGGCCTTCAAGATCACGCATGATGAGGCCCTCTATCTGCCGCTGCACCAGCAGCCGGTCGCCTGGGCGATGAGCGACAAGGTCGACATGCCGCAATTCCCCGACGAGTATGTGCGTCCCTGGTTCGCGCATATGAACTAGGAAAATGCGCCGGTAAGGCGTGCCCGCGCTTGCGAGGGAGCTTTCGCGGACACGCCTGACTCGGTTGGAGCGCCTGCTATCCGTGGTGGATCGCGAGCTGCTCCAGCGGTGGCGCAAGCCCCGCCTGTCTCGATCCGCGCTTCTTGAAAGGTTTTTCCTGATGATCCGGATTCTATCGGTGCGGCTGTTGCAGGCCATCCTCGTGATGGTTGCCGTAACCGCCATCGCCTTCATCATGTTCCGTTTCGTCGGCGATCCGGTCGCCACGATGGTGCGCGAAGGCGCGAGCCAGGCTGAGAAGGATGCCTTGCGCGTCGCTCTCGGACTCGACAGGCCACTTTTCGTACAGTTCCTCGAATTCGTCGGGCGCGCGCTTCATGGCGACCTCGGCACCAGCTTTCGCTACCAGGAGCCTGTCGTCAGCCTGCTGTTGACCAGGCTTCCCGCAACGCTGGAACTGGTCGTGGTCGCGACCCTCCTGTCGCTGTTCATCGGCATCCCGACGGGGGTTCTCTGCGCCCTGAAGCCGAACGGCTTTCTGTCGCGGCTGATCCAGTCGCTGACCCTCGTCGGGATATCCATGCCGACATTCGTCACCGGCCTGCTGCTCATCCTGATCTTCGCCGTCAGTCTGCGCTGGCTGCCGTCCTCGGGGCGTGGCGAGCTTGTCGATCTCGGCTTCTGGAAGACAGGCTTCCTGACGGCCTCCGGCCTCAAATCGCTGATCCTGCCTTCGATCACACTGGCGCTGTTCCAGTTGACGCTGATCATGCGCCTCGTGCGCTCCGAGATGATCGACGTGCTCTCTTCGGACTATGTCCGCTTCGCCTTCGCGCGCGGTCTGCCCCGCCGCTACATCTACGGCCGTCTGGCGCTGCGCAATGCCTTGATGCCGGTCGTGACCGTCACCGGGCTGCAGATCGGACAACTCATCGCCTTCGCCATTGTCACCGAAACCGTCTTTCAGTGGCCGGGCATGGGGCTGCTTTTCACCAACGCCGTCGGCTATCCGGACATCCCCGTCCTCGCGGCCTATCTGCTGTTCGTCGGCTTCCTGTTCGTCGTGATCAACATGGTCGTCGACATGCTCTACGCATTGATCGATCCGCGGCTGAGGACAAAATGATGGCAACGCAGGTATCTCTGTCGCGCAGGCTTCCTCCCATCTCGGTCATGATCGCTGGCTTGATCCTGGTGACCATGCTGGTGCTGGTGATCTTCGCTCCGTTGATCGCACCCATCGATCCGCGCGATGTCTCCTCATATTCGCTGATCGACATGGAAATCCCGCCCGTGTTCATGGACGGTGGCGATCCGCGCTTCCTGCTGGGCACCGACAATCAGGGACGCGATCTGGTCTCAGTCATCCTCTTCGGCCTGCGCATATCGATGCTGATCGGCGCCGGGGCGGTATTGTTGGCCGCTGCCATAGGCGTCACGCTGGGATCGATAGCCGGCTATTTCGGCGGTATCATCGACAGCATCGTGATGCGGATCGCCGATGTTCTGGTGAGCTTTCCGACGATCCTCGTCGCGCTTCTGATCAGCGGCATAGCCCGCGCGCAATTGAGCGCCGATACGGTCTCGAACTGGGCACCGGTCATCCTGATCTTCGCGATCGCCGTCAACGAATGGGTGCAATATGCCCGCACCGTGCGGGCCTCCAGCATGGTGGAAATTTCCCGCGACTATGTACGAGCCGCCAAGGTCATCGGTCTTCCCTCCCGCCGCATCATGATGCGGCACATCCTGCCCAACGTGATGAGCTCCGTCATGGTGATCGCCACCATCAATCTGGCGGGCGCGATCTTGACGGAGGCGACCCTCTCGTTCCTCGGCGCCGGCATGCCGGCCACTTATCCCTCGCTCGGCACGCTGATCCGCATCGGCAACGAGTTCCTGTTCTCTGGCCTGTGGTGGATCGCCGTTATGCCCGCCGTCGTGCTGGTCGTCCTGGTTCTGGCAGTCAACATAATCGGCGATTACCTGCGCGATCGCTTCAACCCCAAACTGATGGCGAACTGATGAAAAACACAACGCCACACGCACTCGATATCAGGAATCTGCGGGTCGAATATCCGCTTGCCAACGGCAGCATTCTCGCTGCCGTCGACGACATCGACCTGACGATCCGGCCCGGCGAGATACATGCGCTGGTGGGAGAATCCGGTGCGGGAAAAACCACCGTCGGCAATGCGCTGATGGGTTTGTTGCAGGCTCCCGGCAGGATTGCTTCCGGCACCATCACCATAGCGGGCAAGCCGATCGACATCCGAACCGGTCGCACCAAGGGGATCATTCCAGGCCGTGACGTCGGCGCGATCTTTCAGGATCCGATGACAAGCCTGAACCCGCTTTTCACCGTGGAAAGCCAGTTGTGCGAAGGCATGCTGGCGCATCTGAAGATCGGGCGCCGCGAAGCCAGGGCCCGCGCGCTCGAATTGATGAGAGCCGTCGGCATTCCCGAGCCGGAACGCCGGCTGGGCAACTATCCGCATCAATTGTCGGGCGGCCAACGCCAGCGTGTCGTCATCGCCACCGCACTTGCCTGCGACCCAAGGCTGATCGTCGCCGACGAGCCGACGACGGCGCTCGACGTGTCGGTGCAAGCGCAAATCCTCAAGTTGATCCGCGAACTTGCCGATGATCGCCGCGTCGGCGTCCTGCTGGTTACCCACAATATGGGCGTGGTTGCGGAAATTGCCGACCGGGTCACGATCATGCAGAACGGTTGCGTGGTCGAGAGTGGATTGACACACGATGTGCTGACGGCGCCCAAGGCACCTTACGCGCGCACGCTGATCGCCGCTGTTCCGCCGATCGACATTCGCCTTGACCGTCTGCCGGTCCCAAGCGAGGAAACGAAGACAACACTGGAGGCGCGCGAAGCCGTGCGCTCCAAGAACACCGGCACCGCTGCGGGGCGCAACGGCGAAACCGCGCTGACGGTACGCAATCTTTGCGTGGAATACGGCCAGCGCTCGTTCATCCCGGGCCGCAAGGCATCGGTCTTCAAGGCCGTGAAGGACGTCTCCTTCGAGGTGCGCCGCGGCGAAATCTTCGGGCTTGTCGGCGAGTCCGGTTGCGGCAAGACCACGGTCGCCAACACCATTGCCGGTCTCGTGACGCAGAGTTCGGGAACCATAGAGTTTCAGGGCACGGCATTGGCCGCCCGTCGCGACAAGACCGTGCGCCAGTCACTCCAGATGGTGTTCCAGGACCCGTATTCGGCCCTCAATCCAAGGCTGCGGATCAATTCGGCGATCGCGGAGCCAATCCTGTTCTACAAGCTTGCCTCCAGCGCAGCGGAAGCGCGGCTTGACGCCGAGACATTGCTCGAGGCGGTGGGCCTGCCGGCGCAGGCCGGCTCTCGGTTCGCCCATGCCTTTTCAGGCGGCCAGCGCCAGCGCATCGCGATTGCGAGGGCGCTCGGCCCCCGGCCATCGCTGCTGATCTGCGACGAGCCGACCTCGGCGCTCGACGTGTCGGTGCAGGCGCAAATTCTCAACCTGTTGAAGGACCTACGAGATCTTGCCGGGCTGTCGATGCTGTTCATCAGCCACGACCTCGCGGTGATACGGCAGATGTGCGACCGGGTCGCCGTGATGAAAGGCGGCGAGATCGTCGAACTCGCGGATACCGAAACATTGTTCTCCGCGCCCACTCACGAATACACGCGCGAACTCCTGCGCCTCGCGCCTTCGCTCGACCGCATCCTTTGCAGCGAAAAAAGAGAAGCGAGCCTGTGATGGCAGACATTCTGATCAGAAACGGCACCGTCATCGCTGTCGATCCCGATCGGCGGATCATTCCCGATGGCGCCGTAGCCATCGAGGGAGACCGCATCGTGGCCGTCGGCGCTTCGCAAGACGTGGCGCGGGACCATCCGGCGCGCGAGACGATCGACGCCCGCGGCATGGCCGTCATGCCAGGCTTCGTCGACAGCCACGCCCATGCCGGGCACGGGCTGATCAAGACGATGGGCGGCGGCCGCAGCGACCTCTGGTACAGGGCATGCCAAGGTGCCTATACGGTGGGTTCGACGCCGGAATTCTGGCATGCGGAGGCGCAGCTTGCCGCGCTGGAACGCCTGCGTTTCGGCGTGACGACCGGCGTGTCCTTGCTTGGCGGCGGCGATTCGGTCATGCGCACCGACGATCCGGCCTATGGCAACGCCCATATGGAAGGCGTGCTTGGCATCGGCACGCGCTCAGTGGTCGCCGTCGGCACCACGCGCCCGCCGCACCCCCTGACTTATGCACGTTGGAAGGGCGCCAGCCGTACCGATTATCCGGTGTCGTTCGACCAGCAGCTTGCCACCTCGCAAAAGCTGGCCGACCGCTGGCACGGCACCCACGAGGATCGTCTGCATCTCGCCCTGCTGACGCCGACCATGCATCAGGAACATCTCGATGGTCCCGGGGCAGGGGACGCCATCGCGCAATCGCGCAAGGTCAGGCAGATCGCCGAACAGCGCGGCCTGATCTTCACCCAGGATGGTCATACCAAGGGCAGCGTGAAGATCGCCGGGGAGATCGGCATTCTGGGGCCGCGCACACTGCTGTCGCATGCGACCGCCCTGACTGACGAAGAAATAGCGATCTGCGCCGAAACCGGCACGAGCATCGTGCACAATCCGAGCGCCGTGGCCGCCATTCTCGCGCGCTGCCCGGTCACGGAACTTCTCGACGCTGGCGTCGTGGTGGCCATCGGCTCCGATGCGACCGCGCCGGACCGCTCCGCGGACATGTTCCGTCACATGCAGCAATGCATGCACTATCATCGCACTCATTTCCACGATCCGAGCTGGCTTCCGCCGGGCAAGGCCCTGGAGATGTGCACCATCGACGGCGCGCGTGTCCTGGGCCTCGACCATCAGGTCGGATCGCTGGAGCCCGGCAAGAAGGCCGACGTCATTCTTGTCGACCTGCGGCGCCCGCATCTCTACCCGGCCAACATGCCGGAATTCCGTGTCACCTATTTTGCCAACGGCAACGACGTCCACACCGTGCTGGTCGGCGGACGCGTGCTGTTGCGAGACCGCAAGCCGGTTCATATCGATCAGGATGCCGTGCTCGATGCCGCGCAGCGGGAGACGGAACTGATGATCGAGCGGCTGGGCCTGCGCGATCTGCTCAGGACCCCGGACCGGTTCTGGCGGCACAGCCGCGACACGGATCTGATCGAATAGGCTTCAATATCGAGACAGTCCCATCAGCGATGCGGAACGGCAGCGATGCACGTTCCATCGGACGGCGGCTATAGGAATTTTCGCATGGTACGCATCGGCATCATCAATCCCAATTCGACCGTGTCGATGACGGGATCCATCGCCGTCGCGGCGCGGCTAACCGCGCAGGCCGGCACCGAAATCATCGCAATGCAGAACGACAGCGGCCCGGCTTCCATCGAAGGCCCGATCGATGGCGCGAAGGCGGTCCCGGGTCTTCTCGACCGGATCGAACGGGCCGAGCGCAGTGACGCCGTGGAGGTCTATATCATCGCCTGCTTCGACGACACCGGGCTCGACGCCGCGCGGATGCTGACGCGCAAGCCCGTTATCGGCATAGGCGAGGCCGCCGCCCGCGTCGCCAGCATCGTGGCGAGGCGCTTCACGGTGATTACCACCTTGCCGGTTTCCGTTCCTATTCTCGAGGACAATCTGGTTCGCTACGGCCTTTCGCCATTCGCCACCGTGCGGGCGAGCGGCATTCCCGTCCTGGCGCTGGAAGCGAATGGCGAGGCAGCCTTGTCGATCATCAGCGAAGAAATCCAGGAGGCGCTGCGGGTCGATCGCGCCGACGCCATCGTGCTTGGCTGCGCCGGTATGTCGGATATGGCGCGGCGACTGGCCAGCCTTCACGGTGTCCCGGTCGTCGAAGGGGTGTCGGCGGCTGTCAGGCTCGCGGAATTGCTCGTCGGCCTGGAACTTCATCCCAGGCAGGATGCTTTCGCCACCTCTCGGCGGAGCATGACGGCTTCGCTCGCCGCAGCAACCCGCTCGGCTTCCACGCACAGCGTGTCGGGGGGCTGATGCCGATGGTCAAGCGCAGACTTTTGCTGGGCGTCATCGTCGCCTGCATTCCATTGATAGCGTTGGGGCAGAACATGAATGAGACAAGGCTTCACTCGGCTGCGGCAAATGACGATGTCTCCATGATCAAGATGCTTGTTTCCGAGGGGGCCCGGATCGACGCGCGCGACGAGAACGGCCGCACGGCTCTTCTCGTCGCGACCCACGGCAACAAGGTCAGCGCTGCCAGGACTCTCATCGAGGCTGGCGCGGACGTCAACGCCAAGGACGATATCCAGGATAGTCCATATCTCTACGCCGGCGCACGCGGGCATCTCGAAATCCTGAAGATGACGCTTGCGCACGGCGCCGACCTCAAGAGCACCAATCGCTATGGCGGCACCGCGCTCATTCCGGCCGCCGAACGCGGACATGTCGAGACCGTCGGCGCGCTGATCGATGCCGGTGTCGATGTCGATCACGTCAACAAGCTCGGCTGGACCGCGTTGCTGGAGGCCATCATCCTCGGCGATGGCGGGCAGCGTCATGTCGAGATCGTGAGGCGGCTGATCGAGGCCGGCGCCAACGTCAATCTCGCCGACAAGGACGGGGCGACACCGCTGCGGCACGCGCGCAGGAACGGCTATGCGCAGATGATAACCCTGCTGGTGCAAGCGGGCGCCAGATGAACAGCGCGAAAATGTCGATGACCGCGCAACCTGTAACCGACAGGCAATGGACCCTGCTTGCCCTCGTCGTGCTAATCGGGATCAACCTGCGTCCCTTCCTGACGGCCCCGGGACCGATATTGGCTGATATCGTGGCCGACACCGGGATGGGCTATGGCAGCCTGGCCATGCTGACGCTGTTGCCGATGCTGCTGATGGGCCTCGGTGCGTTCGTTGCACCGGGCATCCAGGCGGCCGTCGGAACGCGCCGGGGCCTGCTCGCGGCGCTAATGGTGCTGACAGCGGGCTCGCTGCTCAGGCTTGTCGTGCCCGGCGGCCTGTCGTTGATCCTGACGGCGGCACTTTGCGGGGCGGGGGTGGCCTTCATCCAGGCCGCGTTTCCGGGGATCATCAAGGCAAAGTTCCCGACCAGCACACCCGCCGTGACCGGCCTCTATTCCTGCATGATCATGGGCGGTGGGGCGCTCGGCGCACGTCTGGCGCCCCTGCTCGTCAACAACGGATACGACTGGCGGGCAGCCCTTGCCTGGCTCGCGGCTCCCGCCGCCATTGCGCTGTGCGCGGCATTCCGCGTCCTGTCCGACGCCAAGGCTTCAAGACCCGATCGCGCCTTGACCGGTTTTCTGCTTCGCCGCCCACGGACCTGGGTTCTGATGGCGGCCTTCGGCCTGGTCAACTCCGGCTATTCCTCTATGGTCGCCTGGCTTGCGCCCTACTACCAGGCGCAAGGATGGAGCAGTGCCGCCAGCGGCAACCTTGTGGCCGTGATGGCCATTTGCCAGGCGGCTTCGGCCCTGGTGCTGCCTGTCCTGGCGCGTCGAGGCATCGACCGCCGTCCCTGGCTCTGGCTGACGCTGCTGCTGCAGGCGGCGGGCTTTGCCGGACTTGCGGTTTTTCCCGCACTGTCGCCCGTTCTGTGGGTGGGGATATGCGGGGCCGGTCTTGGCGGAAGCTTCTCGCTTGCAATCGTCACGGCGCTCGATCATCTGCCGCGGCCGGAGCAGGCGGGCGCGCTGGCTGCGCTGATGCAGGGCGGCGGTTTTCTGATCGCCGCGCTTGGTCCATTCGCCACCGCGCTCCTGCATGGCTGGAGCGGGAGCTTCAGCAGCGGATGGATCATGCATCTCGGCTGCGTGACCGTCACAGCGTTTCTCTATCTGCACTTCAACCCAAAACGGTACGCCGACGTCATGAGGGGTTCGGAACAAGAGCAGTGCGAAATGGTAGTTTAACGAAGCGGAATGCAAGTTCTGAACTCAATGACGACGTCTCCGCGGGGTGAGCAGCAGGCGCTTGCGCCGCATCTCGGCCGTGGAGATCGGCTCTGCCGGATCATCGGGGCCGGGCTGGCGCAGACGACGATATACCTCCTGCAGCTCATCGTCGCCGGCTATGCGCTGTCCAAGCGCCCGCCGGTCGCGCGCTCTGTACTTCCCCTCCTCGGCCGACAGTTCTCCATCCGCCAAATCGCAATTGGGGTTGCAGGCGCCCAGACAACAGCCGGGCCGATAAAGTCACACGCCATCGTTGCGAAACTACACAAACATCATCACGATGATCGCTCCGATAACTATCAGGACAAGCCCACCGATAAGCATCGGCAGCAGAGTGTTGTCCGGGTCGATATCAGAATCAATGTCCTTTGTGACCTGTTGATCATTCTTCTTTGGTTCAGCCATGGCCCATCTCACATCCGAGCAAAAACAGCGCGCGTCGAAGCCGCGCAACACTATACGGTCTTGCGTGTCGCCCTGGTGCGAACGGGTGGTATCTGACCGCCGAGGAAGTCTTCGGGCATCAGTGTGATGTCGGCGAGCGTGTAGCGGTCAAGGACGTTCAGGAAGGAGGCTGTCGCTTCGTCAAACATGCCTGAAAGCTTGCAGGAGGCGGTTAGCACACATCGGTTTCCGGTCGCGAAACATTCGACCAGCGCGAAATCCGGCTCGGTTAACCGCACGACATCGCCAATCCGGATCATCTCAGGCCGGCGCCCGAGAATGAGACCACCGGAACGGCCGCGGATTGCCTTCATATAGCCGCCACGGGTCAGGGTGTTGGCGACCTTGTTCAGATGCGTCTTCGACACGTTGAAGGTGCGGGCAACCTCCTCGATCGTTATAAGCCGGCTACCGGCGGCGGCAGTGTACATCAGCATCCGCAATGCATAATCCGAAAAGCTGGTCAGCCGCATGAATCACGGCTCCCTGTCGATCGCTGTGCATTGTAGGAACCACTCACAAACCGGTCGTGCATCACAAGTCTCTCTCGACGATAGGTTCGATGCCGATCGTGGTCTCGCCGCCGTTGAAGGCGATCGCGAGACGGAAACTGTGAGCAATTCGCAGCGCGCGATCCATAAAAAGCGTCGCCACCTCGGCCGGGCAAATGCGACGCACCGTTGTCCGAAACAATATTAGCCAGCGACGGAAATGCGCCGCGCCGAGGCCGGCTATGACCAGGTGCGGCGGCAGTGGCCTGCCGTCGTATCGGGATGTCCGAAGTAGAGTAGCGGACCAGAAGTCACACATCTTCGCCAGATGCTGCGGCCATTTATCTGGCTCGATCCGATCGTGGAAAATGGGACCGAGAAGGTCATCACGGCGAATTTCGTCATAAAACCCGTGGACTACACCGCGGATCATTGCCTCGTCGAGTATGTTGGGCAATGGCACGCCGTCGACCACGATTGTTCTCTTGCTTCGACCGTTCGCGGTCATTCCGAAGCTCCTGTTTTCTCCGACGCAAGCTGGCTGAAGCCTTGGTTCGCTCTTCGATGTGATCCTCTATATAAGATATATTATCAATCTATCTTATGCGTGGCAAGACGCCGTGATGCCGCACCAGAAATGGGTCTGTCCGACCAAGCGGCGAATGACGAGCCCTGAATCCTAGGCATTTCCGAACTGCCTGGACATCACCCCAGGCCCGAGGCCGGAAGTATCTAAATTGGCGGGGAATTCCCGATGTGGCTCAGTTTCGAGAGTCGCCAACGCCTCATCAGATGACCGTGCCAGCCGGAGTCGCTCCCGAACCTGAAGTGTGATCTACGACAACGGCAAATCCTTCACGACGGAAATCCTGGCGTCCTCAATTCGCACTCCACTCCATGTCAAACAGGCGGCGATCGCAGGCGCGGATGTCGCGACCGTACCACCAGCGATACTCAGAAACCTCGCCAGACATCCACTCACCGACAAGGGCCTCAAGTCGTTTCTTGCCGACTGGGGAAAGACTGGGCAGGCGATCTTGTAGTTGTGCGCAGTGGAATCGCGGAGGGAAAGCCATCATGAAAACTGCACTCAACTATCGATTAAATTCGTTTGCATGATGTCCGCGAGAGCGGGAGACTGCGGTCTGAGCCACTCAGCCCAGTACATGACGCAGTCGGAATGTCGGCGCGGATAATGCTGAGAATCTGAAGGCGCACTAGCCAGGCAGAAGGTACCCCGAAGCAGTGTGCCGCTTCGCCGCACGAGCGGTTTTGACACGGATCGCCAAGGACGAGAATATGGCTGAAGCTGATACCAAATCAAACGGACCGGATCTGGTCCAGGGGATCGCGCTGTCCGACCTTCTCGATGGCGGAAAGCTTGTCGGCCATTGCGGCGACGAGCAGGTGTTGCTGGTGCGCCGCGGGGCCGAGATCTTCGCCATCGGCGCGACATGCACACATTACGGCGGGCCGCTCGGTGACGGTCTTGTGGTGTCGGATTCCATTCGATGTCCGTGGCACCACGCTTGCTTCGATCTGCGCACAGGCGAAGCCTTGCGAGCGCCTGCCTTCAATCCACTCGCTTGCTGGTCGGTGGAACAGCGCGATGGGCGGATATTCGTGGGCGAGAAACTCAAACGGACGGCGCCGAAGCCGCGCGGCGGAAGCGCGGGCGGGGTCCCCGAGAAAGTCGTCATTGTCGGCGGCGGCGCGGCCGGTTTCGCGGCGGCCGAAATGCTGCGGCGAGAGCAGTACCAGGGCAGCATCGTCATGATCAGCGACGACCATGCGCCGCCCGTCGACCGGCCGAATCTCTCCAAGGACTACCTCGCAGGGAAGGCTCCGGAGGATTGGATTCCGCTGCGCGGCCAGAAATTCTATTCAAAAAACAACATCGACCTGCGTCTCGATACGAAGGCCGTCGATATCGACCTGCGTTCTCGCGAGGTCATTCTGGCTGACGGAAGCAGGATTCCTTACGATAGACTGCTACTTGCCACGGGGGCCGAACCGGTGCGCCTCTCCATCCCCGGCGCGGATCAGCCACATGTTCACACGCTGCGCTCGCTTGCAGATTGCAAGGTGATCATCGAGCGAGCCACGACTGCGCGCCGCGCCCTCGTGCTTGGCGCCAGTTTCATTGGCTTGGAAGTTGCCGCAGCGCTGCGCGCGCGCAATATCGAAGTTCATGTCGTGGCGCCGGATAAACGACCCATGGAACGGGCCCTCGGTCCGCAAATGGGTGACTTCATCCGCGCACTCCATGAGGAGCATGGAGTCGTGTTCCATCTCGAGGACACCGCGAGCAGCATCGACGGCAACAAAGTGAAACTAAGCAGTGGCAACATGTTGACGGCGGATTTCGTCGTCGCCGGCGTCGGCGTGCGTCCGCGGACCGGGCTTGCCGAAAGGGCGGGGCTCACTCTTGACCGCGGCGTCGCCGTAAATGCCTTTCTGGAGACGAGCGCACCGGACATATTCGCGGCCGGCGACATTGCGCGGTGGCCGGATCCTCACACTGGCGAGAACATTCGGGTCGAGCATTGGGTGGTTGCAGAGAGGCAGGGGCAAACCGCGGCCCTGAACATGCTCGGGCATCGCGAGAAATTCGCGGCCGTGCCGTTCTTCTGGAGCCAGCACTACGACGTTCCCATCAACTATGTCGGCCATGCCGGGCAATGGGACGAGATTGCTGTCGATGGAGACATCGGTGCCAGGGACTGCCTGTTGCGCTTCAAGCGCGAAGGGCGCACGCTGGCTGTCGCTTCGATCTTCCGTGACATCGAAAGTCTAGGGGCGGAGATGGAAATGGAGCGCCAAATGGCAAGGTAGCAAGCGCTCTTGGGCACCGCGATCCGTAGAGAGCGCAACCCGTATGGCGCAGCGGTGCGTCGCTGTGACTGAAAGGAGTTCGACTTATGTCCACAGTGCAACAGGAACCGAGCACCACCAACGGATTGGACGCGGTTCATTCAAAGATCGTCAAGTTCGCTACCGGTGTGGCCAGGGAAGCGTCCGATGAGGCGCCGACCTCGGTCGAAATCTTTTCGGACAGGGGCCGCTGGTACTGCAGGGTCCGTCGCGGCGATGAAAAGACTCGGCCAATGGGTCCCTATTCCAAACAACAGGCTGAGCGGATCCAAGAGGCTCGGAGACTGTTGATTGCCAAAAGAGGCACCGCTCGGATCATGTTCGAGTAGGGAGGACATTCACAATCACGTCGGCCGGCGTACTTCTCACCACAACCATCGTTCATCATCGACTTTTTTGAAACTGTGCAGGTAGACCTCCGGCTTTGAGGGTTGTCGCGTTGTGAAGCCGCGTTGCGCGGCAGGGTGTCTGTTGACGTTTTCCCCTTGGCCAAGCCGGCATCGTCGCAGCGTCGCCAGAGGGCGCCTCTTCTGGCAATTTTCATCGTTCCACCCACCTGGTAGCCTGATCCTCCAGGCAGGACGGCCTGTCTTCGTCGCCTCGACCAACCAGGAAATTTCCGCAACAAGGTTCTTGTCGGATGGAAGGATACGCGTGAAGCCAAGCGTGCGATTACCGATGCCGTGCCCCTTTTTCAAATGGCTCAGGAGGTTGGTATAATCACGATCGAGGATGCCGCGACCGATGAAACCTGGAATAGCCTGAACGATGCGTCGCCTTCCATTCGAGCCACGGCGTAAGGGCGAAGGCTGACGTGTCTCCGGAAAGATCTGATGGTGGATCAATCGCTGATATGGCCGATGCGATGCATGCGGATCTGACCATATCCGGCGCCTGAGGCTACAGCAGGTTCAGGGAGTGGATCTTTGGCGGTGCTACCCGCTCGCGGCTTGAGAATGATCGACTGAACCGGTCATGCCGATTTGATCGTGATACACAAATCGTGGATGCACATTGTCAAAAGCTGAAATTCCGCGCGGCTCGAGCGCTCCGGGTTGACCTGACAAGGCTGTCAGGCAGGCATCGGATGAGCATGCACTCGTTACTCGCCTTCCGTGGCGATCAACATCCAATTGCGCTTTGTTGACGGGGTGTCACAGGCGAACGTCCACGTATCGATCACCTCAACGATCTGCTGGGGATCGCCGGCGACGATCGCATCGTTGGCCGAGCGTGTAACGCTGACCACGTCGGAAACGAAGCGAACGGCAATCTCAGCGGTGCCGTTCTCCGCAAGAGCGTCGACGACCTTTGCTTCCTTCGTGCCAATGAAGGTGAGTTGCAGCATCTCCCCCCGATCCCGGCGGCCGGCAATCGCTCGTCCGAAGATATCGAGCACTTCCGGCCCGACGAGACGCTTCAACGTTGGGATGTCGCTGTCCGCATACGCGCGCAGGATAGCTTCATAAGCCATATTGGCACCGGTCAGAAACGCGGCAAGGTCGAAAGTTGGGTCGATCTCTCGGATCGCATCCAAGCGTGTGTCCGTATAGGATATATCGTCGATACTGCCGGTTCGCTGCTCTGTCGGCGCATCGTCCTGCTTGGCCTTGTCGTTGCCCGAGCGCGGCAGAGTTTGGCCCCAACTGCCCAGCAATGCCCAATAAAACGCTATGATCGCCACGAGCAGGATCTGGTTGTTTGGATCTGTGGTTTCGTTCATGACGTTCTCCCGACAGAATGTCGAAGCAGGCGCCGGTTCGGAACCGGAGCTGAATTTCAGGCAACGCGCGGCAGCTTCTCCCATTGATGGAAGGGCGGCGGCGATGGCAGTTGCCATTCCAGCGTGGTCGCCCCTTCGCCCCAAGGATTGGCGCTTGCTGGGCGTCTGCGGCTGAAGGCCTCGGCAACCGCGATGAAGAAAACGACGAGCCCGGCCGTTGAGATGTAGGAACCGATCGACGAGACGAAATTCCAGCCGGCAAAAGCATCGGGATAGTCGGCGTAACGTCGCGGCATGCCGGCCATGCCCAGAAAATGCTGCGGGAAAAAGACGAGGTTGACGCCGATGAACATCAGCCAGAAATGCAGCTTGCCGAGCGTTTCGCTGTACATATAGCCGGTCATCTTCGGGAACCAGTAGTAGAAGCCGGCAAAGATCGCGAAGACTGCCCCCAAAGACAGCACATAGTGGAAGTGAGCGATCACGAAATAAGTGTCGTGGTACACGCGGTCGATACCGGGGTTCGCAACCATGATGCCAGTGACGCCACCAATGGTGAACAGCAGGACGAAACCGAGAGCCCACATCATGGGTGTCTTGAACTCTATCGATCCTCCCCACATGGTCGCCAACCACGAAAACACCTTCACGCCGGTTGGAACGGCGATGACCATCGATGCGAAGGCGAAGTAGCGCTGCGTGTCGACCGACAGGCCGGTCGTATACATATGATGCGCCCAGACGACAAAGCCGATCGCGCCGATTGCCACCATTGCATAGGCCATGCCGAGATAGCCGAAGATCGGCTTCTTGGCGAAGGTCGAGATGACGTGGCTGATGATGCCGAAGCCAGGCAGGATCATGATGTAGACTTCGGGATGGCCGAAGAACCAGAACAGATGCTGGTAGAGGATCGGATCACCGCCGCCGGACGGCGAAAAGAAGGTCGTCCCGAAGTTGCGATCGGTCAACAGCATGGTGACCGCGCCGGCGAGCACCGGCAGCGACATGAGAAGCATGAAGGCGGTGACCAGCATCGACCAGGCGAACAGAGGCATCTTGTGCATGGTCATGCCGGGTGCGCGCATGTTGAAGATGGTGGTGATGAAGTTGATCGCGCCGAGGATCGAGGAGGCCCCCGAAAGGTGGATGGACAGAATAACGAGGTCGACGGCGGGACCTGGCTGGCCATCCGTCGAATAAGGCGGATAGAGCGTCCAGCCGCCGCCATGGCCGAGCGTACCGGGCGCTCCCGGAACGAACATCGAGGTGATGAAGAGGATGAATGACACCACCAGCAGCCAGAACGAGATGTTGTTCAAGCGGGGGAAAGCCATGTCGGGCGCGCCAATCATGATCGGCACCATCCAGTTGCCGAAGCCACCAATCAGCGCCGGCATGAGCACGAAAAAGATCATGACCAGCCCATGGGCACTGACGACGACATTGTAGACGCCCGGATCGCCAAATATCTGCAAACCCGGTTCCTGCAACTCCATGCGGATCAACACGGAAAGCGCCGTACCGAAGACGCCTGCCATGATCGAGAACAGCAGGTAAAGCGTCCCGATATCCTTGTGGTTGGTCGAGAACAGCCATCGGACGAGAAACCGGGGCTTGTGATCATCCAAGGTCGAGGCTGGATTGGACATGATGTGCTTCCTGCTCTCCTCTTCCGGCAGGCAAGACGGCCTCAACCATGGACGGCACCTGCGATCCGCCGTCACACGGGGCTAGGTCTTGCCTGCGCTCTTTCATTCATCCGTGACGATCGCATCCATCGGAATGTCGTGCGGCTGCGGATAGATGGTTCGGATCCTGCTACGGGCGTAACCGACGCCGACGACGAGAGGCCGCCTGGGCGCCGCGGCCAGGGTCCGGTCGAAGAAGCCGCCGCCATAACCCAGGCGATAGTTAGCGTCGTCGAAACCGACAACGGGCGCGATGACCACATCCGGTTGGACGGCAGGTCCATGAGAGGGGACAAGAATATTCCAGACTCCGCGTTCGAGCGGGTCTCCCGGCCCCCAGATGCGAAACTCCAGCGGCCAGCCTTTCTTGATGACGACTGGAAGCGCAATCCGCCCGCCGCGCTCGATCACCTTTATCGCCCAGTTGCGGAGGTCGGGCTCACCGCGGAACGGCCAATAGCCGCTGACGATCCGCCCGCTCACCCGACCGACGGCCAGGTCGAGAACGGAAGCGATGCGTAAAGACCTCGCATTGCGTTCCTCGGCGTCCATCGCGAGACGCTCATCGATTAGACGCTTGCGTTCCGCCTTGCGCCATCGACAGACATCGGGCCATGCGTCCTGAACGGCCGGCTCAGTGCCGTACCCCGGGACAAGCTCATGCATAAAGCATGGTGGAGAGGCGTATTCTCTCGTCTCCGGACAAACATCCTCCTGATCAGACATCGCACGCTCCATATCCGTTACAGCGGAGACCCTCGCCTACGTGGACGTTGCGCTGCATAAAACAGGAAGGCAAACGGAATTAAATGCTGTATTGATGCAAGATTATTGCACTAATCGGGAACCAGCATGGACATCGACCGCGCGCGCACGTTTTTGGAAATCGTCCATTCCGGCAGCTTTCTGAGAGCTGCCGACCGACTCCACGTCACCCAGACCACTGTCAGCGCGCGGATACGCACGTTGGAGGAAGAGCTCGGACGTCAGCTCTTTGTCCGCAATCGCAATGGTGCGCAGTTGACGCAGGCGGGCCGGGAGTTCGAGCGGTTCGCGCAATCATTCGTGCAAATCTGGGAACGAGCACGCCACCAGCTCGCCATCCCATCGGGACGGACAAGCGTCGTTGCCCTGGGCGGGGA
Source organism: Mesorhizobium sp. B1-1-1 (assembly GCF_006442955.1). Classification (NCBI taxonomy): domain Bacteria; kingdom Pseudomonadati; phylum Pseudomonadota; class Alphaproteobacteria; order Hyphomicrobiales; family Phyllobacteriaceae; genus Mesorhizobium; species Mesorhizobium sp. B1-1-1. The sequence goes on from NZ_VFWW01000021.1 coordinate 32,979, forward strand.
GCTCAGCCTGTGGAACCCGCTGCTGCTCGATTGGCTGGTCTGGATGAAGAAGGCCAGGCCGGAAATCGCCATCCAAGCCCAGGTCGGCGTGCCGGACCAGCTCCTCGAGCAGCTCAGGACTGGCGTTCTCGACATCGCGGTGCTCTATGCGCCGAAGCTGCTGCCAGGCTTCAGGGTGGAGCTCCTCGTGGAGGAGCAGCTCGTCTTGGTTCGGAGCACGGACAGGGACTCAGAGTTGGACGCCTCAAGGGACTATGTCTATGTCGATTGGGGGCCGCTGTTTGCGGCCCAACATGGCGCCAGTTCCTCTGCCTTCGGCGAGCCGGGATTAATGGTCGGCCTTGGTCCGCTTGGGCTGAGCTACATTCTGCGCGCCGGCGGAATGGGCTATTTCCGTAGGGGCGCGGCAGCGCCCCATATCGAGGCCGGGCAGCTGGAGGTCGTGGAGGGCGCGCCGGAATTCACCTATCCGGCCTATGCAGTCTATCCGGATGCAAGCGCGTCGCGAACCGACGTACAGGAGGCGCTACGTGGATTGAAGCAGGTGGTGAAATGACCGTGTTCTGTCAGTTCCAAATCACTGATCATGCGGCCGGAAAGAAATCCACCGCCATGGATTGATCGAACATGCCTTATCCGTTCCACACCATCGGCCACTCGACCCGGTCGATCGCCGAATTCGTCGCCCTGTTGCGGGTTGGCGAGATTACGCTCGTGGTCGACATAAGGACCATGCGGCGATCGCGGGCGAATCCGCAATTCAACAGCGAAACGCTGCCGGACAGCCTTGCGGATTTCGCGATCGGATATGAGCATATTGCCGAGCTTGGCGGCCTGCGCGGCAGGGCGCACGCCATTCCACCGACGCTCAACGCATTCTGGCTCAACCAGAGTTTTCACAACTACGCCGACTACGCGCTGTCAGCGGAGTTTCATGGCGGTCTGGAGCGGCTTGTGTCCCTTGGCAGGCAGCAGCGGTGCGCCATCATGTGCTCGGAAACGCTTTGGTGGCGTTGCCACAGAAGAATCGTCGCGGACTATCTGATCAGTCGTGGCGAGGCCGTTTTTCATCTGATGGGCCATGACAAGGTCGAGCCGGCGAAGCTCACCGACGGTGTGGAGGCAAGGCTCGACGGAACGCTTGTCTACCCGCTTTCCCAGCGTTCTGGATAGTCGAGGCCTCAGGCGGCCGACGGCCCCGGGCGTCGAACCCGTCGTTGAAAGCCGCCATGACGCTGTTTTCCGCTTTGGGTTGTGACTCATCAGAGTGAGGGGCGACGCGCAAAACCGGTCCGTTCGGTCGCCACGGGTCCGGCGCTGCATCCCCCGCCAGCTCCAATCTCTCCCGCCTTGCCGCTTCCGGCTGGTAGACCACTTCATGCACAGTCAGCGTTTCATGGCCGCCCTGCGCGGTCGGAATGGACATGGACTGACCTTCGGCCAGACCAAGCAGCGCCAGGCCGCGCGGGTTGGTGATCGGCAAAAGCATGCCAACCAGACCGCGCATCTCGTCATGTGCGACGATGCGGGTCTCGGCAGGGCCGTCGTTTACACGATAGGTCACTCGGGTGCTGAGCGTCACGACCGTTGGCGGAATGTCTTCTCGAAACATCACAATTGCGCTCGAAATCTTCCGTTGAAGGACAACGGACAAGGCATCGCCGCGGGGATGGCGCTCTTGCATCACTTCAAGAATCGTGAAGTCCTTGGTGGTCAGTTGGCAGCTATCGATAGTGGGCATGGTGCGTCTCCAAGACGGACCCGTGAAAGGGTTCCGGCGTCAAGCATTTGATCGGATGTGGAAGCTACCCCCTGTGCCGGACCAGAACAGGCCGGCGCAGGGGTCACACTCCCGCGATCAGGCTGCCTGCGTGATTGAGGAGACGGATGGAAACGCCCATGTCTAGGCGTCTGCCGGGATCGCCGAAGACGCTGGTGCGCGCCGATCGACTGCATCGCCGTCCGCAGCGGGTTGGCCTACGGCAAGCACCGACAGTTTGTGCCGGCGCCCATCGCGCGCGGTCCACATGATCGACTGTTCGGCCGAGAGGCCGATCAGGGCCGTGCCGATCGGCGTGAGGACTGAAACCTTGCCTTCGGAGATATCCGCGTCGCCAGGAAAAACCAGCGTGACTGTCTTGGCATTGCCAGTATCGGGCTTGAATGTCACCGTCGAACCCATCTGGACGGTGCCGGCGGAGACCGAACCATCGGCGACTATACGTGCCCGCTCGAGTTCGGCGAGCAGTTCATCGGAGGCCTCCGGATTGCGCGCGGCCACGGTGCTCGCAACCGCCGACAGACGCGCATGGTCTGACTGTGAGATGCGGATGTTCGGCTTGCGCCGGGTTTTCGTGTTGTCTTGCATTTGAATACTCATGCTTCCGCTCGGACCAGCCGCCCAGGGAGGATGCCGGAATCGAGCCAATTCGTGAAAATCTTGATGGAACGCCAATGCTCCGGAGGCTTGAGGTCCTGCGGAACCATCCCATGTGGGTAATCGCACCGCCCCTCGGCTCGGGGCACGCATGGCAGCCGAGCCGGGGGCTACATTCCCGCTATGGGGCAAACCCGAAAAAGAAAATCGCGACGAATTCTGACTGCGGCGTTCATAGGACCATAGTTGGTGAAGCAATCTGGGAAGTCAAGTCAGCCACCTCGGTGCAGTTTGGCGGGTATCAATCCTAAACTAGTCAGAGCGGGCGCCAAGCAACGTTCTTATCACCAGCTCTCTTCCGGCCCGGTTTATCCCGGTCCCGCTGGGTCTTTCTTCAGCCAGCCCGAGAAAGACAAGACGTTCGGCCAAGGCTTTCGATAGAGATGGGTAGGGTCCGCGGTTCATTCGCTTGAGTGCCGTCTGCTCCTCCTTGGTGAGATCGTCCCAGATAACTGTCATGAGAGCCATCTCCCTTGTGTGCACTATCAAGCCGATGCCGATCCTGGATTGTCCAGCGACGGGCTGCGACCATGAATTCATTGGGCCCCGAAGGTCTTGCTTATGGAACGGCATCTGTTCCGACAATGCCGCCTTCATTCTCCAGAACGCCGATCCGCTTGACTTCCGAGCGGTTGAGCTTCAGGCGAACGCCAATACCGCCGCCGTTCTCGGCAATGAAAACGGCGCTGGCGCTTTCAAGCGCGGTTTGCAGCGTGTCGCAGATATCTCGGTCAGGAAGGTTGATCCGGCGCTCGAATTCTTCGATGACCAGCGCATCCACGCCTGAATTGCCGGCGAGCTTTTCACGGGTCCATTCGACCAGTGCGCGAGCGGCACGGCATTGAGCACCAGTGATCATCCTCAAAATCTCCTTCTGGATCGCTTTGGGAGCGAATTGCCGCCTGCTGAAACCCAGGACGCTGGGGGTGCGACGGCCGCGTCCGTAAAAAATGCATATCGAATCCGAAAAGGAAAGGGTTGCGCCCCTCACCGCGATCGGAATCATGGTGCAAAATAATTGTGCTGAAGCGGCAATAAATTTCGTTTGTCTTGCAGATAAGGATGAGTGAAGCTCGTGCGTAGCGAAACGACAGATTGGGTGCCAGCCAGCAGGTCTCAACGCTAGGAGACTGTTTGGCGATATCGCGCGAAGGGCACCTTGGGCTCGGCAATGACAATAATGGACAGGCTTGAACACGATTTCGGCAGGATCCTTTCTGGCCCGGACATTCGGCGTCATGTCGTCGGTCGAATGGTATCTGCCAATCGCCCTGACGCAGATGACGGCATCCCAATCGTACCCGTGGATGACAATGCTCTCAAAACGCGGCTGCGCGAGGAACTGCTCCTGCAAGCACGGACCCGGCTGCCGATCACCTATGCAAGACTGGCCGAGAGCATGGTTGGTTCGGAAGCAACAGGCGTGATCCGGGGTGCACTCGAACAACTGATGGACGACGATGCGGACGAAGGCCTGCCATTGCTTGCGGCTGTTGCCGTGAACGCGCTCGATCCTGGTTTGCCCGCTCCCTGGTTCTTCCACAAAGCCGAGGACATGGGGCTGTTCGCTGGCGATCCGGCCGATCTGGAAGCTTACGCTTTCCATGCAAGGGAGTTTTGTCGCGCGATCCATCTCCATGCTGGCAACGGGCAAGGCTCAGGAACGACCTTGCCGCCGGTACTGCCGCCTGCAGACCGGTGAAGGAGAACGAAATGCTGATCGCCAAAGACGTCATGACGTCGCCGGTCATCGCGGTAGGGCCTGACAGTACGGTGGACGAGGTCGCCGGTATTCTTCTGTCGCACGGGATCAGCGCCGTGCCGGTGATTGATCGAGGTGCGCTGCTGGGCATCGTCAGTGAAGGGGACCTGATCCGCCGGGCGGAGATCGGAACAGCGCCGCAGGGCTGTTCCTGGTGGCTTCATTTGTTCACCAACAACGCGGTTCAGGCGGAAGGCTATGTCAAGTCTCATTCCGATCATGTGATCGACGTCATGACACAGCAGGTTGCGACGGTGGTCGAGAGTACGCCAGTCGCCGAGATCGCAACCCTGCTTGAGCATAATCGGATCAAGCGTGCCCCAGTGCTGCGCGACGGGCAGGTGGTTGGGATCGTCAGCCGCGCTAATCTGGTGCGAGCGCTGGTCATTGCCAGGAAAGGGTGGCGCGCTCCGGCCTTGCATGACGACAGCAGCATCAGGATGGAGATTGTCGATGCCTTGCTATCCGAATCGTGGCCCTCGAGTTCGGACGTGATCGTGAACAACGGCGTGGTCACCCTGTGGGGAACGTATCTGTCGGAGCAGGAGCGGAAAGCCTCGATCGTCCTGGCTGAAAACACCGCTGGCGTGCGGGCTATCGATGACCATCGCATTCCCCTCGATATGACCTACGGCTTGGTCTGAAGGCCACCGAATGACATTCGTCGTCACCGACAATTGCATCAAATGCAAATACATGGACTGCGTGGAAGTCTGCCCGGTGGACTGCTTCTACGAAGGCGAGAACATGCTCGTCATCCATCCCGATGAATGCATCGACTGCGGCGTCTGCGAGCCGGAATGCCCGGCGAAGGCCATTTTTCCCGATACCGAGCCTGGTCTCGACGATTGGCTCGCGCTGAACGCCGAGTATGCGTCTGCGTGGCCCAATATTGCGATCAAGCGCGATCCACCCGCCGACGCCAAGGCGTTCGACGGCGAAGCGGACAAGCTCGCGAAATATTTTTCGCCGGAACCTGGGTCGGGTGACTGATCAAAATGAACGCATATGCGCTCCAGCCGTCGCCACTTTATCTGGGCATTGACACTGGCGGCACGTACACCGATGCCGTGCTGTGGTCGGAATCCACAGGCATCGTGGCCAAGGCCAAGTCGCTGACCACGCGGCACGATCTTGCCGAGGGCATCGCCGGCGCCGCAGACGCTGTTTTGTCCGAGGCAGTCATCGAGCCCAGCGCGATCAAGCTCGTCTCGATGTCGACCACGCTGGCCACCAACGCCCTCGTCGAAGGGC
>NZ_VFWW01000022.1:0-38034 GCF_006442955.1 Mesorhizobium sp. B1-1-1
AACAATCGAGGCAGCCGAATGCAGGAACTACTTCGAAAACGCAGGCTACGCTTCCGTCAAGATATGAAACGCTCTAGCCGGCTCGAGCTCTCCCGGTTCCTCAGGCCGCCTGTCGTCGCAGATCACCGGAACGCCCCGGTCAACGCCCTAGGCTACCTCCGCGTCATGTTCACCGTGGATGACATCGACGAGACGCTTGAAAGGCTCCGCACGCGCGGCGCGCAGCTCGTAGGCGAAGTAGTCCAGTATAAAGACGTGTACCGGCTCTGCTACATCCGTGGGCCTGAGGGGTTGCTCATCGGACTCGCCCAAGAACTCGGTTGAGCGCGATACGAAGACAAATGGCAGGAGTGACCGATGTCAGCGGGGGCGTCCAAGGCCGCCCCACCTGTTCGAGGTCCAGCCCTCCACAATCGGCCGCGTTCTCGCTAAGCACGGATTAGGTCCGTGCAGGATCGGCTCAGGCGGCGGACGGTTCAGCCGCCCGCGGCTTGTGACCAAGCACCTCTTCCACGATACCGCGCGCGATCTCGCGTTCGCCCATGATCACCGTATCGGCGCCGAGCCCCTTGAGATGCTCGACCTCGGCATCGGAATGGGCGCGGGCGACGACGTTGATGGCGGGATTGCCGGCGCGCGCACGCAGCACGATCTGACCGGCCTCGAAGGCATTGGGGATGGCCAGGATCAGCCGTTTCGCGCCTTCGGGGTTGGCGGCTGCAAACACTTCGGCATTGGCGGCGTTGCCGGCCACGGTCTCGATGCCCTCGGCCCTGAGCTTCACCAGTGTCTTGTCGGCATCCTCGACCACCAGGAAGGGCAGGGCGGCTTCCTTCAACGCAGCGCCGACGAGACTGCCGACACGGCCGTAGCCGATCAGGATCGCGTGGCCGCTAAGGGCTGTTCTTGGCGGCGGCCCATCTTCCTGCTCCGTCGCCGGGCCGACCGGTTTGGGCTCCACAGGCGGCGCCGTCCTGGCGGCGCGGGCCTCGAGCCATGGCTTCATCCAGTCGATGACCAGAAACATCACCGGGTTGAGCACGATCGAAAGGATGGCGCCCGCCAGGATGAGATCGCGCCCCTGTTCGGGCAGCAGTTTCAGCCCGACGCCGAGTTCGGCCAGGATGAAGGAGAACTCGCCGATCTGGGCAAGGCTCGCCGAAATCATCAGCGCCGTCGCCAGGGGATAACCGAAGGCGACGACGATGAGGAAGGCCGCCAGCGACTTGCCGACGACGATGATGGCGAGCGTTGCCAGAATCGGCAAGCCGTTGCTGAACAGGCTGAACGGGTCGAACAGCATACCGACCGAGACGAAGAACAGCACCGAGAAGGCATCGCGCAGCGGCAGCGATTCCTCCGCGGCGCGGTGGCTGAGTTCGGACTCGCTCATGATCATGCCGGCGAAGAAAGCGCCCAGTGCCAGCGAGACGCCGAACAGCTTGGCCGCGCCGAAGGCGACGCCAAGCGCTATCGCCAGCACCGAAAGCCGAAACAGCTCGCGCGAGCCGGTATGGGCGACATAGTGCAGGATCCAGGGAATGACGCGGCGGCCTACCACCAGCATGACGATGACGAAGGCGGCGACCTTGGCCAGCGTGATGCCGACGACGCCCCAGATGCCGTAGCTCGCGGGCAGCGACAGCAGGCCGCTCGCATGGGCATCCGCCTGCTCCTGGCCGCCAAGCACGCCGGCAAGCGCCGGCAAAAGCACCAGGGCCAGCACCATGGCCAGGTCCTCGACGATCAGCCAGCCGACGGCAATGCGGCCGCGCTCGGTCTCGATCAGGCGGCGCTCCTGCAGGGCGCGCAGCAGCACCACGGTCGAGGCCACCGACAGCGCCAGGCCGAAGACCAGTCCTGCTCCAGCCGACCAGCCGAGCATCCAGGAAAGCCCCGCGCCGAGTGCCGTGGCAAAGCCGATCTGGACGATGGCGCCGGGCACGGCGATGGCGCGGACCGACAGGAGATCCTTCAGCGAAAAATGCAGGCCGACGCCGAACATCAACAGGATGACGCCGATTTCGGCGAGCTCATTGGCAAGGCCGGCGTCAGCGACGAAACCGGGCGTGTTCGGCCCAACCAGCACGCCGGCCACGAGATAGCCGACCAGCGGCGGAATGCGGAAGCGGTTGGCGAGAGCGCCGAAGACGAAAGCGAGCCCCAGACCGGCTACGATGGTGGCGATAAGGGGAGTGTCATGCGGCATTGTCTATGGAGCGCCTTTCAAGCCAGCGATGCAGGATATGCGCCGCCCGAAGCCGCCGCCTGTTTGCAATATGGTGGATTGGGTGTCGGCCACGCAACCCCGCTAAACCGGGAATTGCCGGTGAAGCGACAAATACCTCGCCGGTGGGCAAGCAAGCCGGAATTCGAGGTCAGCCGAAATCATGCGCCGCAACGGCGGCGCTCGATCGCCAACGATCAAGCTGCCCGCAACAGGGCCTCGATCTCGAATACCGCGTGGTTGGTCAGCGTCTTGGGAATTTCCGCGCTGACCTTGTCGCTGACTTCCTTGTGCAGGATCTTGCGCATCGCGCCGAGCACGAGCGGCGGCGCGATGAGGATGATTTCGTCAAAAGAGCCTCGATGAGCCAGCTTGTAGAGCCGTTCGGCGAGTTCGTCGGCAAAGCGCTCCTTGCCGATCCGATGCCAATCCGTCTCCTCAACCGCGCTGCGATGAACCGAGGGGCCGTCATTGTAGCGACCGGGACTGTCGCTGCCTTGCTCGCGCGTTGGCGGGTTGTCCTGCCTCATTTCCTGCACCACTTCGAGGTTCGGAAATTTGGTGTCACCTGCATTTCTGAGGAAGAGCGCTTTTTCTCCGTCGGCCACCATGATCCAGATGCCGTGCTTCAACTTGATCGCGCTCATGACGCCGGGCTCCTTCCTTCGCTGCCGCCACGCTTGGCTTCACGCCGCGGCCAGGTATGATTTTGAATTGCGCATGCGGAAGGAACGCGCCTCGATCCGGTAATGTTCCAGCCAAAAAGCCAGGTCATACGGGCGCTCCGTCGAGGTGGAGGCGCGCGCACGACCGCCAGGCAGCTTTAATCTACTAAATTAGTAGAATTTAGAAAAAACGGTTTTGTCATAAAGCGCGTTCGGCCCAAAAAGAGGAGAAATCAAGGCCCGCGACAGCGGCTTGATGCCGGTCTCCGCAACAAGGTGGAATATTTTTCTCTTGGCTGCGGCCCTTTAGAAAAAGCGATTGCATCCCGGAAGGTGATGCGCGAGTGGGTTTCTTCAGCTTTTTCGCGCCCACGCGTAGAAGTGAAGACCAGATCAGGATTCCGTTCGTATCCATGCCGCAGCCCGCCCCCAAGCTCAATGCCTTCCCCGTCTTCGTACGGGTCGAGGACGAAGCCGTAACGATCGTCGGCGGCGGCGACGAAGCGTTGGCCAAGGCACGATTGCTTGGGCAGTCCAGCGCTACGCTGCGCATCGCCGCGGAGAGCGCCTCACCGGACATGCTCGGCTTCATCGCGCAGAGCGGCGCCACCCACATCGCGGCCTATGAGGCGAGCCGGCTGGAAGGCTCGGTGATGGTGTTCGCTGCCAGCGGCGATGAGGCGCTCGACCGGCGCGTTGTCCAGGATGCGCGCCGGCTCGGCATCCCCGTCAATGCGGTGGACCGGCCGGAGCTTTGCGATTTTTTCACCCCGGCGCTGGTCAATCGCGCACCGGTCGCGATCGCCATCGGCACGGAAGGCGCTGGGCCGGTGCTGGCGCAGATGCTGCGTGCCCGCATCGACCGCATGCTGTCGCCCTCGTTGGGCAGGTTGGCGGCTCTCGCCGCGTCCTTCCGGGCCGCCGCTGAAAGCCTGCCCAGGGGCAATTCGCGCCGCCGGTTCTGGAGCGAGTTCTTCGGCGGTGCGCCGGCGCGCGCCGTCGAAGCTGGCAAGCTTTCGCAGGCGCATGACGCAGCCGCCGATCTTCTGCGTTCGGCTGCATCCGCTTCAGGCCATATCGCCCTGGTTGGCGCGGGCCCCGGTGCCGAGGACCTTTTGACGCTGCGTGCGCATCGCCTGCTGATGGAGGCCGATGTCATCGTCCACGACGCGCTGGTGCCGGAGGCTGTCGTCGCCATGGGCCGACGCGACGCCGAGCGGCTGGCGGTCGGCAAACGCAAGGGCTGTCACACCAAGAGCCAGGCCGAGATCAATGCGCTGCTGGTCGAGCTTGGCCGCGAAGGCAAGCGTGTGGTGCGGCTGAAGTCGGGCGATCCCCTGGTGTTCGGCCGGGCCGGCGAGGAGATGGCGGCGCTGCGTGATGCCGGCATCGCCTATGAGGTGGTTCCGGGCGTTACCGCTGCTTTCGCTGCCGCCGCCGATTTCGAATTGCCGCTGACGCTGCGTGGGGTTTCCTCCTCGATGGTGTTCACCACCGGTCATGATCTCAAGGGCAATTCGCTGCCCGACTGGGCCAAGCTTGCCATTTCGGGTGCCACCGTTGCTGTCTATATGGGCCGCTCGGTGGCCGCGGAGGTTGCCGGCCGGCTGATCGAGGCCGGGCTTTCGCCCGATACGGCGGTAGCCGTGGTCGAGAATGCCAGCCTCGGCAATCGCCGCCGTTTCCACGGCACGCTTGCCGACCTGCCGTCGTTGGAAGCGCGCTCCGATCTCTCAGGTCCGGTCATGACCATCATCGGCGATGCGGTCGCCGGCGCCAATTTCGAACGGTCCGAACCGCTCGCGGCACACAGGCATGAAGGTGCGCCCATAGCTGCCACCGAGGGAGTTCAGCAATGAAGATACTGACCGCCAACCGGCTCGCCGACGGCATCGCCGTCTGGTACGCAGACGGCGGCTGGGCCGAGAGGGCGGACCATGCCGACCTCGCCCATGACAAGGCGGCCGAGGATCGCCTGGAAGCGATCGGTGCCAAGGCCCACGCCGACAACGAAGTCCTCGACGTCAACCTCATCGATGCCGAAATCGTGAACGGCGTTGTCGAGCCGGTGCGGTTGCGCGAGAAGATCCGCGCCGCGGGCCCGACCATTCGCAACGATCTTGGCAAGCAGGCCTCCCGGGCGGCGTAAGCCCAGACCAGAAGTGAACACGGGCGGACGCGCCCTGAAAGACGAAGCATGTACCGCTACGATGAGTTCGATCACGATTTTGTCCAGGCCCGCGTCGCCGAGTTCAGCGACCAGGTCCAGCGCCGGCTCGCCGGCGAGATCACCGAGGACCAGTTCCGGCCGCTCAGGCTGATGAACGGCGTCTACCTGCAATTGCACGCCTATATGCTGCGCATCGCGGTGCCCTATGGCACGCTGAACAGCAAGCAGTTGCGCATGCTCGGCCACATCGCGCGCAAATACGACAAGGGCTACGGCCATTTCACCACGCGCCAGAACATCCAGTTCCACTGGCCGGCGCTGTCCGACATTCCTGCAATCCTGGCCGATCTGGCGAGTGTCGAGATGCACGCCATCCAGACCAGCGGCAATTGTATCCGCAACGTCACCGCGGACCATTTCGCGGGTGCGGCGGCCGACGAGGTCGCCGATCCGCGTCCCTATGCGGAAATCCTGCGCCAGTGGTCATCTGTTCATCCGGAGTTTTCCTACCTGCCGCGCAAGTTCAAGATCGCGGTAACCGGCGCGGAGCGCGACCGCGCCGCCATCCAGACCCATGACATCGGCCTGCACCTGAAGAAGAACGCGGCCGGCGAGCTCGGCTTCGCCGTCTATGTCGGCGGCGGCCAGGGGCGCACGCCGATGGTCGCCAGGAAGATCCGCGATTTCCTGCCGGAAGCCGACCTTTTGTCCTACTGCACGGCGATCCTGCGCGTTTACAACCTGCATGGCCGCCGCGACAATAAGTTCAAGGCGCGCATCAAAATCCTGGTCCACGAGACCGGCGTCGAGGAGATCACGCGCCAGGTCGAGGCGGAATGGCAGCAATTGAAGGACGCCGAGTTGAAGCTGCCGGAAGCAGATATCCGCGCCATCGACGCCTATTTCGCGCCACCAGCGCTGACCGCGCGGCCGGACGGCGACGAGGCTGTAAAGCTGGCACGCCTCGATTCCAAGGGCTTCTCGGATTGGCTCGACCAGAACGTGGTGACGCATCGCCTCCCCGACTATGCGGCGGTGACCATCTCGCTGAAGGGTATCGGCGAAGTGCCGGGCGATGCGACCGACAGCCAGATGGAAGCGATTGCCGATATCGCCGAGAAGTATGGATACGACGAGTTGCGCGTCAGCCACGAGCAGAACCTGATCCTGCCGCATGTGGCGCGCGCCGACCTGAAGGCGGTCTATGACGCGCTGGTCGATATCGGCTTGGCGACCGCCAATTCGAACCTGATATCGGACATCATCTCGTGCCCGGGCCTCGACTATTGCGCGCTGGCCACAGCGCGTTCGATCCCGATCGCGCAGGAGATCTCGCGTCGCTTCGCCTCGCTGGAGCGGCAGCGCGAGATCGGCGAGTTGAAGCTGAAGATCTCCGGCTGCATCAATGCCTGCGGCCATCACCATGTCGGACATATCGGCATTCTCGGAGTCGAAAAGAAAGGCACCGAGCTGTACCAGGTGACGCTTGGCGGTTCGGCCGACGAGAACACTTCGGTGGGCGAGATCATCGGCCGCGGCTTCTCGTCGGAAGAGATCACCGACGCCATCGAGCAGATCGTTGAGACCTATCTCGGCTTTCGGCTCAACTCACAAGAGAAATTCATCGACGCCTACCGCCGTGTCGGTCCCGCGCCGTTCAAGGAGGCGCTCTATGCTGGCGAAGCCAAGGCCGCTTGACCCTATCGTCGACGCCGATGACGGCATCGCCGCCAAAGCGGCGGGGTTTGACGCGCTTTACGGCCACCTGAATCCGCTCGACATCATCGAACGCGCGGCAGGCGACCTGTTTCACGATGAGATTGCCGCGGTGTCTTCCTTCGGTGCCGATTCGGCCGTGCTACTGCACATGATTTCCGAAGTCGATCGCTCGCTGCCGGTCATCTTTCTCGATACTGGCAAGCATTTCGAGGAGACGCTCGGCTATCGCGACGCCCTGGTCGCCGATTTCGGGTTGACCAACATCCAGGTGATCAAGCCCGACGAGGCAGCACTCGAGCGGATCGATCCGACCGGCAATCTGCACCAGACCAACACCGACGCCTGCTGCGACGTGCGCAAGGTCGAGCCGCTGGCACGGGGCGTGGCGCCTTTCCGCGCCTGGTTCACCGGCCGCAAGCGCTTCCAGGCTTCGACGCGCGCAGCACTTCCAGTGTTCGAGGCGGTCGGCCCACGTATCCGCATCAATCCGCTGGCGCACTGGACGACGTCGGACCAGGCGGACTACATGCGCGCGCATGCACTGCGGGAAAATCCGCTGGTCGCCTATGGCTATCTGTCGATCGGCTGCTTCCCGTGCACCCAGCCGGTGCAGCCGGGCGAGGACGCGCGCAGCGGCCGCTGGGCCGGCCATGCCAAGACCGAGTGCGGCATTCACCTGTCGGGACTGGAGAAGTCGCTGACCGACGCATCGTTATAGGGTATGCTGATATTCAGGTGAGGCCGGCCTGCAAACGGCGGCTTCGGGGGCTCACGTACTACAAGTACGCTCCGCTCCGGCTCTCGGAAGCTACCGTTTCGACTAGGGCCTGCTTGAATCTCAACACACACCTTGAGCTCTTTGAATTTTAGGAAATTTCGATGACTGAACCGACGATACCGGAGACCCGCCTCTGGACCCCGACGGGTTTTCGCGAGGACGAGTGGGCTCATGCCGAAGGCGCGGAAGCACTGTCTGGCAATGGCCGCTTCATCCTGCCGCTGCAGGCGTTTCTCGATCTCGATCCGGAGGTGCGCCGGTCGACCAAGGAAAGGATCGGTGTCGTGCTGCAACCCGGCGATCAGCTCGAAAGGATTGCTGGCCTGCTCGACCAACTGTCGCTGGTGGCGCTGGCTTTTCCGTCGTTCAGCGATGGCCGCTCCTTCTCAAAGGGCGAATTGCTGCGCAGCCGACATCATTTCGAAGGTGCCGTGCGCGCCACCGGCCAGGTGCTGGTCGACCAGCTGCCGCATATGCTACGGCTCGGTTTCGATGAATTCGAAATCTCCAATCCCGTGCTCTTGAAGCGGCTGGACGAAGGCCGCACCGGCGGATTGGGACTCTACTACCAGCCTGCCGCCGTGCCGAAGCCCAAGGGACCAAAATACTCCTGGCGTCGGCTGCGTGCCGGCTGACGTCACGACACTTCCAGCGACAGGTTTGCGGCCGCCTGTCCTCTCCCGTCACGACGACAGGAGGTGCCCGCCGGCGGATCGGGGACAGCAGAGCCAGGCAGAAGATGGCTACGCCACCATCCGTGCCTGGCGAAACGACACCAGCTTGCCGCTGTTTTCATCCCACAGCGCCAGCTTGACGCAGCGCAGGCTCTCAAGAAGGGTGATGCGGCCTATGCCGCGCAGTTCCGGATAATCGCGCAGCACTTCCTGCAGGCGGTAGCCTGGCACCTTCGCGGAGAGGTGATGGACATGATGGACACCGATGTTGCCGGTGAACCAGTTCAGCACCGGCGGCAGGTCATAATAGGAGGATCCGTGCAAGGCGGCACGCTGGAACTCCCACTCATCGTCCTTCGCCCATTCGGTCTCCTCGAACTGGTGCTGGACATAGAACAGCCAGATGCCGGCCGACCCGGCAAGGATGACGATCGGCAGGTGGACGACCAGAAAAGCGCCAATACCGACGAACCATATCAGGATCGACGCTGCCAGCACGATGGCGAGGTTGGTGGCCATCGAGGATACCCAGGGCTTCAGGCCACCGCGCATCATCCCGACCGGCAGCCTTTGCTCGAAGATGAAGAGCCATATCGGTCCCAGTCCGAACATGACCAGGGGATGGCGATAGAGACGATAGGCGAGGCGACCTCTCCAGGACATCCGCCGGTACTCCGCGACCGTCAACGTCTTGATATCGCCAACGCCGCGCTCGTCGAGATTACCCGCGCTGGCATGATGGGTGGCATGAGCACTCCGCCAGCAATCATAAGGCGTCAGCGTAAGCACGCCCAGGACGCGGCCTATCCAGTCATCGGCGGTGCGGTTGGCGAAGAAAGATCCGTGCCCGCAATCGTGCTGGATCATGAAAATCCGCACCAGGAAGCCCGCCGCCGGCAAGATCAGCACCAGCCCCCACCAATGGCCATAGGCAAAGGCGATCGAGGACAGCGCCCAGAGTGCTGCGAAAGGGATCAGGGTGATCGCCAGTTCGACGGCGCTGCGCCGCCTGTCCGGCTTCTTGTAGCGCGCCAGGATCTTCAACCAGGCGCGCTTACTGTTGGCGGCAGTCTCAGGGGAAATCATGTTCATCATGAAGCATAGGCGGAGGGGCCCGGCTCCCGCAAGGCTAATCACGAGAAATTACCGCGCGTAATTGTCGCGATGGGGCGCGGGATCCTCGATCCAGGCCGCGACTTCAGGTTCTGTTCTAACCCTTGCAACTCTGCCAACCCGGATCGCATCCGGTCACATGCATCAATGGCGCGCGCCGCCAGCCATGCTGTTTTCCAGGCCGTCGAGACGTTCGAGCTGGTCCCGGAAGCGGTCGGGAATGTCTTTCTCGGCGCGAAAGGCCGGCAGCGCATGCAGAAAGCGTCTCACCGCCGCCGTGCCTAGCTGGCGCCGGATTTCGGCGGCGATCCGATCTTTCTTTTCGCCCTTGTCGCGGGGTGTCATTTCAAAAATCCTGTGTCGGTTCGAAAATCCTCCAGCCAGCAAATGGTTCCCCGATCGCGCCGCCGGGGCAAGCAAAGGTGGAAGCTATGGTAAAGTTTGAATTAAAATCGAAGCATCGCACTGATCGCCATTCGGTTTGAACGGCTGGGCGCGTGCCTTCGCTTACCCCTTGATTTTTGCCCACCAAACCTCGATATCGGGCTCAAAATCCACACTATTCGAGATGATGGGAAACGGCGATGAGCGACCAGGCAAAAGACGAACGCGCGCCCGACGAAATTGAGGCGACCGAAGCCAATGCCGAGCGCACGGAAGGTGGCGTCGATGGCGATTATGAAGCGGTTGTGCGGCTCCTGAAGGAGAATGAAGAGCTGAAGGACAGGGCGCTTCGCGTTGCGGCCGAGATGGAGAACCTGCGTCGCCGCACCGCGCGCGACGTGCATGACGCGCGTACCTATGCGGTCGCGAACTTCGCCCGCGACATGCTGTCGGTTTCGGACAATCTGCGCCGCGCGCTGGACGCTATTCCCGCCGAGGCCAAGGCGTCCGGCGATGCGGGTTTCAAGGCGCTGATCGACGGCGTCGATCTCACCGAGCGTGCCATGCTGTCCGCACTGGAGCGGCACGGCGTCAAGAAGCTCGCGCCGGAAGGCGAGAAGTTCGATCCCAATTTCCACCAGGCCATGTTCGAAGTGCCCAATCCCGATGTGCCGGCCAACACGGTGGTGCAGGTCGTGCAGCCGGGCTATTCGATCGGGGAGCGGGTGCTGCGCCCGGCCATGGTCGGCGTTGCCAAGGGCGGCCCGAAACTCGCCGCTGGCGAAGCGCCGGTCGAGCCGGGGCCCGTCAACGAGCAGGCGGAGAAGGATGCGTAGTTGGCGGAATAGGGCAGTAAGGCAGTAAGGCAGTAAGGCAGTAAGGGGCGTATCAACAGTACGGCTTCGTGCTAAACATACTCCCCTACTCCCCTACTCCCCTGCTGCCTTACTCCCTGGTCCCGCCCTTGAACCCCATCGCGCTTCTCGACTATGCCGGCGTTGCGGTCTTCGCGGCGACAGGTGCGCTTGCCGCGTCGCGCAAGCAGCTCGACGTTATCGGCTTCCTTTTCCTGGCGTGCGTCACCGGCATCGGCGGCGGCACTCTTCGCGACGTCATCCTTAACCTGCCGGTTTTCTGGATCGCCAATTCCAGCTATGTGCTGATCTGCGCGGCGGTTGCGGTGCTGGTCTTTTTCAGCGCGCACCGTGTCGAATCCCGCTGGAAGTGGCTGCTCTGGCTCGACGCCGTCGGGCTGGCCGCTTTTTCGGTGATGGGTGCGGCCAAAGGGTTGGCCATCACCGGTTCGCCGGTCGTTTCCGTCATCACCGGCGTGCTGACCGCCACATTCGGCGGCATCCTGCGCGACGTGCTGGCAGGGGAGCCTTCGGTGCTGTTGAGGCCGGAAATCTATGTTACGGCCGCCCTGGTTGGCGCGTCGATCTTCACATTGGGCGATGTCGCCGGACTGCCGCAGATCGTGTCAGGCTTGGCCGGTTTCGCCGCGGCATTCGCCGTGCGCGGCGGCGCGCTCAAATTCGGCTGGTCGTTTGCGTCCTACAAGAGCCGGCCCGGCAGGCGGCCGGAGGATATTTCGTGAGAGAAGGGATTAGGGATTAGTCAGTGGATGAATCATGATGTCTTCACTACTGCCTACTGCCTACTGCTCACGCCGCAAAACGCTGCGCTTCCCCGCCGTAATAATTGACGTAGCGGGCGCCGATCTCCTTGACCGGCATCACCACGAACACATCGACCGTCGAGAATTCACGATCGATGACGCAGCCGTCGCCGATGCGGGCGCCGACCCTGAGATAGCCCTTGACCAAGGGCGGCATCGCAGCGATCGCTGCCTTGGCATTGACCGCCTCGATCGGCATCAGGTCCATGGAACAATAGCGCCCGGCGACGGCGCGCACGTCCCAGGCCGAATTCGTGCGGCAGTGATGCGCCAGATAGGTGAGCGCCTCGGCATGGGCCGCCGGCACCGTGCCCTGGAAAGACGCACAGCCGGTCATCACGCCAATGCCGTAGTGGTTGATGTAGGCCCAGATGCCTTGCCACAATGCCTCGATGGTGCGCTTCGAACGGTATTCCGGCAGGACGCAGGAGCGGCCGAGCTCGAGAAAGCGCTGGCCGGGGTGACGGGCGATGAGCTTGGTCAGCTCGAACTCGCCTTCGGAATAGAAGCCGCCGGCGGCCGCAGCGATTTCTTGCCGCAGCAGCCGGTAGGTCCCGACGATGCGGCGATGTTCGGGGCCGGAAAGCGAGGTATCGAAGACGAGCAGGTGATCGCAGTGCGGATCGAAGCGGTCGGCATCACGGCGGTCCTGCACCTGAAACAGGTTCTTCCTGGCGCCAAGCTCGTCGTAGAATACCCGGTAGCGCACTTCCTGCGCGGCCGCGATCTCGGCCTCGTTGCGGGCCAACCGCACTTCGAGGTTGCCGATACGGCCGAGCGCTGCGCCCTTTGTGACGGAATCGACATTGCGCCCGGCAAGCAAGGCGCCGCCGGCGTTCGGCCGAGTGTCACATTCCGGCATAACTGTATGCACGAGTGATTCTCCTTCGAGCCATCCCTCTTGGCACGGGGATACGGTGTAGGTGCAACAGGATTGTGACAGTACCGTGATACGGCGTCGCGGGCAATACTTCGTCGGCTGGCGAATACGGTCAACCGGCTACGTTATGCAAAAGCAAGGTGGCGCCGCTCGGCAGGAGATTGATGAAAAAAAGGCTCAGGCGGCGACCTGCCCCTCGATGGCGTCGACCAGTGCATCGGGGTCGAGCGGCTTGGTGACAAAGCCGCTGGCGCCGTGGGCGAGCACCGCATGGCGGGTCTTTTCCTGGCTGTCGGCCGACAGCACCATGATGGGCACTGGCGGCACGGCGGTCTCCTCCTCATGACGGCGGATGGCGGCGATGGCGTCCATCCCATCCATCACCGGCATGTGCAGGTCCATCAGCACCACGTCGAAGCGGTGTTTGTGTCCGGCACCGGTAACGGCCTCGACCGCCGCCTTGCCGTTGCCGACAACCTTGACGCGATGACCGGCCTTCAGCAGCGTGGCGCGAGCGAGCATGGCGTTGATGTCATTGTCCTCGGCGATCAGCACCGACAGGCCACGCTGGCGATCACTGGCGGCGCGAAGCGCCGGCGGGTGGGGCTTTTCCGGCCGTGTCGGGGCAAGCGCCGGCGCATGACTGCTCAGAAGCACACGCAAAAGTGTTCCGCCTCGCACCGGTCTGGCGAGGAAGGTCGCGTAGCCGCTGGCGCGGAACTCGCCGAGCATGCCGCGATCGGTCGGGGCGATCAGCGTGATGGCTTCGCAATCGGAAAAACCGCTTTGGCGCAGCCGCTTGAGCAGTCTTCCGTCGCCCTCTTCCATGGCCGCGTCGACCAGCAGCACGTCGCAATCG
Source organism: Mesorhizobium sp. B1-1-1 (assembly GCF_006442955.1). Lineage (NCBI taxonomy): Bacteria > Pseudomonadati > Pseudomonadota > Alphaproteobacteria > Hyphomicrobiales > Phyllobacteriaceae > Mesorhizobium > Mesorhizobium sp. B1-1-1. The sequence goes on from NZ_VFWW01000022.1 coordinate 13,148, forward strand.
CCGGAGAACGATGCCGCCTGCGCCACGGTGGTGGCGATATCGACCGCGCCGCCATTGGCGCGGATGCTGCGGGCGATGGCGTCGGCCTCGACGATATTTCTCGACAGGATTACCGCGTGCCTGCCCTGAAGCGCGTCCACCCGGCCCGGTGGTGGCTCGCTCGCGGAGATGGCCGGGATATCGAAGACGAATTCCGAACCCTGACCCAACCGGCTGGAGACGGAAATCGTGCCGCCCATGGCGGTCACCAGGCGCTTGGAGATGGCAAGACCGAGACCGGCTCCGCCATGCGCGCGCGTCGAGGTACCGTCGGCCTGCTCGAACTCCTCGAAAATGCGCTCCATGTCGTCTTCATGCAGGCCTGGCCCGGTATCCGCGATGGTGAAGCATATGCGGTCGGTGGTTTCAGTGCGGGCGCGCGCCATACTCACCAGCACCCCGCCGCTGTCGGTGAACTTGATGGCGTTGCCGATCAGGTTGAGCAGCACCTGCCTGACCCGGCCCGGATCTGCGGTGATCAATTGCGGCACGTCGGGCTCGACATGGCAGCCGAGGCCGATATCCTTGGAGAAGGCGCGCGCGGCGAGGAGCTCGACAACGTTGTCGGCGATCTCGCGCACCGACATTGGCTGCGGTTCGGGATCGAAGCGTCCCGCCTCGATCTTGGAATAGTCGAGCAGGTCCTCGATGAGGGCCAGCAGGGCGCTGGCCGAGGTCGAAATGGCGCCGACATAGGTCTGCTGCTCCGGCGACAGGCTGGTATCGGCCAACAGCCTGGCCATGCCCATGATGCCGTTCATCGGCGTGCGGATTTCATGGCTGACGGTGGCGAGGAAGCGCGATTTGGCCTGGCTTGCGTATTCGGCCCGCTCGCGCGCGGTGATCAGCGAGGATTCGGCACGCTTGCGGGCGGTGATGTCGCGGGCGATGGCGCGATGCGAGACAGAACCGCTGTCCTTGTCGCGCACCGACAGTTCGATCCACGAGAACCAGCGCGAACCGCCGGGGGTGCGGATGGCGACGTCGGTGGAACTCAGGCATTCATGGTCGGAAAAGGCGGCGTCGGGAACGATACCGACTTCGATGCCAAGTTCAGCCAGGGTCTTGCCGGCGAGGTCGCGCTGGTCGACCTCGACGAGATCGGCGAACACCTTGTTGGCATAGACGATATAGCCGTCGCGGTCGCGGTGGATGACGAGATCGCCAAGCGCGTCGATCAGACCGCGAAAGCGCTCTTCGCTCTCCTGCATCTCCCACATGCGATCGGCCAGCGTCTCGATCTCGGCACGGCTGCGAGCCGTGGTTTCATCAAGCAGCGCGGCGGTGCGGTATTCGTTCCTTCTGGCGCGCAGGTGCAGGCCGAAGCCGGCAAGGCCGGTCGCCAGCAAAGCGAGGCTGATGAAGATCGGCGCGCCGGTCAGGTGCGTCAGCCCCGCCAGCATGATGATGGCGACGAAGGTCAGCAGCGGCAAGCCTTCGCGGCCGGCCAATCGCGGCTCATTCCTGGCCTGTTGCGGCTCAGGCGCCAGCGGCGGTGCGGCGACGAACCGCCGCGCCGACGCCGGCGGAGGTACCGCATCGACGTCTTCGCCAGTCTCCACTTCCTGGATGCCGGATTCCGCGACCATGCGAAAATCCTACCGGACAGAAATTATGGAAGCCTGCGGGGGATCGTTCGAATTTTAGCGGATAGGTTGTTTTACCCCGGCGAACTCACTGCATGTCGACGACGACGCGGCCGCGGATCTTGCCGTCGACGATGTCGCGCGCGGCGTCGATGATGTTGTCGAAGCCGATGGTCGTGGACAGGCTGGCGAGCTTGCGCAGATCCAGGTCGGCGCCGATGCGGCGCCAGGCCTCGAGCCGCACCGGTTTCGGCGCCATCACCGAATCGATGCCGAGCAGCGAAACGCCGCGCAGGATGAAAGGTGCCACGCTCGACGGCAGGTCCATGCCGCCGGCCAGGCCGCAGGCCGCGACGGCACCGCCATAGGAGGTCATAGAGAGCACATTGGCCAGTGTGTGGCTGCCGACGGAATCGATGCCGCCCGCCCAACGCTCCTTGGCGAGCGGCTTGGTCGGCTGGCTGAGTTCGTCGCGCGATATCACCTCCGCGGCGCCAAGATCGATGAGATACGGGCTTTCGGCATTGCGCCCTGTCGAGGCAATGACGTGATAGCCCAGGCTGGACAGGATGGAGACCGCGACCGAGCCGACGCCGCCGGCCGCGCCCGTCACCACCACGGGCCCGCGATCGGGCACGATGCCGTGCCGCTCCAGTGCCATGACGCACAGCATTGCGGTATAGCCGGCGGTGCCGACCGCCATCGCGTCATGCGCGCTGATGCCGTCGGGGAGCGGCACCAGCCAGTCGCCGTTGACGCGGGCGCGCCCGGCATAGGCGCCAAAATGCGTCTCGCCGACACCCCAGCCGTTCAGGATGACCTTGTCTCCCTTGCGCCAGTCGGGATGGGAAGAGGATAAGACCGTTCCGGCGAAATCGATGCCTGGCACCAAGGGCCAGCGGCGAATGACCGGCGCCTTGCCTGATATTGCGAGCCCATCCTTGTAGTTCACCGTCGTCGCTTCGACTGCGACGGTGACGTCACCGTCCATGAGATCGGCTTCGGTGAGGTCGGTCACCGCCACCGACTGTTTCTTTTCGGCGTCGCGCGAAACGAGGATGGCTTTGAAGGTTTCGGGCATTTTTCTCTCCTCGATCTATCGACGTTTGGACTCTGCTGCGGCGGCCGCGCCGGGTCAATCGGTCAGGCGTCGGGACCCTGGGGCTTGGGCTGGCGCCGCCAGCCCAAAACTTCGTCAAGCACGACCAGCGCGGCGCCGACCGAAATGAAGGCATCGGCGAGATTGAACACGGCGAAGGACCAGACCGGAGTGTGGAACAGGATGTAGTCGATGACGTGGCCGTAGACGGCGCGGTCGATCAGATTGCCGAGCGCGCCACCGATGATCAGGGCAAAGCCGGTGCGGGCAATAACATGGCCCGCTGGCGTGTGCGTGGCCAGATAGAGCACGAAGGCGACTACGAGAACGGCGATGATCACCAGCCCGGTATCGCCGAAGGATGAGAACATCGAGAAGGCGATGCCGGTATTATAGGTGCGAAACAGCGCCAGGAAGGGCAGGAGATCGAGCTTTTCCTGAAAGGGAAGGCCGATCTCGACCAAATGTTTTATCCACTGGTCGAGCGCGATGGCCGCGACGACCAGCAGCGCATAGGGAGACCATGATTTCACGATTGGGCAACCCTCATTGCGAATCCACCATAGGGTCCAGTTTCAGCGCGCCGCGGCGGATCTCGAACAGCATGACGCCGGTGGCGACGGCAAGATTGAGCGAATCGGCACGCCCTGCCTGCGGAATCCTGAGCAGCCTGTCGCAACTCGCCGCCAGGCTTTCGGGCAGGCCTTGCTGCTCATTGCCCATCATCAGCAGCACCGGCCCCCGGGAAAAATCGACCGAGCGGTAGTCGACCGCGCCTTTGAGGTGTGTGCCGGCGACGAGACCCGAAAACCCGCCGCGCCAGGCGAGGAATGCCTCGGTCGTCGCCTTGGCCACCGGAACGGCGAAGATAGAGCCCATGGTGGCGCGCACCGTCTCCACCGAAAAGGGATCGGTGGTGTCTCCGACCAGGATCACGCCCTTCGCGCCTACGGCGTCCACCGTGCGGATGACGGTGCCGAGATTGCCGGGATCACGCACCCGGTCGAGCGCCACCCAGACATCGCCATTGTCGGCGCGGATATCCTTCAGGGCCAGGAATTTCTGCGAGAAAACGCCGATCACCATTTGCGGATTGTCGCGGCGGGTTATGGCGACAAGCACTTTTTCCGAGACTTCAAGCACCGTGCCGCCGGAAGCCACCGTGCGCGCAGCGACCTTCTCCACCGCCGCGTTGCCGCGTCCGGCCTTGGCGAAGACCAGGGTCCTGATATGCCAGCCGAGGTCGAGCGCATCGATGACCAGCTTCAGTCCCTCGGCCATGAAGGCGTTCTGCTGGTCGCGGAATTTTTTCAAGGCCAGCGCCTTGATGTCCTTGACCAGCGGATTGGCGAGGCTGGTGACCTCTTTCACCTGCCCGACCGGACGGGCGCCGTCATATCCACTCATCAGGCCACCCAGCGCGAGAACAGCGAGGTCGACAGCGCGCGGCCCGCCGATTTTTCGCGGATGATCAATTCGCCCGATTCAACCCTGCCGCCCATGCCAACAAAGGTGTCGCGCATGAGGGCATGGATGGCGAAGAAGGAGGCGCGGATCGAATAAGCGGTCAGCACCACGGCAAGCGGTTTCGGGGTCAGGATCGATCGGCAGAGATCGGTCAATGCCGGCAGGTCCTCGAACAACTGCCAGACCTCGCCCTTGGGGCCGCGGCCATAGGCGGGCGGGTCGAACAGAACGATGTCATAGCGGCTGCCGCGGCGCTCCTCGCGCTCGGCGAATTTCACCGCGTCTTCGACGATCCAGCGGATCGGCTTGTTGCCAAGCCCGGCCATCTCCTGGTTTTCGCGGGCCCAGCCGATCGCCTTTTTCGAGGCATCGACATGAGTGACCTCGGCGCCGGCGCGCGCCGCCACCAGCGAGGCAAGGCCGGTATAGCCGAACAGGTTGAGCACCTTGACCGGCCGCCTGGCCGCCGCGATCAGTCCGGCCATGTGATCCCAGTGCGAGGCCTGCTCGGGAAACACGCCGACGTGGCGAAACGAGGTGAAGCGGCCGAGATAGTCGATGCCGTCGTGCTTCATAGGCCAGGTCTCGCCGAGCGGCGTCCCGGGGAAGCGCCAGCGGCCAATGCCTTCCTCGTCGGTATCGCCGGTGAAGACAGCGTCGGCGCGGTCCCATTCCCTTGCCGGTAGCGCCTTCTGCCAGATCGCCTGGCCCTCGGGGCGGACGATCCGATAAGGACCGTATTGTTCGAGCTTCTGGCCGGCGCCGCTGTCGAGCAGCGCATAATCGGCATTGGGTGCCACTTCGAGGATCAGCGGAAGCTGTTCGGCCGGAAGAGCGCCGTCGCGACGGGCCAGGATGCGGGGCGCCGACTTCGGTTCCGGGCGCTCGTCGGCCCTGGCCTCGGGCCGCTCCTGCGGCCTGGCCGTTCCACGGCCTTCATGCGGACGCACCCGTTGCGCACCGCTTTTTGCGGGCGGACGGCTGTCGCGGCGTTTGTCGCGAAAAGATTTCAAGCAGGAGCATCTCCGAGGCGTGGCCGCTTTTGACATAGGGCAACCGGCTTCGCAACCAAGTCCGCCGCGCAAGCGTCGCCTGGTCATGTCGGCTTGCGATGGACCAATGTCAAAGAAACAGGCAAATCTTCGATATGTCCCGCTCCGAACGCCTGCTCGACCTGATCCAGACATTGCGCCGGCATCGCATGCCGGTGAGCGGGCAGTCGCTCGCCGACGAACTCGGGATTTCAATTCGCACGCTTTACCGGGACATCGCAACGCTGCAGGGCCAGGGGGCGCCGATCGAGGGCGAGGCGGGGCTCGGCTATGTGCTGAAGCCCGGATTCATGCTGCCGCCGTTGACGTTCAGCGACGAGGAGATCGAGGCAATTGTGCTCGGTTCGCGCTGGGTCGCCAAGCAGCCGGATTCGCGGCTTTCGTCAGCGGCCGTCAACGCGCTTGCCAAGATCGCGTCGGTGCTGCCTGATGATCTGCGCGAGGATCTCGACGCCACCACACTGCTGGTCGGGCCGCCCGCCCCGACTGTTGAAAGCATCGATCTCGGCCTGGTGCGGCAGGCGATCCGTAACGAGCGCAAGCTGGACTTTTTCTATCGCGATGCCAGCGGCGCGGGGTCGCGGCGCGTGGTGTGGCCGTTCGCGCTTGGCTTCTTCGACAAGGTGCGGGTCGTGGTGGCGTGGTGCGAAATGCGGCAGGATTTCCGGCATTTTCGCACCGACCGCATAGCCGAGCTCAAGACGACGGATCTGCGCTATCCGCGCCGCCGTCAGGCGCTGCTGAAGGAATGGCGGGCAACGCTCGACACCCCACGGCGTTAGCGGTGTGTAAGCTGTCCAGGGCGCCTTTCGTGACGGATACTGCCAGAATCTGACAGTGATGCGCTTTATGTCTGTCCCGGTCGAAACCCCTGGAGAACAGTCATGGTCACCCCCAATTTCGTCATCCTCTACGTCGACCAGCCGCAGCGTAGCGGCGCCTTCTACAGCGCGCTGCTCGGCCGCGAGCCGGTCGAAAGCGCGCCGACATTCGTGCTGTTCGTGCTCGACAACGGTTTCAAACTCGGTCTCTGGTCGAGGCATACGGTGGAACCGGCGGCGGCAGCGACCCGTGGCGGCGCCGAGATCGTCTTTGCCCTGGATACGCCCGAGGCAGTCGATGCCGCCCATGCCGACTGGTCCGGACGTGGGCTGAAGATCCTGCAGGCGCCGACCGACATGGATTTCGGCCGCACCTTCGTTGCGCTCGATCCCGACAACCATCGCCTGCGGGTCTACTGGCTGTCGGACGGGCAGCAGGCAGACGGGGAGCAGGAATGAGCGCGTCTTGGATCGCGGTGGCGTCGGCGCAGCACGTCCGGCGCGGCCGCGAGGGCGGCTTCATGCAGGTCAACCACGGCAAGGCGGCGCCGCTGCGGCGGGTCCAGCCCGGGGACGGCATTGTTTATTATTCGCCGACAACGATTTTGGGCGAGAAAGACGGGCTGCGGGCGTTCACGGCGATCGGCACGGTGCGGGAGGGAGAACCCTATCAAGGCGACATGGGCGGCGGCTTCACGCCCTTTCGCCGCGACGTCGACTGGGCGGCGGCCGGGGAAGCGCCGATCAAGCCATTGCTCGACAGGCTGGACTTCACGGCCGGCAAGCCGAATTGGGGGTATCAACTGCGCTTCGGCCTGTTCTCGGTAAGCGCGGCCGATTTCGCCGTAATCGCCGAAGCAATGGGCGCTAAAGCAGCCGGGACAGTAAGCTAGGTCCGGAGCGCCTTGTAGACGGCAATGCCGGCGGCAAGGTCCTCGAGCGCGGCGCCGACCGACTTGAACAGCGTGATCTCGTCGGCGCTCCGGCGCCCTTGCTTTTGACCGCGCGCCAGCTCGTGCAAGTCGGCTATGATGGCTTCCGGTTTCAACACGCCCGAAGCGAGCGGTATGACGATGTCGCCCGCTTCCTTGGTGGCGCCGGCGCGGGTGTCGACATAGACGCGGGCGCGCCCTATCGCCTCGTCGTCGCTTTCGCGCATTGTCGGGGTGAAGCCGCCGACCATGTCGACATGGCTTCCCGGCTTCAGGCGGGCGCCCTTGATCAGCGGATCGGTGGCGATCGTCGCCGACGAGACGATATCGGCCTGGCCGAGCTCGGCATCGAGATCGGCCGCTGCGCTCGCCGCGAAGCCCTCGGCGCGCAGTCCGGCGGCGACCTTCTCGGCGTTGTCCAAGGTGCGATTCCAGATGCGGATGGTCCTGATCGGCCGCACGGCGCAATGCGCCTTGGCGAGGAATGGCGACAGCGCACCGGCCCCGATCACCAGCAGCCGGGAAGCGTCTTCGCGCGCCAGATAGGATGCGGCGAGCGCCGAGGCGCAGGCCGTGCGCCATTGCGTCAGCCGCTGGCCGTCGATCAGGGCCTCCGGTTCGCCGGTGGCGCCGTTGAGCAGGAGATAGACCCCCATCACTGCCGGTTTGCCGATGGCATTGTTGTCGGGCGAGACGGTAACGATCTTGACGCCGATATGCCCCCCGGCCGAGATGCCGGCTGCGTTGAAGTCGGTCCAGGCCGGCATCAGCAGCAAGGTCGAGGCCGCACCGTCCGGCCGTTCGACCGTGTGATGGTGCCGGACAGGTTGCACCGCGCCGTCACGGAAAGCCCCGCGCAGCGTCTCCACCAGCCCTGGGAAGGTCAACGCCTGGTCGACCTCTGCGGCCGAAATGGTCAGCATGGGAAACTCCGTGAAGAAAATCGCGGGCCCGAGAGGGCCCACAGCGCCGTGCGGCGGTCAGTTGGTCGGCTTCGGCAGCACCGGTCCCTGCGGTGTCGACGGGGTGCGGCCGATCGCCTGGCGCAGGTTCTCGGCCTCGACGCCGCGCTGGCGCGCCAGCTTGCGGTAGCGTCCCTGCTTGACCCAGGTCGCCAGGCTGCCGACGACCATGCCGACGGCGAGGGCCAGGAACAGGAAGATGAACAGCGGCAAAGTGAGCGTCAGCGCCGGATTGCCGGGATTGAACGGATCCAGCGTGAAGGCGACGAGTTCGCGATTGGCGACGGCCAGCGCGATCAGGATGACCGCCAGGGGCACGAAGACCACGATGAGCATGAAGCGATTGAGCATGATGTTTTCCGTCGGAAACCGGCCTCCCGGGAAGGGCCGGTCTGGCGTCGCGCCTACTTTCCGCCATTCAGCCTTTCGCGCAGTTCCTTGCCGGTCTTGAAGAAAGGCACCCATTTCTCCTCGACCTCGACGGATTCACCGGTGCGCGGGTTGCGGCCGGTGCGGGCGGGGCGATTTTTCACCGAAAAGGCACCGAAGCCACGCAATTCGACCCGGTTGCCTTCGGCGAGCGCGTCGGTGATCTCGTCGAAAATCGCGCCGACGATGTTTTCAACGTCGCGCAGGAAAAGATGCGGATTGCGCGTGGCAATAATCTGCACAAGTTCGGACTTGATCATCGGACGGGTCCCCTGAAATCGGTGCGGTCGAAATTATGAGGATGATTTTGTTTGCTTTTTCATCCACCCCAAACGGCGTCTCAAGGGTGCCAGACGGAAACGAGACCGTCAAGAAACAAGCGGTCGGCGCCAAGTTCATGGATGATATCGCCGCTGTAGTCCGGCAGGCCGAGCGCGCCGGCGATCGTTCTCACCATCGCTTTGGACAACAGGAAGCCGCCGCGCCGCTCCGTGTCCTTCCATTCGACCACCTTGAGTTTCGAGTCGACGCCCTTGGTCGCCAGCCAGTCGATCGCCTCGGTCTCGCCGCCGACGGCGTCGATCAGGCCGTTGGAGACCCCTTGGCGACCGGTGAAGATCGATCCGTCGGCGAGCGCCAGCGCTTGCTCGCGGGTCATCTTGCGGCGTTCGGCGACGATGCCGACGAACCAGTCGTAGCTGTCGAGGATGAGCTTGCGGACCATGGCGCGCTCGTCGTCGTTGGTCGGCTTGAAAGGCGAGGGCGAGGCCTTGAGCGGCGAGGATTTCACTTCCTCCAGCTTGACGCCGAGCTTGTCCATCAGGCCGCTGACATCAGGATACTGGATCAGCACGCCGATCGATCCGACGATCGAGGTCTTGCGGGCGACGATGTGATCGGTGGCGCTCGCGATCATGTAGCCGGCCGACGCGGCGAGCGTGCCGACCTCGGCCGCGACAGGCTTGTCGGCGGCGAGCTTGCGCACCTCCTCATAGATCGATTCACCGCCGACGGTGGTGCCGCCGGGGGAATCGATGGCGAGGATCACGCCTTTCACCCTCGGCGACTTGCGGATGGCTTCCAGCCGCTCGATCAGTTCGTCGTCCTCGGTGATGGTGCCTTCGATCCTGACCTTGGCGATATGATCGACGGCCGAGCCGCCGAAATCGTCGCGATAGAACCAGGCCGAGATCGCAATGACGCCGAGCGCAACGATGGCGATGGCCGCAGCGCGCCAGAAGGTCAGCTTACGCCGCAAGCGGCGGCGGTCGATCAGGTCGTCGGCTCTCAATGCCATGGTCAGCCTCACGGTCGATGGAAAGAGATGCTTTTAGACCATGACGTCCCGGTCTGGAAGCAATTCCGTCTGCGCATGACGCGGCAATCCGCGCGCGGCGCACGCGAGGCAAGTGCGCGTCAGCGTCCGCCAAGACGTCGGTTTCGTGATTGGTCCGTGAAACGAACGGCAGGTAAGGGGGGAGCCGATGGTAACGAAAAATGTACGCCAGACGTCTATTTCTGCTATGAAGCAGGGCTGTCGGTGTTGATCCGTTCTGATCTGCACGACCGCAACTGTCACATTTTCGCGGTTTTCGTCGGCTTGTGCTTGCTTGAAAGCGCCGACGTCCCACCTATAGGCGGTGTTGCCCGGCGGGGCAGGGGTTTTAGAAGAAAGCAGTTATGTTAGCGCGAACGAGTGAAGCGAGCAGCACCGAGACGGAGTTGGCTCCCCCGGCGGACGGCCCGGCGAGGGGGGACGCGTTCGATCGCGCACGGCGGCATTCGCGCCGGGTGCGCGTGCTCAAATTCGCCGTGCCGGTGCTGGCGGCGTTGATCGCCATTGCCTTCCCGGTCTATTCCTACCTCGCCGCACCGGTGTCCGTCGCGGTCCAGGCGGAAGGCACCGCCTTTTCCAACGGCAAGCTGGTGATGGCCAACCCCAAGCTCAACGGCTTCACCAAGCAGAAATTGCCCTATTCCATGACGGCATTGCGCGCCATACAGGACGTCAGCACGCAAGGCATCATCGAACTCGACGGCATCGACGCCAAGGTGCCGATCGCGGCCGACAATGTCGCTGCGATCAAAGCCACGCATGGTACCTACGATCGCGACGGCAATACGATGCACCTGACCAGCGACGTCACGATCGCCACGACCGACGGTCTTCAGGCCAGGTTCAAATCGGTCTTCCTCGACATGGGCAAAGGCACTATGAAGACGGATGACCCCGTGGACGTCAGCCGTGACGGGTCGCAGATCACCGCGAATTCCTTGTCGGTGCAGGATAATGGCAAGGTTCTGGTGTTCGAGAACAAGGTGCGCGTCAATATCGATCCCGCCAATCTGAAGGCGGCAGAGGCAAAGGGCGAAGAAGCGAATGTGGCTCATTAGTTCGACACGGCTTGCCGCCGCAGCTTCGGCGCTGCTTTTGCTGGGGCTTGCGCCGGTGCAGGCGCAATCCAGCGCCGAGAGCGCGTCCGGGCTCAAACTGTCGGGCGACAAGCCCATCCAGATCGAGAGCGACAAGCTGGAGGTCCGGCAGGCGGACAACGTCGCCGTGTTCACCGGCAACGTCACGGTCGTGCAGGGACCGACCCTGCTCAAGTCCGGCAAGATGATGGTCTACTACGTCAAGGACCCGAACGCGGCCGCAAAGGGGACGGAAGCAGCGGGAGCGGCGATGACCGGCTCGGCCAACATCGACCACCTTGAAGTCAGCGGAAAAGTTTACATCAAGTCGAATGACCAGATCGCGACCGGTGATAATGGCACCTTCGACATGAAGACGCAGGTGCTGGTCCTGTCCGGCAAGGAAGTGGTGCTGTCGCAAGGCCCCAATGTCCTCAAGGGCTGCAAGCTCACCGTGCAGATGAAGACCGGCCTCGCCAATGTCGACGGCTGCGGTGGACGTGTCATCATGTCGATGACGCCACCGCCGAAATCGGGAGCGACGAACCCCTGATGGCCAGCCTGTCGTCGCTGACGGCGCGTCTTCCGGGGCGGGCCGCCGGCAAGGTTTCGGCTCCGGCCACGGTCACCGCCGATAAGGCGAAGTTCAAGGGAACCTTGATCGCCAAGGGCCTGACCAAGAGCTACAAGGGTCGCAAGGTGGTCAGCGGCGTCACGCTCGGGGTGCGTGCCGGCGAGGCCGTCGGGCTGCTCGGTCCGAACGGCGCCGGCAAGACCACCTGTTTCTACATGGTCACCGGCCTGGTGCCTGTGGACGAGGGCACGATCGAGATCGACGGCTTCGATGTCACCTCCATGCCGATGTACCGGCGTGCGCGTCTGGGCATCGGCTATCTGCCGCAGGAGGCCTCGATCTTCCGCGGCCTCAGCGTCGAGCAGAACATTCGCGCCGTGCTGGAAGTGGTCGAAAAGAGCCGCAAGGAGCGCGAGCGCAGCCTCGACGAACTGCTCGAGGAGTTCCATATCAGCCATTTGCGCAAGGCGCCGTCGATGTCGCTTTCCGGCGGCGAACGTCGGCGCCTGGAGATCGCGCGTGCGCTGGCCACGCGCCCGGCCTACATGCTGCTCGACGAGCCTTTCGCCGGCATCGACCCGATCGCCGTCGCCGACATCCAGCAACTGGTGCGTCATTTGACGGCGCGCGGCATCGGCGTGCTCATCACCGATCACAATGTGCGCGAGACGCTCGGCCTGATCGACCGCGCCTACATCATCCATGCCGGCCAGGTGCTCACTCATGGCCGGGCTGATGAAGTGGTCGCAAATCCCGACGTGCGGCGGCTCTATCTGGGCGAGGGATTCACGCTTTGAGCGTGAAATTTGTTTCCTGACGCGATTTTTTTCCTGTCAGGGGCCATTTTCTCGCGATTTTGCTCCGGGATAACGCTCCGGTAAGCGGGTTTTGCTAGCGTTTGCCTTGACAAGCAAAAGCCGGGCCAGTTTCTATCGGTTCGCGAAAATTCCTTCCGGCAGTCCGGATGCAGACGAGGCGTTTGAAACCGAACCATGGCGTTGGCGGCGAAACTACAGCTACGACAGTCGCAGTCGCTGGTGATGACGCCGCAGCTGATGCAGTCGATCCGGCTGCTGCAGTTCACCCATGCCGAACTCGAGCACTTCATCGACGAGGAGATCGAGCGCAACCCGTTGCTGGAGCGCGCCGAGCCGCAGGACGACGCCGCTAGCGACCAGGCGCCGAGGACCGAGGCGGCACCGGAAACGGCGGCCGACGGCGACTGGTTCGAGACCGAAGCGGGATGGAGCGCCGAGGCGATCTCGGAAAAGCTCGACACATCGCTGGAGAACCTGTTCCCGGACGACCCGGGCACCAGCGAGCGGCTCGGACCAGACCTCACGGCGCAGTGGAAATCGGCGACCGGCAATGGCGGCACGTCCTCGTCCGATGGCTTCGACGCCGGCGATATGGCGGCGACCGCCATCACGCTGCGCGATCATGTCAGCGAGCATATTGCGCTCGCTTTCGCCGATCCGGCGGCGCGCCTGATCGCCGGCGAACTCGCGGACGGCCTCGACGAGACCGGCTATATGCGCGCCGATATGGCTGAGATAGCCTCGCGCCTTGGTAGCGGCGCCGACGCCGTGGCCAAGGTGCTGTCGGTGTGCCAGACCTTCGAGCCGGCCGGCCTGTTCGCCCGCGACCTTGCCGAATGCCTGTCGCTGCAACTTGCCGTGCGCGACAGGCTCGATCCGGCGATGAAGGCGCTGATTGCCAACCTCGAACTCCTGGCGCGCCGCGATTTTCACACGCTGAAGCGGATCTGCGGCGTCGACGAAGAGGACTTGCTCGACATGCTGGCCGAGATCCGGGCGCTCGATCCGCGGCCGGGCATGGCATTTTCGGGCGGCGCCAGCGACGCCGTCATTGCCGATGTCGAGGTGCGCGCGGCCAATGACGGCAGCTGGACGGTCGAGCTCAACGCCGAAACGCTGCCGCGCGTGCTGGTCGACCACATCTATTTCGCCCAGGTTTCGCCGCACGCCAAGAACCAGGCCGAAAAGGATTTCCTGGCCGAGTGCCTGCAGAACGCCAATTGGCTGACGCGCAGCCTCGATCAGAGGGCAAAGACCATTCTCAAGGTCGCATCGGAGATCGTGCGCCAGCAGGATGCCTTCCTCGTCCATGGCGTGCGCCAGCTGAAGCCGCTCAACCTGCGCACGGTGGCCGACGCCATAGGCATGCACGAATCGACCGTCAGCCGGGTCACCGCGAACAAGTACATGCTGACGCCGCGCGGCGTGTTCGAACTGCGCTATTTCTTCACCGCCTCGATCGCCTCGTCGGGCGGTGGCGAGGCGCATTCGTCGGAAGCGGTGCGTGACCGCATCAAGCAATTGATCGACGAGGAAAAAACCGTCGACGTCCTGTCCGACGACGCGATCGTCGACATGTTGCGCGAAAGCGGCGTCGATATCGCCAGGCGTACGGTCGCCAAATACAGGGAAGGCATGAATATCCCGTCCTCGGTGCAGCGCCGGCGCGAGAAGCGGGCCCTTGCCAGCGCCGGGCGCTAGGTTCGGCGATTTCCACAGGGTTCGTGCTTCATTGACAAGCTGCGGTGAAGTGGCTAGAAGCCCGCCCGCATGAGACGGGCTCGGCGCCCGCTAGCGGATGGTCCGTCACGACAATGGCCTAGGGATGGTCAAGAAGGCGGCTTGTGATCAACCGGAAAGTTTGGATTTAAATCGGCGCGAGTGACGCCGCAAAGCTTGTGCGCACGGACCACGAGTATAAACTCCGGCCAGTTTGAAGCCTGAGCAAGGAAGGTCAGTTTTCAGATGAATCTGCGCATATCGGGAAAACACATGGATATCGGCGATGCGTTCCGTACGCGCATCAACGATCGTGTCGGCGAGGCGATCGGCAAATATTTCGACCGCGGCTTTGCCGGACATGTCACCGTCATCAAATCGGGCTCGCGCTATTCGGCGGATTGCATGATCCGGCTGGATTCCGGCGCTTCGCTGCAGGCGACCGGCGATGCCCAGGACCCGACGCTGGCTTTCGAGGCCGCGGCGGATCGTCTGGAAACCCGGCTTCGGCGCTACAAGCGCCGGCTGAAATCGCACAATTCGGGCAATGGCGAGCTCACCGATATCGCCTACACGGTGATGGCGCCACTCGCCGATGACGACGAGGACATTCCGGAGGATTTTGCGCCGGCCATCGTCGCCGAATCGACCATGACGCTGAAGACCATGTCGGTGGCGTCGGCGGTCATAGAACTCGACACAAAGGACAGTCCGGTCTTCGTCTTCCGCAACGCCGGAAACAATCACGTCAACATCGTCTATCGCCGGCCGGATGGGAACATCGGCTGGATCGATCCGTCCACGACCAAGGTCGCACAGGGATAAAACCGGCCGCACGAGGGGTGGGGACTGGTGACGGCAGGCGAACAAGGGATTTTCAAGTATGGATCTGAGCGATCTCATCAACGTTCCGGCGATATTGCCGGCGTTGAAGGCGAACTCCAAGAAGCAGCTTCTGCAATTGCTGTCGGAGAGGGCGGCCGCGATTTCCGGCATTCCGGAGCGGGAGGTGTTCGACACGATCCTGCAGCGCGAGCGGCTCGGCTCGACGGGGGTCGGCAACGGCATCGCCATTCCGCACGGCAAGCTGGCCGGCGTGAAGCGCATCGCCGGCGTGTTCGCCCGCCTGGAGACGCCGGTCGATTTCGAGGCGCTCGACGACCAGCCGGTCGACCTGGTGTTCCTGCTGCTGGCCCCTGAAGGGGCCGGCGCCGATCATCTGAAGGCGCTGTCGCGCATCGCGCGGGTGCTGCGCGACGCCGATACGGTGGCCAAGATCAGGGGAACGCGCGACGCCGTGGCGATCCACGCGCTTTTATCGGACACTCAGGCCTCGCACGCGGCCTGACGTTTTCTGGATGAACAATGGTAGGGCCGCCACGGGCGGCCCCGTTCGTTTTCAGCGGAAAATCGCCTTAATGAATGGCGACCGTGGTCAGGTCGTTTTCCATGGCGCCGGCCAGCGCGCGATCGCGCGCATCTGAAAGCAGGATCGGCTGGCCGTTGGCGGCAAACAGCGCCCACAATTCCATGCCGGGCGCGATTTCGCCAATGCCCGGGAAACGGCCGAGCAGTTCCTCGCTCGTAACCTTGCGCAGATAAGCGACCGAGCCCTCGCCGAGATGGGCGAATTCACCGCTGGTCATGGTGGGATTTTGTGTAGGATTTTGGTCAGTTCTGGTCATTTCAAGCCTCCTTGGCGCGAGACGCCGCCCTGGTTCTGGGCAGTAGGCCATCCCGCATGAGAGCCATCGGCAAAGATCAGTCTTTCACCGATATGTTTATTTTCCGTACCAGCCGCTCGGACTCGGGCCGATCGAGATCGATCGACAAAAGGCCGTTCTTCAGCTCCGCCGCAATCACCCGCATGCCGTCGGCCAGCACGAAGCAGCGCTGGAATTGGCGTGCGGCGATGCCGCGGTGAAGAAATTCGCGCTCGGTATCGTCGGTCTGACGACCGCGCACGACCAACTGGTTTTCCTCCGTGGTGACATCGAGATCGCTTTCGGCGAAACCGGCGACAGCGAGCGTGATGCGCAGCCTTTCGGCCTTGCCGTCGGCGCCGCTGAGCCGCTCGATGTTGTAAGGAGGATAGCTGTCACCGGATTTCGCCAGGCGCTCCAGCGTCTTTTCCATGGCGTCGAAACCCAGGAGAAGCGGGCTGGAGAAAGGCGTCATTCGGCTCATGTTACATTGTCCTCTCAAGAGCGACATAAACTGGAAAAACCCAGATGGCATTTTTCCCGATGGTCTTGATATGGTCCGCCCCACGACCAAGTTCAAGCCATCAAAACACCCGCCCAAAAAGACCACGTCGTGGACTCACAAGAATGATCGACATGGCGCTTGAAACGGCAGTGAGATGCAAGGAGAAGCGCTGCGCCGGGATTCGTCCCCCCGGGCGGAGCGGTTCGGCAGCTCAAGGCCGGTTCGGTGCGTTTCGCATGCTCGCTCGGACGCATGAGCTCATGGCCAAACAAGGAATTGAAATGCCCCAAACACGCAAGATCATCATCGACACGGATCCTGGCCAGGACGATGCCGTCGCCATATTGCTGGCGCTTGGCAGCCCCGAGCTGGAGATCGTCGGCATATCAGCCGTAGCCGGCAACGTGCCGCTGAACCTTACCGAAAAGAACGCCCGCAAGATCTGCGAACTGGCCGGCCGACCCGACATCAAGGTCTATGCCGGCGCCGTCCGTCCGCTGGCGCGTGAACTGGTTACGGCCGAGGCGGTGCATGGCCAAACTGGCCTCAACGGGCCACAATTGCCCGAACCGACGATGAAGCTGCAGGATAAGTACGCCGTCGATTTCATCGTCGAGACGCTGATGAAGGAAGAGAGCGGCAGCATCACGCTGTGCGCTCTCGGGCCGCTCACCAATATCGCGCTGGCGCTGATCCGCGAGCCGAAGATCGCGCCGCGCATCAAGGAAATCATCCTGATGGGCGGTGGCTTCTTCGAAGGCGGCAATGTCACGCCGGCGGCCGAATTCAACATTTATGTCGATCCGCACGCGGCCGAGGTGGTGTTGAAATCCGGCATTCCGATCGTGCTGATGCCGCTCGACGTCACCCACAAGGCGCTGACCACCGCCAAGCGCACCCAGGCCTTTCGCAAGCTCGGCACCAAGGTCGGTACCGCAACGGCCGAGATGCTGGAGTTTTTCGAGCGTTTCGACGAGGAGAAATACGGCACCGATGGCGGGCCGCTGCATGACCCCTGCGTCATCGCCTACCTGTTGAAACCGGAGCTGTTCAAAGGCCGTAACTGCAATGTCAGCGTGGAAACCAGCTCGGAACTGACCATGGGCATGACCGTGATCGACTGGTGGGGCGTCACCAAGCGGGAAAAGAACGCCAAGGTGATGGGCGACATCGACCATGACGGCTTCTTCGCGCTGTTGCTGGAACGGCTGGGGCGGCTTTAAATCCGCCTCCTTACCCTCTCCCCTCGCGGGAAAAGGCGGCCTCGCGAAGCGAGGTCGGATGAGGGGTGTTCCGGGGAACGCCGACGCCTCACTCCGTCACGCACCCCTCAACCATCTCGGCGCTGCGCGCCGATCCACCTTCCCCCACAAGGGGGAAGGAAAGGCGGCGGTGCTCACTTCGACCGTGAAAACGCCAGCCACAGGCCGCCGCCGATCATGAAGCTGCCGCTGATCCTGGACAGGAGCTTGACGCGGCGGGCGGACAGGATGCGACCGGCGCGGCCGGCGGCCAGCGCATAAGTCGAATCCGACATGGCGGCGAAGATCATGGCGGTGAGGCCCATGACGGCGATCTGCAGCGAATAATTGCCTTGCGGCGCGATGAATTGCGGAAAGAAGGCGCCGAAGAAGATCAGCGTCTTCGGGTTGCTGAGCGCTACCAGCAGGCCCTGCACGAAAAAGCCGCCGCGCGGCTTCCGCGCCGTTCCGTCGGCGTTCAGCTTGCCCTTGGACCGGAACATCTGCACGCCCATCCAGATCAGGTAGGCGGCACCGATCAGCCGCACCCATTCGAACCAGTGCCCCATACCCGATATCAGCGTGTTGAGGCCGATGCCGACGATGGCGATCATGACCGCCAGGCCGGCCTGCGTGCCGGCGACATTGGCCAGGCCGGCGCGGGAGCCATGACGGATGCTGTTGGCGATGATCAGCGTGACCGTCGGCCCTGGCACCAGGATGATGACGACGCACGCAAGGACATAGGCGGCATAGAGTTCCAGCGACATGATTTTTCCCTCGGGCAGAATGCCGCCTGTGCGGCGCCACAATCAATGCATGGCGGCGATGCCGGTGCAAGCCGGCACATGGAGCCGCGCGATACGCAGATGCACCGGATTCAGGCGCCGGACGGCCACGGCAGTGTCGTCTCATAGGCCGCCGCCGCCTTCAGCACAGCCATGTCGCCACGCGGCCGGCCGATCAGTTGCATGCCCATCGGCCGGCCTCTGGCGTCGAAGCCGACCGGCACGCTGACGGCCGGGCAGCCGCCCATGGTGGCGGGCGCCGAAACCTGCATCCAGCGGTGATAGCTGTCCATCGGCCGGCCGGCGATCTCGCGCGGCCAATGGGTGCCGACGTCGAACGGAAAGACTTGCGCGGTCGGCAATGCAATCAGGTCGAAGCGGTCGAACAGCGACAGCAGCGTCCGGTACCAGGACGTCCGGACGACCGAGGCGGCGCGAATCCGAGGCGCCGTCAGGAGTTGCGCGTTCTCCACCTCCCAGACGGCTTCGGGCTTCAACAGGGCGCGCCTGGCAGGATCGTCATAATGCACTTTCAGCGCGCAGCCGCTGCTTGCCTGGCGCAACGTCACGAAGGCCTGCCACAAGGCCTCGAAATCAAAATCCGGCACCAGTGCCTCGGCCTTGAACGAGGCCTCCCCGAAGCGGTCGAGCGCGGCCTGGCAGAGCTCGAGGATGCCGGGCTCCATGGGCAAATGCCCGCCCAGATCGCCGAGCCAGGCGACACGGCCGCCTTTGGCGGGCATATGCAGGCCTTCGAGGAAGGAGCCTTGTTTCTCATAGGACAAGGGTGCGCGCGGATGATGGCCCGCCTGCACGTCGAGCAGCAGCGCCATGTCGCCGACATTGCGACCCATCGGCCCATCGACGCCCATCTGGGCATGAAAGACCTCGACGTCCGGGCCGCCGGGGACGAGCCCCTGCGATGGCCGGAAACCATAGACATTGTTCCAGGCGGCTGGATTGCGCAACGAGCCGCCGAAGTCGCTGCCGTCGGCGACGGGCACCATGTCCAGCGCCAGCGCCACCGCGGCGCCGCCGCTCGAGCCGCCGGCGCTCAAATCTGGATCAAAGGCGTTCAGCGTCGGGCCGAACACGGGATTGTAGGTGTTGGAGCCGAGGCCGAATTCGGGAACGTTGGTCTTGCCGATGATGATGGCGCCGGCCTTGCGCATGCGCTCGACGAAGAAATCGTCCTCCTGCGGCACGAAATCGGCGAAGATCGGCGAGCCGAAGGAGGTACGCAGGCCGCGGGTCATTGCGAGATCCTTGACCGCGATCGGCAGGCCGAAGAGCGCACCGGCCCGGTCCGGACGGGCATCGGCTGCGTCGGCCTCGCGCAGGATATCGCTACGATCGCGCAAGGAAACGATGGCGTTGACGAGCGGGTTGACGGCTTCGACGCGGTCGAGGAATGCCGTCACGACCTCACGTACCGAAAGTTTCCTTTGCCGGATCGCGTCGGCCAGCTCGACGGCGGACAGGCGGCAGATGTCGCCGGTCGGTGGCGCGGCATGCTTTGTCTGGGGGCGCATTCTGGTCGTCTCAGCGGGATTTCAGGAGTGCCTGGTCGACATCGGCGGCCAACGGGATGGCCGGCTGGGCGCCCGGCTTCAGGCATGCCAGCGAGCCGGCCGCGCCGGCCCGGGCGAGCGCCTGTTCGAGGGGCAGGCCCGACGACAGGCCGGCGGCGAAATAGCCGCAAAAGGTGTCGCCTGCACCAACCGTGTCGACCGGGGTGATCTTCAATGCGGGCACCGTCAGGGAATCGGTCGGCGTCGCCGCCATCACGCCGTCGCCGCCGAGCGTGACGACGATGGCGCGGCCGGTTTTCCCGGCAAAGTCGCGCATCCGTGCCGCGCGGTCGCGCCCGCTCAGCGACAGCACCTCGCCATAGAGGTCGAACTCAGTCTCGTTGGCGACGACATAGTCGGCCTTGCCGAGCAAGCCGGCCGCGTCGCGATGGAAGGGTGCGGTGTTGAGCACGGTGACGGCACCGGCCGCGCTTGCCTGATCGAGCGCGGCTTCGACGGTCGCAAGCGGGATCTCGTGTTGCAGGAGCATGACATCGCCTTTTCCGGGGAAGGCCTTGGACAGGTCGCCGGGCAGCACCGAGGCGTTGGCACCCGGTACCACGGCGATAATGTTCTCGCCATCGTCGCCGACCATGATCAGCGCGGTGCCCGTCGAGGCAAAAGTTTCGCCCACGCCAGACAGATCCACCTTGGCCTGGCGCAGCAGCGCCAGGGCCTCGCCGGCGAAACTATCCTTGCCGACGGCTCCCACCATGCGCACCTTTTCGCCGGCGCGCGCGGCGGCCAACGCCTGGTTGGCGCCCTTGCCGCCGGGCGCGGTGGCGAAACCGGAGCCGCTCACCGTCTCGCCAGGGCTCGGCAAGCGGTCGACATTGGCGATAAGGTCGAGATTGATCGAGCCGACGACGATGATCAAGGAATGCCTCCTCATGAATGAGCGGGAAGCTATCCTGTAAGATCGTTGCTTTCCAGTGCATGCCGATATGGCAAGCGCCGCGGTGCCGCGTCATGCGAGTCATCGGGGCGTCGTCGTTTTCCACGTGACAATGCCGGCGGCAGGTCGCCGGCGTTCCCGATTTCAAGAGGTGACCTGTCCCGCCTCCCAGCCCAGAATGGCGCGCTTGCGGGTCAGGCCCCAGTGGTAGCCGGTGAGGTCGCCGGATTTACCGATGGCGCGGTGGCAAGGCACCACGAAGGAGAGCGGGTTGGCGCCGTTGGCGGCGCCGACGGCGCGGCTGGCGCTCGGCGCGCCGATGCTGGCGGCGATCGAGGAATAGGTGCGAGCCTTGCCCATCGGAATCTGGAGCAAGGCCTCCCAGACGCGAACCTGGAAGTCGGTGCCGATCATCACGACATGCAGCGGCTGGTCCGGGCGCCACAGCGTCGGGTCGAAGATGCGCGCGGCGTAGGGACCGGTCGCGGCAATGTCCTCGACATAGACGGCATTCGGCCAGCGGCTGGACATATCCGCGAAAGCAGCGCGCTCCTCGCCCGGATCGCTGAAGGCGAGGCCTGCAAGCCCTCGGTCGGTGGCCATGATCAGGGCGGTGCCGAATGGCGAGGTATGATAGCCATAGCGGATTGTGAGCCCGGCGCCGCGCGTCTTGTAGTCGCCCGGCGACATCGCCTCATGGGTGACGAACAGGTCGTGCAGCCGGCCGGGGCCGGACATGCCGAGCTCGAACGATGTTTCAAGCAGCGGCATGCCGGAATCGAGCAGCCTGCGGGCATGGTCCAGCGTCACCGCCTGCAGGAAAGCCTTGGGCGAAAGGCCGGCCCAGCGTGTGAACAGCTTCTGCAGGCCGGTCGGCGTCTCGCCGACCTCCTCTGCAAGCTCCTCGAGGGAAGGCTGGTCGCGATAGTCGAGGCTGATCTTCTCGATGGCGCGGCGCACGATTTCGTAGTCGTTGCCTTCGGGCGTGATGTCCTTCTTGAGGACTGCTGTCTGGGTGCTCATGGGAATTCTCCTTGAGCCGGAATATCAGCACTTGGGGCGCCGATCGCCACCCGAAACTTGCCTTCTTGCGGCGCATACCCAGATAAACTCTGGTTTTCGAGCCCAGGAGTCGCCATGGCGGGTGAAAAGGTAAATCTCGCCGGCGCGAAAGAAACCTTGCTGATGACGCTCTACGGCAAGGCGCTGGAAAGCCGGATGCCCCATTCGCTGCTTGGGGATCGTTTCGCCGACGAGGCGGTGCGTAAGATCGACTATGATTTCTCAAGACTCAAGGTCGACAGCAATCTCGGCATCGGCCTGGCGATCAGGGCAAAGACGCTGGACGTCCGCGTCGAGGAGTTTCTGGCCAGAAATCCTGATGCCATCGTGCTGCATCTGGGGTGCGGGCTCGACACGCGCATCTTCCGGGTCAATCCGCCACCAGGCGTCGACTGGTTCGATGTCGACTATCCGGAAGTCATTGAACTCAGGCGCAAGCTTTACCCGCCGCGCGACCGCTATCGCCTCATCGCTTCGTCGGTAACAGAGCCGGACTGGCTGGCTGAAGTGCCCCGCAACCGACCGGCCATCGTGGTGGCGGAGGGGCTGACGCCCTATCTTCCGGCCGAGGAAGGGTTCCGCCTGTTCTCGCGCCTGGTCATACATCTTGCCGGCGGCGACCTGATCTTCGACGCTTACAGCGGTTTCGGCCTGAAGCTGCTGCGCCTCAATCCGGCGATCAGGGCGACAGGCGCCGAGGTCCACTGGGCGATCGAGGATCCGCACGAACTGGAACTGGCTGTCCCGAAGCTCCGATTCATCGAAGACATCCCGGCCTATGGACCTGAACACGCCGCCCGCATGGGCTGGCCCGCGCAGCTGTTCGTTCGGCTTTGGAAATACATTCCCGCACTGCGCAAGATCGGCAGGCTTTTGCGCTATCGCTTCTGAAACGTCGTACCCTTGTTCGACGCGGTCCGGACGCAAGCTGTTCGGCTAGCGCGCCTTGGCGGTGGCGAGCGCACGTGAAAAGGCGGTGGCGAAGCTTTCGCGGGAATCGGGGTCGAGAAAGCCGCCGATCGCCACGCTTTGTCCCTGCGCCTCGACCGCCATCCGGGTGATGCCGATTTCGGCGTGACGGGCGACCGAAAAGCGCGCCCAGAACGGGTTGAAGCGGTGCGCTTCCGATTTTCCCGACGGCGCGGTCTTGCGGATATCGAGGCTGGTGCGCGAGATCGACACCTCCTCGCGGGCGCGGGCGGCACGGTAGTTCATGCGGAAGGCAATGTAGACGGCGACAACGTCCAGACCGAAGAAGCCGAAAACCGGCCAGGCGCCGCGCGACAGGAAAAAAGCCCCGGTCACCAGCCAGCCGAACAGCAGCGCGACCATCAGCACGGCGAAGCCGGTCTTGCCCAGCGACCGGTGCGGGGTCAGCAAGGCGCTGAAGAAGGGTTCGTCCGCCTGGAACGAGGCATTTGTGTCGTTCATATCTGGATATTATAGGAAGGAAATGGCAAGCCCCAAGTCCAAAGTACCCGCACAATCCGAAAAGAAGCCACCGCCTGGACGGCGCGACGGCTCGAACGCCAAGCCGAGCCCCAGGCCGGCCCGATCCAGAACGCTCTACAGTCCGGCGGAGGTGCACGAGATTTTCCGGCGCTTTGCCGTCCAGCGGCCGGAGCCGAAGGGCGAGCTCGAACATGTAAACCCCTTCACCCTGCTGGTGGCCGTCGTGCTGTCGGCGCAGGCGACCGACGCCGGCGTCAACAAGGCGACGCGGGCGCTGTTCAAGATCGCCGATACGCCGCGCAAAATGCTGGATCTGGGTGAGGCCAGGGTCGGCGACTATATCAGGACCATCGGTCTGTGGCGCAACAAGGCCAAGAACGTCATCGCGCTGTCGCAGGCATTGATTCGCGATCATGGTGGCGAGGTGCCGGACAGCCGGGACGAACTGGTCAAATTGCCGGGGGTCGGGCGCAAGACCGCCAATGTCGTGCTCAACATGGCCTTCGGCCAGCACACGATGGCCGTCGACACGCACATCTTCCGCATCGGCAACCGCATAGGACTGGCGCCCGGCAAGACGCCCGACCAGGTCGAGCAGGGGCTGTTGAAGATCATTCCCGACGAATATATGCGCCACGCGCATCACTGGCTGATCCTGCATGGCCGCTACGTCTGCAAGGCGCGCAAGCCGGATTGCCCGGCCTGCGTCATCGCCGACCTCTGCAAGGCGCAGGAAAAGACGACCAGCGTGCCGGCGCCGCTGGTCGAGATCGCTCCGCTCGAGGAAGCGAGCGGAATTCAATAAGTTAACTCTCCTCCACAAACACCTCTTCGCGCTTCTTCTTGACCGCGGGCAGGAAGACGATGACGAGCACGGCGAGCGCGATGAGGAGCAGGCCGGCGCTGATCGGTCTCGTCAGGAAGGCGCTGGGATCGCCACGCGACAGAATCATGGCCCGGCGGAGATTTTCCTCAAGCAGGGGGCCAAGCACGAAGCCGAGCAGCAGGGGCGCGGGTTCGCAGCGCAGTTTGGTCAGGAGATAGCCGAGGAAGCCGAAAAAGGCGACGGCGTAGAGGTCGTAGACATTGGTGTTGACGCTGTAAACGCCGATCGAGCAGAACGCCATGATGATCGGGAAAAGCACGTAATAGGGGATCGTAAGCAGCTTCACCCAGAGCCCGATCAGCGGCAGGTTCAGGACGATCAGCATCAGGTTGCCGATCCACATGGAGGCGATGATGCCCCAGAAAAGCGCCGGCTGTTCGGTCGCGACATTCGGGCCGGGCACGATGCCCTGGATGATCATCGCGCCGATCATCAGCGCCATGACCGGATTGGCTGGAATGCCGAGCGTCAGCATCGGGATGAAGGAGGTCTGCGCGCCGGCATTGTTGGCCGATTCCGGCCCGGCGACACCTGCGATCGCGCCCTTGCCGAATTCTTCGGGGTTTTTCGATACGCGCTTTTCGACCGTGTAGGAGGCAAAGGCCGCGAGGATCGCGCCGCCTCCCGGCAGGATGCCGAGCGCTGAACCGATGATCGTTCCGCGCACGATGGGCGCCGCCATGCGCCTGAAGTCGTCGCGGGTGGGCATGAGCCCTGAAACCTTTCGGATCATCACCGAGCGCTCATGCTCGTTCTCGAGGTTGCGCAGGATCTCGGCAATGCCGAAGACGCCGACCGCCACGGCGACGAAATTCAGCCCGTCGGCATATTCGGGGATACCGAGCGTGAAGCGCGGCGTGCCGGTGTAGATATC
>NZ_VFWW01000023.1:0-33340 GCF_006442955.1 Mesorhizobium sp. B1-1-1
GTAGGGGAGTAGGGGAGTAGGGGAGTAGGGCAAGTATTTCCGGGCGATCTCTTTCCTACTGCCTTACTGCCCTATTTCCCTACTGCCTTAAAATATCAAATGCCTTCGCCGGCGAGCTCTTCCGAAAGCGTGCCGACCTGGTCCTGGGCGCTGCGCAGCATCGGATAGATGGCAAGGACCTTCTGCCAGGCCTCGAGCGCCGATTGCTTGCGTCCGGTCACGGTCATGATCTGTGCCAGGCCCGACAGCGCGCCGAAATGGCGTGGTTCGAGTTGCAACGTATGGTCGATGTCGGACATCGACTTGCCGTAGTTCTTCATCATGAAATGCACCGTGGCGCGCCGGTTCCAGCCCTCGGCATAGGCCGGCTGCAAGGTGACCACCTGGTCGAGGAAATCGAGCGCTACGTCGAATTTCTGGTTCTCGAGCGCCTTCTGCGACCATTGCATCATCAGGTCGATCGAGGCGCTGCCCGACTGGGACCATTCGCTCCAGATGATGCCGGCGATACGCTCTGCCGCCTTTTCGTTGCGCTCGCGCTTGAGATCGGCAAACAGCTTGTCGAGGCGGGCTTCCCTGTTCATTGCGGGAGGCGCGGCTTGCGGCACTGGCTGGGCATCCGGAGGCGCCGGCTCCGGGGCCGCTTGCATGACCGCCCGATCATCGGCCCGCGCCGGCAACGAGATGGCGCTGCAAAAGAGAAGGACCGTCAAAAATGCAAAAAGAATCCGCATCGCCCGAATCTAGTCCCGGGCGGCGGAACGTCAAACTGATTTTAGCGTGAACGGCCGGCGGACCGACGATAAACACCAACTGCGGAGGCAAAAGCCTCGCGACGAAGCTCAGCCCTGGCGCGCCTTATAGCGGGGGGCGGTCTTGTTGATGATGTAGACGCGGCCCTTGCGGCGAACCAGACGGTTGTCGCGATGACGCGCCTTCAGCGCCTTGAGCGAATTCTTGATCTTCATGGTCTTGCCTGTCGGTGTGGACCCGGTCCGGGTCGAAATTTTAAGGCGCGCCAGAAGACGCGCCTTTGAACTGTGGGTGGCTCATAAACGAGGAGCCTTGTCCGTGTCAACCGCAAGCATGCCCGGTAGCGGAGATGAATGCCCGGTGTCGTCAAATATCCGCAATCGGCCAATGGCTCGGCACCGGCTGGTATGATGTGGTGGTCGCCACGTGACTTGAGAACGCCATGCGCCGAGTTTTCCTGCCCGGTAGCTCGCGGCGTCGAGATTGCTGTCAGGCGCGGCGGCTGATCCGGGTGAAATGGCCCATCTTGCGGCCGGGCCGCGCTGCGGCCTTGCCGTAGAGATGCAGCATCAGGTCGGGCTCCGCCAGCAATTCCGGAACGCGCGAGATATTGTCGCCGATCAGGTTCTCCATCACGCAGTCGGAATGGTGTCGCGGGTCGCCGAGCGGCAGGCCGGCCACGGCGCGGATATGCTGCTCGAACTGCGAAACGGTGCAGGCGGCTTCCGTCCAGTGGCCTGAATTGTGGACGCGCGGCGCGATCTCGTTGGCCAGCAGCGAGCCATCGGCCAGCACGAAGAACTCGACGCCGATGACGCCGACATAGTCGAGCGCCGACAGGATCTTCACCGCCGCTGTCCGGGCCGCCTCGGCTGTCCGGGGCGCGATCGCGGCCGGCACGGTCGATGTGTGGAGAATGCCGTTGCGGTGGACGTTCTCGGCCGGATCGTAGGCGGCGACGACGCCATCGATGCCGCGCGCGGCGATGACGGAGACTTCGCGCTCAAAGGAAACGAAGGCCTCGAGGACCAGCGGCACGCTGCCCATGGCCTCGCAGGTGCCGGCGAAGCCGCCGGCTTGCATGTCACGGAAGACGCGCTGGCCCTTGCCGTCATAGCCCATGCGCCGCGTCTTCAATATGCCGCTGCCGCCAAAGGATTTCAGCGCTGCGGTCAGCTCGCCGTCATTGTCGACCGCGCGGAAATCCGCCGTGGCAATGCCGATGCCGTTGAGAAATGTCTTTTCGGTCACCCGGTCCTGCGCCACATCAAGCGCGCGCGCAGGCGGATAGACCGGCACCTTTGCGGCGAGCGCCTCGGCGGCGGCAACCGGAACGTTCTCGAATTCATAGGTGACGACGGCACTTGCCTCGGCCAATTCGGCAAGCGCGGCGGGATCATCGTAGGCGGCCGTGACCTGACGGTTGGCGACCTGTGCCGCGGGGCAATCCGGCTGCGGCTCCAGCACCACGGTGCGGTAGCCGAGGCGAGCGGCCGCCATTGCCAGCATGCGGCCGAGCTGGCCGCCGCCGATGATGCCAATGGTCGATCCGGCGGGCAGGCTCACGGCGTGTCCGTGGGTTCGGCCGCGACCTTGGCGGTCTGCGAGGCGCGCCAGGCATCGAGCCGCCCGGCAAGCTTGTCGTCGTTGAGCGCCAGAACGGCGGCAGCCAATAGGGCTGCATTGGCAGCACCGGCCTTGCCGATGGCCAGCGTCCCCACCGGAATGCCGGCCGGCATCTGGACGATGGACAGCAGCGAATCCTGTCCCGACAGGGCTTTGGATTCCACCGGCACGCCGAACACCGGCAGCGGTGTCATCGCCGCCGTCATGCCGGGCAGGTGCGCCGCACCGCCCGCACCGGCGATGATGACCTTGTAGCCGGCGGCCTTGGCGCCCTTGGCGAAGGCATAGAGCCGGTCGGGGGTGCGGTGCGCCGAGACGATCAGCCGTTTGTGCGGGATGCCAAGCGCCTCCAGTGTCTCGGCGGCATGGCGCATGGTCGCCCAGTCGGACTGGCTGCCCATGATGATGGCGACGTCGACGCGTTGACCGTCCAAGCTTCTGCTCCCGGCGACAAAGGCGCGCCTTAGCGGAATTCGGCGGCGGCGGCAAGGATGCGGGGCATTGCCGGGGTCCGGCCGGGAAATCGGCCTATGCCGCAGCCTTGCGGAAGCAGGCAACGAAATCGTCGAGTTCGGGCCGCTCCATGTCGGAGATCGCCCAGTAGGAGAAGGCGCCGTCGCTCCACTGCACCAGCGAAAAGCCGCCCGAGGAAAGATCGTCAGGCTCGCTGGCCTTGCCGCCCTGCTGAGGTTCGGCGACCAGCGTGATCAGATGCTCGCGGTGGCGGTAGACAAGTGCCGGCACCGGGCGGCCGGAAATCACCTCGACCCGGCCGCCGATCAGCGCAAAACCGTCCTTGGCAAGATCCGGTGCCGGCGGCGACACGCCGATCCGGGCGTCGAGCCAGGGTTTTACCGTATGGCGATCCGACGAGACGATGTCGATCGGGCTGGCGGCAAGCAGGCTGCGGCGATGGCCGCTGGCGACCGCCGCGGCGAAGCTGTCGGACGCGCCGTTGACCATCACCCATTGCGTTGCCCCGCTGGCCAGCACCGCGCTGATCATGATCGAGGCGGCAAGAGCGCGCCAGTCGAACGAGCCGAAGCGGCGCGCTCGACTTGGTGACAGCCGCGTATCGGCGTTTCGCCTCTGGCCTCCCCCGCCCGGGGCAAGCACCCCTGGGAGCACCTGCGAGCCCTGCTGCGGCTTGGCCGTTCCGCCTGCCGGCTGTGCGGTGGGCGCGGCGCCAATGGCCGCGATGCGCGCGCGAAAGGCGTCGCCGACATCTGGGTGCGGCAGGCGGCTGACCGCGCCCCGCAAGGCCACGATGCGGGCATGCTCCGAGGCAAGCCGCGGATCGGCCGCAATGCGCCGCTCCACCGCAAGCGCGGCCGCTGCATCAAGTTCGCCATCGACGAGGGCGTGGATCATCAGCCTGATGCCTTCCGGATCATTGGGCAGTCCATCGTCATGCATGGTCATGGCGCTCTCCCCAGGTCAGACATAAGCAGGCTCCGCGCGCGAGCCAGCCTGGACATCACCGTGCCCATCGGCACGCCGAGCATGGCCGCTATCTCGCGATAGCTGAGGCCGCTGATGTCGCGCAGCACAAGCGTCTCGCGAAACGGCTGCGGCAGGGCTGCTATCGCCGTTTCAAGCGCCACCGTGTCGGCCTTGGCGATCAGGCTTGCCTCCGGACCATATTCGTCCGGCACGCTGATGCCGTGTGCCGCCGCCATCTCGTCGAGATCGCCGAGATCACCGACGGCCAACATGCCGCGCGGCCGGTTGCGCGACATCCAGGTATAGGCGGTGTTGCGCACGATGGTCAGCAGCCAGGCGCGGGCATTGCCGCCGGCATAGCCTGATATGCCCGCATGCGCCTTTATGCAGGCGTCCTGCACGACGTCCTCGGCATCGGCGCCATTGCCGGTCAACCAGCGGGCAAGCGCCAGCGCGTCACCGAGATGAGGCAGCACCACCTCGCTGAAGCGCTCGGCTCCGGCCTTCTCGCTCAAAGCAGCACCATCCGATACTCCACGAGGAACAGGCCGTGCGCTTTCAAGCAATACCGGCGGTCTCGCCCCGCCCGTGCGGGCGAAACCCTCGGCAACAGGCAAAGCCGCCTGCCGTGGCGAAAGTGAAGTCATCTGCGTCACCAGTGTCAAGCGCAATGGGAAAGCCGTGCGTCATGGAAGAGAGAGGCCGGCTAAGGTCATGCGCCCCAGCACATGGCGGCCGCCAACGCCGCGGCCATGTTCGCTGTCGTTTTCATAATGACGGGCATGCCGATCTCCTCAACGCCTGTAGCGGCCTATGTCGAGGAGACCCGTTGCAGCCGAGATTTATTCCCGCCGCGTACGCATCCGGCTGTTCACGGTCGCGTGATCAGCCGGTGCTGTGGGTTCGTTGGTCCGCCTGGCGCTCAATCAGGCCAGCGCAAGGCGCCGGAAGAGTCCTTACGGGCAATCTTCATGGCGTCGGCGGGCCGGTCCTTCGCGGTTAACAGGGCGCGCAGCCGTTCGGCGACGATTTCCGCCTCTCCGGGATGAAGATTGCAGGGGTCGAGGAAGAAATGGCCGCGTTCGACCTCGTGATTGCGCACGATGATGGGCGGCGATCCACCGGCAAGCGCCGAGGCAAGGCCGGCGGCGGTGAAGCGGCTTTCCGGCAGCACGAAGACCTGCAGGCGGTCGAGCGGGTTGGAGGTCGGGTCGGGAATGATCTCCGCGCCAATGCCCGGGATACCCTGCAGAGCATCCTTCCAAAGGTTGAGGGCGGCCTCTTCGCGCCGGCGGATGCCGGCGTGGTCGCGCTTCTCCCATGCCTCGAGCGCGGCCATGGTGCCGGCGATGCTTTCCTTGCCGACCTTCATGGCGCGGGCGACGCCGCGGTTCTGTAGATAGGCGGCGCGCACCAGATCCTTGCGTCCGGTGACGATGCCGCTGGTCGGGCCGCTCAGGAATTTGTGGCCGCTGTAGATGACGATGTCGGCGCCACGCGCCAGGAAGCCGCGCAGGTCATATTCGGAAGCCGCGTCGACGATCACCGGCACGCCCCTGGCGTGGCAGATTTCGCAGAATTCCTCCAGCGACAGCATGCCGTACTGCACGGTGTGATGCGCGACGACATAGAGCCCTGCCGCCGTGCGGTCGTTGATCGCGTCGCGGACATGATAGTCCTGCGTGACGCTGACCGTGCCGGCGGGCACCACCTTGGCGCCGGCGACGCGGACCGACTGGTCGATCGGGGCGCCGTAGTTGACGATGTGGCCAAGCTGGATGATCACCTCTGACTTGAGGTCGCCGGTGTCGTCCGGCAGGCGTTCGATGGCGAGCAGGTTGGTTCCCGTCATCGCGCCGGCGATCGCCATGGTGATGCCGCTGGCACAGCAGGCGGTGATGAAGCCGGCCTCGCCACCGGTGAGGCGCGCGACGACGGCGCTTGCGGCGCGCTGCAGATCGTCCATTTCCACCCATTGCGATGCCATTTCAGACATGGCGCTGATCGCTTCAGGCACGATGATCGACGCGCCGAGCGCCGTCATCGTGCCGGAGACGTTGATGATCGGGCGAAGGCCGAGCCGTTCGCGGATCGTGGTGTTGGAGCCGGTGTCTGAATATGTTTTCATGTGAGCAATCCCGTGGATGACAGATCAGGCAGCGATCTCGACGACCGCTTCGATTTCGACGGTGATGTTTCCCGGCAAGGAGCCGACGCCGATCGCCGAGCGGGCATGCCCGCCGATCGTGGCGAAAACGTCGGCGAAAAGATCGGAGCAGCCATTCACCACTTTGGGGTGGTCGCTGAAGGTCGGCGTGGCGTTGACGAAGCCGAGCAGCTTGACGACGCGCACGATGCGGCCGAGATCGCCGGCGGCAGCATGCATGACGGCAAGCAGGTTGAGGCCGGTGAGGCGGGCATGCTGATAAGCCTCCTCCACCGTCACATCCTCGCCCACCTTCCCGGTGCAGAGCGAGCCGTCGGCCCGCAGCGGTCCCTGGCCGGACAGGAAGATCAGCCGGCCGCTCTCGGCATGGGTAACGAAGTTGGCGATGGGCGTCGGCGGCTCGGGCAATGTGAGGCCGAGTTCGGCGAGCCTGGTGTAAGGCGTCATGGAAGAAGGCTCCTTGGGATGGTGTCAACCATCCAATGTCAGAAATGCGAGGCGCGGAAGCGCGCCAGGAAATTGCGCAGACGCTCATTCTCGGCGTCTGCTGCGAGAATCTCCTTCGGCGGGCCGACCGCGCCGACGCTGCCATCGGCCATGAAGACGATGCGGCTCGAGGCGTCGCGGGCAAAGGCCATCTCATGCGTGACCATCACCATCGTCATGCCGTCCTCGGCGAGGCTGCGCACCACTTCAAGCACCTCGCCGACGAGTTCCGGATCGAGGGCGGAGGTTATCTCGTCGAGCAGCAGGATTTTCGGCCCCATGGCCACGGCGCGCGCAATTCCGACGCGCTGCTGCTGGCCGCCGGAGAGCTCCGCCGGCAGGCTGTCGGCCTTATGGGCAAGACCGACGCGGCCGAGCCAGTGTTCGGCAATCGTGCGCGCCTCCACGGTGCTTTTGCCGCGCACCTTGGTGAGGCCGAGCATGATGTTGCCGGCGGCGGTGAGATGCGGAAACAGGTTGAAGCTCTGGAACACCATGCCGGTCTCGGCGCGCATCGCGGCAAGGTCGCGTTCGCTGCGGCGCTGGCGGGCTCCGGTTTCTCGGAAGCCGACCTCCTTGCCGTCGATGCGGATGGACCCGCTGTCATAGCTCTCCAGGAAGTTGACGCAGCGCAGCAGCGTGGTCTTGCCGCTGCCCGAGGGCCCGATGACCGTCACCACCTCGCCGCGCGCCACGCGCAGGCTGACCGAGCGCAGGACCTGGACGGCGCCAAAGGATTTGGACACATCGCGGATGTCGAGAAGGGCCGGGGCATCGTTCGAGCTTGTGGACATTGCTATTCCCGGATGAAGGAGAAACGCCGCTCCAGCCGCCGGCTGGCAAGCGAAAGCGCATAGTTGACGGCGAAGTAGATGAGGGCGCCAAGGATGTAGAGCGGCATGGCCTCATAGGTGCGGCCGATGACCTGGTTGATGGCCTGCATGAGATCGGTGATGCCGAGCAGGGAGACCAGCGCGCTGCCCTTGACCGCGTCGGTGACGCCATTGATCCAGGGCGGCAGGAAACGCCTGAACGCTTGCGGAAAGATGACATGGGCCAGCCGCTGGCGGAAGGTCAGGCCGATCGCCATTGCCGCCTCCGATTGTCCCTTCGGGATGGAGCCGACGGCGCCCCGGAGATATTCGACGACCTGGGCTGTCTTGAACAAGGTCAGCGCCAGCACGGCAGCCCAGAAGGACGGCAGGTGAAGCCCGACGGCCGGCATCCCGTAGTAGACGAAGAAGATGAGCACCAGGATCGGTATGCCGCGAATAGTGTCGCTGAAGATGCGCACCGCCCAGCGCGCCGGCGCCGGGCCATAGACCAGGCCGACGCCAAGGACGACACCGGCGACGAGCGAGAACGTCACGACCAGCAGCGACACCCAAAGCGTCAGCGCAAAACCCTGAGCCAGGAAAGGCAAGGCGTAGGCGATCTGGCCAAGCATGCTAGTGCACCACCTTGAACCATCGTTCGACGAGCCGGAGCGCGTAAAGCAGGGCGTAGCCGGTCAGCAGATACATCGCCGTCACGACGAGATAGACCTCGACGATGCGGAAGGTGTTGAAGTTGATCCATTGCGCGCCGAAGGTCAGTTCGGGCACCGAGATGACCGAAGCGACGGAGGTGTCCTTGAACAGCGATATGAAAGTGTTGGAAAGCGCCGGCAGCGTGATGCGCAGCATGGTCGGCAGGCGCACATGGAGCAGCCTTTGCCAGGGCGTCAGGCCGATCGCCTTGCCGGCGTCTAGCTGGCCGCGCGGCACCGCTTCGAGACCGGAGCGGAACACCTCGACCAGATAGGCGCCGCTGTAGAGCGCCAGCGTGGCGACGAACGAGGTTTGCGCGCTGTAGGCGATGTCGACCACGGTCGGCAGACCGTAGAAGACGAGATAGACGAGCAGGATCAGCGGCACGTTTCGGATGAATTCGACATAGGCGGCAATGATGCCGCGCACCATGCGTCCGGCCGACACGTACCAGACCGCCAGGACCAGACCGATGACGATGCCGATGGCGATCGAGATGACGGCGAGCTCCAGGCTGAGCAGCAGACCGCCCAACAGCTTGTCGAAATGCCGCCAGATCAGGTTGAAATTGAGCGCATAACCCATGCGTCGGCCTCAGTGCTCCCGATGTGACGCAAAGCTGGCCGCGTCGCCAGGAAAAAAGGCGGAAGGGTCGGCGCCCTTCCGCCGATGACGTCAGATAACCGGGAAGCCGGGGTGGCGCGCCGGCGGCTCCTGCCCGAAATAGTCCTTGAACGCGGCGTCATAGAGCGCCGTTTCATGGCCGAACATGGCGATGGTGAAGGTCTGGTTGACGAAGGTCAGCCAATCGAGATCGCCTTGCCGGAGCGCCGCGCCATAAAGCATCGAGTACCAGCTCTTGCCGGCATCGAAGTATTTGTCCGGATTGCGCGAGGCGAGCCAGCGCACGGTGGAGAGGTCGACGGCAGCGGCATCGGCACGCTTGGATTCCAATGCCTGCAGCACGTTGGCCTGTGTATCGATCTGCATCACCTGCGCCTCCGGCAAGGCAAAATGCACCGAAGATTCGGCGTCGACATTCTGCAGGATGGAAACGCGCGTCGCGGAGCCTGCGGCAAGCAGCTTGTCGAAGGTCTTGTTCTCGGCGCCGGGCAAAGTCAGCAAGGCGACGCCCTCGACGTAGTAAGGCCTGGAGAAGTTGATCAGCTGCGAGCGCTGCGCGGTCATGGTCATGAACTGGATGGTGATGTCGACCTTGTTCGTCGTCACGTTCGGAATGCGCTGCGCCGGGTCCTGCATGACAAACTCGACCTTGGCCGGGTCATCGAACAAGCCCTTTGCCAGGATGCGCCCCATGGTGATGTCCATGCCGACGAGTTCGCCGGCATCGTTCTCGAAATGCCATGGCGCATTGGTGCTTCCGGTGCCGACAATCAATTTGCCGCGCTCCAGCACGGTGCGTAGCAAGCTATCGGGCGCAGCCTGCGCCGACCGTTGCCGCCGCGCTCATGACGCCGGCCGTTGCCAGTCCGGCCATGCCCAGTTTCAGAAAATCACGCCTTTTGGATGTGTCGTCCACAGCGACCTCCTTTCGTGTTGTGTTCCCCTACGCACAGGCAATACGCGCACCCGGATCGTTACAGAAATTGTCTCTTACAAGGGACGAGTGTATCCTGTACAAGACAGATACTAACATCAGGAATCGACAATGCAAGATGGCAGCGCCTTGGCGGTCTCAGCGGACGCAAAGATTTCGGTCTCTCGGGAGAAGGGCCTCAACCGGGTGCTCCAGATTCTGGAGTTCCTTCATTCGACGCAGCGCGCCATCGGTATCGGCGACCTCGCCAAGGGGGTCAACGCGCCGCGTTCGACCACCTACACACTGGTGCGATCGCTGGTCGATGCGGGCCTCCTGGAGATGGCCGGCGACGGCAACCGCGTCTATTTCGGTAAGAAGCTCTATCTCTATGGAATGGATTATGTGCGCGGCAACGACCTCTTGAGGCGAGGACGCCAGGAGGTCGACAACCTGTCGCGCGAGACCGGTGAGACCTCCGAACTGTGCATGCTGCAGAGCGGCCGCTACACGATCGTCCACTCGAGCCCGGGCACCCGGCCGTTCCGCATCAGCTCCGCCACCGGATTGCAGATTCCGCTGCCCTGGACCGCGTCAGGCAGGCTGCTGCTCGCCGGCCTCGAACAGGCCCGGATCGAAGCCATGATATCGGAAGACGACCTTATGCTGCCCGATGGCCGCAGATTGCGGCTGGACGATTTCATCGCCGACATAGCGACGGCGCGAGCCACCGGCTATTGCATCACTTCGGGGCTCGTCGACGCCTATACGAAATGCCTCGCCGCGCCGGTGTTTTCAGCACCCGGCACCGTCGAGGCGACGATGTGCCTGGTGGTGCCCATCGACACATCGCAGGAGAAGACAGGCGAACTCCTGGCCCTGTTGCGCGAACGCGCGGCGCGGCTTTCGATCGCGGCCTGGACCTGAAGTCAGGCGATGATGTCCGGGATGATCCTGTCTTCCAGCTTCATCAGCCGATCCTTCAGCGCAAGCTTCTTCTTCTTCATGCGCTGGATCTGCAGCGGGTCGCAGTTCATGGCGATCATCGCATTGATCGCGGCGTCGAAATCGGCGTGTTCCTGCTTCAGCCGGGAAAATTCGAGGCGAATATCGGCCTGTTCCTGATCGGACATTCTCTACCGTCTGCACGTCTGCGGCGCCCAAAGCTGGGCCTGATTGGGCGGGGGGTGGCACTCTCTGCCACCGGCGCGCAGCCCATATCACATTTCACGTTGTCGTGGAATGCTACCACGGATCATTCGACATCGCTGCGCGAAGGTGGCACACTGTCATTGTGCCGTCACAGAGCGAGCCTGCGGTGGACGCGCCTTTGGCGGCTGCAATCGAGGAAATCATGAAAGGGAGAACCAATCATGTCTCTTGCATCCCATCTTGATGAGTTGCAGCGGAAACACGGCGACATCGAACGCGAGCTCGATGACGCGATGAATCACCCGTCGGTGGACGACCTGGAAATCGTGAATCTCAAGCGACGCAAGCTGGCAATCAAGGACGAGATTGAAAAACTGAGGGCCAAACCCACGACGCATTGATGCCCCACTGACATAACCGCTCACCATTCGGGTCTTTCCTGCCGGCGGCAATTGCCGCCGGACTGGTGGTTTTGATCTTCGATTTCAGGTCGACCATCACAGATATTCGTACCAGGCAGAGGCCGTCCGACTTCCTAGTCCCAGGACGAGTAGGGGCGAAGCTCGTCGCGGCTCCCCTTTACCATAACTGACCGAAGAGTGCAGCGGAGCAGAATTCCGCCTTGCCGCGGCGCTCTGAGGTCAGGGCTTGGATTCTGGGACTGCGCTGCGTCGCTCTTCTCCTTGCTCCTCCCCGAAATGACGGACTCGTTCCGGGAAAGACAAAGCGATGGGGCCTGCCAATCGCCAGGTAGCCGATTGGCCGACGCAAGCGAGCGATAAAAGTCGGGCGCCGAGCAACCGGCGGCGGCATCGATTGCGGCCAGTGGCGACCTGTCGCCATTGACAAGCCATCTTTGCTCCTCCACCTCATGCCCGGACTTCAGCGCATCGGCCCGGAGCGCGCTTTTGTGCGTCCAAGTGGACGCGCGGCGCTCCAGAGATTAAAGGCTGCCGGCATGACCGGATATTATTCCTTTCCCTTCCCGCGCCGCACCTCGGTTGGCGTCGATGTGGGCGGCGTGGTGGTTGGCGGGGGTGCTCCCGTCGTCGTGCAGTCGATGACCAATACGGATACCGCCGATGTCGACCAGACGGTCGCCCAGGTCGCGGCGCTGCATCGCGCCGGCTCCGAGATCGTGCGCATCACCGTAGACCGCGATGAAAGCGCCGCCGCCGTGCCGCGCATCCGGGAGCGGCTGGCGCGGCTCGGTATCAACGTGCCCATCGTCGGCGACTTCCACTATATTGGTCACAAGCTCCTGGCCGATCATCCGGCCTGCGCCGAGGCGCTGGCCAAATACCGCATCAATCCCGGCAATGTCGGCTTCAAGGACAAGAA
This sequence comes from Mesorhizobium sp. B1-1-1, assembly GCF_006442955.1. NCBI lineage: Bacteria > Pseudomonadati > Pseudomonadota > Alphaproteobacteria > Hyphomicrobiales > Phyllobacteriaceae > Mesorhizobium > Mesorhizobium sp. B1-1-1. Next base: position 12,035 of record NZ_VFWW01000023.1, read on the forward strand.
GGACCGGCAGTTCGCGGCAATCGTCGAGATGGCGATCAAACATGACAAGCCGGTGCGCATCGGCGTCAACTGGGGCTCGCTCGACCAGGAACTCCTGACCCGGCTGATGGACGACAACCAGGCCCGCGGCTTTCCGTTGACCGCACAGCAAGTGACGCGCGAGGCGATCGTGCAGTCGGCGATCCTCTCGGCCGAGATGGCCGAGGAGATCGGCCTTGGCCGCGACAAGATCATCCTCTCGGCCAAGGTCAGCGGCGTGCAGGACCTGATAGCCGTTTACACCGAGCTCGCCAGCCGTTCCGACCATGCGCTGCATCTCGGCCTCACCGAAGCCGGCATGGGCTCGAAAGGCATCGTCGCCTCATCCGCCGCCATGGGCATCCTGTTGCAGCAAGGCATCGGCGACACCATCCGCATATCGCTGACGCCGGAGCCGAACGGCGATCGCACGCGCGAGGTGCAGGTGTCGCAGGAATTGCTGCAGACCATGGGCTTCAGGCAATTCGTGCCGATCGTCGCCGCTTGCCCCGGCTGCGGCCGCACAACCTCGACCGTGTTCCAGGAACTGGCCCAGAACATCCAGGCCGATCTCAGGAAGAACATGCCGGCGTGGCGTGAGAAATACCCAGGGGTCGAGAACCTCAAGGTCGCCGTGATGGGCTGCATCGTCAACGGCCCGGGCGAGTCCAAACATGCCGATATCGGCATTTCGCTGCCAGGCACCGGCGAGACGCCGACGGCGCCCGTTTTCGTCGACGGCAAGAAGGCGGCGACGCTGCGCGGACCGTCGATCGCGCAGGATTTCGAAAAGATGGTCGCCGACTATATCGAACAACGATTTGGTCGCGGCAAGGCCGCGGCAGAGTAGGTCGAATGCTGCGCTTCCTCCCGGTGGCGCTGATCCTGCTGTGCGGGTGGCCCACCTTGGCCCAGGCCGATCCGCCGCAATCGGCCAAGCAGCGGCTGATCGACAAGGTCTGCAACCTGATCCAGGCCCATGCCGACCAGAACGGTCTGCCCAGGGATTTCTTCGCCCGGCTGATCTGGAAGGAAAGTCGGTTCGATCCCAACGCCGTCAGTCCGGTCGGCGCCGAAGGAATCGCCCAGTTCATGCCGGGGACCGCCAAGATGCGCGGGCTCGCCAATTCCTTCGACATCAACCAGGCGATCCCGGCCTCGGCGAAATACCTCGCCGAGATGAAGACCAGCTATGGCAATCTCGGCCTGGCGGCCGCCGCCTACAATGCCGGCGAAAACCGGGTCTCGCGCTGGCTGGGCTCGGGCGGCTTCCTGCCGATGGAAACCGAAAGCTATGTCTTCGACATCATGGGCGAGCCGGTCGATAAGTTCGCCGACCGCGCCTATGCCGGAAGCGTGCGACCGCTCGACGCGAAATCCGATTTCGTCGCGGCCTGCCGTAAGCTCCCGGTGATCATGTCGCGGACGGTGGCGATGGCTTCCATCAACATAAAGCCCTGGGGAATCCAGGTGGCCGGCAATTTCCGCCGCAGCGCCGCGATCAACCAGTGGCTCAGGGTGAGAGGCCGCTTCCCGGCCCTGCTAGGCGGGCATGATCCGGTGGTCAGCCGGGTGCGCACGCCGATCGGCCGGCGCGGCATCTACGCGGTCAGGATCGGGGTCGACGACCGTGCCGTCGCCGGCGCTATCTGCCAGAAGTTGCAAAGTGTCGGCGGGGCATGCGTGGTGGTGCGCAACCGATAGCGGGTGTGTCGTTGCGGGTGAAGGGGCGATAAAAATGACGGCCGCGGCTATAGGCCCTGGATTGGCCGGCATTGCCCTGCCTTCAACGAGCAATGAGGGCCGCAGGATGGTCGACGCATATATTATCTGCGGCACGCCCAGGACCGGAAGCACTTTGCTGTGCAAACTCCTGGCCTCCACGAAGGCGGCGGGCGATCCTCATTCGTTCTATCGGCGGCAGGACGTGCCCGAATGGGCCGAAGAGTGGGGGCTGCCCGGCCGCGACACGATGGGCGAACTCGAATTCAATGCCGCCTATCTCAATGCAGCCATCGCCGCCGGCAAGGGTGGGACCGGCATTTTCGGCCTGCGCCTGATGCGAGAGAATCTGGATGAGCTTTCAGCAATACTCGACCGGATTTTCCCGGGGCTTGTCTCGGATAAAGCTCGTTTCGAGAGGGCTTTTGGCCGTGTTCTCTACATACATCTGTCACGCGAGGACAAGCTTGCGCAGGCCGTATCGCTGGTCAAGGCGCAGCAAACCGGCCTTTGGCATGTCGCTCCCGATGGCACCGAACTGGAAAGGGTGGGACCTCCCGGAGAACCTCGATATGATTTCGGGCGGATCAAGGATGAGGTTGCCGAGCTCGATGGTTATGACACTGCCTGGAACATGTGGTTCGCGGAGCAAGAGGTAATCCCGCTGCGAATCGGCTATGAGCGCCTGTCGAGCGATCCGGTTGCAACGTTGGCGTCCGTTTGCGACGCCTTGGGGGTTCAGTCACCGGATGCTGGCGATATAAGACCCGGCGTCGCAAGGCTTGCCGACGAGACAAGCCTCGACTGGATGCGCCGTTATCATCTGGATGCGGCGTCCGAGGCGTCGACGGTATAGCTATGCCGTCTTCGCCACCACCGTTTCGCTGAGCCAGGTGCCGATCTTGGCGCCGAGGCGGTCGGGTGAAACCGGCTTCGGCAGATAGTCGTCCATGCCGGCTTCGATGCACTTGTCGCGGTCGCCCTTCAGCGCATGCGCGGTGACGCCGATGATCGGAATGTGGCTGCCATCCGAGGCCTCCGTCGCCCGGATGGCGCGGGTCGCCTCGTAACCGTTCATCTCCGGCATGGAGACGTCCATCAGGATCAGCCTCGGGCGCAACGAGCGGTACATCTCGACCGCCGTGCGGCCGTTGCCGGCTATACGATAGCTCAAGCCCAACCCGTTGAGAATCTGGCCGAACACCAACTGGTTCACCTCGTTGTCCTCGGCGATGAGGATGTCGATCGGACCGTTCGGCGCGACCGTCGGCTCCGGCACGGGGACGGCCGGCATTGCCGGGCCGCGGATGACGGTAAAGGCGGGCGGCGCCGCCTGCGGCAGCGCCGGTACAGGTTCGCGAACGAACTGCGCCCTGCCGACCTGCGAGCGGGCTTTCTGGACGACCGAGATGACGGTGCCGAGCAGGACCGCGGAGCGCGCCGGCTTGGTCAGGTGCGCGGCAATGCCGAAATCAATGATCATCTTGCCGAAATCGACCTGGTCGACCGAGGTCAGGAGCACGACCGGTATGGCCGACAGCCGGCTGTCGGCGGCAATGGCTTTCGCGACATCGGCGCCGTTCATACCGGGCATCTGGTAATCGAGGATGATGCAATCGACGGCGGCCCCCAGCTGGCAGGCGCGGTCGAGGAAAGCCAGGCCGACCGCACCGCTTTCGGCGGCGGCGCAGTCGAAGCTCCAGCTCCTGAGCTGTTCGAGCAGGATCTCGCGGTTGACCGGATTGTCGTCGATGACCAAAACGCGGGCGCCGGTGACGTCGACCGGCACAATCTCGTCGCGAGCCTCGGCACGATGCACGGGCAGGGGCACCGCGAACCAGAATACGGAGCCGCGGCCGATCTCGCTCTCGACGCCAATCTTGCCGGCCATCAGGTCGACGAGGCGGGCGGCGATGGCGAGACCAAGGCCGGTGCCCTCGTGACGGCGGGTCGAGGAGCCGTCGACCTGGGCGAATTTTTCGAACACGTTCTGCAACTTTTCGGCCGGGATGCCGATGCCGGTGTCCTCGACGCGCAACTTGAGCTGGACGACGTCATTGACGGTTTCGCCGCCGACGTCGATCAGCACATGGCCCTTCTCGGTGAACTTCACCGCGTTGCCGAGCAGGTTGGTGACAATCTGGCGGAACCGCCCGGCGTCGCCGACGACGTACGCCGGCAGGCGCGGGTCGACGCGCACGATCAGTTCGAGGTTCTTTTCGGCGACATGGGCGGAGACGAGCGTGGCCACATCCTCGACCGCCTCGGCAAGGCGGAACGGCGCCGGGTCGAGCGTGAGCTGGCCGGCATTGATCTTGGAGAAATCGAGGATGTCGTTGATGATGGTGAGCAGCGCATTGCCGGATTTGACGATGACGTCGGTGAAGGTCTTCTGGCGCGCGGTCAGCTCGGTCTTGGCCAGCAGCTCGGCCATGCCGAGCACGCCGTTCATCGGCGTGCGGATTTCGTGGCTCATATTGGCGAGGAATTCCGATTTGGCGCGGTCGGCCGCCTCGGCCTTGAACAGCGACTCGGCGGATTCGGCGAAGGCGCGGCGGATGGCTTGCTCCATCGGCCGGAAGATCCAGAAAGCGGCGATGGAGAGCACCGCGAACAGCAATCCGCTCGCCCACAGCAGCAGCCGGTCACTGGAGGCGTCGGCCAAATGGCGCTCGTCGTCCATGGCGGTGCGGACGCGGACCAGCATCGGCTGGGCAAACAGGTCGTTCTGGTTGCGGATTTCGCGATAGCTCCACTCATCGACCTTCTGCGCCACCGACATCAGGTTGAAGTTTCGAATCATGTCGCGCGGAGACCAGAACAGGTCGCCATTGACCGAAGCGGATTCGAGCTCGTTGATCGTCTTTGTCGACAGGCGTGGACGCAATGCGGCGATCTGGGCCGCAAGCGTCCCAATCTCGCTGGTCAGGCGTTCCGAATGGCCGCGCGCCGACGCGGTCAGCGCATCGCGCGTCTCCGCTCGCCAGGCGGTTCCCGTCGTCTCGGCGAAGCTGGTCGCGTTGCGCAGATCGCGGGTAAAGATGACAAGGTTGCTGCTCAGTGCATCGATCTGGTGGCGGAAGGAATTGACGCGATCAAGTGCGAGCATGATCGCCAGCGAAGCCAACGCGAAGATCAGCAATCCTGAGAGATAACGGCTCCGGATGGACCGTATGAAGGAAGAATATTCCGGCATGCGCAACCCCAACACATACGCATTATTTTGACGGTCGGGATTACGCTTGATTTACATTAAGATTTCGTTCTGGCGACCGAGGATTTCGGATTCCCGCCGAGCCTCCCATGTAGCCTGCCGGCTGCGCCGAGATGAAGGGCCGCGGCCACTTCAAGGGACGGTCAAGCTTCGGATATTATTTCAATCCGCGGGCCGTTTGTGATGCCGGGATTCCTGGTTCGAGCCGCGAAGCATTTCACGGTCGTCGGCATCGACCAGATCGACGTCGCCGCCCCGGAGCGACTGGCCCTGCTGGCGAGCCGTTCTTTCCCGCTTCGACCGCTTCAGTTCGTCCTCGGCGTTGAAATTCTTGTCCGCATTCTTGGTGTTCACCCGCTCCTCGATGATTTGCACCTGCTGTTCGTGGGTCTTCTTGCCGGTCATGGGATATCTCCCTCTATTTGTTCGTCCGGCCGGTCTGGTCGGGGTTCACACCGCCTTGCGGGGTGGTGTCGTTCTCGACATCGCCCCGAAAAGTATTTTCGCCATCGAGTTCCTCGTCGTCGTCAAGAATGTCGCCACCCTTGATGGTGCCTTTGGATGCGCCGATGCCGGGATCGTTGCGCAAGTCGCGATCGCTTGGCCTCGGCTGTTTGCGATGCTTGTTATCGTTCATGGGTTGCCTCCTGCTTCTGGTCCCGAACGTCGCGACGGGTGCAATTGTTCCCGAAACGCAAGGTCCCCAAACGCTCTGGCCGGGAGTGAGGCCACCGCAGCCGCGTATCTTCGAACAGCGGAATGCTGCCACGAGTGATGTCAGCTCCGCGTCAACCGGTTATCGATCGGGCAGCATTTGGCGCGCCTGCCTGTTCGGCGCGGCGGATCAGATCGACGCTGTGATGCCGCCGTCCACATAGAGAATATGGCCGTTTACGAAAGAGGAGGCATCGCTGGCCAGGAAGACGCAGGCGCCGACCAGTTCCTCGACCTTTCCCCAGCGGCCGGCTGGCGTGCGCTTTTGCAGCCAGGTGCTGAACGCAGGGTCGGCGACAAGGGCAGCGTTGAGCGGCGTATCGAAATAGCCGGGTGCAACGGCATTGCATTGCAGGCCATGTTTGGCCCAATCCGTAGCCATGCCCTTGGTCAGGTTGCCGACCGCGCCTTTCGTTGCCGTGTAGGGCGCGATGCCCGGACGGGCGAGCGCGGTCTGCACGCTGGCGATGTTGATGATCTTGCCGCGACCGCGCCTGATCATATGGCGCGCCACGGCCTGGCCGACATGGAAGACGCTGGCGACGTTGGTCTGCAGCAGGCGCTCGAACGCATCGGCGGGAAACTCCTCGAGCGGCGCGCGGAATTGCATGCCGGCATTGTTCACCAAAATGTCGATCGCTCCGCCCTCCAGTTCGAAACCGTCGACCGCCGAGCGAACCGCTTCATGATCGGTAGCATCGAAGGCCAGCTTTTCCGCTCCGGGAATCTGCCTGATCGCGGTGGCGAGCCTTGCCTCGTCACGGCCGTTGAGGATCACCCTGGCGCCGGCTTCGGCCAAACCCTTGGCCAAGGCGAAGCCTATGCCTTGCGAGGAGCCGGTTACGAGGGCGGTGCGCCCGCTGAGATCGAACAATTTGGTCGACATCGAACCTGATCCTCCCGATTGGCCCGTTAAACAGAGACCTTCACGCCAAGCCCCGGGGTCTGCCCGATTTCAATTGTTGCGCGTCGCCACGAAGGTCGCGGCTGCCTTCAGCAGGCCGGCCTGCTCGCCATAGGGTTCGAGCAGCGCATGCGCCTGATGGACAAGGCCATGCAACTGGGCGCGTGCCCATGCCTCCCCGTGCAGCGCCACCAGCGTTGCCTTGCCAGCGGCGGCGTCCTTGCCCGTCGCCTTGCCCATCTGTGCGGCATCCGCGGTCAAATCGAGAAGATCGTCGGCAAGCTGGAAGGCAAGCCCGATCGCCGAGCCGAACTCGGCCAGTCTTTCGCGATCCCCGGCAGGCACGCCGGCGACGACCGCGCCCGCCTCGCAGGCAAAGCGGATCAGCGCACCGGTCTTCATCGCCTGCAGCCGGATGATCCCGGCCTCGTCAGGGGCGATGCGCTCGGCCTCGAGGTCCAGCGTCTGGCCGCCGACCATGCCGCCGGCCCCGGCGGCGCGGGCGAGCGCCAGCACAAGGGCGGCCCGCCGCTCCGCCGGCAGCGCCGTAGTCTCGTCGGCGAGGATGTCGAAGGCAAGCGTCAGCAGGGCGTCGCCGGCGAGGATGGCAGTCGCCTCGTCGAAGGCCCTGTGCACGGTAGGCTGGCCGCGGCGCAGATCGTCGTCGTCCATCGCCGGCAGGTCGTCATGGATCAGCGAATAGCAGTGCACGCATTCCAGTGCGGCCGCCACGCGCAGTGCCGCTTCGCCGTCGGCGGAAAACAGGGCCGCGCTTTCCATCACCAGAAAGGGGCGCAGGCGCTTACCGCCGTTGAGCACGCCGTGCCGCATCGCCGCCATAAGGCGCTCGGGCCGCGCGATCTCGCCCGTGAGCGCGCGGTCGTCGAGCAATCGCCGCAGCAACGTCTCGACGGCGGCGGCCCGTGCGACGAGCGCCGTTTCGAACGCCATTTCATCGTCATTCGTCATGGCCCGGACCGGTAGCCGACACTCAGACGTTGCGCAAGAAGACAAGCGCCATTATGCCGGGGGAGGGAGAGACACGGGTTGGGCGACTTGGCGGAACCGATCGTCGATCATGAAACCGAAAAGCTGGACATGGCGACGAGATCCCGTGGCGTGAACCGTCGTGCTCTCAAACGCTGGGTCCGGCGCGGTATCGTCGTGGCTGCCGTGCTGGCGCTTATCCCTACGGTGCTGACCTTTCTCTATCTGCCGTCTTTCGTGCATCCGGTGTCGACGCTGATGCTGAAGGATCTTGCCACCTTCTCCGGCTATGACCGCCGCTGGGTGTCGATCGACGACGTGGCACCGGTGCTGGCCAATTCGGTGATCATGTCGGAGGACGGACAGTTCTGTTTCCATCGCGGCGTCGACCTCGGCGAATTGCGGGGTGTCGTCGACGACGCGCTGGCCGGCGAGGGGACGCGCGGCGCCTCGACCATCACCATGCAGACGGTGAAGAACCTGTTTTTGTGGTCTCGTCCGCTGGGCACGGTTCGCAAAGTCGTCGAGTTGCCGCTGGCCGTCTATCTCGACGCGGTGATGTCGAAACGGCGGATCATGGAAATCTACCTCAACATCGCCGAGTGGGGGCCGGGCATCTACGGGATCGAGGCGGCCGCGCGGCACCATTTCGGTATTTCGGCAAAACAGCTGTCGCGCCGTCAGGCCGCGCTGCTTGCCGTCAGCTTGCCAAATCCGATCGCCCGCAACCCGGCCAAGCCCGGGCCGGGGCTGAGGAGGCTGGCCAACTTGATCGAGCGGCGCGCCGGCCGATCCGGCGCTTATGTCGGCTGCCTACAGTAGCCGACATAAAAAAATTCGCGGGCAGCGCTGGCCAAAACGGCACCGGGCGTGTATAGGCACCCGACTTTCTCAGATTCCGGCCCCTGACACGGCCCTTTCACGAGGGCGGGCGGGGCTTTTGACCATGTAGTGGAGCATATCCATGGCCGTTCCGAAACGAAAAACCTCTCCGTCCAAGCGCGGCATGCGCCGCTCGGCAGACGCCCTCAAGGCCCCGACCTATGTCGAGGACAAGAACTCCGGCGAAATGCGCCGCCCGCACCATATCGACCTGAAGACCGGCATGTATCGCGGCCGCCAGGTGCTGACGCCCAAGGAAAGCTGAGACCAGCTTTCCTGATGTTTGAGCTAAAAAGACCGGCCGCTGGCCGGTCTTTTTGCGTCTGTCGGGACCGACGACCGACAGCGTAGCTGCGTCTCCAGGCCTTGATCTCCGATCGGCCCGGACGCCGCCTCATCGTGCATCCTCGAGGCATGGCCGATTGCATACCGCACATCGCCTTCGACTCGGTCGACACGACTTTTCCCAATGATCGAACCGTGAGCCCGATGCGCGGCAATCGCCGGAGGAAGCGTCGCTGGTGTTTTTCGCAATCTGTGGGATTGCCATAGACGGTTTCTTATGCGATTTTTGAATTTATAGTCGGAAATCGACACAGATTGGGAATTCGATGTGGGATTTCGTCAGCACAAGTGATCTCGACGATACCGAGCAGGCCGTCCTTTCCCAACTCAAAGTCGATGGGCGGATGTCGAGTGTGGATATCGCCAAGCGCATCGGCGTCACCGAAGCGACGGTGCGGCGGAAAATGGCCCGTGTGCTCGAGGACCCGGATATCTGCATCCAGGCGGTCGTGCGCCCTTTGCGCAGCGATGTCGGCATTGCGGCCATTGTCGGGCTCGACGTCGACCGCGAGCACATCATCAGCGTTGCTCGAAAACTGTCGGAATACTCGTTCGTCGACAGCGTTTACGCCATGACCGGGCCGTTCGACATCATCATCCAGCTCACTTTGCCATCCACGACCAGCCTGCACGATTTCCTCGTCAGTGAACTGGCCAACGTTCCCGGGATCAAAGATTCCGAGAGCTACATGATCGGTCGCGTCTTCAAGCATAGCGGCCGGGCTTACCAGCACAGCAAAACCGAAGAAAAAAGAGGGTAACAATGGGTGAGTTTCTTTCCGCTTCGCGCCGCCGCGTCCTGACCCTTCTTGCCGCCGCGCCGCTCCTCCTGCCGTTCACTGCCACCGCCCATGCCAATGGGCTGGTCGACCAAATCAAGCAGCGCGGCACCATCCTTGTCGGAACCGAGGCCGCGTTCGAGCCGTTCGAATTCGTCCGCGACGGCCAGATCGTCGGCTATAACAAGGACATTCTCGACTATGTGGTCAGCCAGCTCGGCGTGAAGCTCGACCAGCTCAACCTGCCTTTCCAAGGCTTGCTGCCAGGGCTGCTGGCCAAGAAGTTCGACCTGATGGCGACCTCGACCGGCATCAACGCCGAGCGGGCGGCGAAATACGCCTACACGCGGCCAACCGGTTCGTTCGAGAACGTCGTCGTCGTGCGCGTCGACGAGGAGCGCATCAAGAAGCCGGAGGACATCAACGGCATGGTGGTGGCCACGCAACTCGCCTCCTCCGTGCAGCCCATCATCGAGGCCTATGACAAGGAGCTCAAGGATAAAGGCGGCAAGGGTGTCGGCGAGATGAAGCTGTTCACCTCCTTCCCCGAGACCCATGTCGCTCTGGCCTCCGGCCAGGTCGACGCCATCGTCATCGCCTCGCCTTCGGCGGCCGTTCTGATGAAGAACGTTCCCGATACCTACAAGGTCGTCGGCTCGATCGGCGAATTCTCCTATCTCTCCTGGGTGGTGCGGCCGGAGGACAAGGATCTGCGCGCCTTCATCAACGCCAAAATCGGCGACTTGAAGGACAGCGGCAAGCTGAAGGAGCTTCAGCTCAAACGGTTCGGGTTCGAGATGAAGACGCCCGACGAGGGTTATCTGCCGCCTGGCGCGCTCTAAGCCCCCAACCAGGCGCCCGGCGCTGCCGGACCGGTGGTTCCAGTCATTGGACGCGCCGGTCTCGGATGGCCCGGACGTCCAGGGATCATTCGAGCTGAAAAATGTTCCATTTTTCAAAGACGCTGACCTTCCTGCCGGAATTCCTGGCCGGCGCCGGCATCACGCTGAGCGTCTCGGCGCTGGGGTTTCTGGTGGGCACATTGATCGGCTTCGGCCTGCTCGCATGTGGCAGGTCGCGCTGGCGCGTGATCCGCTGGATCGGCGCGGTCTACACCAGCTTCATCCGAGGCACGCCGCTGATCGTGCAGATCTTCATGGTCTACTACGTGCTGCCGGGCCTCGTCGGTATCGACCTGCCGCCGCTCCTGGCCGGCGTGCTGGCGCTCAGCTTCAACAGCGCGGCCTTCGTCGCCGAAATCCTGCGCGCCGGGCTGACGCGCATTCCCGCCGGCCAGTACGAGGCGGCCAAGGCGCTCGGGCTGAAGCCTGCCGTGACCTGGTTCAAGGTCATCCTGCCGCAGCTCTTCCGCGCCATTATCCCACCGATGGTCAACGAGTTCACCATGCTGGTGAAGGCATCCTCGATCCTGTCGGTGATCGCGGTGGTGGAACTGACCCGCACCGCGCAGAACATCATGAACGTCACCTACCGGCCGGTCGAGGCCTTCTGCATCGCGGCGGTGCTGTATTTCGTCGTGCTGCTCTCATGCAGCGTGCTGACCAAGCGCCTGGAACGCAAGGCGCAAGGCGTACGCGCATGAGCTTCGATTTTTCCGTCATAGCGGACAACTGGCAGATCCTCGCCAAGGGCTTCGGCAACACGGCGCTGATGTGCGCTGTCGCATTGCCGTTCGGCTTCGCGCTCGGCACCGTGCTGGCGCTTATCCGGCTGCGCGGCGGACGGGTGCCGACGGCGATCGTCTCAGCCTATGTCGAAATATTCCGCAATATCCCGTTCCTGATCCAGATATTCCTTTTGTTCTACGCCTTGCCGATGTTCGGTGTCAGGCTCTCGCCCGTGGTCGTTTCGATCGGCGCGCTGTCAGCCTATGCCAGCGCCTATTCGGCCGAGATCATCAGGGGCGCGATCCAGTCGATTTCGTACGGCCAGGTCGAGGCCGGCTACGCGCTGGGGCTGCGCTACCTGACTATCTTCCGCAAGATCCTGGTTCCGCAGGTGCTCGGCTACATCCTGCCCGCGGCCACCAATCTCACCATTACGCTGATCAAGGAATCGGCGATCCTGTCGGCGATCACCGTACCGGAACTCACCTACATGGCCCAGAACATCATTGGCCGCACCTTCTCGCCGGTGGAGATCTTCACCGCCATCGCATTGCTGTACTGGGGGCTGACGGCCTTCGTGGCAGCGATCTCGCGCAGCCTGGAGCATAGGCTGCAGCCCCATCTCGCAGCCCGCCGTGGCGCCTGATCCAAAAAAGCTTCAACGCAGAGGAGACCCCATGTCCAAACTCACCACCGCGCCGCGCGACGTCTTCCAGACATTCATGAACTTTCCGCTGGTCGATGACCTCGACACGCTGAAGGCCGATGTCGCCATCATCGGCATGCCCTATGGCGATCCCTACACGATCGACGAGCTGATCAACGACCAGACCAATGCGCCGACCGCGGTGCGGCGCGCCTCGCAGCGGATCAGCCAGGCGCTCGACCGCTATGATTTCGACATCGGTGGGCCAGTCTTCGACGGCAAGGACATCAAGGTGGTAGACGTCGGCGATGTTCCCGGCGCGGCGGCCGATCATGTCGGGCACTACGGCAGAGCCGAAGCGGCGATCCGCAAGATCCGCGCCGCGGGCGCACTGCCGATCACAATCGGCGGCGACCACGGCATTCCGATCCCGATCTTCCGGGCGCTTGACGGCGAGGGTCCGATCACGCTGGTTCAGCTCGATGCCCATCTCGACTGGCGTGACAACGTCAACGGGGTCAAGGAGGGCTATTCCAGCACCATCCGCCGGGCCTCAGAAATGACGCATATCAAGGACATTTTCCAAGTCGGCGTTCGCGGCCAGGGCAGCGCGCGCACCGAGGAGGTCGAGGCCGCCCGCGCCTATGGCGCCAACATCATCACCACCAATGAATGGCAGGACATCGGCACCGCGGCGCTCCTGAAGCGAATTCCCGACGGCGGCCGCTACTATCTCACCATCGATGCCGACGGCCTCGATCCGGCGGTGATGCCGGCGGTCGAGGGGCCACAGCCGGGCGGCGTCAGCTACCGGCAGACGATTGAACTCATCAAGGGGCTGGTCGGCAAAGGAAAGCTGGTCGGCATGGATATCGTCGAGATCGCGCCGGCGCGCGATGTCAACGAGATCACCTCGATGACGGCCGGCCATATCATCCTCAACGTCATCGGCGCGGCCGTGCGCGCCGGCTACTTCAAGCGCTGATCGCGAGCGGGGTGCGCGTTCACGCATCCCGCGGCTCGATTTCTAAGATGTCGGCCGGACAACCGGCTGACATCGTTGTTGCATTCGGTCTTCTAGCGTGTTTGGGGCGTGCTGCGAAAATTCTTGACGGCGTGCCGGTGGCGCACTCTACAAAGGGGTGCCCCCAAATGGAGACGCCAGATGTTCGGTGCCGTCCCGCTGCTGATCGTGCCCTTTGTCCTCTACAATCTCGGGCTGCTCGGAATATTCGGCAGCGGTGACGATCCCTGGGCAAGCGAGGTCTTTTCCGTCGGCATGATGTCCGGCGGGGTGTTCTCGATGACGCTCGGCGACCTTATGGTGCTGATCGGGCTCATCTTCCTCTTCGTCGAGATCGTGAAATCGGCGCGCACTACGAACGCCTCGATCATGGACCATCTGTTGTCGACGCTGGTCTTCGTGGCCTTCCTGGTCGAGTTCCTGCTGGTCAAGGGCGCCGCGCACTCGGTCTTCTTCACGCTGATGATCATCGCGCTGTTCGACGTGCTCGCCGGCTTCTCGGTGTCGATGCGGTCGGCGAGCAGGGATATCAACCTGAATTAACCTCAGCCCGGATCGGCGGTGAAGCCGGCGGCCTCGATGTCGGCGATGGCGGCGGCTTCGTCATTGTCCGAGCTGTCGCCCGAAATACCGACCGCGCCTATGATGCTGCCTGCCTTGTCGCGGATCAGCACGCCGCCCACGACCGGCAACACGCGTCCGCCCGAGACGTCGGAGATGCCGGTCATGAGATGCGGGCGCTCCTTGGCGAAGGCCTCGACGCGGCGCGAGCCCATGCCGATGGCGAGCGCGCCATAGGCCTTGCCGGCCGACATTTGCGGGCGCAGGAACGAGGCGCCGTCCTGGCGCTGGAAGGCGACGAGATGGCCGCCGGCGTCGAGCACCGAGACGCCGAGCGGCCTGAGCTTGAGCTCCGCGCCCTTGGTGAAGGCGGCATCGATGATCTCGAGGGCTTTGTCGAGCGGCAGTGCGGTCATGGCGATCTCCTGTTTGAACGGATAATCATCGGCAGCCGGCCGGACGAGGCAATCCAGGTTCCGGTTGAAATTGCTTCGTGGAAAGCGGGGTGAACGCGCCGATCCGGATCGCGCCTATGCCGCGATCCACCAAATGCGATCAACGGCCACCGGCTCAGGGCCGGCAACGAAGCAACCGGGAGCGGCGTGCTACTTCTTCTTGGCGCGGGCGGGCTTCTTGGCGGGCACTGCCGGCGCGTTGGCAAGGTCTTCGGCTTCCTTGGCCAGCCGCAGCGCCCGCAGCTTGTCGGTCTTGACCTTGCGGGCATCGCTCTCGGCGACATACTCGGCCATGGCCTTCTGTCGGACCGTGGCCGCTTCCTCCTGCTTCTTGAAGCGCAGATCGGCGCGCGCGCGGGCAGTATCCCTAGAGTTCTCAACCAAGAGTCTGTTCCAATCTCGTGACGTGATTTTCGGCCTCTTGTAGCAGAGCCGGCCATTCAACGGGGAAAATAGTTGGTCACGCGGCCGGGTTGCCGCCGAGAGCCTTGCTGGCGAGCACGGCCTCATAGGCGGCCTGCAGGGTCGCGCGTACAGAGGGGCCGGACGCTGCATCGAGGGGCGTGCCGAGATGCTCGTGGCGCAACTCACCCATGAATTTCTCCCATAGCGGCGGCCCGCCCTTTTCCAGAAGCTCGGCCCGGATCGACAATTCCTCGCTGACCGGCAGCCAGACGCGGCCCCAGGCGCCGAGATGGGCCAGGATCGGCACCAGGGTGATCGCCATTTCGGTCAGGCTGTAGATCGCCTTCTGCTTGTGCGAAGGATCGTCGGCCTTGGTCAGCATGCCCAGATCCATCAGCCGCTTCAGCCGGTCGGCCAGTATGTTGGAAGCAATGCCTTCCATCGACCCGTTGAGCAACTCGCGAAAATGGCGCCTGCCGCCAAAAATCATGTCGCGAAGGATGATCAGGCTCCAGCGGTCGCCGAACACTTCCAGCGAAAGATTGATCGGGCAACCCGAGCGGCGATCGATGTTCATTCGATTTCTCCAAAACCGGTTGCATTATTGTATCGGTTTTATTATCGTGCAACCGATTGCAAAATGCAAGCAGATGAGGAGGCCACGCGATGACGAAGACCGGACGCCCCACTATCATATCCGAAGCCTTTGGCGACCCCGCCGACCCCGCTCTGCTGCTGATCATGGGAGCGATGGCCTCAATGTTGTGGTGGCCGGAGGCGTTTTGCCGGAAACTCGCCGCCGCGGGACTGTTCGTAATCCGCTATGATAATCGAGATACCGGCCGCTCGACCAAATACCCGCCGGGAGAGCCGCCCTACACGTTCGACGACATGGCCGACGATGCGATCGGCGTTCTCGACAGCCACGGGCTCGACAAGGCGCATATCGTCGGCATGTCGATGGGCGGCATGATCGCGCAGCTCGTGGTGCTCAAGCATCCGTCCCGTGTCGCGTCGCTGACCGTGATCAGCAGCTCGCCGATGGGGGTGGACACCTCGTACCTGCCGCAGACCAGCGATGCCTATATCAAACATTCGGCTGAAGGCGCGCACATTGACTGGTCGGATCGCCGCCAGGTCATCGACTTCATGATCAAAGATGCCAAGGCGATCGCCAGCACAGCGCATCCCTTCGACGAGGGCCGCATGAAAGCCTTCATCGAGCGGGACTACGATCGCTCCGCCGGCCTGCTCAGCGCGACCAATCATTTCCTGCTCAAGGGCGATAGTGACCGATGGAGGGGCCGACTGCACGAGATGAACGCGCCGCTGCTGGTCATCCATGGTACGGCCGATCCCATCTTTCCGGTCGAGCATGGCGAAGCGCTGGCCGGAGCGGTCGCCGGCGCGAAACTCCTCCGGGTTGAAGGCGGTGGCCACGAACTGCATCCGGACGATTGGGATGTGATCGTCACCGGCATCGTTGCTCATATCCGGGCCGATTGGCACTCAAAGCGCGGTCCTGACGCCACAAGTTTGGGCAATAGTTAAGTAAACATTTCGGTACTAGACGACGTGAACCCCGAGACAGGTGAGCAAAAATGTCCCTGACGCTTCACTATCATCCGCTGGCCTCGTTTTGCTGGAAGCCGCTGATCGCGCTCTACGAGAACGGCACGCCGTTCGCGTCCGTCATCGTCGATCTCGGCGACGAGCAGTCGCGAGCGGCCTTCCTGAAGATAGCGCCCTGGGGCAAGATGCCCGCTTTGCGTGACGATGCGCGCGACCGCACCGTGCTGGAGTCGACCCTCGTCATCGAGTATCTGGCCGCGCACTATCCCGGACCGGTCGACCTCGTCCCCGCCGATATCGACCTCGCAATCGCGGTTCGCCAGGCCGATCGCTTTTACGATCTCTATGTGCAGGAACCGATGCAGAAGATCGTCGGGGACCGGCTGCGCCCGGAACGTAGGACCGATCCGTTCGGCGTCGAACAGGCGCGCGACCAGTTGCGCAATTCCTATGCGATCATCGAGCAGGAGATGGCGTCGAGGAACTGGGCTGTGGGCGACGCCTTCACCATGGCCGATTGCGCGGCCTCGCCGGCCCTGTTCTACGCCAACAAGGTCGAGCCATTCGGCGACAGATATCCTGCCGTGAGTCGCTACCATGACCGGCTGTTGCAGCGGCCGGCCTTCGCCCAGGTGATTGAGGAGGCGCAGCCCTATTTCAAGCTCTTCCCCTATAATGATGGCTGATCGTGGTGCGTGACCGGTCGTTTGAACAGGAACGATCAAGTCTCCCAAAATTGGTCGAGCCAGATGTTGAGTTTCAGGAAGCCGGCATTGCTCACCGTATAGACGCGCCGCGTGCCTTCGGCCTTGGCGTGGACAAGGCCGGCATCGAGCAACACCTTCAGATGCTGCGATACGGCCGGACGTGAGACCGGCAGCCCGGCTGCCAGTTGATTGACGGTTTTGGGACCGCGTCGAAGTTCTTCCAGGAGATGGCGCCGGTTGGGATCGGCGATCGCCATGAAGGCGTCGGAAAGCATCATGCCTCATTTGTGGGGCAAAGTTCTTCGAATCTCAACCGTTTGCTTCTGCTTTTCTTCTTGGGTCAAGCCGCAATGCTTCCGGCGTCACCGAACGGTCGGCGGGCTGCGTCTTGAAGGCGTCGCGGTCCTCGATCGGCACCGGCGCGCGGCGGCTGATGCGCAGCAGCGTGTAGCCTGCCAGGGAAAGATGCGCGAAGGCGGTCGCCAGAAACAGGCCCTCCGGACGCATCCAGCCCATCAGGGCGGCCGCCAGCAAGGGTCCGATCATGGTGCCGAAGCCATAGAGCAGCAGCAGGCCGCCCGAAACCTTGACGAAGTCCTCGGCACTGGCGTGGTCGTTGGCATGCGCCACGGCGATCGAATAGAGCGTATAGGCGAAAGCACCGTAGGCGGCGGTGAAGACGATGACGAAGACGCCGGAGCGCGGCTCGAACAGGAAGATCAAGAGCGCGAACAGCGCAGCGCCGAAAGCGGCACCCGCCAGCACGAAGCGCCGGTCGGTCTTGTCGGAGAAACGCCCGGCCGGAAGCTGCATGGCGGCACCCGCCACCACCACCAGGCTCATCATCAAGGCGATCTCAGCGGTGGAGATGCCGATGCGGGCGCCATAGACGGCGCCAAGCGTGCCCCATGCGCCGTTGGCGATGCCGATGAGGACGCAAGCGATGGCCGAGACCGGCGAGTTGGCGTAGAGCCCCTTGACGTCGAGCTTGACGTCCTGGAGCGGCTTGGGGTGCGAGGCGGTCGATACCGCGGTCGGGATCAGTGACAGGCAGAACAGGATGCCGGTGATCATGAAGAGTGAGGCCGATTTCACGTCGCCGCCGGCGACGATCATCTGCCCGCCCATGATCGAGGCATAGGTGACCATCATATAGAGGCCGAAAACGGTGCCGCGATTCTCGTTGGTGGCCTTTTCGTTCAGCCAGCTTTCGATGACCATGAAGGCGCCGGCCATGGTGAAGCCGGTGAAGGCGCGCAACAGGATCCAGACATATTCGTCGATGACCAGTCCGGTGAGCAGCGCAACGATGGCGCCGGACGCGGCGAAGGCGCCGAAGGCGCGCACGTGGCCGGCACGGCGCACGATACGTGGTGCAAAGAAGCAGCCGGTGACGAAGCCGCCGGCCCAGGCTGTGCCCATCAGGCCAAGCGATGCGGTGGAGAAGCCTTCCACCTGGCCGCGCAGCGGCAACAGCAAGCCGTGCAATCCCGACGCTGCCAAAAGGAAGGCGGTGCCCCGAAGCAGCGAAAGGATCGGTCTGTAGGCTGCGAGCATTTTTTGATCCGGCTGAAATCGAGGAGAGACGCAGAGTCTGAAGACAGTCGCATTCGGGCTTTTCGGAGGCGGGTCTTTTCGGCCTTATCCGCGGCGGAACAGCGCCTCGGCCGCGGATTTGGTGCTGTCCTTCGACTTGAGTTCAGCCTCCAACCGGGCGATCTCGTCACGCAGGATGCCGATCCGTTCCGACAACTCGCCGACGGAGAGCAGCGACAGGTCCTGCCCGATCTCGTGCGGACGCGCCTTCTTCTTGGGTTCGTCGTCGAAGATCGCCATTTGTGCTCCTCCTCCGCCATACCGATTGGCCATTTGCCTGATTTGCCAATGAGCATACATAGGGCAGGGGCGTCGATGCAAACAGCCGGCAAGAATGCGGCGAGGAAAGACGGGAGATTTCATGGCGAGCGGATCTAAAATTCCGGCAAGGATGACGGCCATCGCGATCTCCGAGCCGGGTGGGCCCAGGGTGCTGAAACCGGAGACGCGCGATGTGCCTGTGCCCGGTCCCGGCGAGATATTGATCAAGGTGCGCGCCGCCGGCGTCAACAGGCCCGACGTGCAGCAGCGGAAGGGCGCCTATCCGCCGCCGCCCGGTGCGTCGGACCTGCCGGGCCTGGAGGCGTCGGGCGAAGTGGCCGCGCTCGGCGACGAAATCTCTCGCTGGCGCCTTGGCGAGCGCGTCTGCGCGCTCACTCCCGGCGGCGGCTACGCCGAATATGTCAAGGTTCATGCCGGCAGCGTGCTGCCGCTGCCGGCCGGTTTCACCCACACGGAAGCGGCGGCCGTGCCGGAAAACTATTTCACCGTCTGGCACAATGTGTTCGAGCGCGGCGGCTTGAAGAAAGGCGAAACGCTGCTGGTCCATGGCGGCTCTTCGGGTATCGGCACGACGGCGATCCAGCTTGCATCGGCCTTCGGTGCCCATGTCATCACTACGGCCGGCAACAAGGAGAAATGCGATGCCTGCCTGAAGCTCGGAGCCGACCGGGCGATCAACTACCGCGAGGAGGATTTCGTCGCGGCGGTCAAGGAAGCGACGGGCGGCAAGGGTGCCGACGTCATCCTCGACATGGTCGGCGGCGACTATGTGGCGCGCAACTACGAGGCCGCGGCGGTCGAGGGCCGGATCGTCCAGATCGCCCTGCAAGGCGGCGCGGTGGCGAGCGCCGATTTCTCGAAAATCATGGTCAAGCGGCTTGTTCATACCGGTTCGACACTGAGGCCGCGCACCGTCGAGTTCAAGGCGGCGCTGGCAGCCGCGCTCGAAGCGCAGGTGTGGCCGTTGCTCGGCACGCGCCGGATCGCGCCCGTCATGGACATGATCTTCCCGCTTGCCGATGCCTGGCGGGCGCATGAGCGTATGGAGGAAGGCGATCATATCGGCAAGATCGTGCTCGACGTCGGCTGACGGCAACATTGCCGATGCCTGGCTGGCCGAGGCGGGCTCATACCCGCGACCCGGCCCCTGCCTGCAAGCTGAACAAAAGCTTAATGGTGCAATGCAGCATTTGCATCATTGCTATGCAAAATCAGCCATTCAAGTGCCGCTCGATGATGACTATTTGAGCATCATCGAAACGAACACCCCATTTGGAGGACTGACATGAACCCGATCCGCGCTTTCCGTAACTGGCGTATGTACAACGAGACCGTGCGCGAACTGAACCGCCTCAACGCGCGCCAGCTCAGCGATCTCGGCATCAACCGCGCCGACATCGAAAAGATCGCCCGCCAGGCGATCTGACTTCAAGAACCGCCCCGCCGCAAGACGGGGTCGCAAAGCAGAGCCGCCGCAGACGCTTGCTCGTCGCCGGTTCCGAACCCGCCGGACCTGTCCGGCGGGTTTTGTCTTTCTGGACCCCAAACATATTCGCGGCACCATTTTCATGCCGCCCGTGATTGATCTGCCCCGGTGTGGTTGCCAGATCGACGGGCGTTCCCAAAAACGCCTTCCCAAAAACATTGCGGAACCGCCGGAGAGCGGTTATATAACCTGCGAATTTCCCATTTTGGTGGCTCTAAACCACCGCCCGCGCGGGAACGCGGGCGAACGAGAAGGATTTTTAAAATGGCCAATACGCTGCTGATGCCAAAGGCGACCGCTGTCTGGCTGGTCGACAACACCGCGCTTTCCTTCGAGCAGATAGCACAGTTCTGCGGGCTGCATCCGCTCGAGGTCAAGGCGATCGCCGACGGCGAATCGGCGCAAGGCATCAAGGGCATGGATCCGATCATGACCGGCCAGTTGACCCGCGACGAGATCGCGCGTGCCGAGAAGGATCCGAACCAGCGGTTGAAGCTTTCGGACCCCAAGGTGCGGGTGCCGGAATCCAAGCGCAAGGGGCCGCGCTACACCCCGCTGTCGAAGCGTCAGGACCGACCGAACGCCATTCTCTGGTTAGTGCGCAACCATCCCGAATTGAAGGACGCGCAGATCTCGCGCCTCGTCGGCACCACCAAGTCCACGATCGAGCAGATCCGCGAGCGCAAGCACTGGAACTCTGCCAACCTGCAGCCGATGGACCCGGTGACGCTCGGTCTCGCCTCGCAGATCGATCTTGACATGGAAGTCAACCGCGCATCGCGCGGCCGCGAGCAGGCACAGCCGGTCGGCGACACATTGCTGCCGGCGGCGCTGACCGAGCGCCTGGTTCCGGCTCCCGAAAAGCCGAAGGACGAGGATGCCGAACTCGACGCCAACGCCGTGTTCGCCAAGCTCTCGGCTCTGAAGTCGAAGGACAGGGATAACGACGAGGAGTAGAATTCTCGCGAACTCGACCGAAAAGCCCGCTTCGAGCGGGCTTTTTTACGGGTTGGGAGACCTCAGCTTCGCGCCGCACGGTCCGGCGCCATGCCGTAATCCTCGCTGCGTTCCACCGCCCGGTAAAAATCGGCGAGCTGCTTGCCGCGCTCCGGCTTGAAGACGCGGCCTGCGATGACCACCGAGGCGATGCGATCGATGCGGAAGGCGCGGAAATCGTCGCGCATCTCGCACCAGGCGACCAGCGTCCACACCTTGCCCCAGAACCAAAGGCCCAAGGGCCTGATGTCGCGGGCGGTGCCGCGGCCGGCTTCGTCCGAATAGTCGATGGTCAGCACCTGGCGCTTCTCGATGGCGCGCTCGATCAGGTCGATCGCCTCGCGCGCGGCGTCGCTCACCACCCACATCGGCGTGTGGATCTC
>NZ_VFWW01000024.1:0-18302 GCF_006442955.1 Mesorhizobium sp. B1-1-1
GGAGAGGATGGTTCCGCCCAGGCTATGGCAGGCTCGGCCAGAGGGCTGTCGACGCGCGGATTAACCACCAACGCGACTTCGAGCAGCGAGCCTCAACTGGCAGAGGGCCGGAGTCTGTAGCTTCTTTAGACCTCGGATAGGTTTTGGCGGTATCTATCGGGAAAAGGAGCGGGAAAGTCATGACCGAGTTCTGGCAGTCACTCCTCGCCAATCTTGCCCTGGTCTCCATCCTCGTGGTCGCCTGGGATCTTGTGGCGGACTTCACCGGGCGTCTGTCGACGCGGATGCAGTCGCTGGTTCTTGGCGTGGTCATGTGCATGGGCGCGATCATTTCCATGGCGACGGGCTTGTCCGTCTCCGGCTTCGTCGTCGATCTCCGCGCCGCCTTCATTGCGGCTGCCGCGTTCTTCGGTGGATGGCCGGCGATGTTCATCGCTACTGCCGGCTCCATTGCCTATCGCATCTATCTCGGTGGACAGGGCGCGAGCGTCGGTGTCGTGGGGATCCTCATCACCGCTATAGTCGGTATTGCGTGGCACCACATCGTTACTGCCCGGTCTCGCACCATGTTCGACATATTCGGACTCGGCGTGTCGGTAGCTTTCGCCGGGCTGATCACGCTCCTGATCATCCCCTCGCAAGTCGTTGCCGACCTGGTGCAGCAGAGCACACTCCCATCACTCGTGTTCCGCTTCCTCAGCACCGTCCTCATAAGCGTTCTGCTGGACCGGCAGCAGCGGCGGCGCGATCTTGCGATGTCCAACATGATCTACCGGGCCATGGTCCGCGAACTCCCGGATTGCCTGAACATTAAGGATGTCGACGGCCGGTTCATCGCCGCCAATCCCGCCACTGCCGAAATGATGCGCGCCGCTTCGGTCGAACAGCTTATCGGCAAGACGGATTTCGATTTCTACTCTAAGGACGTGGCCGAGCGCTTCCGGCAGGATGAGATGGGCGCTCTGGAAGCCGGGCAGACGCTGCGCATCGACCAGCCGGCGGTTTTCCCGGACGGCAGACAAGGCTGGCTCTACACGCTGAAGGCACCGTTCCGCGACGAGACCGGCAAGATCAGCGGCGTCATCACCTACAATCGCGACATCACCGAGCAAAAGCGAAATGCCCAGCTGAAGAACGATTTCATCTCGACGGTCAGCCACGAATTGCGCACCCCACTGACCTCCATCCGCGGCTCACTTGGTTTGATCGCGGCCGGCGTCGCCGGCGAACTGCCGCCCAAGGCCGCCAATCTCGTCAACATCGCCCACACCAACAGTGAAAGGCTGGTTCTTCTCATCAACGACATCCTTGATATGGAGAAGATCGAATCTGGCGTGATCACCTTCAAGATCAGGCAGATGGCTGTCCGCCCGGTCCTGGAACAGGCGATTGCCGCCAGCACCAACTACATGGCCGACAGCCGAATCAGGATCGTCTTGGTCGACGATGCCCCGCGCGCCGAAGCCAACATAGATCCGGATCGCCTGCATCAGGTGATGGCCAACCTGCTGTCGAATGCGATCAAGTTCTCGCACACTGATGGCATCGTCACGGTGAAACTCCATCGTCGTGCCCCCGATATGCTGCGCATCTCGGTCGTGGACCAGGGCGCTGGCATCCCCGAGGCGTTCCGCAGTCGCATATTCGGGAAGTTCGAGCAGGCGGACGCCTCCAGCACTCGCAAGATAGGCGGTACTGGCCTGGGCTTGAGCATCGTCAAGGCCATCACTGAAAAGCTGGGCGGCGGCATCTCCTTCGAAACCGAGGAAGGCAAGGGAACCTCGTTTCACATTGACCTCCCCGAAGCGCACAGGCAGACCGAGAAGCCGGTTTCGGTCGAGCGCCGGGCGCGCAAGCGCGATGGCCGCCTGCGTGTCCTCATCTGCGAGGACGAGCCTGACATTGCTGTGGTGATCGCAGCACTTCTCGATGCAGAAGGCTTTGCCAGCGACGTCGCGCCCGATATCGACACCGCCAAGGCGCTGCTGAGCTCGCGCGACTACGTGGCGCTGACGCTCGACATCAAGCTGGCGGGGGAATCCGGAATCAAGCTCTTCCACGACATACGGGCATCACCGGTGAATTCCGACATTGCGGTCATCGTCATCTCCGCCGTCGCCGACGAGGCCAGGCGCTCGCTGAACGGCAGCGCCGTCGGCATCGTCGACTGGCTGGAGAAGCCGGTGGATTCGAAACGGCTTCACGCCGCTCTTGCCAAGATCGTCGGCCGTAGGGTCGAGCCGAGGCCACAAATCCTGCATGTCGAAGACGATGAGGGCGTGCTTGCGGTGATGTCAGAAGGGCTGGGTTCGGGCGTCTCGATCACCTCGGCGAAGACACTAAAGCAGGCCCAGGAGGCGATCGCCCGCCATCGCTTCGACCTAGTCATCCTGGATATCGCGCTTCCCGACGGATCGGGCCTCGACCTCCTGACCGATCTGCCGCTCGAGACTGCGGTCATCGTGTTCTCGGCGGCGGAACTCGACCAGAAGCTCGGCGATCGGGTGCAGGCGATCATGACCAAGACCAGAGCGTCGGAAATCGATGTGGCAAAGTTGGTACGGAACATGTTGGTTTCGTCCCGCAATGGCACTTGGCCTGCCGCGCACGCCAAGGAGTGATGCTAATGCCCGCAAGGATCCTCTATGTAGACGACGAGGACGATATCCGCGAAATCGCCCAGATGTCGCTGGAGCTCGAGCCGGAATTCGAGGTGCGATCCTGTTCTTCGGGCATGCAGGCGCTGGCCGATGCCGCCGAATGGCGGCCCGACCTCATCCTGCTCGATGTGATGATGCCCGACATGGACGGACCGGAGACGCTGAGGCGCCTGGCCGAGTCCCGGCCGACGGCGTCGATACCCGTGGTGTTCATCACCGCGCGCACCCAGACGCATGAGGTCGAACGCTATCTGGCTATGGGGGCGGTGGGGGTGATCGCCAAACCTTTCGACCCGCTTGCGCTTGCCGGTGAAGTCAAAAGATTGCTTCTATCGCGCACCTGAGCCGACGTATGGCTTGGCCACCGAGCGCAGTTTGTCTGCACACTGTGCGATGCCGTTCAGGGCTCCTATACCATGTCGCCTTATTCATCTACTGATTGTGCCGAGGTGCAGGCGCAGCGAATCAGGTTGTCTATAATCGCGTGGCATCGGCGGACGTCGATGAGAGAGTCGAGACGAATATTTCTGTCTGCATGGACCGCATTGGCGGATGTCGGTTCATGGGATCACTCCGGGGGGCGACGGAACCGGAGCAAGGCTGGTGAACGGAGCGAAGGCAAGAGTTCTGATTTGCGATGACGATCCCTTGTTGATCGAGCTGATGGAATTCAGGCTCAGGGCAAAGGGATATGAGGTCATCAAAGCAGTAGACGGGGCGGAAGCGCTCTCGAAGGCAGAGCATGAGGCGCCGGACATCATCGTGCTCGACGCGATGATGCCCAAGGCCGACGGCCTGGAGGTCCTTGCCCGCATCAAGGGCGATCCGGCTTTGTCCGAAACCCCGGTCGTCATGTTGACCGCCCGCAAGGGCGAAAGGGACATCGTCTCGGCCCTCGAAAAAGGAGCCGACGACTACCTTGTGAAGCCATTCATCCCCGAGGAGCTTCTGGCTCGGTTGGCGCGTCTGCTCGCGCGAAAGAGCGGGAAACGCTGATGCGGCGCTGCCGGTGCGCAGCCCTTGGCGCATGTCTGATCCTGGCGATCGCTGCGCTCCAGGGCGCGGTGCTGGCGCAGACGGTGGATGAGCTTTACGAGTTCGGCGTCAAGGCCAGGCAAGCGCAGCATTTTGACGAGGCGGTGGAGTTTTTACGGCGCGCCCTTGCGCTTAAACCCGATAACGCCGACGCCTTGGTGCAACTCGGTTTTGCCGAACTCGGCCGCGACAATCTGTCGGCGGCGCGCGACGCTTTTTCCAATGCCCTGTCCTTGGCCCCAACCTATCGGGACGCCAGCTTTGGCATGGCTGAGGTCGAGTTCCGCTCGGGCAATCTGGATGCCGCGCTTCCGCTAGCCGAAACGGCCCTGCGGGCCGAGCCCGGCAACGCTGACGCCGCCACGCTTATCGCCAATATCCAGAAGGCGAAGCAAGCCGCCGGCAGTGAGGTGAGACGGTCTCCCGCGGTTCCGGCGCCGACAAAGAAACCGACTAGCCGGCGGCCCGATCCCGTCGCCGGTCTGATGGAGCAGGGCAGACGCCTGCGAGCGGCGGGAAAGCTGCCCGAGGCGGAGAAAGTCTATCGCCGGGCACTGGGACTGGCGCCGAAGAATACCGACATCCTCGTCGCCCTTGGCCTGGTCGTCGGCTCCAGCCAAAGCTTCGACGAGGCGGGGCTTTTCTTCGACCGCGCGCTTGCGATCAAGCCGGGCCTTCTCGACGCGCGGCTCGGCAAGGTGCGCCTGGCGATCTGGCGGGGCGACGCGCCGAGCGCCCGCCGCTTGGTCGATGGCGTGCTGGCCTCAGTGCCAGGCAATGTCGAGGCGCTCGAGCTGGATGCGAGAGTGGCTTTGCTCGAGGCCGATTACACGCGGGCCGGGCAGTCGTTCCAGCGCGTGCTTGCGGCCGATCCGCGCAATGCCGAGGCGCTGGTCGGGCTCGGCGATGTGCGCCGCGCCGAGGGTAAAGAGGAGGACGCGCGGGATGCCTACAGCCAAGCGCTCGCCGTCGAGCCTGGCTCTTTCGATATCGAGCAAAGGCTGGCCGTGCCGCCGCCGCGCAAATGGCGGCTCGACCTCGGCAGCGAGGTGAGCGATCTCACCAGCGAGCTCGGCGACTGGACCGACAGTTCGGCAGGCCTTGCCTATCGGCTGTCGCCGCGCACCACGATTTCCGGTCGCACCCGGCTGGCCACACGCTTCGGCCGCACCGACGTCCAGATCGAAGGCCGTATCGACCAGGCCTTCTCGCCGGCGTTCTCTGCCTATGCTCTGGCGGCGGCGACGCCGGACGCTGATTTCCTCGCGCGCTATTCGATCGGCGCCGGGGCTTCGTGGCAGGTCATGGCGCCGGCAAAGGCGTTCGGCCCGCTTTCGCTCAACATCGACGCCCGGTACGACAATTTCGCCGACACAAATGTCACCAGCATCTCGCCATGGGTGCAGACCTCTATCCTAGACGGCCGCCTGGGGCTTTCCGCCCGCTGGGTTCATGCGCAGGATGATATCGGCACGGGCGCAGACGGTTATGTGCTTCGCGTCGACCTTGCTGCGACACCGCACTTCAACGTGTTCGGCGGTTATGCCGACGCTCCCGAAATCTCCGACGGCACGCTGGTGCCGACGCGCGCGGTCTTTGGTGGTGTTTCCTGGGACATCAGCGATCCGCTGACGTTGCGCGCCAGCATCGCGCATGAAGAACGACCGAGATTCGACCGGAATACATTCGGTCTCGGCCTGACCGCGCGGTTCTGACCATGTGGTACATCTGGGATCTCTCCATACTGCTCAGCGCTCTTTCGCTGGTGATCATGCTGTTCCTGATCGCGAGACGCGTCCTGCAGGAGCGCCGGAGCAAGGCTGCGGCCGACCAGCGGCGTCAGCTTCTGACTGCGCTGATCGCCTTCACCGAGAGCCGCGACCGCGAGGTGTTGAAAACGGCCATTCTTTCGGTGCCGGCTGGCGTGGCGATCAATACCGGCTTCGAGTTCATTTCGCTTTTGCGCGGCGAGGAGCACGACGATGTCCTTGCTGCTTTCAAGGAATGTGGCCTGCCGGCCCTTGTCGGCAGGCAACTGGAAAAGGGCAACGGCGCCGAACGCATCCATGCGGCCGAGATGCTGGCGGCGCTGCGCTCGGAAGGTGCGGTGGCAAGCCTGCTTTCCGCGCTCGACCACGACCGCTCGCGCGAGGTCAGGATCGCCGTCGCCATAGCGCTCTGCGATCTGAACAGCCTGCCGCCGCTCGGCATTGCGCTGCGCAAGATCGGCGTGGCCGGGCAGCGCTCGCGACGCCTGATCGAGCTGTTCAGGCGCTTTCCGCACGCGCGCCTGGAGGAACTGGCGGACCATGCCGCGCGCGCCGACGCCGTGCCCTTCATAAGGGCGGCCGCGATCGACGCATTGGCCCGCGCCGGCGGCTTCCGCTTCGCCGATCTCTTCGCCCGCTTGGCCGACGACGCCTCGCCCGAGGTTGCCGCAGCGGCACTGCGGGCGCTCGGCCTCACCGGAAATGCCGACGCGCCGGCGATCCTCTCGACCGCGATGACAAAAGGCGACTGGGAGGTGCGCAGCGCGGCCGCCGATGCCGCCGGCCGCCTCGGCCTCGCCGAACTTGGCCGGCCGCTATCCAAGCTAATGGGCGACGAGGTGTGGAACGTGCGCTATGCCGCCGCCAACGCGCTGCGCTCCTTCGGCCAGCCGGGAGAGCGGTTGCTGCGCCAGATTGCCGACAGTGAGGTCTCGCGCAGCCAGCGCACCGCCTCGCTCATTCTTGCCGAGGGACCAGCCGTATGATCGCCGACTGGAGCGACGAGATCGTTCTTGCCGCCACCATCTTGTCTTGGTTCATCATCGGGGCCGGGCTGGCGCAGACGACGATATACCTCCTGCAGCTCATCGTCGCCGGCTATGCATTGTCCAAGCGCCCACCGGTCGCGCGCTCGGCGCTGCTTTGGCACCGCTATGGCGATGTCGCGCCGCCGATCGCGCTATTGGTGCCCGCCTACAACGAGGCCTTGAACGTGGTCGAGAGCGTCCATTCCATGCTGGCGCTCGAATATCCCAATTTCGAGGTCATCGTCATCAACGACGGCTCGAAAGACGAGACCTTGCTGCGCCTCATCGAGGCGTTCAAGCTGGTAAAGTTCCATCGGCCCTATGAGGAGGCGCTCGCGCACAATCCGATCCGCGGCCTCTATTCGTCACCGATGACCGAGCGGCTGTTCGTCGTCGACAAGGAGAACGGCGGCAAGGCCGACGCCCAGAACGCCGGCATCAATGTCTGTCGCGCGCCGCTCTTTTGTGTCATCGACGGCGACTCTATCCTTGAGCCCGACGCGCTGATGCGTGCCGCCCAGCCATTCATCGACGACCCCGAGCGCACCATTGCCGTCGGCGGCACGATCCGCATCGCCAACGGCTCCAGGATCGAGGCAGGCAGGGTGCGCGAAGTCCGTCTGCCACGCCGTCTGTTGCCACTGCTCCAGGTGGTCGAATACCTGCGCGCCTTCCTGATGGCGCGGCTTGCCTGGAGCCGCATCAACACACTGATGCTGGTCTCCGGCGCTTTTGGCATGTTTCGCCGGGCCGAAGTGGTGGCGGTCGGCGGCTTCACCAAGGGTTCGATGGGCGAGGACCTCGACCTCGTCATCAAGCTGCACCGCTATATGCGGGATAAAAAGCGCAAATACCGCATCCAGTTCATTCCGGAGCCGGTGTGCTGGACCGAGGCGCCGGAATCGCTGAGCGTCCTTGCCCGGCAGCGCACGCGCTGGCAGCGCGGCTCGCTCGAATGCTTCTTCCGCTACCGCTCCATGCTCTTCAACCCGCGCTATGGCCGCGTCGGCTTTCTCGGCTTCGGCCACATCTTCATTGTCGACGTTCTGGGACCGGTGGCGGAGGTGCTGGGCTATATCCTCATCCCCGCCTTCTGGCTGCTCGGTGTCCTTTCGGCCGAATATCTTCTGGCCTTCACCTCGCTCATCTTCACCTATGGCGTCTGCGTGAGCGTATGCTCCCTCGTTCTCGAAGAGGCCGAGTTGCAGCGTTTTCCCCGCGCCAGGGACCTCGCGGTATTGACGGCGGTCGCCGTGATCGAGAATTTCGGCTACCGCCAGCTCAACAATTTCTGGCGCGTGAAGGGCTGGTGGCAATTTCTTCGGGCTGACCAGAGCTGGGGTGAGATGACCAGGACCGGCCTGGGCGGCGCGAAGAAGTGAGCCCCGTCTGCTGAGTCACTTCAGCGTCCGCTCGATCTCCGTGATAAGCGCATCGAGTGCGGCGTGCGAGGCCCCATCATCCGCCTGCTCGATCAGCAATGTCTCCAACGCCGATGCCCGCGCGCTGATCTCCGCAAACCCGAATGTCCCCGCGGCCCCGGCGAGCGAGTGCGCGGTGGGAATCAGGGTGTCGTTGGAGCCCACTGACGGGCCTCTCTGACGCGCCGCCCTCAACTCCGCGAGTTGAGTGGCGCACCGAGCCAGGAAACGCTGTCGTAAGGGGGCGAAGGGATCATTCAGAATGGAAGGGGCCTCCATGGATGGCTTTAGAGGTATTCAAGCAGAAAACTCGGTGGAGTGGAACGAACTGCATGCGGTCCACGCTCCTGTCAGAGCAGAACTGCGGCGCCCGCTTCAGCCAAATGCAATGGCGATGAGTTTTTGATGTCCAACCGCGGAATGAGCGAGCTGGTCGGCATAGACCTTCTTGAAGGCCGGCGAGCGGGGTGCATTCAACGTATTTTCAAATGTTTGGAGCCTGCTGCGGTTTGCCTAGCCACTCGTCAAGCGCGGGACATCTGAAGCGCAACACGATTTCGTCCTTCCGATTTGGCACGAAAAAGAGCCAGATCGGCGGCATTGACGAAATCCTTCGGCGTTTCGTTCTCGGTGGGCACCGCTGTTGCGACGCCAACGCTGATGGTCACGCGATCCGAGCCGTGGGGTATGTTCAGCTCCCGCACGCTCTGGACGAGCTGCTCTGCGATCGCACTGGATTGTTCCAGTAAAGTGTCGACCAGCACGACGACGAACTCTTCGCCTCCGTACCGCGCAGCGAGATCGGTGGAACGGCCGGAACCGCTCTGGATTACGCGGGCGATTTGCTTGAGCACCTCGTCGCCGGCCATATGGCCATAGGTATCATTGTATCGTTTGAAGTTGTCGGCATCGATCATCAACAGCGACAATGGGGATTGTGCGCGAAAAGCACGCTTCCATTCAGACGCCAGATATTCGTCAAAATAGCGCCTGTTGCCGAGGCCCGTCAGGCCATCGATCCGCGTCAGACGTTCAAGCTCGAGATTAGCACTGATCAGCTGTCGCTGGCTTTCCCTTAGCGCTCGGTATGCAGCTTCTCGCTGGACGTGATCCAGATAGGCCCGCGTGTGATATCGAACGCGTGCAATCAGCTCGATACGATCCGGAAGCTTTACGAGATAATCGTTCGCTCCCGCAGCGAACGCTTCGCCCTTGGTGGCTGGGTCTTCCTTGCTCGACAGCACAATGACTGGTACCGCGCGTGTCGAAGCATGCTTCCGGTATTCTCGCACCAGATGCAGCCCATCGACCCCGGGCATGACGAGATCCTGCAGGATGACGGTTGGCTTTACCTCGTCGGCGACCGTGATCGCTCTCAATGGGTCGGTGCAGAAGTGTAACGAGATATCAGGCTCGCTGGCTAGAGCGCGCCTGACCGCCTCGCAAACCATGATCTGGTCATCGATGAGCAGAACCATGGATGAATAGTTATCTGCAAGTGGTGGGACCAGCTGTGGTTCTAGCGTCATCGGACGAACCCTTTCACCTGGAGCGCTGAAAGGGCTTCGATTATGCGTGAGCCGATCGCACTCAAAGGAAGAATATCAACAGCCGCGCCGACATCGGCGGCGGCCTTCGGCATGCCGTAGACGGCGCTGGTTGCTCTATCCTGCGCGATTGTGAGATGCCCCTTGTCGCGGAGCTGTCTCAACCCGTGCGCACCATCCCTGCCCATGCCTGTGAGCAGGACTCCAATCACCGAGCCAGGCCACCATTGCGCGGCACTTTCGAAGAACACATCTACGGACGGCCGATAAACGCTGTCCTCGGGGCTAGGCGTATAGCCAAGTTGCTGAGCTGACTTGAAAACCAGATGATTCGCGGAACTGGCAATGAGAACGGTGCCCGCTTGAGGACTATCGTTTTCCCGCGCTGGACGGATCGGGAGAGGCGTATGCTGGCCGAGCCAATCAGCAAGGCCTGGAACGAATTGGGCATCGAGATGCTGTACGAGCACGATGGCGGCGGCGAAATCAACGGGAAACGCGCTCAGGACTGCGGCAACGGCGGCCGGCCCGCCAGCAGAGGCACCGATTGCAATTAGCCGTCGAGCTGTCGGCTCAGCCGCACGGGACATCCTCCTTCTTGCCTTGCCCGGCGCATCGCCGATCAGCTTGCCGATCGTTGCTATCTTGTTGGTCAACAGCCGTGCGGATTGCGAGGACGCATCACCTTCGATGCCGACTGAGGGAATATCGACGGCGTCGAGCGCGCCATGCCCCATCGCTTCGTAGACGCCGGCGACGTTGGCTTCGATACTGGCTGTCACCAGCAAGATTGAACATGGGGTTTCCGCCATGATTCTGCGGGTCGCTTCCACCCCGTCCATCTCTGGCATCGCTAGATCCATGAGTATCAGATCCGGCAGATCACGTCTGCAGACCTCGACCGCCTCACGCCCATTGGTCGCAATCCATGCGACTTGGTGTTCGCCGGTCGACATGACCAGCCGGCGCAGAAGTTCAACCGCCATCGGCATGTCGTTGACTACGCCAATTCTCATTCGTTGGTCGCCAATTTCGATCTCATTCAGTCGCCTCGCCGATCATGTCCACGACGGCATGGATCAGCGCCTCGTCCTGAAAGGTACTCTTGGTCAGATAATAGTCGGCACCGGCGTCAAGCCCGCGCGAGCGGTCTTCTTCCCGATCCTTGTATGAAACGATCATGATGGGTGTGTTCCTGAGATGGACGTCCTTTCTGATCAGGCTCACCAGTTCGATACCATCCATGCGCGGCATGTCTATGTCAGTGACGACGAGATCAAAAGGACCAGATCGGACGGCATTCCACCCGTCCATACCGTCGACTGCCACTTCGACGTCATAACCGTGATTGCCCAGCATCTTGCGCTGGAGTTCGCGAACCGTGAGTGAATCGTCAATCACCAGCACGCGCTTGCGTCTGCTCGGTCCGGGACCGCCCGCGGCTCGCCGAAGGGCTCGAAATCCGCTGGACGACGCAAGCTTTTCCACCGATCGAACCAGATCATCGACGTCGAAGATCAGAACAGGCGAACCGTCCTCCATCAGGGCCGCTGCGCTGATGTCCTTGATCTTGGCAAACCGGGAATCGAGAGGTCTGATCACCAGTTCGCGTTCCCCGAGAAAACGGTCGACGATTACGCCGTAGGCGTCCCCCCGACCCGTTTCCACCACGACGACCGAGAGTTCCTCTGGTTCGGACGCAGACTCTCCTCGATCCAGCACCTCGCGCGCCGTCACCAACCCGATCTGTCGATCGTTCAAGCGAAAATGCGGGCGGCCCTGCAGGAGGTTGATCTCCACCCGCTGCAATTTCATTGTCTTGGAGATGGCAGCGAGTGGAAACGCATAGGGCTCCCCATCGACTTCGACGAGTAAGGTGCGCAGGACTGACAACGTCAGCGGCAGTTGCAGTTGAAACCGGGTTCCTCGACCAAATTCCGAGGAGACGCTCGTGATTCCGCGGACCTCCTTCGTCATCGCCTGCACTGCGTCGAGTCCCACGCCACGGCCGGAGACGTCGGACAGGCCAACTTTCATCGAAAAGCCGGGCAGAAAAAGGAATGCCAGCAATTCCGTTTCGCTGAGCGCGTCGGCGCTTTCCCTGGTTGCAAACTGCCGGGCGACGACAGTCTCGCGCAGCTTCGAGAGCTCGATCCCTCTGCCGTCGTCCACCACGGCTATTTGCAGCAGTCCGGCATTGTGCCTCGCTTCGAGCCTGATGAGTCCCTCTTCGGGTTTGCCGGTTGCGAGGCGCTCATCAGGCGGTTCAAGCCCATGGTCTACCGCGTTGCGCAGAAGATGCCCCAAGGGGGCATCCAGCTGCTCGAGGATATCGCGGTCGATGCCGGTCGAGCCGCCTACGATCTCCAGTCGCACCCGCTTGCCAAGTGTACGACCGAGGTCGCGGACCGTTCTTGCGTAGTGTCTCACCCCGTCTTCAAAAGGTCGCATCCGGCTCGCCAACGTCTCCTCGTACAATCGGTTGGCAAGATCGGTGGCTTTCCGATCGACTGAATCCAACTCATCGAGACGCTCCGCCAAGAAGGCTTGGCTCAACCGAAGCTTTCGCTGCGTTTCAACCAGCGCTTCCACCACAGCCGCATCTTTTGCGACCGGCAGCAGCACTGCATCAAGATTGTCGAACGCACTTGCGATGTCTGATTGAAGGTGCTTCAGCCGCAGCAGCCCGTCAGCGAATGGCCTGAGCCGCCGAGCTTCCATCAGCGACTCGCCGGCCAAACCGAGCAATCGGTTCAGGCTTTCTGCCGTCACCCGAACCATTCTATCTGAGCCGATGCTCCCTCGGGCTTGAGCTTTCGGCTCGACAAGGGGGTTCGCTGACGAGGTTGCCGCCGGCTCCTTTCGGCTATGCTCTGGCGTTGCGAAATCAGCTGCCGAATCTTGGGGTGCGGGCTCGGGGAGGGACAGTTCCTCGAACTTCGCCAGAAAGCTTTCGACTTCCGGGTTGACGCTCTCGTTCGATGATCCCGATGCGATCAATTTCAGAAGGTCAGAGCCTTGCAGAAGCGCATCTATATGCTCCTTGCGTACCCTCAGATGCCCACGTTGCGCGGCGACCAAGCAATCTTCCATTGCATTTGCAACTTTGACGGCGGGCGTCAGATCGATGATGCGGGCTGCTCCTTTCAGCGAATGCGCGGCCCGCATGCATTCTTCCAGTGCGTCGGTGGCGACAGGATCGCGTTCGAGCGCTAGAAGGCCGGAGGTCAAAGCCTGTGATTGCGTCTCCAGTTCGGCCTGGAAAAGGCTCAACATCGAAACCTGGCTGAAGTCCTCATCTGTCATGCCATGCTCCGATCCATCATCGTGAGCAGTTGTCCCGGGTCGAGACAGCCAACAGCCCGTTCACGCCAGGGCAAAACGGCAACAGTAGCCGCCGACAGAGTCTTGCCGATCGTAGCTGGCACAGCGAGAGTGTCGCGTGCCCGGTAGCGATGTAAGCCGTGGACCTCATCAACCGTGAAAGCAACCCGCTTGTCCCGCTCGCCCACCACGACGAGGCGGCGAAATATCTTGGCTCGTCTGCCTTGTTCCTCCTCCTTGGGTTCGTCGATCCCGAGCAATTCAGCGAGCGACAGGCAAATCAGCAATTCGCCCCGGACATTGGCGATGCCGAGCACTGCACTATTCCTGCGGTGTGGAAGGGAATGAACGGGACGGGATTCAGCCACTTCATGAAAAATGCCAGCTGGAAGCGCCAGCCATTCGTGCCCCAACCGGAAGAGAACGGCCGTCTGCGGCGCTTCATCGTCCGCCGAAACGACCGCTGCACGACCAGCGTCATCAGGCCATTCGCCGCGATATGCCGAGGGCGCCGCACGATCAAGGAGACGCCGTGCAATCTTCCTGTAGGTCGGGCAATTCCGGCAGTGGAGATGCTGCTCCAGTTGGGGACAGGACTTGTCACCCCGAACGCCTATCCGCCGCCAGCAGTCGTCAATTTCAAACTGCTCCACTGGCAGAGCGATCCTTGTCGAAGCCGGCATCAGGTGCCGCTCCTTTTCTGGACCCGGACCAGCCTGCCGGCCAGCGC
Source organism: Mesorhizobium sp. B1-1-1 (assembly GCF_006442955.1). NCBI lineage: Bacteria > Pseudomonadati > Pseudomonadota > Alphaproteobacteria > Hyphomicrobiales > Phyllobacteriaceae > Mesorhizobium > Mesorhizobium sp. B1-1-1. The sequence goes on from NZ_VFWW01000024.1 coordinate 13,515, forward strand.
CTCGGCGCCGCTGTGGTCGCCTTGCCTGCGAAGCAGCAAAGCCAGATGCACCAGAGCCTCTCGATGATTTGGCGCGAGATAGAGTGCCTTGCGATAGCTTTGCGCGGCCTTGGATGCAGCGCCATCCGCATCCTGAACGAGGCCCAGCAGGTAGAAGATTTGCGCGGAAGGACCGAATTTCTCGAGATGGGCGAGGGCGACCTCCTGTGCCTCCTTTACCCGACCCGCATTGGCGATCCGTTCAACCGCGACTAGGCTTTCCGAGACCTGATCAACGGGCTTGGCCAGGGCCGGCGCACTGTTTTCCTTGCCGACGGTCAGTCGTGGCGGAAGAACGGGCTTGCTCTTGTTGAGCTTCGGGGTTGATGTCCGCACCGGGATAGCAGTTGTCGGCGCCGCGGCCTTGATGGGCTCCGATTCCAGGAAGGCAAAGGCCAAGGGCCATTCAGCGGAAATAAAGCCATGCAGCCTTGGAAATGCTGCTTCCGCGGGACCGACCAGAAGAAGTCCGTCCGTGGCCAAGAGGTCTTTCAGGCGGGTCAATGCGCGATCCTGCAGTTCGCGATTGAAATAGATCAGCAAATTCCGACAGAGCAGGATGTCATAGACCTCTTGCCCAAAAATTGCGCGAGTACCGAATAGGTTGCCGACCCTGAAGCGAACCTGTTTCAGCACAGCAGCACTGGGCCGCAACCCACCCTCGACCGCTTCGAAATAGCGGTCCCTGAATTCGAGATAGCTGCCGCGAAAGGAATTGCGCCCGTAGACGGCACGTTCAGCCAACGCGATATTGCGGGTACTAACGTCCACCGCATCGATGTTGAACTCGTGCGCTTCAAAGCCGGCATCGAACATGGCCATTGCGACCGAATAGGCCTCTTCACCGGTTGAACATGGCAGGCTCAAGACTTTTGTCGGCTGAGCATGCTTGTGCACGCGCGCATGCCGCGCCAACATCGTGAACGCTTCTCGGTCGCGAAAGAACCAAGTCTCCGGGATCACCACCGCATTGATCAGCTCCTGCAGCTCCTGCGGGGAACCGGTCAAGTGTTCCCTATAGGCCTGAGGATTGGCAATCCGGCACGCTGCCATCCGGTCTCTGACCGCCTGACGGACCACTGTCGGGCCAACGCTGGCACTGTCCAGTCCAATGGTTTCCATCAGGAGCTTTTCTATTGCGCCGGTCATTAAACACCCATCGCGGCCTGGCGGAGCAATGCGGTACGAATCTCTTCCGAAAGCAGCGCTTCCGCTTTGACCCACTGAATGATCTCCGTGCCATCCGAAGTCACCGGACCAAGATAAGACGGCGTTCCTGGCTCGAGGCCGAACGGCGCGAAGTCGGCAGGGTCTCGCTCGACCGTATCCGTCACCCGTTCCGCGACCAACCCAAGCAGGCGTTGCTCGCCATCTCGCGCCGGGTAGCGCGTAACAACGATCCGGGTGCTCAATAGGCGCTCCGATGGCCGGCCAAGCGCAAGAAGAGTAACATCGATGAGAGGGATAGGTATTCCGTTATAACTGACCAGACCGACCACACCGGTTGGCGCACCCGGCAGAACTTTCACATCGATATAGGGCAGCACCTCTTCAATTTGGTGGACATCGATCAAGTAGCGATCCGAACCCATACTGAAGGCGAGGAATAGCATTATCACCTCCTACTGCCGGCCCGCTATGCTCTCAGCTTGAACCTTGAAATGCTGCTTCGCATGCTGCCTGAGACTTGATTGAGCTCGTCGATCGCGAGCGTCGATTGCTGAAGGGACTCGACTGTTTGCTGAGCTGCCTCGCTTAGCTGGGTTAGCGTGTCGCTTATCTGTCCCGCGCCGATCGCCTGTGCTTGCATGCCTTCATTGGCGACTTCGAAACGTGGCACCAACCCCTGGACCTGCTGGATGATGTCGAAGAGTTGCCCGCCGACCTGCTGGATTTCGTGCATGCCCCGGCGGACCTGCTCGGAAAACTTGTCCATGCCCATCACACCGGCAGCAACTGCCGACTGGATGTCTTTGACCATCTGCTCGATATCGTAAGTGGAGACGGCCGTCTGGTCCGCAAGCCTTCGGATCTCTGTCGCCACCACTGCAAAGCCCCGGCCATATTGGCCGGCCTTCTCAGCCTCGATGGAAGCGTTGAGCGACAACAGGTTCGTCTGATCGGCCACTTTGGTGATGGTCGTCACCACCTGATTGATGCTGCCAGCTTTCTCGCTGAGGATTGCGAGTTTGGAATTGATCGCACCCGCCGCGTCCATGACCTGCTGCATGGTTCCTTCCATACGGGTCAGCCCCTCTTGCCCTCCGCCCGCGACGGCAGCCGTTTGCTCGGCAACTGTCGAGACCTCGTTCATCGTGCGAACCAGCTCGTTTGAAGTGGCGGAAATTTCCTTGGCTGTCGCGCGGATCTCAGTTGTGGTCGCGGCGATTTCAGTCGCTGTTGCCTGCTGCTGCTTGGAGGTTGCAGCAATCTCAGTTATCGACGTGCCGACCTGTATGCTGGACCTTTGTACCTGACCAATGAGAGTTGTGAGATCGTCTGCCATTGCGTTGAAGCCGTCGGCAAGCACGCTGAATTCGTCCCGGCGCCTCAGATCGAGGCGTTCGCTGAAGTCGCCTTGCCGTATCATTTGAACCGCGTCGACCAAACGTGTGAGCGGAGCTGTGATAGCGCGGAACAGCTGGTAACCCAAAAGAAGGGCTAGTCCGAGGGCTATCAACAAGCCCACGCTCAAACCGACTTCCGCCGTGCTAACGATTGAGCTGATCCGCTGCGTCGCGCTGTTTGCCTCGCCTCTGTGATCCTCGACCATGGCTTGCAGAGCGGACTGCAATTTCACAAAGATTGGCTCTACCGTGTTCTTGATGACCGGGCTTTCATTGGGAGTTTCACCTTTCGACAAGGCAGCTCGGCTCGTGTCCAGCACAGCAGTTTCCGCCAGCCGAAATTGGTTGGCGAGTTCTTTGACGACTGCGTAATTCTGCTTGTCGATGTCGGAGACGATCGTTGCTTCATACTCGTCCATCAACCGCCGCACTTGGTCGCGATTGGTCGCGATCGTGCTTTCAAGCGTGCTTTTATCCGACGGGTTGTCCTGGAGGGCATATTCCTGAAGCAGGCTATGTGCCTTCATCTGCCCCATCATGATCTCGGTGCTGTGATAGAGGTCTGGAAGGATGCCCTTCTCGACCTCAGTTGCCTCCCGCTCCGCCTGAAGAAACCAGGCGTACGCGATAACGGCGATCACGGACATAACCACCAGAACGGCAGCGAAACTGACGAGGATGCGGTGGCGTATTGTCAGACTCGTCATGGAACCGGTTCACCTATGGGGGCATCGAGGCCTGCGCGAAAAGCGCTCGTTCCGACGTTTCGAAAAGGTGCGTCGAAAAGCAGCAGTCTTATGCAGAATGGTTTCTTTTCCGTTCCATCGCTAATGATGGCGAAGCGGCTCGCCAGTCGGCGCCCCCAATAAGCGTGGTCAAAGGCATGTCTCGCCGTCGACATAGATAAACCCGACATCGGCTGGGGCGGCACGCGCCGTCAAGTGGAGCGTGCATGAGCTGCTTGAGGCCAGGAGTTGAATGACTGCTTAGCCCCGCTTGATGCCGAAAGCCGACCTCTCGCTTGCGTCCCCTAATTTCATCTTGAATCCAACGCAAAGTAAAAAAGGGCGGAGCTGAGACACATATGGTGTGCGCGCCGAGCGGACTTTGCGCTGCCGCCCGAGAACCATCTTGGAACGAAGCCAAACGTTCTCTAATTGCAGATGCTGGTGACTTGGAAGGACGCGCACAACGGAAATCCAAGGAATTTTCGACGCACTCGCAACATCCAAGCATGAGCGGTGGAGAGAAGTTCTATACTCACCTGTTCGACCCGGGCCTGATGACCGTCCCATGCCGGGGTTGATCCATATGGCGTGGCGTCGCAGGCGCGAACCTTCAAATTTTCCGTGATAAAGAGAATGCTGGATTCAGTAGGCTGACAATTGTAGTGCCGAGAATAGATGAGGCCCGCAATCGCTTGAAGAAATTGGAGTGAAGCTGACCGCTGAACCGGAGGCTGACTGCGGAAGGATCGCTACGAGTTCATCTGCAAGGCGTGGGCGTCACAGCCGGAACGCTTCAGACTCAATCCGCTCCAGCAAATGCCGGGACCAAACATTTAGGCGATCAACCGGGGTGGGCAAGATGTGCCGCGTGCGCAGATATCAGGGCCCTGAATCTGCCGCTCAACAGGCACCTCGCCGCTGGCCAATCGCTCGCCGCTGGAAAACGCGGCCGCGCTGGCTGAGGAAAAACATCTTCGGCTGGGCCGGCGACTCTATGCCATGAAGCCTCTGGCAGGCTTGGACCGCGCGAAAAAAGGCGGCGTCGCCCGGCTGGGTCTGTCACACTACACCACGACGGACGAGGTCGACCAAGCCATAGAGGCCGTTGCCCGGCTCGCGGTCTGACGGGGGCATTAAGTAGGCAAAAAGGGGACCAGCTGTGGCTGCTGTGGATAATGGGTCCTGGTGTCTTGCTGATTGGGCCAGCTAGCGCGCACTCTCACAGCTATGGTGGCAGAGCATGTCGAATTGGCCTTGTTTGAGCAGTCACTCGGCAACATCGAAGGCCTCAATCGACCGTTCTGTGATCGTGTGGCGGACGCTGCGGAAAAAACCGAAGGGTCGGTTCTGTTCGATGTCCGCGTTGACGGCGATACCTAGAGCATTTCCTATTTTGGGAGAATCGTAGGATTCCCAAAACCGGATGTTTGTGATTCAAGATGCTGGCTGGATTG
>NZ_VFWW01000025.1:0-11014 GCF_006442955.1 Mesorhizobium sp. B1-1-1
CCAGGACGGCGGAAGGCCCGCCGTCAACTGGAGATCGGCTGTTAGTTGTTGCCGAAGAGGTTGCGATCGGCACCCTGGACAGGCGTCTGGGCAGCCGGTTCCGACTTCTTGGTCGAAGCGGTGTACGAGCTGTCGACGGCGGTGGCCGCAGGGGCATTCGAACCATAATGGTCGCTACTAGCGAAGGCGCTGCCGGAAACAGCCAGAAGGGCGGCGGCAGTGAGAATGATCTTTTTCATTTTTTGATACTCCAGTATTTTTCCGTCCGTCTAGCGGCGTGTCTTGGGAGGAAATCGCGTCGTTCGGACAGCCCCGATGTGGGAAAGCCATACCGCCATTTCCAATCACGAAGTTTTTCCGTGTGGACCAAGTTTCCACCACTTGAAATTGTGCCAGGGCCTTCTACATTCGTTTTTTCCATTTGTTATCAAATAGTTATTCTAACAGACGGCGCGATCACCAACTGTGTCGAAGGCCCAGTGTTCACACCGTCCTGCACGCATCGTCAACAGAAACGAACCGTTCGGTTCGATTTTAGAGGGCGCTAATAGTCACTTTTCGAAACCGTTAACCTTTTTTGCCTCCGCCACGAGACGGAATCCGAGGCGGCGACCTGAGGCTTTCTGCCCCTGCAACGGCGGCCGCACCGTTTTCAGTGCGTGTCGCGCGGCATGGATGCGATGTCGTTTTCATGCCGACGACAAGCCGGCGATCATGGTTAGATCCTGCCATCTCAGGTGCCGCCGCGTGACGACGAGGCGGAGAATTGGGAAGCCGGTCAGAATCCGGCGCTGCCCCCGCAACGGTGGTGGAGTTCAGGTCGCAACGGGAGACCACTGGGCAAAGGCCTGGGAAGGTGTCGCGACAGTCCGCAAGGACAGCTCCAGAGCCCGGAAACCAGCCTGAGATGTTGGACTCGACTGATCGCGGCGGGCGGTCAAGAGGCGGATGGTGCATGTCCGGCGCAAGCCGGCGCGCGGCTTGATCCTTCCTCTCTCCCCTCCGTTCAGTCCTTCGATGCGAGGACAGGACTTCAATGCGAGGACAGGACATGGATGCGCGCAACGACATGCTGAAACGGCTGCAAGGCCGCAGGGACGGCTTCTCGCTCGAGCAGCCCTTCTATACCGATCCCGACTACTTCAAGCTCGACATGGAGCTGATCTGGTACCGCGACTGGCTGTTCATCGGCCATGATTGCGAACTGCCCCGGCCCGGCAGCTTCATCACCGTGCAGATCGGCGACTATCCTGTGGTGCTGGTGCGTGACCAGAAGGGCAACATCAACGCCTTCCACAATTCTTGCCGCCATCGCGGCAGCCGCGTCTGCAACACAGACAAGGGCACGGCGGCGAAGCTCGTCTGCCCCTACCATCAGTGGACCTATGAACTGGACGGCAGGCTGCTGTTCGCCAGGCAGATGGCCGAGGGTTTCGACAAGAGCCAGTTCGGCCTGAAGCCGGTCGCCTGCGAAAGCGTCGGCGGCTACATCTTCATTTGCCTCGCCGACGAGCCGGCGGATTTCGCGCCGATGCGGACGATGATCGAACCCTATTTGCTGCCGCATCGGCTGCGCGAAGCAAAGGTCGCCTTCGAGAGCACCATCGTCGAGAAGGGCAATTGGAAGCTGGTCTGGGAAAACAACCGCGAATGCTATCATTGCGCCGGCAACCATCCGGAGCTCTGCAAGACCTTCCCGGAGGCGCCGACCGTGACCGGCGTACAAGACGCCGACAGCGACCCGGAGATGCTGGCGCACTGGGCCAAGTGCGAGGCGGCAGGCCTGCCGAGCAGGTTCCGCATCGACCCGGCCGGACAGTACCGTGCCACCCGCGCGCCGCTGCTGCGCGATGCCGTCAGTTACACGATGACGGGAAAACACGCGGTCAAGAAGAACCTTTCCGACGGCGTTGCCACCGACCGCATCGGCTCCTTGCTGCTCTATCACTATCCGACGACCTGGAACCACATCCTTGGCGACCACGCCGTCACCTTCCGCGTGCTGCCGATCAGCGCCACCGAGACCGCGGTGACGACCAAATGGCTGGTTCACAAGGACGCGGTCGAGGGTGTCGACTACGATCTCGCCGAGCTCACCCATGTCTGGACCGAGACCAACGACCAGGACCGCCGCATCGTCGAGGAAAACGCCTTCGGCATCCTGTCGCCGGCCTATGAACCCGGCCCCTATTCCGAACTGCACGAAAGCGGCGTCATCCAGTTCGTCGACTGGTACGCGCGTTTCATCGGTCCGCGCCTCGCCGAAGGCGGCCGGCCGGCCCTGCGCAGCGTTGCTTGAGAGGTGAGGGATGAATGCGATGACGGATCTCGGCCTCTATCGCCATCTCGATCAGATGGCGCCCTGGAACGACAGGCTCCAGGTGCTGGAAGTGATCGGCGTGAGCGATGAGGCGCCTGATGTAAAGACCTTCACCTTCCGCTCCGATAACCAGACCTGGTTCCGCTACAAGCCGGGCCAGTTCGTGACGCTGGAACTGCCGACAGCGGATGGGCCCCTGATGCGCACCTACACGCTGTCGTCTTCGCCCTCGCGGCCGTTCTCGATCGCGGTGACGGTGAAGGCGCAGGCCGGCAGCACCGGCACGCGCTGGATGTTCGACCATTTGAGGCCTGGTTCGCACGTCAAGGCCTATGGGCCGGCCGGAGACTTTTCGCTGCACAGCCACCCGGCAGCCAAATATCTGTTCATCTCGGCCGGCTCCGGCGTGACGCCGATGATGTCGATGCTGCGCTGGCTGAACGACTGCGCGCCATGGACCGATGTCGGCTTCGTCAACTGCGCCCGCCGGCCCGAAGAGATCATCTTCCGCAAGGAGCTGGAATTGCTCGGCAGCCGCATGCCCGGCCTGTCGCTCGGCTTCATGATCGAGGAGCGGTCGAGCCGGGAGGGCTGGTTCGGCCATATGGGCCGCATCGACGCCATCCGGCTGCCGCTTTTGGCGCCCGATTTCCGAGAGCGCGAAATCTTCTGCTGCGGCCCCGATCCCTTCATGCGTGCCGTGCGCGGCATGCTCGAAGCCGCCGGCTTCGACATGGCGAAATACCATCAGGAAAGCTTTGCAGCGCCTCTGGCGGAGGAAATCCCGGCGCCGTTCGCCCCGCCGACCGGAGACGGCGCAGCCATTCCTGTCGAAGCCGCGACACCGATCCGGTTCTCGCTTTCGGATGTCGATGCCGCATGCATCGCCGGCCAGACGGTGCTGCAGACGGCGCGCGCCTCGGGAGTCAGAATCCCCGCCGCGTGCGAATTCGGCCTGTGCGGAACCTGCAAGGTCAAGAAGGTCTCGGGCGAGGTCGAGATGAGCCACAATGGCGGCATCCTCGATCACGAGATCGAGGACGGCTTCATCCTCGCCTGCTGCTCCAAGCCGCTTTCGGCGCTTGACATCGAGGCGTGACCGGCGGCGCTCGGCGGTCTGCAACGCCGCTTAAAGCGCGTCGCATGAGCCCATTTCGATGCGACACGCTTTGGAGCGAAATCCGACGGCCATTCAGGGAGTGATCAGCGTCACAGAAGGGAAATAAGTCCGGTAGCGGCCGATATCACGCGTCAGCAGCGGAAGGCGTCCGACGGCTGCGTGGGCGCCGATGAAAAAGTCAGGCAGCACGCCGGTCCTGGATCCTCCCGATCTGCGATATTGTGTAAATGCTTTTCCGGCAAGGAAGAGGGCTGCTCTTGGCATCGGAACCATTTCTAGACCGGCCGCCTCGACAAACGCCTCGAGATCCTCGATGCGTGCGTAGCGGACGGCAAGCTCGGCATAGACCGCATCATTGATCAACAACGGCCCATCAAGGCTCGCTGCCTCGAGATGGGCAACCGACCAATCCGCCCAGCTCGGATCGTCCGTAACAACGTCGAGCAGAACGTTGGTGTCGACGAGCGTCACCGTTCGGAACGCGTCAGCGCCATGATCGCGTCCGTCGTGAGCCCCTCGCCGGCATGACCTCGCAACCTGGCGAAGCGGCTCGCCGGCTGCTTTTTGTCAGCACGGGTCAGCACCACGCTGCCATCGGCAGCGCGCCGGAAATCGACCTTGCTTCCCGGCACGATCTCCAAGAGATCGCGAACCGGTTTGGGGATGGTCACTTGTCCCTTCGCTGTAACGGTCGTCGCCATCTTCGTTCCTCGGTAATACCATGTCTCCCGAAGGTATTACCTTGCGGTTCGAATTTCAAGGCCTGAAGCGTCAATCCCCGGCCGGGAGGCGGGCTCGTCGACCGACAAGCCCGCCATCCCTGCATTCATGTCAACGCGATGTCTCAGCCATTGGCGAAGGGCACGGCGACATAGATCTGGGCATCGCCTCGTTCCACCAGCAGCAGCACCGATTTGCGGCCTGACTTGCCGGCCTGCGCGATCGCCTGCGTGGCCTGCCTGGCGCTCTTCACCGGCATCTGGTTGACGGCGATAATGATGTCGCCGGGCTGGACGCCGGAAGCCGCCGCCGCCTTGTTGGGATTGACCGCGGCGACCACCGCGCCACGCTGGTTGTCGGGGAGGTTCATCTGCTGGCGAATATCGGGCGTGATGTCCATCAGGCCGAGCCCGATCGCCGGCAGGCGGGCGCCCTGCCCGTTTCCCGGCGCGCCGGAATCACCAGATACCGACGCGGTCTGCGCGTCGTCGCCATTGCGGCCGACGTCGACGGAAAGCTGCATGGTTTTGCCATTGCGCCAGACGTCGAGCGTTTCCTTCTTGCCGGGCGAGACATCGGCGACGGCACGCGACAGGTCCTTGGGGTCCTTTATCTCCTGGCCGGCGAAGCCGGTGATGAGGTCCCCCGTCTGGATGCCGGCCGCGGCCGCCGGCGAGCCCTCGGTGACCGAGGAGACCAATGCGCCGCCGGGGTGATCGAGACCTATGGCACTGGCAACGTCCGGGGTCACCGGCTGGATCTGGACGCCAAGATAGCCGTATTCGATTTCGCCGCCCTTCATCAGCTTGGCGACCACCTTTTGCGCCTGGTCGGACGGAATGGCGAAGCCAACGCCGACGCTGCCGCCATTGGGCGAATAGATCGCGGTGTTGATGCCCACGACGTTGCCGCTCACATCGACCAGCGGACCGCCAGAGTTGCCGTGGTTGATCGGCGCATCGATCTGGATGAAATCGTCGAACGGCCCGCTGTGGAGATCGCGGCCGCGCGCCGAGACGATACCTGAGGTGACCGTGGTGCCGATGCCGAACGGATTGCCGAAGGCCAGCACTTGATCGCCCGGCATCAACTTATCAGAATCTCCCCATTTTACCGTCGGCAGGGGCTTGTCGGCCTTGATCTTGATCACCGCAAGGTCGTTCTTGGCGTCGCGGCCGACCAGCTTGGCGGGAAGCTCTGAACCGTCGTCAAGCGTCACCTTGATCGAGCTCGCGCCGTCGATGACATGGTTGTTGGTGACGATGGTGCCGTCGGCGCCGACGATAAAGCCGGATCCGAGCGCTTCGGCGCGCTGCGACTGCTGCGGCGGCGCTTTCGGCCCGGGCATGCCCTGGTCGCCGAAGAACTGGCGGAAATAATCGTCGAAAGGCGAGCCGCCGCCGTCCAGGGGCGAGGCATCGCTCATGGCGTCCGGTTGCCCCTTCATGACGGTCGTAACCGTCACCACGGCCGGCTTGTCGGCTGCCACGATGGGGGCAAAGGAGCCGTTCGGGGCCGCTACACCGGCTACGGGGGTCTGTGTCGTACCGACGGCGTTGTGGACCTCGTTCGGGCTTTCGGCGAAGGAGGCCACGATGGGAGAGATGATCAGCGCAGCGCCCAGCAGGGCCGCGACGCGATGTCTACGAAGAATGCTTATGGGTGACATGGTCGTTCTGTCCGGGCGAGAGTTGAACCTGGGCCGCGGATGGTTCGGGGGAAAACACCCGTCGGCTGTCGACAGCCGGATTGCCTGTCTCGCCGCGCATGGCAGCCGGCCGGATCGACAAACCAGCATCTAGGGCGCGGATTGGCCCGATTTAGGGTTTTCGGGCGACCTTACGAAGATTTAATTTTAGAGCCGGCTTATGGACCAGCCGCTCGGCTGAGATAGGCCGAGGCGATCTCGCGCATGCGCTCGCCGTCGAAACTCGGGCCGTGACCGCCATGGCCGATGCGGATCGGCAGGTCGAGCAGACGCCGCATGGTGAGGCAATAGGCCGACTTGTCGGAGTCTGGCAGGTCGTCGATCAGCCGGTCGTCATAGATGGCGTCGCCGCTGAAGAACAGGCCGTCTGCTTCGTCGAACAGCGCGATCGAATCCGGCGAATGCCCGGGCAGATGCAGCACGCGGAAGCGGCGGTCGCCGAGATCGACGACATCACCCTCGTCGAGGGTGCGCGTCAGCGGCGCTGGCGGGATCTTGTAATCCGCAGCCTTCCAGCCCGGTGCCGGCAGTCGCGAGACGGCGCCGTCGAGGTCGTGGAACATGTAGGCGTAGGTCGCCGCCTCATCCATGTTCTCGAACTGCGCGGCACTCACCCTGGGTCCCGCGCGCAGCGCGAATTCATGCAGCGAGCCGACATGATCGAGATGGATGTGGGTGGCGACGACGATGAGCGGTTTGCCGGCCCGGGTTTCGATCTCCGGCGCCAGCGGGCAGATGCCCATGCCGGTATCGACCAAAAGGTCGGCGTCGCGGCCGGTGAGATGCCAGATGTTGGCGCGCACATAGTCATGCACGAACGGCTCGGTCAGCATCGTCGTCTTCTCGTCGACGATGCTCCTGCTGAACCAGTTCTCCATCAGAAGCGGCCCGGCATCAAGCGTGAGCCCGGCATCAGGTGTGAGCCTCGCATCAGGTGTGATCCTGGAATCAAGTATGGTCCCGACATCAGACGAAGGGCTTTCCGACCTTGTATTTTTCCGGCACCAGCCGCTTCAGGTAAGCCATGCCGGCGTCGGACAGATGGTTGGCGTCCGGCTTCATGAAGTTCTCGGGCATGTGACGGGTCTTGCCGGCCACGTTCTTCAGCGGCACCTTCTTCAGCACGGTTTTGGTGCCGTCATATTGCAGCGCCACGGAGCCGCCGCCCTGTTCGGCCACGGTGACCGCGAACGCTCCCGCGTCGAACGCCTCCTGCGCGTCGACGGCGCTGATGGCGCCGACATAGCCGCGCGGCATGTAGCCCAGCGCATCGACGCGGGCGCGCTTGCCCGGCAGCCCTTCGGCGAGCGCCCGCTCGAGTGCCGCCGGCAGGTCGCTGCCCGATAGCTTGACATTGCCATGCTGGTCGCGCTCCAGCTTCTCGGGCGGGACCAGGCTTTCAACCAGCGCCTTGCCGTCGGCGGTGCTCACCCCTTCCGAAACGGCGACGATGCAGCGCTTGTGGCGGTCGAGCGTGGCGCGCACGTCCTCGATGAAGGCTGTGGCCGAGAACGGCCGCTCCGGCACGTAGACGAGATGCGGACCACTGTCGGGATCGAGCTGCCAAGCCGCGGCCGCGGCCGTGAGGAAGCCGGCGTGCCGGCCCATGACGATGCCGACATAGATGCCGGGCAGAGCGCGGAAATCGAGATCGACGGACAGGAAAGCGCCGGCGACGAACTCGGCCGCCGAGATGAAACCCGGCGTGTGGTCGTTCTCCTCGAGATCATTGTCGATGGTTTTGGGCGCATGCACGAACGCGATCTTGCCCCCGGCGGCATCGGTCAGGATCTGCTGCGTGCCCGACGTGTCATTGCCGCCGATGTAGATGAAGGCATCCGCGCCGGCCTTCTTCAGGCCGTCGAGGACGACCTCGCAATAGGCTGCATCCGGTTTGTCGCGCGTCGAGCCAAGGGCCGCGCTCGGCGTTCCGGCGATCAGCCGCAGGCGGTCTTCCGGGACGGCGGAGAGGTCGATATAATTGCCGTCGCGGATACCGCGCACGCCGTGGATGGAGCCCAGGACCTTGGCGCCGGGATGCCGCTTGCGGATCTCCAGCGTCGCCCCGACCACGGTCTGGTTGATGACGGCCGTCGGGCCGCCGCCCTGCGCGATGACGAAAGTTCCGGCCATTGGTGAAATTCTCCCGGGCGATTGGATTTCAGGCACCTTCGCCTGTCTTTGGCCATCGCGCAACGGCAGAAACGACCGGCCGCGCCAGCGGCCGCGAGGTGAGGCTTGAGCTAGACGACGACGACCGGGTTCTTCTTGGAAACGCGGCTGTAGAGGTCGATGATGTCCTGGTTGATCAGGCGCACACAGCCCGACGACATGGCCTGGCCGATGCTCCACCATTCGGGCGAGCCATGGATGCGGTAGCCGGTGTCCTTGCCGTCCTGATAGATGTAGAGAGCGCGCGCCCCGAGCGGGTTGGTGAGGCCGCCGGGCTGGCCGCCCTGCCATTTTACCAATTCCGGCTTGCGGGCGATCATTTCCGGCGGCGGGGTCCAGGTCGGCCATTCCCGTCCGTACTGGATGTTGGCGCGGCCGGACCAGCGGAAGCCGTCCTTGCCGATGCCGACCCCGTAGCGGATGGCGTCGCCCCCCGGCTGGACGAGGTAGAGCATGCGCTCATTGAGATGAACGACGATGGTGCCGGGCGCTTCGCCCGTCTGGTCGACGACGATCTGGCGGCGGAATTCCGGCTTGATCTTGAGGTAGGGCACCTCGGGCACGTTGAAGCCGCCGTCGCTCAGGGACGCGTACATCAGGTCGGGGCTGGTGACGTTCTTGTCGACGCTGATGCTCGGCCGGATCGGCCGCACAGAGCCGGTGACCGTGTCGTCGAGCTCAAGCGCCGGCAGGCCGCCGCCCGAAGTCGAGCAGCCGGCGGCGCCAAGCAAGGCCAACGCCCCTGCCCCGGATAAAACGGCGCGGCGGGAGACAAGACTATCGGTTTCGATTGCGTCGCCGTTTCGCGGCGGCCTCAGACCTTGCGGCAACTCACGCATGTACCCAAACCCTACGCTGTCGGCGGGAAGCACGGTCCGGCCGGATGACGAGCATTTTCATCATTCATGGTTGATAAAGCGTGAAGGCCTTGCGCTGCCTGCATTTGCGAACAGGCTGGGCGCCATTGCGCCCTCTCCGGTATCGCCAACCAGCGTGCCCTGCACGAAATCACCTCGGGCGGGTCATAGTCCCGGCGCCAGCGTGTCAAAAGCGGGGGCCCCCATGTGCAAGACCTGAAAGATCAACCTCGAGCTTCTCGCCGAGATCGTGAACCTGTCGGGCGGCTCGACTGACGCCGAACTGCCGTTGGGGGGGGTAGAAACAAACCGCTTTACATTCTCCTGGACCGAAGGATTTATCCTCTTCTTTGAGCTCAAAGGAGACGAGCATGTCCTTCGAAAACTGGGCCGCCTTCGCTGCCGCGTCGACCATCCTCCTAGTCATTCCGGGACCGACCATCCTTCTGGTCGTGTCCTATGCCCTCGGCCAGGGATGGCGCACCGCACTGCCGATGGCCGTCGGCGTGGCGCTGGGCGACTTCACGGCGATGACCTTGTCCATGCTGGGCATCGGCGCCCTGCTGGCAGCTTCGGCCACCGTCTTCACGATCCTGAAGCTGATCGGCGCTGCCTATCTGGTCTATCTCGGCGTAAAACTGTTCCGGGCCGGCGGCGCGCTCAAGGCCGAGCCGCGCACCGATGCCGTGTCCTCCGCCAGGATGATGGGGCATGCCTGGCTGGTCACCGCGCTCAACCCGAAAAGCATCACCTTCTTCGTCGCCTTCCTGCCGCAGTTCCTCGACCGGCACGCCGATTTCTGGACGCAGATGCTGATCTTCGAGACGACCTTCCTGGCGCTCGCCTTCGCCAATGCCTTCGGCTACGCGCTGATCGCGTCGCGAGCGCGCAACCTTGTGCGCAACCCTAGGGCGATCCGCGTCTTCAACCGCACCGGCGGCACGCTGCTGGTTGGCGCCGGCATCGCCACAGTGGCGATGCGTTCAGGGAATTGAACAAGGGGGATTCGCTCAACGCACAGCGTTAGCGCTGCCCCTCACCTGCCTGCCGGCGGATGAGGGGCGGCGTCGACTTTACGCACGAAAACAGCGCCAGCTTCGCCGTCTCACCACTTGATGCTGACGCCGAGATTGCCCTCAAGGATGCGCCGCTTGTCACCGCCGAGATTGGTGGTGTAGTCGCCGGTGGCGAAGAGGCTGACCTTGTCCGTCACCTTGGCGGTCACGCCGCCGCCGAATTCGAACGAGGTCGAGCGGCTTTCGGTCGAGATGTCGGTGGTGTCGAAGTTGACGTGATCCGTGCCACCGGAACCGTGCCAGAGATTGGCCTTGAGGTAAGGTTGCAGCACGGTGCCGTTCAATGTCGTCTCGCCCTGCAGGCGCAGGCCGAGGCGTCCGGTGACGTTGTCGTCGAGATCGAAGGAAACCGACGCGAAGCGATCCTCGGCATCGTCGAGCGATAGATGCTGCCAAATCAGTTGCGCCTGCGGTTCGAGCGTCCAGCCTTGCGCCAGCGCGATCGGGTAGCCCCCTTCCAGCGAAGCGGTGACGCCGGTTCCCTTGACATCGATGCCGATGTCGCGGGTCGAGGTCGCATCGCCGCTGAAAAAAGTGGCCATGACGACCCCGTCCAGGTACCAGCCCCCGGGACCGATACGGGTCCAGTAGCCGCCGACGCTGGTGCCGCCGAGATCGATGTCGCCGACGCCCAGATCGTTCTGCCCCAGCGCCTGGCCGCGCACATCGCCGTTCATGGTGGCATAGGCGATGAACAGGCCGGCACGATCGACGCCACCTGAAGCGGTTTCCTGGCCAAACACGTCGAAGCCGCCCTGGAACCCGAACAAGGTGCCGTCGAACGACGGCGAAACCGTTCCCGACCAGCCCATCTTCGCGTCCTGGCCGAAGATACGGCCCCAGACCGGAGAGAGTTCGGTGTTTGACAACAGGCTCTGTTCGCCTCGCCGTTCATGGAAAGTACCAAGTGTCGTCATCGCCAGATGCTCGGCCACCGGCGGAACCGCCGAATAGACCGGGACCTCGACACGGTAGAGCAGGATCTCCTCCCCTGCCGCGGGCGTCGGAAGATCGGGCACCGCAGTCGGGACGGGCGGGGGC
>NZ_VFWW01000026.1:0-10153 GCF_006442955.1 Mesorhizobium sp. B1-1-1
AATCCAGCCAGCATCTTGAATCACAAACATCCGGTTTTGGGAATCCTACGATTCTCCCAAAATAGGAAATGCTCTAGAGGGCCGGACCCAACCGAACGGCGCTTCCATCATAGAAGCGTGACAGCCGAAAGCGGCTGAGATCATGCCCACTCGCGTTACCCTGAATCAGGTCGGAAACGACGCGACCGATTCCAGGTCCGATACCGAAGCCGTGACCACTCATTCCCGTGGCCACGAAAAGACCGACGACTGCCCGGGCGTGATCCACGACGGGGACGACATCGGGCATGGCGTCAATCATGCCTCCCCAGCCTGCCTTCAAGCGAACTGTTTCGAACTGTGGAAAAAGGCGTCTGAAATTGCGCTCTACAGAACGGAGGCCGGAGCGTTCAGCGGCCGGGTTGAGCACCCGCATTCTTTCGAAAGGACTCTGGGAATCCGGGGTCCAATCGCGCGGGGTCGACCAGCTATCAGGGTAACCCGATGGAGCGCACGGAAAGTAGCGGGTTCCGAGCGGATTGGCCATGAGGGCGGGAAGATACTTGGTGGCGTGCCGGAATGCGTCAGGTCCCAGGTAAAGCAAATTACTGCCTCCCGGGGCGAGCGTGTATCCGCCATCCTGTCGGCGCCTGAAAGCGATGTGTTCGTCCGCTGCCGCACCTGCATAGATTTCAGGCATAGGCTCCGTTGCGGCTACGGTTACCCTGACGCTGAGTTGGGGGATGGAGACGCCGTGTCTTCTCAGGAACAGCGACGACCAGGCGCCGCCCGCGACCAGTACGCTGGAGGTTTCAATGTATCCCGCCTCGGTCCACACTCCTCTGATCCTGCCAGCTGAGATTTCGAGGGTTCGCGCTGCGCAATTCTCTATGATCTTGGCGCCTTTTCGGACGGCAAGACGAGCAAGCGCAGGCACCGCCAACCAAGGCTCCGCACGCATGTCGGAGGGCGTCGTCATCGCGCCCTTGAACTTGCGCGACATGCCCTTGATGAGTTTCGCGGTTTCGTCTGCGTCCAGGAGGCGAGTGTCGAGCCCATGGATGGCGGCGATCTTCATGAACTCTTCGAAACCGGCCATGTCCTTGTCGGAGTTCGCCAGATAGGTCACACCTGTCTGGTCCAGCCCGATGTCTTCGCCGCATTCCTCAGCCAGTTGCCGCCATAGGCGAAAAGCCTCGATGACAATTGGCAGTTCATCTGCGTCGCGCCCCTGCTTTCGAATCCAGCCCCAATTTCGGGACGATTGTTCGGCCGCAACGCGGCCTTTTTCCAGCAGCGTGACCGGAATGTTCCGCTCCGCCAGGAAAAGAGCCGTCGTTACGCCGATAATGCCGCCACCAATGATGACCACCTCCGAACGCTTCGGCGGTGGGCCAGGATGTTGGATTGGGTCCATTTCGGAGAACGGGAATATGGGCAAATTGGGCATCCAGGAGGGCTGGTTGATGGCTTTGGCTTACTGGTTGCCACCCTCTAAAAGCCAAAGCAAGCGCGGTGCAGGCAGACCACTATCCATGACACTGCAATCGATCTTCCGGCAACGCCCGCAAGCGGTCGAACTCGGCCCCTCGGAGCGATTGGCTCTAACCCTAGGCAGGCGCTCCGGCAACCGACCCCCTGATCACCAGGTCGACCGGCCAGACCTCGCCGCGCGGGCCCTCCTCCAGGCCCGATATCCGTGCGGCCAGACGCTCGGCGATGCGGGCGCCGGCGAGCCGGATCGAGGAGCGCGTCGTCGACAGCGGTACGGAGAAATTCTCCGGCTTCAGCCATGGGAAGACGTCGTCATGTGCAATTAATGAGATGTCGCCGGGGATGCTCAGGCCGAGGTCGCGCACGGCGCGCACGACGCCGAGCGCCATGATCAGGCTGGAGCAGGCGATCGCGGTCGGCGCGCCGTCCTGTTCGAGCAGGCGCCGGGCGGCGCGATAGCCGTTCTCCTCGGTCATGGCAACGGAGCAGACATGGCGGTCGCCCAAGGTCAGGCCGCTCGCGGCGAGCGCCCGGCGCACGCCTCGCTCGCGATGCACGGCGAAGGTTTCGCGGTCATCGCCATTAATCAGCGCCAGCCGCCGGTGGCCGAGCTGGACGAGCAGCCGTGCCGCCTCGTGAAAGGCGCCCTCATTGTCGATGTCGAGATAGGGATAGTCGAAATCGAAACCTTCGCTGCGGCCATGGATGATGAAGGGTATGCCAAGCGTGTTGACCAGCGCCACGCGCCGGTCGGCCGGCGTCGGCGAGGAGATGTAGACGGCGTCGACCTGGCGGTTGGCGACGATGCGCCGGTAAGTCGTCTCCTGGTCGTCGGCGTCGGCGGGAGACAGCACCAGGTCGAGCTCGTGCGAGCGCGCATAATCGCCAAGGCCAGACAGGAATTCGACGAAGTGCGGGTCGATGTCGACGGCAGCACCCGTCGGCAAGACATAGCCGATCATTCCGGACTTGCCGGTCGCAAGCCGGCGTGCGCTCGGATTGGGGCGATAGCCATGGCGCTTGGCGGCGTCCATGACGCGCCGGCGCGTCTCTTCGTTGACCTCGGGATAGCCGTTCAGCGCCCGGCTTACCGTGGTCTGCGAAAGCGCCAGCATGTGCGCGAGTTGCTTCAGGTTCACGAGAGGACTCCATGCCTCAAAGCGCTTTTAAATTGAATCGACCCAAGCCCTGCGGCAGGCCCGTCATATCATGGCGACCATAGGCAGGCTTGGTGCAGGTTTGAAACATAAATTGCTGCTGCACTGCCAAAAAAGCATGCTGCAGCGCGATTTTCCAGGCGCCAGACTCCGGAATTAAATCGATTAAGTTACCACGCCTCTTGACTTCTGGACGATTCAATGGCGAGATCGAAATAGCCAAAGCGCTTTGGAAGACTCTTCGAAAGGTTGCGGTTCCTTTCCGACTGAGTCACAGTCCTGCGGCGTCGGCGGGCGGAATGGAGGTTCCGTCCGGTGTTTGTGACCCACTGGGAGGGAATACCGATGAAGAAAATGCTTATGCTGGGCGCCGCGCTTGCCGTGCTCGCCCTCGGCGCGCCCGCGCAGGCCGAGCTGAAATTCAAGCCGGGCGAGGACAAGCGTTTCAACTGGGCAAACTACGAAGAGCTCAAGAAAATCGACCTCAAGGGGGAGACCCTGTCGATCTTCGGGCCATGGCGCGGCGAGGACGAGACCCTGGTGCGCGGCGTACTCGATTATTTCTCGGAAGCCACCGGCGCCGAGATCAAATATTCCTCCTCGGAAAATTACGAGCAGCAGATCGTCATCGACACGCAGGCCGGCAGCCCGCCCAACATCGCCGTTCTGCCGCAACCCGGCCTGATCCAGGACCTTGCTTCCAAGGGTCTCTTGACGCCGCTCGGCGACGATACCGCCAAATGGGTCAAGGACAATTACGGCGCCGGCCAGTCATGGGTCGACCTCGGCACCTTCAAGGACAAGGACGGTAAGCCGGGCTTCTTCGCCTTCCCCTACAAGGCCGACGTGAAGTCGCTGGTCTGGTACTCGCCGGACAATTTCGAGGAAGCCGGCTACAAGGTACCGAAGACGCAGGAAGAACTCGCCGACCTCGAGAAGAAGATTATCGCCGACGGCGGCACGCCATGGTGCATCGGGCTCGGCTCGGGCGGCGCCACCGGCTGGCCGGCGACGGACTGGGTGGAAGACCTGATGCTGCGCACGCAGTCTCCGGAAACCTACGACAAATGGGTGAAGAACGAGATCCCGTTCAACGACCCGGCCGTGGTCAATGCAATCGACATCTTCGGCAAGATCGCGACCGACGACAAGATGGTGGATGGCGGCGCCAAGGCGGTCGCGGCCACAGATTTCCGCGACAGCCCCAAGGGCCTCTTCGCGGTGCCGCCGAAGTGCTACCTGCACCATCAGGCGTCGTTCATCCCGACCTTCTTCCCCGAAGGCACGAAAATCGGCCAGGACGCGGACTTCTTCTACTTCCCGCCTTATGCGTCCAAGCCCGAACTCGGCACCCCCGTGCTCGGCGCCGGAACGCTGGCGATGATCACCAAGGACTCGAAGGCCGCCCGCGCGTTCATCGAATTCCTTAAGATGCCGCTGGCCCATGAGATCTGGATGGCCGAAGGCGGTTTCGTGACGCCGTTCAAGGCGGTCAACAAGGATGCCTATGCCAGCGATGCGCTGCGCAAGCAGGGCGAGATCCTGGCCAATGCCTCGACTTTCCGTTTCGACGGGTCGGACCTGATGCCGGGCAAGATCGGCGCCGGCGCCTTCTGGACCGGCATGATCGACCTGGTCGGCGGCAAGTCGGCGCAGGACGTCGCCACCGACATTCAGAAGAGCTGGGACGCGATCAAGTAAGAGCCGCACCCGCGGAGGCCTAGGCTTCCACCTCCCGAGCGGATCCGGGCCAGTTGGCCCGGATCCGACCGGCCCCATCGCAACATCCCAGCCCGGCCAACCGGGACGGGTCAGATCCAGTCGTGACAGCGTAGACATTCCGGCATGCGGCGGGCACGGAGCCACACGCTTCCCTGCCTGCTCGCGCTCAACAACGAGATCGGCGCGCGGCGCAATCGCAAGGATCGTTTCCATCCTGGCGGGTCGTGCAGGGAGAGGGACCCATGGCGGCTCAGATTTTCTCGGCCATATTCGTCATCATCATCGGCGTCGGCGGCTGCGTCGCCTATTTCTGGGGCGCCAACAAACTGCTCGACGTCACCTTCCCCTCGCGCGGCGTCTCGGGCGCCGCCGCCGTCGACAATCTGCGCCGGCAAGGGCTGATCCGGCCCTGGCTGTTCGTCGGCCCGGCGATGATCATCCTGACCATCTATCTCATCTATCCGGTGGTCGAGACGCTGCGGCTGTCCTTCCTCGATCGCGGCGGCGCCAATTTCGTCGGCCTGGCCAATTATCAATGGGCTTTCGGCGACCGCGAGTTTCGCAATTCGATCCTCAACAATGTGCTCTGGCTGGCCGTAGTGCCCGCCGCCTGTACCTTCCTTGGCCTGATCATCGCCGTGCTTACCGACAAGATCTGGTGGGGCACGATCGCCAAGAGCCTGATCTTCCTGCCGCTGGCGATCTCCTTCGTCGGCGCCAGCGTCATCTGGAAATTCATCTATGAGTATCGCGGCGAAGGCCAGACGCAGATCGGCATCCTGAACGCCATCATCCAGCATTTCGGCGGCCAGCCGCAGGTCTGGATATCGCTGCCGTTCTGGAACAATTTCTTCCTGATGGTGATCCTGATCTGGATCCAGACCGGCTTTGCCATGGTCATCCTGTCTTCGGCGCTGCGCGGCATTCCGGAAGAGACGCTGGAAGCCGCCGTCATCGACGGTGCCAATCCGTTCCAGATCTTCTGGAAAATCATGGTGCCGCAGATCTGGGGCACCATCGCCGTGGTCTGGACCACAATCACCATCCTGGTGCTCAAGGTATTCGACATCGTCCTGACCATGACCAACGGCCAATGGAACAGCCAAGTGCTGGCCAATCTGATGTTCGACTGGATGTTCCGTGGCGGCGGTGATTTCGGCCGCGGCGCGACAATCGCCATCATCATCATGATCGCGGTCATTCCGATCATGGTCTGGAACATACGCCAGGCCAACAAAGAGACGGGAGGACATTGAGATGACCGTCGCGACCGGAAACTCCTTCGCCAGCCGCTTCGGCGTTCACATCGCCGTCCTGGTCTTCGTTGCGATCTGGACCATGCCGACGCTCGGCATCCTGGTATCGTCGCTGCGCGACAAGGACCAGATCATCGCCTCGGGCTGGTGGAACTCGTTCGCCAGTTCGACCCAGACCGAAGCTGGACGCCTGCCGCCCGCCTCGGCGCAGGTCGAGAAGGACGGCAAGTTCGTCCTCCAGGGCAACATTTTCGGCGATGGCGCCAAGCGCGAGATCAGCGCCTTCGGCGTCAAGTCGGCGGCACCGACGCAATATCCGGCCGGCACATCGGCCGATCTCGGCGACGGCGTTACCTTGCAGCTCAATGCCGACGGCAGCTTCGTCATGACCTCGCCCAAGGCGTTCGAGGGCGACCGCGGCCAGCGCGTCTACTATGCCTCCTCGGCGCCGCCGAAATTCACCACCGACAATTACAGGACCGTGCTGTTTTCGGAAGGCATCGGCCGCTCCTTCATGAACTCGCTGACCGTCACTATCCCGGCGACCGTCATCCCGATCCTGATCGCCGCCTTTGCGGCTTACGCTCTGGCCTGGATGCGCTTTCCCGGGCGTGCGCTTCTGATCGCGGTCATCATCGGCCTGCTGGTGGTGCCGCTGCAGATGTCGCTGATCCCGCTGTTGAAGCTCTACAACGGCGTCGGCGCCTTCTTCGGCGTGCCCTCCAAGACCTATCTCGGCATCTGGCTGGCGCATACCGGCTTCGGACTGCCCTTCGCCATCTACCTCTTGCGGAGCTACATTGCCGGCCTGCCGCGCGAGATCATGGAATCGGCGCGCATCGACGGCGCCAGCGATTTCGAGATATTCGTCAAGATCGTGCTGCCGCTGTCATTTCCCGTGCTGGCGTCCTTCGCCATCTTCCAGTTCCTGTGGGTATGGAACGATCTCCTGGTGGCGATGGTTTTCCTTGGCACGGAGGCGGATCAGATCGTGCTGACCGCCAAGCTCAATGCCTTGCTCGGCTCGCGTGGCGGCGACTGGGAGATCCTGACGACGTCGGCTTTCGTGACCATCATCGTGCCGCTGATCGTGTTCTTCTCTTTGCAGCGCTATTTCGTCCGCGGGCTGCTCGCAGGCTCGGTGAAAGGAGGCTGAAACCATGCAATCCGCTTTGAAAGCCAGTTCGAGGCCCGATCTCGCCGTCGATAGCGACTGGTGGCGAGGTGCCGTGATCTACCAGATTTATCCGCGCAGCTACCAGGACTCGAATGGCGACGGCATCGGCGACCTCAAGGGGATCATCGGGCGGCTGCCCTATATCGCCGCGCTCGGCGCGGACGCCCTCTGGATCTCGCCCTTCTTCAAATCGCCGATGAAGGATTTCGGCTACGACGTCTCGGATTACTGCGACGTCGACCCGATGTTCGGCACGCTGGCCGATTTCGACGCGCTGACGGCGGAGGCGCACAGGCTGGGGCTGAAGGTGATGATCGACGAGGTGCTGTCGCACACCGCCGACATCCATCCCTGGTTCAGGGAAAGCCGATCGAACCGCAGTAATCCGAAAGCCGACTGGTACGTCTGGGCCGATCCCAGGCCGGACGGCACGCCGCCCAACAACTGGCTGTCGATCTTCGGCGGATCGGCCTGGCAATGGGACACCAGCCGCCAGCAATATTACCTGCACAACTTTCTCGCGGAACAGCCGGACCTCAATTTCCACAACGGCGAAGTCCAGGACGCGCTGCTCGACGTGACCCGCTTCTGGCTGGAGCGCGGTGTCGACGGGTTCCGCCTCGACACCATCAATTTCTACTTCCACAGCCAGGGGCTGGAAAACAACCCGCCGCTGCCGCCGGAGCAGCGCAACGACCAGACCGCACCCGCGGTCAATCCCTACAACTACCAAGACCACATCTACGACAAGAGCCGTCCGGAGAACCTCGGCTTCCTCGAACGCTTCCGCGCCCTGCTCGACGAATATCCGGCAACGGCCGCGGTCGGCGAGGTCGGCGATTCACAGCGCGGACTGGACGTTGTCGCGGCCTATACAGCCGGCGGCAAGCGCGTGCACATGTGCTATTCCTTCGACTTCCTGGCGCCGGAAAAGATCAGCGCCGCCAAGGTCCGTTCGGTGCTGGAAACCTTTGGCAAGGTTGCCAGCGACGGCTGGTCGTGTTGGGCCTTCTCCAACCATGACGTGATGCGCCCGGCCTCGCGCTGGGCCGCCAACGAAGCCGACCCGACCGCCTATCTCAAGGTTATCTCGGCATTGCTGATGTCCTTGCGCGGCTCGGTCTGCATCTATCAGGGCGAGGAACTGGGGCTCGGCGAAGCCGAATTGCGGTTCGAGGATCTGCAAGATCCCTACGGCATCCGTTTCTGGCCGGAATTCAAGGGCCGCGACGGCTGCCGCACGCCGATGGTGTGGGACGGCAGCGCCAGGAATGGTGGCTTCTCCCAGGCAAAGCCGTGGCTGCCGGTGCCGGCCAAGCACCTGTCGCAAGCCGTCAATGTCCAGCAAGGCGATGAGCATTCGCTGCTCGAACACTACCGGCGCTTTCTCGGCTTCCGCCGTGCCCATCCGGCGTTGGCCAAGGGCGATATCAATTTCATCGAAAGCCAGGGCGACACTGTCGCCTTCACGCGCCGCGCGGGCAACGAGCAGATCGTCTGCGTCTTCAACCTGGGATCCGGGCCAGCGGAGGTTGACCTTGGCGGTCGATCGCTGCAACCTTTGCCCGGACACGGATTTTCGGGACAGCAGAGCTCCGGCTCCATCCGCCTCGGCGGCTACGGCGCCTGGTTCGGGCGCATCGACTGAATTCTAGGGACCACTGGAGGGAAACATGGCCGATGTCACGCTGAGGCAAGTGAAGAAATCATACGGCAATCTCAACATTCTGCACGGCATCGACCTCGACATCAAATCGGGCGAGTTCATCGTCTTCGTCGGGCCGTCGGGTTGCGGCAAGTCGACATTGCTGCGCTCGATAGCAGGGCTCGAGGAGATCACCTCGGGCGAGCTCAGAATAGCCGGCGAGGTGGTCAACGACGTGCCGCCGTCGAAACGCGGCATCGCCATGGTGTTCCAGTCCTACGCGCTCTATCCGCATATGACGGTCTACGACAACATGGCGTTCTCGATGAAGATCGGGAAGGAAAGCAAGGCCGAGATAGACAAGCGCGTGCGCCAGGCGGCAGAGATCCTGCAGCTGACCAACTATCTCGACCGCCTCCCCAAGGCGATGTCGGGCGGCCAGCGCCAGCGCGTGGCCATCGGCCGCGCCATCGTGCGCAACCCGAAGGTGTTCCTGTTCGACGAACCGCTGTCGAACCTCGACGCCGCGCTGCGCGTCGCCACCCGCATCGAGATCGCCAAGCTCAAGGAATCGATGCCCAACACCACCATGATCTATGTCACCCACGACCAGGTCGAGGCGATGACGCTGGCCGACCGCATCGTGGTGCTGAAGGAGGGCCATATCGAACAGGTCGGCACGCCGATGGAACTCTACAAGAAACCCGGCAATCTGTTCGTTGCTCAGTTCATCGGCTCGCCGGCCATGAACATCCTGCCGGCGACCATCGACAAATCGGGCAATCCGACCGCCATCAGTCATGTCGGCGGCCGCAAGGCTACGGTGCCGATCGCGACGCCGGCCTCGGCCAAGGGCGCGTCGGTGAGCTTCGGCGTGCGGCCGGAGGACCTGACGATCGCCGGCGGCACGGACTATCTGTTCGAAGGAACGGTGGATTATGTCGAGCAGCTCGGCGAGGTGCAACTCGTCTATGTCGACATCGGCCGCGCCGACCTGCCGCTGGTGACCAAGCTGCCGGGCAATGTCGAGGTCAAGCGCGGGGCGACACTGCGGCTGAGCGCCGACGCCGGAGACCTTCATATCTTCGACGCGGATGGACGATCCTTCGCGCTGCACGAGACGGAAGCGAAAGCGGCCTGAGAGCAGGCCATGAATTAATTGCCGGTCACGCAAAAACAGGAGCGGCGGGCAAAGCCCGCCGCTCGTGTTTGGTGTCAGCTTCGGCTGTTAGTGGCCGAAGAGATTCCGGTCACTGCCCTGAGGGGCGGACTTGTGTACATCGCCCGACGAATTGAGCAGCTTGTAGACGGGCGAGCCGCTGTCGCGGATCGAAGCCGTGTGCGCATTGTCGACCGAGGTGACGGCAGGCTGATTGGCGCCATTGGAGCCATAGTTGTCGCTGCTGGCGAAAGCGCTGCCCGAAACGGCCAGGACGGCGGCGGCAGCAAGGATGATCTTCTTCATTTCAAGTCTCCTGAATTTTCGAATTTCGCCAGGACGGCGGAAGGCCCGCCGTCAACTGGAGATCGGCTGTTAGTTGTTGCCGAAGAGGTTGCGATCGGCACCCTGAACAGGCGCCTGGGCAGACGGCGCCGACGTCTTGGTCGAAGCGGTGTATGAGCTGTCCGTCGAAGTGGCCGCGGGCTGGTTGGCGCCATTGGAGCCATAGTTGTCGCTGCCGGCGAAAGCGCTGCCCGACACGGCCAGGACGGCGGCGGCAGC
>NZ_VFWW01000027.1:0-2500 GCF_006442955.1 Mesorhizobium sp. B1-1-1
TTTCTGCTTCGATCTCTGGAAGCAGGTGTTTTCTGCTTCGATGTTTGGAAGCGGGCGATTGCCTGCTTCGCGCCGCCAAATTGAAAGGGCCGCTTACGCGGCCCGTTGTCCCGTTGGCGGGCCTGTTCGTGAAGAGAAGATTTCACATCCATCCGATTGGATGTGAGTTTAACGTGCGTTTGGCAGACCTGGCAGCGACCTACTCTCCCGCGTCTTGAGACGAAGTACCATCAGCGCTGGAGCGTTTCACGGCCGAGTTCGGAATGGGATCGGGTGCAGCCGCTCCGCCATAACCACCAGGTCGGCAAAACGCACGTTATTCGAGAAGCTGGGTTAGGGATTGGGCAGTAGGCAATAGTGAATAGGGGATGCCTATTCGCTATTGGCTCGTTGCTCTTCACCTGTCTTTTTGTGCCTGAGCGACATCCACAGTTTGCTTTCGGGCGAAGCCCGCAAGCGCGACTGCGCGTCGCCGGTCGTCCGGCGCCCTCGCGGAGCATAGGCCCGTAAGGGCCGCTCATGCGTGAGCGCTGGCCAGACCATCGTGTTTCACGATGGGCATAAGGAATGAGAACGATCAAGCCGATCGAACTATTAGTACCGGTAAGCTTCAAGCGTTGCCGCTCTTCCACACCCGGCCTATCAACGTGGTCGTCTTCCACGGTTCTCAGGGAATACTCGTTTTAAGGTGGGTTTCCCGCTTAGATGCCTTCAGCGGTTATCCCGTCCGGATATAGCTACCCTGCTATGCGGCTGGCGCCACAACAGGTCCACCAGAGATCCGTCCATCCCGGTCCTCTCGTACTAGGGACAGATCCTTTCAATATTCCTACACCCACGGCAGATAGGGACCGAACTGTCTCACGACGTTCTGAACCCAACTCACGTACCGCTTTAAATGGCGAACAGCCATACCCTTGGGACCTGCTCCAGCCCCAGGATGCGATGAGTCGACATCGAGGTGCCAAACAACCCCGTCGATATGGACTCTTGGGGGTCATCAGCCTGTTATCCCCGGCGTACCTTTTATCCGTTGAGCGATGGCCCTTCCACGCGGGACCACCGGATCACTATGACCGACTTTCGTCTCTGCTCGACTTGTCAGTCTCGCAGTCAGGCAGGCTTATGCCATTGCACTCAGCGAACGATTTCCGACCGTTCTGAGCCCACCATCGCGCGCCTCCGTTACTCTTTAGGAGGCGACCGCCCCAGTCAAACTACCCACCATACATTGTCCCGGACCCGGATAACGGGCCGCGGTTAGACATCCATAGTGATAAGGGTGGTATTTCAAGGGTGGCTCCACCTGAGCTGGCGCCCAGGTTTCAAAGCCTACCACCTATCCTACACATGCCACTACGAATGCCAATGTAAAGCTATAGTAAAGGTGCACGGGGTCTTTCCGTCTAACCGCAGGAACCCCGCATCTTCACGGGGAATTCAATTTCACTGAGTCTATGCTGGAGACAGCGGGGAAGTCGTTACGCCATTCGTGCAGGTCGGAACTTACCCGACAAGGAATTTCGCTACCTTAGGACCGTTATAGTTACGGCCGCCGTTTACTGGGGCTTCGATTCAGAGCTTGCACCCCTCCTCTTAACCTTCCAGCACCGGGCAGGCGTCAGACCCTATACGTCGCCTTGCGGCTTCGCAGAGCCCTGTGTTTTTGATAAACAGTCGCTACCCCCTGGTCTGTGCCACCCTCCTCTGCTTGCGCAGAAAAGGGTCACGCTTCTTCCGAAGTTACGCGTGCAATTTGCCGAGTTCCTTCAGCATAGTTCTCTCAAGCGCCTTGGTATACTCTACCAGACCACCAGTGTCGGTTTCGGGTACGGTCTATAAGGAGGAGCTATTTCCTGGAACCACTCCGCTGCCCGTTCAATCCGATAAGATTGGACAACTTGTGTGATCCGTCACTACCTCCAGGCCCACGAATATTAACGTGGTTCCCATCGACTACGCGTTTCCGCCTCGTCTTAGGGGCCGGCTAACCCTGCTCAGATTAGCTTTAAGCAGGAACCCTTGGTCTTTCGGCGGGGGAGTCTCTCACTCCCCTTACGTTACTCATGTCAGCATTCGCACTTCTGATACCTCCACCACCCCTCACGGGTATGGCTTCATCAGCTTACAGAACGCTCCGCTACCGCTCGTGATTGCTCACGAACCCTAAGCTTCGGTGTATGGCTTTAGCCCCGGTACATTTTCGGCGCAAAGACCCTTATTTAGACCAGTGAGCTGTTACGCTTTCTTTAAATGATGGCTGCTTCTAAGCCAACATCCTGGTTGTTTTGGGATCCTCACATCCTTTCCCACTTAGCCATAACTTGGGGACCTTAGCTGTAGGTCAGGGTTGTTTCCCTTTTCACGACGGACGTTAGCACCCGCCGTGTGTCTGCCGACTAGTACTCCCAGGTATTCGGAGTTTGGTTAGGTTTGGTAATCCGGTGAGGACCCCTAGCCCATCCAGTGCTCTACCCCCTGGGGTATTCGGTCGACGCTC
>NZ_VFWW01000028.1:0-1438 GCF_006442955.1 Mesorhizobium sp. B1-1-1
CGGCGCACCGCCCTCGTTCGTGAGGCGTATATAGTCGCCACCCCGACAAACTGTCAACACCGATCCAAGAAGTTTTTTCGATTTCTCGTGGAGATATCCGCAGGGTCGAGATTCGTGAGTTGGCTAGGCTGAGTTTCCACATCGCTTTTTGCGCTTGGTCGCGCCTGGGATACTCGCTTCGGACCGTATGCCTCGCTTTGAAAACCGCTGTCCGCCCGACGGCTGCGGACCTTGCCCGAGCGGCTTTCAGCGGCTTCCAGCCATTCCGGTGTGATGTTCCGGCCTGCGTAAAAGATGCCCAGGATCAGCACCCGCTCGCCCTCGACCGCAAAGGCAATGCTGACCGCCGTCGGTAGCCGATGATCCGCAGTCCGGGCATGATCTCGCGCCGCTCGGTGCCACGCTGTGGAAAAGTCGATAGACCGAGACAATGGTCTTGAATACCCGCGACGAAAATTCCAGGCGATCGCCGGCGATGCGCGCTCGGCTATGTCGTCATAGAGCCGTTCGAGTTCGGCTTGTGCGGCGGGATGAAAGACGATCCGATAGTCCATCCCCTACTTGGCTTTCGCCTGTTTCGCGCGATGGCGCGCCTCCAGCCGAGAAAAAACCGCCCCGGCCGGGATTCCTTTAGCTGGATCCTGCTGGAGCTCGGCTAGGCGCCCCGGAATTTCCACGCTCAGCCACCTTTCCCGCTCCGCCTCGAAATCCTGGAGCATGCGCAGGCCGGCGCGGACAACCTCGCTGGCATTGTTGTAGCGACCTGATTCGAGCTGTTTCCTGATGAAGCGCTCATAGTGGTCGTTCAGAGCGTAGTTGGGCATGACAGCCTCCCGGAAAGAGACATGGGATCACGGCACGGATTTAGCAAAAGATGTCAGATATTAGCAATTTCGACCGACGTCGACCAACCTGCATTTTGGTCCGATTGTCTCGCAGACAGAGATATCGCCTCAGTCGGGCCGTCGCGATCGGGGATCGCGCCTGCAGCCGATAGGTGGGATCTGCTCCTCGCGATCCCTCCGGGACAGCTGGCGCTGAAGCCGGCTGAGATGGAATCCTGCCGGCTGAATCCATTTTGCATTTTCGTGGCTGGCCTCGGCTCTGGGAAGCCCAATTTTCCGCCGCGCGAGCTGAGAGCTCGTCTTGGCCCCGAGGCATGGAACGACCGAGGCTTGGCCCTGAACGTTTGGCTTGGCTTGGCTTGGCTTTGGCGGGCGGATTGTGTTTGGTTTTGCGGGATTTGTTTTTGACCTTGGGCGTCGGCTTTGGGTGTTTGCTGGGCTGTGATGAGGGTTCAAATCAGCGGGCGGCCATCAGCCGGATACAAGAACAGCCCGGGGTGAGCCGGGCTGTTTTGTATTTGGTTGCGGGGACAGGATTTGAACCTGTGACCTTCAGGTTATGAGCCTGACGAGCTACCGGGCTGCTCCACCCC
>NZ_VFWW01000029.1:0-1149 GCF_006442955.1 Mesorhizobium sp. B1-1-1
GCCCGCGGCGTGTGGCCGCCCTCAATAAACCACGACACTCCTGATCGACTTGCCCTCATGCATGAGGTCGAACCCCTTGTTGATGTCCTCGAGCTTGAGCGTGTGGGTGATCATCGGGTCGATCTCGATCTTGCCGTCCATGTACCAGTCGACGATCCTGGGCACGTCGGTGCGGCCGCGCGCGCCGCCGAAGGCGGTGCCCATCCAGGTCCGCCCGGTGACCAGCTGGAAGGGCCGCGTCGAGATCTCCTGGCCGGCGCCCGCCACACCGATGACCACCGACTTGCCCCAGCCGCGATGCGAAGCCTCCAGCGCCTGGCGCATCACCTTGGTGTTGCCGGTGCAGTCGAACGTATAGTCGGCGCCGCCGATCTGGTCGGCGCCGCGCTTGGTCATGTTGACGAGATGGGGAACGATGTCGCCGTCGATCTCCTTCGGATTGACGAAATGCGTCATGCCGAAGCGCTCGCCCCAGGCTCGTCTGTCGTTGTTGAGATCGACGCCGATGATCATGTCGGCGCCGGCAAGTTTCAGGCCCTGGATGACGTTGAGCCCGATGCCGCCGAGGCCGAAGACCACCGCGGTCGCGCCTTGCTCGACCTTGGCGGTGTTGATCACCGCGCCCACGCCGGTGGTCACCCCGCAGCCGATGTAGCAGATCTTGTCGAAGGGCGCGTCGGGATTGACCTTGGCAACGGCGATCTCCGGCAGCACGGTGAAGTTGGAGAAGGTCGAGCAGCCCATATAGTGAAACAATTTTTCGCCCCCGATCGAGAAGCGCGAGGTGCCGTCCGGCATCAGGCCTTGCCCCTGCGTGGCGCGGATGGCGGTGCACAGATTGGTCTTCCGCGACAAACACGACGGGCACTGCCGGCATTCGGGCGTATAGAGCGGGATCACATGGTCGCCCTTTTTGACCGAGGTGACGCCCTTGCCGACATCGACCACCACGCCGGCGCCCTCATGGCCGAGGATGGCCGGGAACAGGCCCTCGGGATCGGCGCCCGACAGCGTGAACTCGTCGGTGTGGCAGATGCCGGTCGCCTTGATCTCGACCAGCACCTCGCCCTCGCGCGGACCGTCAAGGTCGACCTCCATGATCTCAAGCGGCTTTCCGGCGGCAACGGCAACGGCGGCGCGGGTTTTCAT